>CAYQDB010000023.1:0-34618 GCA_964416195.1 uncultured Ignavibacteriales bacterium
TGGTTAGTCTGATACTTCAGTACCCAGCCGGAAGGGTCAAGCTTGACTGTGTTCAGGATGCCTGGAAAGTTGAGCTTGAAGAGGTCGACTCGCTTGTCAATCCACAGGGTGATAGTATCATCCGGGCCGGAGCTGAGGTCAAAGAAGAAGTCAACCGGCATGGTAAACACCTGGGGGTCGGTTGTTTGCACTTGCTCTACATGGATGAATACATCATAACCGCCGGTATCGGAAGGCTCCTGCCAGTATGACCACCGGTAATTGGGGCGATAGGTCCCGTAAATCCACTCGTCGAAGAACCAGTCCAGTTCTACTCCGGTGGCGCCTTCGAAAACATTCTTGAAGTCCTCCGTAGTGGCCGCGGCATATTGGTATTCCGAGTGATAGTAGGCGTCAATACCGGCAAAGAAAAGGGAGTCGCCAAGCACTCCACGGAGCATGTGCACCACCCAGGCGCCCTTGTCATAGACAATGGAGCTGAAGATATTCCAGGCGTTGGTGGTATCATAGATGTAGATAGTGCCGCCGCCGGAGTAGTCCATCCCATTCATGTAGTCGTGATAACTGTCCCATCCCTTTGTCACGAGATAGTAGAGCGCCTCGGAATAAGAAGCCCATCCCTCGTTGAGCCAGATATCGCTCCAAGTCTTGCAGGTGATCATGTTCCCCCACCACTGGTGTGATAGCTCGTGAACAACCACCGGGGTGGAAAAGCCGAAAGACGAACCGCTTGTCGAAGTCATTGTTTGGTGTTCCATGGCTCCGCCCCACTCGAAGTTGGCGTGACCGTATTTCTCGTTTACAAACGGATACTGACCATAATTGTCGGAAAAGGCGGTAATGGCGCCCGGTGTTACGCCAAGTTTGTCCAGCGAGTAGTTGTACTTGTCAGGGTAAACGGCATTGACAATTAGCATGGTATCCTGACCATTGTTGTAGATCCATTCGTCATACCAGACGGTGTATTCCGAAATAGCCAGCGAGAACAAGTAGGTCACCATCGGATAGCGCACGGTGTAATAGAAGGTGTGAGTATTGCCGCCATTGTCAACTGTAGAGTCGAGGGCGCCATTGGACCCGACGTAAAAGGCGGTATCGACTTCGACAGCGATATTAAAAGAATCTGCCTTATCATCCATGCGGTCTTTGCATGGCCACCAGGTGCGGGCGAAATATGGCTCGGACAGCGTGGTAATGATCTTTTTGCCCAGCCTGGTATCAAACGCGAAGGCCTGGAAGCCTCCCTCAACGGGGTGGCCATGATAGTAGATATCAAATTCAAATTGCTGCCCGGTATCGTATGCTCCGTCCAGCGTGACCGTGACAACATTATCCGAATGTGAATAGGGCAATACTTCCAACGGCGAGACTATTGAGTCGACAACCATGTTGTCGTAGAAATCAACCTGGGCCTCACCGACTCCATCTTCTGTGGCAAGAGCAACCAACTTGACGGCGCCGTAGATTATTTCGGTCGTGTCATCTACTCGTATGAAAATATCATAGAACAGAACGTCATAGTTTGTCTGCGTATTCTCAAAGCCTTCCCGTGCAGACAGAGTGCGGGCAAACTGCTTGTCCATGTAAGCCGAAGCCTTGGCCTCACATAACTTCTTGTGGATCTGCGAAGGGGAGGCATTGTCCCAATCGATCTGTTCGTCACTAATTCCAGCGGTAATAGGAAAGGTGAAAAAGAAAAGCGAGAAAACGACTGTGAAGATTGTCTTTGACAAGGCAACTGGCGCTTTCACTGGTACCTCTGAGATATCAAGTCTGATCTACTTAGGGCGTATCAAAAGAAGTGGCTGCTAAACCGGTTTTATCCCTCGTTAAGTAGAACAATATTATCATTTCCTAAGGCAACTCACGGTACCGGTCGCTCCCGGCCGGAACCCGGACGCCTTTGTACTATAACGGCTGAAATCGTCATGAAGTTTAATACATGGTGAAATTCATTGAGAATAGGTCGCAGTTCTGAGAACAAGCGACCGAACCTGCCACGAAATAACGTTGTTCTTCTCATATCTTTGGTGTCTATCAAAAGAAGCGCCATTGCGAAGAGGCAATGGCGCTTCAGTATGAGATGTGCAGTTCTGTTTAGTAGGGATTGCCGCAGGGGATCGGCCCATCATTAAACAAGTAGTTCACGAAGTATGTCACGTCAACCACATTTATAGAGTGGGTACAGTCCAAATCACCTACAATCAGTTCCGGTTCGGGACCAGGCCCGTCGAGGAAAAGCCAGCGGACCATTGCCGTAAGGTCCACAACATTGATTTCGCCATTGTAGTCCCAGTCGCCGTGGAAACGCCAGACCCTCAGCAGAAGGTACACACGGTACGGGCTGTTGCTCGCCGAGGGAGCTACCACAAAGAGTGAGTCGGTGTACTCACCAAATACATACCCGGCGGCATCAGTATGCAAATAAGTTCCCACCGGTACATCTCCGCTGTCCGGGTTGGGGAACAACCAGGGCACGTCCTCTTCGATCTCCCACGGCATGCAGCCCCCAAACCGATTATAAATCGTAAGGACACTGGGTGGAATCGGCCCGGCGTTTTCCTGTGTGGGAATCGAATAGAAGTGTTTTTTTAGGTAAATCTCCGGCTGATTCAAACCGGCAACCATATTGAATTGTACTATAAGTGTCTCGGGAGAGTTGATAGCCTTCTGGGCGGCGACCAGAATCGTGTCGTAATAGGAACCTAAGGGAAGCTGAATGTCGCTTGCCGTTACAGTAATCGGAAATGGGGTCACGGCAGAATCGTAGTCTGTAGTGAAGTAATCAGATTCATATAGCAAGTAAAACGGCAGGGGGTTGTCCCCACCGATGTTGTTGACAAAGAAAACTACGCTGGGCATATCTACCCCGTAACCCATATCACACTCGAAGACATTGAGTTGGATGGAATCCCGCGTTAGGTACAACTCAGCCGGATTTTCGATGTAGTGGAAAAGAAACACAACCGGAAACGGCGAATTTATTGCTTCATTGGAGTAAACCCAAAGCGTATCGCAGTAGTCTACCCCAGCCTCGCCGCCGGTAATCTTGAAGCCGACCTCGACCGTTTGTGGCGCTGTCCCGGAACTGGGATTCAGCGTGAAAATCCTGGTGGAGTTCTCCTCAAGCCAGAAATTCATCGTCCCTCCGCCATCGTTTTTAACAAGGATGTTCCTGGGAGGAACAGAGCTCGCGGGAACCGGCACCACGATGTAATTAAATGCTGAATCGACGTTGATTACCGGCAGATCGGAAGCGACATTGAGGATAACGGGAATCAGAACAGGGTCATTGGCTGCGTTGGGGTCGCTTACGACAATTGTATCATGATACTGGCCAAACGGCAATCCCGCAATATGTACTGAAACAGTGACATCGCCAGAGTCAATGCCGGTTAGCGGATCCAGATCAAGCCAGCTTTCGTTATTGGACACGCTCCAATTAAGAGTTGATCCACCTTTATTGGTAATGGTCAGCGTTTTCGAGTCGGGATCGGGACCTCCGGCAATAACGTTAAAGAAGAAGGCATCTGGAGTTACTCCTATCACCGGAGGCGGAGGTTCGAGAAGCAACACCAGCTTCACATACTGCGGCGAATTGCCGGCTTCGGCAGACTGGACTTTCAGGGAGTCGATATACGTGCCCGCTGACAGACCTATCGTATTGATGAGGACGTTTATGGTCTGCACGGTCGTACCCTGAAGCGGGCTGGGAATTGCCCACGAGATGTTTTCGACTATGTTGAAATAAAGTGGGTCGCCATCGGAACTGACTGTAAAGGGCTGTGCCGGCGGACTGGAACCGCCCTCAATCCCGGTAAAGTAAAGCGAATCAGGCGTGACTATCAGATTGTCGGGATGGTTCGGGTCATAGACGTAGAAGCAATAGGGGCCATACCAGTCCGGGGATAAAGTAGGCGGAGTACCCGCTGAGAGTGACCACAGCCAGGCGCCACCCGGAGGGAACCATGAAGAGTCAATACACAGAGTATCCCCGTGTGTGTGGGCCTGTGTTGCGATGTACCAGACCTGCTCACTGTAGCCGGTCGCAAAACCGGGCGCGTTCCCTGTCGTCCAAAGAGCAGACACAGTAGTGGTGTCTCGACCCAGACCGTCAAGGCTGAACTGCTGAAACAATACATCGTCAAAGTGACCATCCGGATTGTAGACGTTGACCCAGACCCAACCGCTCGGTCCTATTGGGAGAGTGTCAAGAACCGGCGCATCAAAGTAGCCAGAGGTAGTGGGATTAGCGTCACTCAGTTTCGTGTAGACCTGGAAACCGTGGGTGAAGGCATAAAGACTATCCCCTGTGTTCTGGGTTAAGCGAAACGTGAACTTGAGTGGGACGTCTATTTTGACTGTGTCACTCGTGGTGCTGCCAAGAAGACCCTCAACAGTATCCAGTACGACCTCAGATTGGCCATGGGCTAGGCCAAATGAAAAAACCATCAGCGCCGTGAATACAAGTAAAAATGAGATGTGTTTCATTTTGTACTCCTTCTTGACTTGGTTAACAGTTGACATAAGTGATTGAGCGTTTAGCATACTCTTTACTACATATCATACGATAGACTTGCACCTGCATCAGGCCGGTATTGGCGTCCGGGCCTACCGTCAGCGCCAGCTCAACTGTGTCCACTGTGCCAAGATCATCGGGATCATGCGTAAACTGTGCCTGAGCAGGCAACACACCCACCAGCAGCAGACAAGTCACGACAAGGATAAATTTACGTTTCATCGGTAGTGCCTCCATGCGAATCTTATGTAATTGTTAATCTATTGTCTGACAATTCTCGACCTGACACCCTCTATCGTGTTAGCTTAATCCGCTGCTTCAGGGAAGAATAACATATCTGTCCTCCGTAACCCTTTCGTAGGCCGATAAGGCACAGCCAAGAAAGCTGTGGCAACCGTTAGATTCCTTTCCCACAAAGGGGCTTTTAACACCTTCGGCATGTGAAATAAGCATCAAACCTGTTATTGCGTACAGCGAAGTTATCAGTTTGACGGAACAGGCACTGTCTGCCCTTGACATTGCCAATATAACTTCACTGTGCCAAGAATGTCAAGCGATATTATAGAGAAATGGCGACTTGAAATGGCCTATTTAGTGTTGCTGAGTCCGTACCACGCGCCGTTTTGCAACCGGTCGCTTCTTTTTTACTTTGGCCTTTTCAATTTCCTCAGCGAAGATCTTTTCCAGCGTGTATGAGGATGGAGTGAAATCAAGGAGGCAGATCTCAAACAGCTCGTCAATGCGTTCTATGAATGTAAACTTGGTCTTGCGCAGGATCTCTTTGGGAAGCTCCTTGATGTCCTTCTGGTTTTTCTTGGGCAGGGCAACATGATAGATCCCGGCCCGATTGGCGGCGGAAACCTTCTCCTTTACACCAGACACTGGCAGTACCTTTCCGCGCAGGGTAACCTCACCGGTCATAGCAATATCGTTTCGGATAGGCCGTTCCGACATAACTGAGGCAATAACCAGGCAAACAGTAATACCCGCGGACGGTCCGTCTTTGGGAATGGCGCCACAGGGAAAGTGAATATGAATATCAAACTCGTTGAAATCACTAAAGTCAATGCCCAGCATGTCGGCTTTTGACCGTACATAGGAATGAGCCGCCTGAATTGACTCCCGCATCACATCCCCCAAGGAGCCGGTAGTAATTATCTCACCTCTGCCTTTCATTTTCAGGCCCTCGATAAACATCAGTTCGCCGCCGGCGCCTGTCCAGGCCAGCCCGGCCGCGGTACCGATCTCAGGCAGGGTTTCCGCTCTTTCCGGAATGAAGAGCGCGGGACCAAGGTACGATTCTAAGCTCTTCTCGTTGATAGTCCATGACTTCTTCGGTTTCTTCAGTTTCTCCAGGGCGATTTTGCGACAGATCTTTTCGATGTTCTGCGAGAACGCCAGCAGCCCGGCTTCCTGGGTATAGTTGTTGATGATCTTTGACAGGGCCTTATCGGTTATTTTCAGTTCGGACTTGGCCAGGCCGTGCCTTTTCAGAAGGTTGGGTATTAAGTAGCGCTTTGAGATCACTCTCTTTTCTTTTTCGATATATCCCGGAAGTTCAATGATCTCGAAACGCGGAACGAATTGCTCGGGGATTTCCTCAAAGGAGCGCACGGAACAGATGAAGAAAACCTTACTCAGATCAAACGGGACCCCAAGGTAGTTGTCCATAAAGCGAGAGTTACGCCTCGTGTCTATTACTTCCAGCAGGGCCATGTTAAGCAAGGCGTCGTTGTTGAGATTGAAGTAGTCGATATCCTCTATTAGGATAACCGGGTCACACGAACCGGTATCTCTGAGGGCGCGTACGATCTTACCGGGAAGAGCGCCAAGAAATGACCGAGAGGTCCCTTTGATTTCGGCAATATCGGAAATCCCGCCAACTGAAATCCTCACCAGGCGCTTGCCGAGAGCATGTGCGATTGCCTTGGCCAGAGAAGCTTTGCCGGTCCCCGGAGCGCCGATCAGACAGAGTGTGGGATTGTCGCTAGCTCCGCCCTGCAGTTTGCGGACCGAAAGGCGTTGCAGAATCTGCTCTTTCAGATTTGCAGGGCCATAGTACTCCAATGAGATAGTCTTCTCAGCGTCTGAGATATCGTAGTCTTCAGGAGTGCGTTTTCCCCACGGGAGAGCCAAAAGCCAGTCGAGATAAATCTTGGTTGCACCGTATTCTGCCGAAGCTGTAGATAGTTGCGACAGGCGGTCGGCCTCGGTTGTGGCCCGGGCCACCGCCTCCGGAGGCAAATAGGGGGAGTTTTTGATCAGGTCTCTAATCCGTAATGAATCACCTTCATCCGGAAAATCATCACTGAGCCGCTTTTTGATCTGTTGCGGCTGCTGTCCGAGAAACCCCTTGTTTTGCTCTTTGATCGTACTTTTCAGTATTCTGTTGTCGTTTTCAGTCTTCATAGCAAAGCGACTCAGTTCTGTCCCCAGGTGGGAGAGCAAAAGCTCAAGTCGTGTCTCAACATCCAGCGTTTCCAGCAGCTCTTGTTTGGAAGAGAGCGGAAGATGGAAGATAGAAGCAGCCCTATCCGAAAGTAGTGATGGGTTATCCCCGTTAATCTTCAGAGTATGCAGGTGTTCAAGAGAATAACTTGGATCAACTTGCGTAATCTTCTCCGCAGCTTTGAGGATTGTCTCAATATGTACCTTTATGTTGGATTGTCCAGCCTTGGGAGACTGGAGGTAGTTCACTAATGCCTCCGTAAACGGCTGACTCTGGACAATCTTGTCTATAGACACCCTGCGAAGCCCCTCAATTGCCACGACCAGCGAGCCGCCCGGTGCCTCCCTAGCGTCACATACTGTAGCAGCAACTCCGATCTGATGAACGGGCAAGCTGTTCTGTCCCGCAGATTGGGCTGGTGAATATGAGGCGACCAACTGCTTGCCACCGTTCAGGCAGTGCTTGATGAGCCTGATATCCTCCCGGCGACTGAATGGAGCGGTCAGCACCCACCCGGGAAACAACACCTCTCCCCGCAGTGGAAGCAGAGGGAATCTATCCTGCTTGTCGGAGTCCTTGGTAGGCAGCCCTTTTTTGGTTCTAATGATCGTTGGTGCGGTCATATAGCATATCTATCGGCTGTTAAGCTAAACCCTGAATCTCCAAGGTGTAGCAACCTCAGCAGGGATGCCCCACCCTTTTGGTGTGGGATAAGTCAAAAGGCTTATCCCAGTGATAAGATAGGCTACACCTGCCACCCGTCCACCTCTTCTCCTTTCAGTTCACCGGCCCTGTATTCATCTCACCTGCCAGTAGACGCACCTCATAGTCAGGATGGGCCTTGAGATTCTCAAGGTTAATACGAATCTTGGATGGGTCAGCATTAAGCCGGTAGTAGCCCAGCCGATTGTTCTCAAAAACCGGCCAAGGCGAGTTCAGGGCGGAAGCAATCTCATTTTTCATGCGGTACAGGTAACGCGCCTGGTTGAAGCCGACCTCGATGTCCTCTTTGTACATCCAGCCCGCCTCACGATTGAGACGTGACCAGGCCAGTTTGGTAAAGTATTTGAACGATTTGCCGGTAAGCCGGACCGGGAAGCCGTTGATTCTCACCAGGTACCTCTCGCGCTCGAATGTGCCGTCAATTTCGACCGATTCCGGTCGCACGGATAACGCCGCGTTCTGAGAGACGCCAGATCTGTTTCCTATAACTCCTAACTGCATGGCTACCTCCTCGTGTAGTGACTTGAGTTTTTCTTTCAATGACCTTAGTTTATTTTTTCCAGCAATAAGATTGTCCAGTTGTTCATCTGGAAGCTCACACAGCTCAGCCACGCTCTCCACTCCCGCTTCCTTCAGAGCAGAGAAGTCACCCCGGTTGAGAATCTCTCCGAGGTGAACATGCAACTGCTGGAGGCTGGGGGGCATCCCAAAACGCAGACTGAAGGCATGCTGTCTGAGTTCATCTCTCAGCGACGTCTGGTTACCGCTTGCCTCAACCAGTAAACCCAGGCCGGAAACCAGGTTAGCGGCTGTTTCCCCCAGCGCCATGATTTGGCCAAGGTGCATCTGGTAACGCTCCTCCAGTTGTTGTACCGGAACCAAGCGACTCCAATCCTGAAACAGGAGAAATGCTTTCAGTTTTGCCGCTTTAGTATAAGAGAGGGGCTCGCGACTGTAGTTGTCTCCAAGAAGGATACCGGCTTCCTCCACTAGGTGGTCAAAGCGTTGATAGAGCATCTTGACCGGGAGGCTATCGGATAGCTCAAAAGCGGTCAGCATTCCCGGCGGGAGCGCCCAGTCGGGAGCGCTGAGAGCCAGTGATGTCCATCCTGAGACAGTCCGGGGGGGAGTCGACTGAAGCTTATCAAGTAGATACCGCACCTGCGAAATAGAAAGACTGGCTCTCGCTGCTGCCTCTCCCACGGGAGTGGCCGAAAACTTACCACTTGAGTTGTCTGAGGCAATTAGATGATGGTTCAAAAGAATCGTTAACGACGTCTCAAAATCCGGCCTCTGTTTGTCCGTATTCAGACAGGCAAAGAAGGTTCTGTCAAACAGGTTCGTTATGGAAATCCTATCAGAGACCAGGCCGCTGACGGTCATGTTCAGAAGCCAGTCCTCCAATGGCACGCTATTGAAAGCGGATGATATCGGCTCGGGTTTGTCGGGGACAATATAGTTTTCCCAGAGGATTTCGCGGTCAAAGTCCGACTCGGCCAGCACAACGGCACGGCCCGGCTTACTATTGCCGTCTCGCAGTCGTCCCGCGCGGCCGGTCATGTTGTCAAACTCCGCCCGACTGACAGGAACCAGTCTGGGTCGGCGATCATATTTGCCCGCGGTATACTTGACCGTTTCGAGATAGACGGTATCAGCGGGCAAATCGACACCCAGGGCCAGGGTTGTGGTCGAGAATATCACTTTGACTTCTCTATCGATAAACGCCTGCTCGATAATCGACCTCTGGCGAGGGGAAAGGTCGGCATTGTGGAATGCCACTGAGCGAGTTAATGCCTGCCGGAGTGAACGGACCAGAAACGACGGCTCCTCCTCGCTCAACCGTTCCAGAGCTCTTTTGGCTTCGGGCCAGCTGACGGCGGCGGCCAGCCTGAACGCGCAGTCAACTGTCTCCAGGCGTGACTTGAGGAAAACCAGAGTCGAGCCACTGTCGGACTTGATCTGTTGAAGGAAAGCATCAAACGGCTCGTCGGCCGCTTCGATTTTCACGAATGGTTCGCTGCCATCCAGGCCGTTATTGTACGAGCGGTAACAAAACGAGCCTTCCGCCGCTACCCCGCACATAAGGTCAACCGGTCTGGCTGTTTCTTCAACCAATGTGGCTCCCAGCCACTGGGCCAGCCGTCCCGCCGAACAAGCGTTGTCGCCAATGACAGCCGATAGGCTGACCAGGGATGGCTCATAAACCGAAGCCAGCACTTTGGTCAAAAGCCTTTCCAGTACAGCTCCTCGGCCCGGTTCGGAAACGGTCTGAATTTCATCGATAACAACAAGTCCAGTGTTCTTCAAAGTATCCAGGGCCCCGGTCAAGAGCAGGTCGAACTTCTCATAGATGGCAACTGCGATTTGGTAGTCGCCATCGGCAAATCTCTTGTCGTTTTCGGGGTGGTCGCCTGTCACGACTAAGCACTTTACCCCAAGAGGACCGTAGGTTTCTTGAAACAGGCTATACTTCTGCTCGGCCAGGGACTTCAACGGCGCCAGCATGACTGTCTTCTGGCGATGAGTGAGGGCTTTCGCCGTAGCCATCTCGGCACAGAAAGATTTTCCCGAGGAGGTCGGGGCGGAGATAAGCATTCGAAGGGAATGATGTTCCAAGTTATCCTGTGGCTCTCCAAGTAAACCTTTTCGGACAGCTCTGCTTTGCACCGGCAGGAGCGACTCGCCCTGCCGCCGGCGCCATATATCAATGATTCGCTCCGGTATTCCCCATTTTCTCAGATCACTCAGCCTCATACGCGTTCTCCCCTCTCCTCATAAACGGAACATCATCACCCGCAGCTCTGGTAACCGCATGATGGGCAACTGAAACAGCTCCCCAGCCGAACCATACCGCCGCCACAGTCGGGACAGCAGGTGTGGCCTGCCTTGTCTTTACCATGAAGGTGGCTTGACCACCGGCAAGGCGGCTCGGTCTCAAATGACGTGAATTGGACGTCATCACCTGCTATCTCTGTCATTGAGCTATTTCCTTCAAACTTCAATTCCCGCATAGTAGACTCCTTGCTTTGGTGATACTTCCGTATATCGTCTTATTGTGATAATACTGCACATACGTGCACTTGTCAAGTGGAAAATGGCAAATTTCTCGTCGGATTTTCAATTTCGCAGCCGTGGCTACTTGGCGGACTGATAACGTCTTTTGGTTATCGTGCAAACTACGGCAACTACTAACTTGCCGTAGGAGAAGTGGTTACGAAGGCTGGGCTGATGTAATGTCCTGGATAAACTGTGTGCGACAGAAAATATATCGACTTTTCTTCAGAACATGACACCAACGCTTAGAGAAGGATTCTGGAAACCGGCACGGGTAAAGGTATTTTTATGGCGTCTTGGACCATGCCGGGAACTTATCCGAACCGGGCCCGGACAACCGTCGGGCGCCGTTGCCGGCAATATCACAGATCCAGATGGAGCCGTCGGTGGTGGAGAAGGTAAGCCATTTCGAGTCAGGGGAAAAAGAGGGAGAAATAGTGTTCAGGTTTGTTGACGGTGGCGGGGCAAACACCAGATACCTCTCCTTCAGATCGGCAGAGGCGATGTACAGGCCGCCATCATTGAGGTTGTTGTTGATGTAGGCCAGCCACTTACCATCTCCGGACCAAACTGGGCCGACACAGTCCCGGTTCATCAGAGCAAGGGCTTTCACTGAGTCCATGGGGATATTGTATTGACCCTTGGGCAGCACCAGCAGGCCTTGGGGCTTTTGCTGAAAAACACAGACACAGGCAATATCTCCATTAGCATTCATAGTAGGCGCGATCAGAAACTTCTCCACTGTTTCCCAGTCCTCGCGGAGGATTTTCAGGTTCTCACCCTGAGGATCCATGGTGCAGATCTGATAATTTGGCTCGAAGGCATTTACTTTGTTGGCGTTCATGTCCTTGCAGAAGACGACCATGCTGTCGGAGGCGTTCCATTCCGGGTCTCGATTGCCCATGTCATTGGTGAGACGATACCACCAGGACTTGTTATTCTGGTAAGCCGAGTCCATCGAGGCCGTAAAGATATCATACACCTTGTGCTGTCCGCCGGAGAAATCCGGGGCTTGCAAATCGACCTTTCCCGACCGCGTGAACATTATGGTTTTGCCGTCAGGTGACCAGCTCAAGCGCCCATCGGCATTAGTCACCTCACAGATCAACTGCTGGTTGGCGCCCTTGGCGTCCATGACCCAGACATTGCCGTCGCGTATGAAGGCAATCCGTCCCTGGGGGTCTCCAATGGTTCCCGCTTTTTCAGCCGGCATCTTTTCGGCTGAGAGAGTTATTGAGGGTATGGTTGCCAGGAGAGCAAAAACAAAACATGCGTTCTTCATTTCCAGCAAAAAGTGTTTCATACAGAGGTTTCTCCGTTGTTGTTTTTCACAGTTATGCCAATAATAACCGGAAATGCCGCCATGTCAACCAGAATGCTCTCAAGCCGGTATTACAGCTTGAAAAATCGCTTCAGCTCTATTCTGGCCCGTGCCCCTGAGAGGTTCAGGTCAACGCGGCTGTCGGCAGTTCCGTTGTACGTGGCGACAATTTCTTCGTCTTCTGCATTGTACCACGCAACGTTCGTAAAGTTCAGATACAGATAGCTGACATCGACGCCCAAAGCCATGTCGAAAAACGGCAGCGGGTAGTCGGCCCCGACACCAAAGGAGAAACCAGGGGCCGTACCTTTGAGCGTAGTATTTACTCCCTCCGGAACCGAGGTAGCCAGGTTCAGGTTCTGGTATCCATCCCACAGGTCCCAACTGGCTTGATAATAACCGACACTGCCGTCAACTCGCACGGCCAGTTGCTTGAGCACATCTGTCTTCGAAGGAGAATTGTAGAAGTAGTACATCAGGGAGCTGCTCACGCCCCAGACTTTCACCTCAGACACCAGATTGTCAATAACCATAGACGCCCCGCCAGGCGGCGTGTAATCGAATGAACCTGTCTGATCCGTACCCAGCTTGAGCCAGTATTCACCGCCGATCGACCAGGCAAAGCTCTTACCCAGGGAAAGCCCGGCATCGATACCAAACGATTTTGCATTACCGATCCACGGGATGCTGGTGTTGGAAAACTGGGGTGAAGTGCAGATCGCAAACTTGTTGTAATCGTTGTCTCGGTTGATCCGATTGAAAGTGGAATTGACTGCCACCCAACTGATCTGTCTGGTGTGTTTGGCTTCTGTCCTTTTCAGGAAACGGTTCACGATATCCTGTTCGGTTTCCCCTGCCGATATGATTGAGGCGCTGGATAGAATCAGCACCGAAGCGGATATTAATGCGATTTTGCCACGCATACTTCCTCCTGTCTGCGAACTGGATTGTTTTTTCACTTTATCGGAATAGGGGGCAAGTTTCTTGATTGGGGGCAGACAGTCATCTATCAAAAACGGAAGAAAAAGCGGGCTCCACGAGCCCGCTCTATCTACTATTCAAAAAAAGAGATTTCAGCTTCCGGCGGCAGTATCCCTAATCTGCGAGTTTAGAATAATCCATTTGCGCCAATTGCGAGTAGAGCTGCCAGCGACGATCGCAATCCTTTTGACCCAATTCAAGCAGCATCCTAGCCCGTTCAGGATCCTTGACCTTGAGGGTTCTGAACCGTATTTCCGAATAGGCATATTCCTCAAACGGAATTGATGGTTCCTTACAGTCAAGCTGCAGCGGGTTTTTGCCCTCTTTGATACGGTAAGGATTGTAGCGATAGAGCAGCCAGTGACCGCATTTGACGGCTTTGTCCTCTTGCTCCAGCCCATGGGACATGTCTATTCCGTGGGCAATACAGTGACTGTAGCAGATGAGCAGCGATGGGCCATCGTAGCGCTCGGCCTCAACCATAGCCTTGACTAACTGATTGTGACTGGCACCGATAGCGACCTGGGCAATATAGACATTGGCATAAGGCATTATCATCATACCGAGGTCTTTTTTGGGAAGAGGCTTACCGGCTGCGGCAAACTTGGCCGTGGAACCGCGCGGGGTAGCTTTAGACATCTGCCCACCGGTGTTGGAATAGACTTCGGTATCCAGAACCAGCAGATTGACATTTTTCCCGCTAGCCAAGACGTGATCCAACCCGCCGAAGCCGATATCGTAGGCCCAGCCATCGCCGCCAATACCCCAGACCGATTTCTTCACCAGGAAATGGGCGACGTTCTTAAGCGCTAAAACCTTCTCGCCGCCGTTCAAACCTTCCAGCTTCTGCAGTAGCACTGCTACTCGTTTACGCTGTTTCTCAATTCCCTCCTGCCTCCGCTGGTCGGCGTTGACGAGTTCATCATACATATCTGGTACAAGTTCTTTGACCAAACCAAGCGCATACTCCTTGAGCTGGTCGGCAGTCAGACGCATTCCCAGAGCGAACTCTGCACAGTCCTCAAATAGTGAGTTCGACCAAGCGGGTCCCCGGCCGTCGGCGCGTTTGCAGTATGGGGTGGTGGGAAGGTTTCCGCCGTAGATGGAACTGCATCCGGTTGCGTTGCCACATATCGCTCGGTCCCCGAACAACTGAGTCATCAACTTTACATATGGGGTTTCTCCGCAACCGGCGCAAGCGCCGGAAAACTCAAACATCGGTTTCATAAACTGGGAACCCTTGACTGTTTCGATGTTGAACAATGACGGATCGGGGTCAGGCAGTACGTTTATGAAGAAATCCCAGTTCTTCTTTTCGCGTTCGCGGATAGGTATCTGCGGAGACATATTGATCGCTTTGAAATTGGTCTTGTTGCCATCCTTGTCCTTCTTTACCACAGGACAGGCGTTCACACAGGCCTCACAGCCGGTGCAATCCTCCGGTGCCACCTGAAGGCTGTAATACAACCCCTTTAGTGGCTTCTTGGCTTCCACGTACAGGAAGTCCTCGGGTGCCTTCTCAAGGTACTTCTTCTCAAAGACCTTGGGACGAATAGCAGCATGGGGACAGACTATGGAACAAATGTTGCACTGAATGCACAGCTCCTTGTCCCAGACCGGAATGTCAACGGCGATATTTCTCTTCTCATACTGGGTGGTACCGGTGGGATATGTGCCGTCGTCAGGAAAGACAGACACAGGTAGATCATAACCACGACCTGCTATAATTTCGGCGGTGACGGTCTTCACAAAATCGGGCGCAGAATTGGGCACGATAGGGGGCATTGCGATACTGCTGGTGACTTTATGGGGATAATCAACTTCCTTCAAAGCCTCGGCAGCCCCATCGACTGCCGCAAAGTTCATATTGACAACTTTCTCGCCCTTGGCTCCATAGGTGGACACTATAGCCTTTTTTATCGCTTCAATCGCCTTCTGCTTGGGAAGGATGTCGGAAATAGTGAAGAAGGCCGTTTGCATAATCATGTTGATACGCGCCCCAAGACCGAGTCCCTTGGCGAGAGAAATAGCATCGATAACGTAGAACTTAGCTTTCTTCTCGATTATCTGTTGCTGCACCTCGCGTGGTATTTTGTCCCACACCTCGCCCGGACCATAGGGGGCGTTCAACAGGAAAGTCCCTCCTTCGGTCAGCTTGCCAAGCATATCATATTTCTCGAGGAATGAGAAATTATGACAGGCAACAAACTGGGCGGAAGTTATGAGGTATGGCTTCTGTATGATATCCTTACCGAAACGGAGGTGGGAGACGGTTATGGCTCCGGCTTTCTTAGAGTCATAGACGAAGTATCCCTGGGCATAGTTGTCGGTGTTCTGGCCGATGATTTTGATGGAGTTCTTGTTTGCTCCCACCGTACCATCCGCGCCGAGGCCGTAAAACAGGCCGCGGAAATTGCCTCCTTCGAGATCGAAGGAGAGATCAGGATCAAGCGAGGTGAAGGTAACATCGTCTTTAATGCCGACTGTGAAGTGATCTTTCGGGTCATCCAGCTTAAGGTTGTCGAAGATGACCTTGGCCATGGACGGATTGAGCTCCGCCGAGCCGAGGCCATAGCGTCCACCAATAATGAGTGGACGATCCTTGAACTTGGCAATTCCCTTGTCAAGCGCCTCGTTAATGGCCGCCTGGATATCGGTGTACAGGGGCTCGCCGACGGCGCCTGGCTCCTTAGTACGGTCGAGCACGGCAATTTTCTTGATCGTTACCGGTAACGCTTTGATAAGTGCTTCCATAGAAAAGGGGCGGTACAGACGAACCTTGATGATGCCGACTTTCTCCCCTCTGGCCACCAGGGCGTTGATCGTTTCATGGACAACTTCGGCGCCGGTACCCATGATAATGACAACATGCTCTGCCTGGGGATGGCCGAAGTAGTCAAACAGCTTATACTGTCGGCCCACGATGGCAGCAAACTTGTCCATTGCCTCCTGGACGATCTTAGGCGCGACCTGGTAGTACCTGTTCACGGTCTCACGGTGCTGGAAAAACACGTCAGGATTCTGCGATGTGCCTTTGATTGTCGGGGCATCCGGTGAAAGCGCCCGCCGGCGATGATCGAAAATGAGCTTGTCATCCAGCATTTCCCTCATGTCGTCAAAAGATATTTCTTCCACTTTCTGCACCTCGTGTGAAGTGCGGAAACCGTCAAAGAAGTGGACAAACGGGACCCGGCTTTTTAGTGAAGCGGCCTGAGCGATCAGGGCAAGATCCATCACCTCCTGAATCGAACCGGAAGGTATCAAACCAAAGCCGGTGGAGCGGCAACACATGACATCAGAGTGATCTCCGAAAATCGACAGTGCATGCGTAGCTACGGCGCGAGCTGTGACATGGAAGACGGTAGGGGTCATTTCCCCGGCAATCTTGAACATGTTGGGGATCATCAGCAGCAACCCTTGGGAGGCAGTAAACGTGGTTGTCAGAGCGCCGGTTGTCAGAGCGCCGTGAACTGCCCCGGACGCTCCCGCTTCGGACTGCATTTCAATGACCATGGGAAGAAGGCCCCAGATGTTCTTCTTTCCAGCGGCGGACCTTTCGTCAGCTTCTTCCCCCATGTTCGATGAAGGTGTAATGGGATAGATGGCGATAACTTCGTTGGTAGCATGAGCTACATATGCAGCTGCACTGTTGCCGTCTATCGTGATCATGCGGCGCTTGCGGCCACCCTCTTTATGTGTGTCTTCGGGGGCTGTTTTTGTGGCTTCTTGTGGCATTTTGAAACTCCTGATTTGACCAAAGAACCCTTTTCACTGGGTATCGGCAATTAGCCGGATTTAGGCAGGGTTATGCCTTTCTGACCCTGGTATTTGCCTTCTTTATCCTTATATGAACTTATACACTCTTCATCGGCCTGAAGAAATATTATCTGGGCAATTCCTTCGTTGGCATACACCCGTACCGGCAGGGGGGCGGTGTTGGAAAGAGAAATGGTGGCAAAGCCCTCCCATTCCGGCTCAAAAGGCGTGACGTTGACAATGACGCCGGAGCGGGCGTACGTTGATTTTCCGAGGCAGAGAGTAAGCACGTTGCGCGGTATCTTGAAATACTCCTTCGATTTCGCCAGGACAAACGAGTTTGGCGCAATGAGGATGGAATCAGCCCTGGTATCGACAAAATGATCGGCAGCAAAGCCCTTGGGGTCGATCTCCTCCAAGCTGTCCGGGTTAAACACCTTGAACTCGTCGGAAAGACTGATGTCGTAGCCATAAGAAGAGACACCAAAGCTTATTCCCTCCTTCACCTGGCTTTCCGAGAAGGGGTTTATCATCTCATGACGGCGTGCCATCTCAATAATCCACCGGTCAGATTTTATCGGCATAAATCCGCAACATCCTCTCTACACAGCTCCATAAGTGCCGAAAGATAATACTTCGGCACCCCGCTGTAAACTGGAATCTGTCTAAGAAAACGGAATCGGGTAGTTCAAGGCTGCCATAGAATGGATGCGTGAGGACGGGGCAATAATTTCACCACTCTTACTTGACATCATACTTGTGAATTAAACTTACTCAGACTGGAATCTTTTTTCCCTTCCGCCACCCGCTGAGGTCAGCCAGTGTATACTTCTCGAATGTCGAGATCAGTCTTTCCTCGACAATTGCTATGAGTTCCTTCAAGGCGAAGAAGGTGCGTTTGTCGAAGACTTCAATGTCCTCTATACACTTCATCAGGTGGTAGGGTCCCTGAATCGCTTCGAGGACGTCCTTGATTGTAAGTTCGGCGGGAGTCTTGGATAGCGTAAAACCTCCCCGAACTCCACGATGCGAACGCACGATGCCTGCTTTTGATAGAGACTGGAAAATCTTGGACAGAAATTTCTCGGGAATGTTCTCGGCCTCGGAAATCTCAGACAGCGGCGTTACAATATCCATGTCTTTCTCTGCCAGGTACATAATGCCCAGCATCCCGTATGCTTCAGCTCTCGTAAACTGCATACCGACCTTCTTTTCACGTTGCAGAGCCTGTCGCTCTAAGCAGAAGCGAACGCTTCAGCCACTTCTCATATATATAAACAATACATAAAATAGACCCCTCAGTCAAATAAAAAGCGTGGTTTTAACGAAGCCTTCGCCAGTTTGAATCGCCGCCTTTTGCGCAACAGAGCGGGTCTGGCTCATTGACTTTTACAAGCCGGGCCGTTACTTTGGTCAGCGGCTAAGGTGACTGACCGGGCTTCCGGAGGAGAACATGGCAGAGAAAGAGAAGGATACGCAAAAGGGACTCCTGGTCGTATATACCGGTGAGGGAAAGGGGAAAACGACAGCCGCTCTGGGAATGTGCGTCCGGGCGGTCGGTTATGGTTGGAGAATCTGCCTTATCCAGTTCGTCAAGGGAAGCTGGAAATCAGGCGAGTTGGAGGGGAGCAAGCGGCTTGAGCCCAACCTCGAACTGCATGTTGTGGGCGAGGGATTTGTCGGCATCCTCAGTGACACCAAGGACTTTGAAGAGCATCGTGCAGCCGCCAGGGAAGGTATTTCACTTGCAGTAGACAAGGTAAAGTCTCACCGTTACCAGCTAATCATACTTGATGAACTTAACGTAGCTATTAAACTCGGTCTGGTAACCGAGGAAGAGGTCCGGTCAATTCTTGATGCCCGCAGCCAGACTCAGCACTTAGTTATTACCGGCCGTGACGTCCCCGACTGGCTGAAAGAGGAAGCCGACTTAGTGACAGAAATGCGGGAGATTAAGCACCCTTACCAAAAAGGGGTTCTGGCACAGAAGGGGATTGATTGGTAGGTTTGCCGGGAGACAGAGGGCGGCCCCCCATAGGCGGGGGTGGACGTTTAACACACTTGCCGTCCTTTTGCAGACTAATGACCACTCTCTTTTTACGCAAGTGTCAACTTAAGTCCGTCCTGATACAGATTATCTTTAAAAAAGCTATCTACATCTATCACCAGAACAATAGTAAGGAGCAACTCTTTTTACACCGAGTTTTTAAAAGCGATTTAATAGAAGATAAATTCTCTAAGTTTTTTCTAAGTTTTTTATATAATCTATGGCTGATATGGCTGCGATTGTGCCTTCTCCACAAGCAACATCTATTTGACGCACGTTCTTTGAGCGCGCATCACCTACTGCATATATACCGGATACAGACGTTTCCATTTTTTCATTAGTAACAATATATCCTGAATCATCTAACTTAATAATATCTTCTAAAAACTTAGTATTAGGTAAAAATCCTGCATATATGAAGACCCCCGAAACATCAATCTGTTCTTCTTCACCAGTTTGGCGGCCTTTTGCTGTAATAAAATTGACGTAATCGTCACCGTTTATAGAAATGAGTTCATGATTTAACAAAAATCTTGTTCTTTCGCTCTTTTGCAATCTTTCTTGTAATATTTTTTCAGCTGTCATATAAGGTAAAAACTCTATAAAAGTTACCTTTTTAACGTATTTAAGAAGAGATTCTCCTTCTTGTAATCCAGAATTCCCGCAGCCTACAACAGCAACCTCCTTATTTTTGTACAAAGGCCCATCACATGTAGCACAATAAGAAACGCCCTTTCCCCTATACTTTTTTTCACCAGGAATATTTAATTTTTTGGGGATGCTGCCTGAAGCTACTATTACCGCGTAAGCATTATACTTTTCCTCGGCTGTTTGTACCTTTATTTTTCCCTCAGCTGATTCAATTTTTTTTATTTCATTAAATTCATTAATTTTTGTTCCAAATCTTAGAGCCTGTTCTTTAAATTTATCCATCAACTCCATTCCATTTATGCCATCTGGAAAACCAGGATAATTTTCCACTAAATCAGTAATTGCAGGAAGCCCTCCACATAGACCCTTTTCTAATAAAAGAGTGTCCATTCCTCCTCTTGAGGTATAAATTGAAGCAGTCAGGCCTCCAGGACCACCACCCACAACGATGATGTCATGTACACCATTCATTTTATCTCTTTTCGTTTTTTTCTAAATATGATTCTATCTTCCTTTTAAGATCTGACTCATAATTTTCTGAGACGCCAACAATTTGTTCCTCTACCTCACCGTTTTTATAAATGTTCAATGTGGGTATACTCATTATGCCATATTTAATAGCTACTTGGCGCCCTTCATCAACATTCAATTTGCATACCCTTAATTTTCCCTGATATTCTTGAGCTATTTTTTCAAGGATTGGCCCAGCAATACGGCAAGGTCCACACCAGGGAGCCCAAAAATCCACTACTACTGGTATGTCTGATTCTAACACTTCATTTTCAAAATTACCGTCCCCCACATCAATTGGTTTCCCTTTTCCCATCTTTATCCTCCAATTTTCAATATAAATAGAATTACTTTAACTAACATTTCCCATGTAAGGTCTCAAAAAACACGATTCACATCTTTCAGTACTTTAACAAAACCAAAATCTCCTCGAATTGTCAAGAATCTTCCCGTTTCCCTGGGTGATCGCTCCTATGACCGCAAAAACTGTTATTCTCTCCACGGGCGGATATCCGGTGAAGCTCAATGTCCCCGGCAAGAAGGAATATGCCGGCAAGGGTGTTTCCTACTGTGCCATCTGTGACGGGCCCTTTTTCCGTGACCAGGTTATTGCCGTTGTCGGGGGGGCAACGCGGCGGTGGAAGAGGCGAGCTTTTTAACCAAATTCGGTTCCAAAGTGTACATCATCCACCGGCGGGATAAGCTCCGCGCTCAGAAAATCGTCCAGCAACGAGCTTTCGACAATCCCAAGATCGAGTTGATCTGGGACAGTATCGTGGAGTCAATCAATGGGAACGGCAAACAAGTTACCGATCTATCGCTCAAAAATGTCAAAACAGACAAGAAGTCGACTCTTGAAGTTGGGGCGGTATTTGTCTTTATCGGTTTTCGTCCCAACTCCAACATTACTCGTGAATCCCTGCATAAGGACGAGGGCGGATACATAATCACCAATGAGAGGGTGGAGACATCCATCAAAGGCATCTATGCCTATGGCGATGTTCGCGCTCAGTTGGTCCGGCAGATTACCAACGCTGTCGGTGATGGTACCACCGCGGCCGTGGCGGCAGAAAAGTATATTGAAGAGCTGGAAGACAAACTTGCCCACGGGACGTGAACGCTTCCCAACATGAGGAGAAGGGACACGCAGCAAACCGGGACAACATCCTTACTCGTACGATAGAGTTATCCAGATTCGAGTTTATGATGTTGTATTGCCCGAAGACATAATGCTTCAGGATGTATATGCAACGGGCTGCGCATTCCCTTGTCAAGAGAGGAGGCAGGAGCTTCCGGGGTCCTATGTTTGCATGAGTAGCTCTCCGACCCTTTGTCTGCCAACCGATTACAAGCCACCAGCTATGTGCCGGTCTTATATCCGTTTCTTCTGAGTCGTCGGCACATTGCTTGCTTTCCTCTTGTGTGGCTCTTGTCAGTCCTAAGCATCCGGGAGTGGTGCTGTGCTGGGCAACCAGCCGCCCGACGTTAGAGTCGGATATCCCCCTCCGCCACTCCCGGTTCTTTTTTTATCTGCTTTTTCATCCCATGGATTCAGGAGCGATTGCCAACTGTCGATATCATCTTTGATATCGATGAAATCGAGGTTTCAACATCAGTTGCCAGGTCTGCGCAGCCCCGGCTTTTTTACCCGGCTGGCCAATATAATAATTATCCAGATTATCTTTGTCTTTGCGGCTGTAGCCCTGTTAATCTTTTTTCCCCAACAATCGAATAGGATCTATTCCGACCTCGCTCTACCGAGGCCCGAGCTTCGGGCAATCGCTGAGAAAGCTGGTTCTCTCCTGAAGCAACAGCTTTCACCTGCGGATGATTTCGTAGACAACGAAAAGATCCGGTCATTACTTTTCCCTCTCTTCCTTGAAGAACAGATCATTACGGAAGCCGATATCTTTGTGCCAATTGGGGATGACGGTTTTGTTCCTATCTATGCTTTCCGGAGACCTGAGCAAACCCGCAGTGCGGAATCTTCTGATCACGACTTATCCCGTGTGGTTAATGCCAGTATTGTCCTTCTGGAGCTTCGGCAACCGGATGCGCTTCCAATTTCTTCGATATGTTGTTCAAAACATTTAGTCCACTACTACCCCTTCGATGTGAGTGCAAACCTCCCGGCAGTTCTTGTCGCCATAACGGAACACAATCTGGTCATTTCCGAACGTTCACAGCTTGTGTACGCGTTGTTCCTGTTGTTTTTGTGCTCTGCCCTGGTATCGCTCCTGATTGTCTACCTGATTTCCCGCAGGTTCAAAGAGCCATTGGATCAATTGATCCACGGTTTTGAGAAAACGGCCGACGGCGAGCTATATTATCTCTTCGAAAAGAAGGGAGATACGGAGCTGAAGAAGCTGGTGGGGGCTTTCAACAGGATGTCGGAAACACTCTGGCAAAACCATAGAAAATTGAAGCAATCCAACTTCGACCTGGCAAACGCCAATTTAGCCTTCTTGGAGTCCCAACTGTTCCTAGCAACCCTCATCGACAGCTCCCCTGGTTGTATTGTGGCTGCAGATTCTGAGGGAAGGATAATGATCTTCAACCATGAGGCCTCCCAGGTATTCGGATATGGTAAAGAGGAAGCTATTGGCAAAAATGTCGAGGAACTGTTCACCAACGCTGCCAGAGAGAGTCGAGTATATCGGCCGTCCGGCGGCAATCAATCGGGAGCGGAAGTATTGTGCCGTCGCCGTGACGGCTCGACCTTCCCTGCCTATCTGATTGCTTCATCAGTCGTAATCAGAGATAGCAGCGCCCCTGCCTATCTGTACATTATTCGCGATATCTCCGAGAGCAAGAGTTTTCAACAGATGATGATCAGGCTCGACCGTTACTATACGCGAGGTCAAATGGCTGGTGAGATTGCTCACGAAATCAATAACTACTTGGCGGTGTTATCCGGCAACATCGAACTGATGCCCCTGCTGCTTAAGAAGGGAAACATCGACAAGGCCGGTCAGAGACTTGAGGTGATGAAAAAAACCGTTGACAAAATTGTACGATTTACGGACGGACTCATAGATGTCCATCCGGACGAGGCGGGATTTGAACTGGCGGACATCAACCAGCTTGTGGAAAACACGATCGCTTTCCTAAAGCCCCAAAATAAATTTGACGCTGTCGAGATAGCCACTATGCTTTCGCCTGATCTGTCTCTGGTCGAGATTGATGTCGGCCAGATTCAGCAGCTGCTCGTGAACTTATTGTATAACTCGGCTGAGGCGTTGAAGCACCAACCGGAGCAGAAGAAGATCTGGATAACAACCTCGGTTGTCGGTGAGGAGTCCGAGAAATCAGCTCAAGTTGAGGTGAAAGACAACGGTCCCGGCGTAGCCGAGGGAAAAGAACAGGCTTTGTTTGTGGAGCGTTTTACCACCGAGCGGAAAGGTCAAGGCATAGGGTTGATTACCTGCCGCAAGATCGTCGAGGCCCATAACGGCAAGATTGCCTACCGCAAGGAAGGAGGGGCTGTTTTCTCCTTTACTATCTCTATGAAAAGGCCGTACACCTCGAGTGACACCACTTCGGAAATCCTCGCCCAACAGTCGTTAACTCAACCGGCTTAAGTTTTGGTTGTTGGCAAGCGCGATTTGGCGTAGGTTAACGGTATGCGTCAGTCCCGCGGAACTGCTTATGCTCGTCTCGATCAGCGCTTCACGGCAGCGATCGTCATTATCCTGGCGCTGGCTGTTCTTATCCTCACCTGGGTCGGTATCCGTCAGAGTCGCAGGGACAGTTTTGAGCTACTGGTTCTCCAAGGCCGGGCGTTCACCGAAGCTCTTGCCCAGGCCGCCGAAAATGCCATTGTCTCCGAGACATTTTACGACTACCTGGAGCACCGCAGGTACGGCGAGATCGTTGCTGACCTCAACGAGCCCGATCTGGCATCACTGACCGATCATCAGCTAGCGCAGATTACGCAGGCGCACAATCTCTATGGCATATTTGTTTTTGGCTCCGATTCCAGCACGATAGCAGGAAGTATTATTGGTGGCCCGAAAATCACACTCCCTGATTTTGTTTATGAGGAGGTCCGTCAACTCATAGCCAATCCGGAAAGCAACTATGTCCTTCTGCTGGATCAGGGCGAGCACCCGGGTGAGGCCACACACTATTATCTTGAAATCACAAACACGCTTGACCGAGTGGTTCTGATTATGGCCGACGCTCTTTACTACCAGGAAGCGCTGAAACAAACTCAGATCGGCTACCTGGCTCAGAAGATGGCCCGCGAGCAAGGTGTGGAGTACATCATCTACCAATCAACTGAGGGCATTATCTTTTCCTCCCGGGCAACCGGCCAGCTTCTGGCAATTGAGTCGGAGCCGTTTCTGTCGGACGCACTCGAAGCCGACAGCATCGTGCATCGCGTGTATGAGTTTCAGGGCAAAAAAGTCCTGGAACTGGTCCGTCCGTTTTCTACCGAAGAATATCCATTCGGTCTGCTGCGGGTGGGGCTGTCGCTGGATGGCTTCTACGCGGTTTCAAGGGGTTTCGACCGCCAGATGGTTGCCCTGGCCGGGGTGCTGTTTGTGCTGGCTGTGGTGTTGTTGTTATATCTTAACAGCAGACAGAAAAGAAAAGAGATAGCGCGGCAGTACACTCAGATGAAATCGGTTACGGACAAAATCTTTGATGAAATGCGCACCGGTGTGGCGGCTGTCGACGGCGCTGGAACGATCACTCTTGCCAATAACGCCTTTGCAGGAATCTTCGGTATTGATAACTGCGAGGGATGTCGCTGGGATGACGCTGTCGGCGTGACTGACCTTGACTTTCGGCAGATCGCATCTTCCGGGGAAGCTTCCAGTGAAACTGAGATTACGCTCGAAGCTAAAGGCATCACAAAAACCCTGCTGGTGGCAACGTCGAAGCTTCAGGCCGAAGGCGGCAGGCTTGGAGGAGTAGTCGTGGTTGTATATGACATCACGCGCCTGAAGGAGTTCGAGCGCAGATCGGCTCGTCGAGAGCGTCTATCGGAAATGGGCAATCTGGCTGCCGGAGTGGCGCATGAAATCCGCAACCCGCTCAACACTATTTCTATCGCCGTCCAGAGACTGGCTGAGGAGTTCGGTCCTACCGAGAACGTTGAGGAGTTCCGATCGTTCACAGATCAAATAAGGTCGGAGACGAAACGCCTTAACGAGATTATCAACCGGTTCCTGATTCTGGCGCATGAAGAGAAAAAACGGTATGCCACCCTTAACCTGACCGATTTCATTATCGACACGGCAGAATTCTTCAAACCTGAAGCGGAGAAACTAAAGCTTCATTTGTCGGTAGACGTAGAACCTGATCTTACGGTAGAAGCCGATCCGGATTCTCTGAAGCAGATGTTTGTCAACTTGTTCAACAACGCCAAGGAGGCCCTGGGTGGACAGCCGGGGCAGATATCTATAGTTGCACAGGTACATGGTGGTACAATCGAGATCGCTTTTTCGGACAGCGGTCCCGGTGTCAAGACGGAACTGCGAGAGAAAATCTTTACGCCCTATTTTACAACTAAAGAGGCCGGTACCGGCTTGGGCCTGCCGACCGTGCACAAGATTATATCCGAGTTGGGTGGCGACATCCGTGTTGAAGATAGCAACCTCGGCGGGACGAGAGTTGTGATTACGATTCCGCGGTAGGGCAAAAGCCCAGCACTTCTGCCATTGTCATTCCCGTGAAAACGGGAATCCAGTACTCTTGTCTTTTGTGGTTGGTGTATGTCATCACCCGTCCTGAGCTTGTCGAAAGGTGTCCCGACTCTACTTGGAGCAAGACAGACGATGATACCCGCTTCGCATGAAAGCCGCTACATTAAAACTTGCATGTATAAGTACACAGAGAGATATTAGGGTGTGTCAATTGAAAATTCATGGTAGTAAGCGCGGATGCACAAGTTGCCGATGCAGATGAAAGGACAATGTTCAAACGAAAGAAAATCATATTGGGCCTAATCGTAGCAGCTCCGAAAGTGCTGACCCGGACAGAGCTCATGAAATGGCTATTCTTGCTTCGGCAAGAATCTCCTCTTGGATCGGACCATTCGTTTTATGATTTTATCCCTTATAAGCATGGCCCGTTTTCCTTTGTGGTTTACCGCGACTTAGATGAGCTTTTGCGCAATGGTTATCTTAATGATGGAGCTCTTTCAATCCCGGAGTCTATGCGTGAATATGTTAATGACGAGGTTCAATCACTTCCGATACAAGTGAGAGAGGCCATTAGGGAGATCTGTGTACGATACAGCTCACGGACGCTTGAAGAACTTCTTAATTATGTTTATCACTCCTATCCTTGGTTTGCCTCACGCAGTGAACGCATGAAGCTATCCAAGCCAGTGCTACGAAAAGCTGGAATCGCTGTCTACACCGCAGGCTACGAGGGCGAATCTGTTGATCAGTTCTTCAAGAAACTGTTGAGAGCAGGTATGCAACGCGTGCTGGACGTCCGAAGCAATCCTGTATCGAGAAAGTATGGCTATGCAAAAGCCACGATGGAGCGGATCTGCGAAAAGCTTGACCTCGAGTACGTTCATCTACCTGAATTAGGAATCCCTCAGCTACATAGAAGATCGTTGAAAACGTTCGAAGACTATCAACAGCTCTTGCAGCAATACGAGCAACAATTCCTGCCCAATGCTTCTATTGTTCGGCAACGAGCAGTAACCCTAATCCAGGAACGGCCGTCAGTGCTCGTCTGTTTCGAGGCCGACGTAAGGTATTGCCATCGGGGTCGCCTTGCTCGGTCCATATCATCAGACACGGGCCTCGCAGTGACTCATTTGTAACAGCAGTTGGAGAACTCGCCAGTGGGGCAGAAGATCAAAATCCTTATCACAGTAAAAACTTATCCTCTCCCATCCAAATCCTATTATGAATTAGTATGCACAGGCGGTGTCCGTGAAGATGGGAGCTTCATTCGCCTCTACCCGATTGATTACCGATACCGTCCCTATTGGCAGTGGTATAAAAAGTACCAATGGGTAGAGGCCGAGGTACAGAAGCATGAAAAAGACCCTCGGCCTGAGTCGTTCAAACCAGTTTCGGAAATCAGGCGATTGGGGGAGCCAGTGTCAACCCGCAATAATTGGGCTGAACGGAGGCAATATGTACTTGCCAAAGGTGTTCAGACAATGTGTGAACTTCGAGGCCGATCGCAGCGGGAATGCTCTCTTGGTATCATACGTCCGAAGGAGATTTTTGATTTCAAGATTAAACCTACAGAGCGAGAATGGAAACCAAGGTGGAAGGGATTGTTCCAAGAATTGGAGTTGTTTGGGCCAGCACGGAAACCTCTGGAAAAAATCCCGTACAAGTTCTCATATGCCTTCACCTGTGAGGAGCCAAAATGCCCAGGCCACAAGATGATGATCGAAGACTGGGAAATCTGCCAGCTTTATCGGGCAATGCGTGACAAGTTTGAAAGCGAAGAAATTGCAACCCAAAAAGTAAAAGATAAGTTCTTTAGTCAGATTTGTGCCTCCAATATCGACACGCATTTTTTTGTGGGAACAGTACTTAGGCATGGGACGTGGGTGATCCTCGGAGCGTTTTGGCCAAAGAAGGAACAGCGACATTATTGAAAGCCTGAAGCCGGTCTGGTAGCTGCCAAGTATGTCAAATGCTCTGCCGATCTACCAGAGTTGATGCGCATTGCCAAAAAAAAGCGGCCCATCGCTGAGCCGCTCTTTTTGTATTGCAGGAGGAGGTAGGTTATTTCTTGACCTGGTCCACCAGCCATGTCGTGCTGACTGATTTCGGACGGGTGATAGCGGTTCCCAAAGCACGGTTCAATACCAACTGCGAAAGCATGCCCATAGAACGTGAGACTGAGAACAGCACCGTGTAGTACTCGAATTCCTTCATCCCGTAATGGAAGAGGATGGCGCCGGAACCGGCGTCGACATTCGGCCACGGATTCTTGGCCTTGCCGTGCTCTTTCAGCACGTCGGGAACGACAGTAAAGACGCGGTCGACCGTCTGGAACACGGGGTCTTTCGAGAGGTATTGCGTTCCAAAGGCGCGGAAAGCCGCGTAGCGGGGATCCGTAACGCGCAGGACAGCATGTCCGTAACCCGGAATAACCTTGCCGCTATTAAGTGTATCCCAGGCGTACTTGCGGATGTCTTCCTCGGTAGGAACGCCACCGAACTTGTCCATGGTTTCAAGAACCCAGTTGAGACATTCCTGATTGGCCAGACCATGCAGAGGACCAGCCAGGCCATTCAGACCGGCTGAAACGGCATAGAAGGGATCGGACAGCGCCGATCCGACAGTATGGCAGGTGTTGGCCGAGACGTTGCCGCCCTCGTGGTCGGAGTGCAGGACAAGATACAGACGCATCATCTTGGCCGTCTCACCCTTCTTGGGCGGCAGGCCGAGCATCCTGACATAGTCAGCGGCCCAGTCGAGCTTGTTGGACGGCTCAATCAATTCGCCTTTCTTGTACTTGATGCGGTAGACACCAGCAGCAATGGTGTGGATTGTCCCCATGACCCTCATGGCATCTTCCAGAGCCGGTTCCCAGTACTCAGTCTTCTTCATACCCTCGTTGTAGCGCTGGCGGAAGACCGACTCGTTTTCCATAGCGAGGATGGCAGTGTCCAGCATCGCCATCGGGTGCGAGGTTTTGGGCATGGATTTCAGTACCTTCCAGATATACTTGGGTACCTCTCCATGCTCTTTGAGTTCTTTCTGGAAAAGCTTAAGCTCCTCTTCTGATGGAAGCTCTCCGGTAAGCAACAGCCAGAAGATTTCCTCGGGCAGCTTCTCCCTCAGTTCCATGACCGGTATGCCGCGAATATACAGCCCCTTGTCCGGTTCGACTACCGAGGTGTCGCACACCATTCCCTTGACACCGCGCATCCCGCCGATCGCCTGAGTCACGGAGACCTGCGAGATAACGTAGTCGCCATGTTGCTTGACGAGAGACACGCGTTCCTCGCGCAGCTTGGGAATAATGTCAGCCAGTTTTTCTTTCAGTGTTTTGGCCATGTGATGCTCCTTTGATTGAGTGTTTGTTATGACAGTAATATATTCATTCAGCTCTATTCCAATGTGAATCGGTTCACATTGTGGGCAGATATATTAAGGCTAGGTTACACGAATGTCAAGGGGGGGATTGGAAAAAGTGGCCTTTTCCTACCGATAAAGAGCATTTTTCTCGCTACCAGGGCGCTATCAGAAAGACCGGCCCAGGCGTAGTATAGCAGATCGAAAGTCCTTGAGACCTACCGGCGTATGCAGGCGAAGGGCCAGGGGACAAGGCCATCGTCGGCCAAGCGGTAACAGGTTGTTTTACCATTACTTGGGCGGTATCTATCAGCTTGATTTTAGGCTGTCGCTTGATTATCTTTGGTGTCAAATTGTCAGTTGGAGAATTGCAAGAATGTTCGCTAAGAAGTTTCTCGATAGCCTGAAAGGCCGTCTGGCTCAGTGGGATAAAAAGGCCGCCAAAACACGCCGCAGGAAATCGAGGCCGAGGTTTTTTACCATATCGGGCGTTGATATTGACGAGCTTTACACTCCTGATTCAGTCAAAGGGGCCGACCAGGAAAAATATTACTGGGAGAATATCGGCCTGCCAGGAGAATACCCCTATACGCGCGGAGTTCACCACACAATGTACCGCACCAGGCTCTGGACAATGCGACAGTTTGCCGGTATGGGCACCCCTAAACAGACTAACGAACGCTTCAAGTATCTCCTTCAGCATGGCGGCACCGGTTTATCAACGGCGTTCGATTTACCCACTCTGATGGGGTATGACTCGGACCATCCGCGCTCGCTGGGAGAGGTCGGTAAATGCGGGGTGGCGGTGGATTCGCTGGCGGATATGGAGATCATATTTGATGGCATCGACCTGGCAAAAGTCTCCACTTCGATGACTATCAACTCACCGGCTTCAATGCTTCTGGCTATGTACCTGGTGGTTGCGGAAAAGCAGGGAGTGCCGTCTGAACAGGTGCGGGGAACGCTCCAGAACGACATCCTCAAGGAATACATCGCACAGAAGGAATTTATCTACCCGCCGCGCCCCTCAATCCGGCTGATTACCGACCTGATGGAATACTGCACCAAACAAGTCCCGCAGTGGAATACCATCTCGATATCCGGCTACCACATCCGCGAGGCGGGAGCGACAGCCGTACAGGAGCTGGCTTTTACGTTGGCCGACGGTTTCCAGTATATAGAGTCAGCTATCGAAGTCGGGCAGAATGTCGATGACTTTGCCCCGCGGCTCTCGTTTTTCTTCAACGCCCACTCAGACTTTTTCGAGGAAATTGCCAAATACAGAGCGGCGCGGCGAATTTACGCCAAGCGGATGCGCCACAAGTACGGCGCCAAAGACCCCCGAAGCTGGCTGCTGCGTTTCCACACCCAGACGGCAGGATGTTCGCTGACGGCCCAACAGCCAGAGAACAATATCGTCCGGGTAGCTCTGCAGGGACTTTCGGGTGTGCTTGGCGGCACGCAGTCGCTGCATACCAACTCGATGGATGAGACGCTGGCTTTGCCCAGTGAAAAGGCAGTTACAATTGCGCTGCGCACACAGCAGATTATCGCCTATGAAAGCGGCGCGGCCAACACCATCGACCCGATGGCCGGTTCCTACTTTGTTGAGGCGCTGACCGACCAGATGGAAGCTGAGGCGGAAAAGTACTTCGAGGAGATCGAGCGCCGGGGAGGCGTGATTACCTGCGTGGAAGAAGGGTTTTTCCAGCGTGAGATTGCCAAATCCGCTTATCGCTTCCAGCGAGAGATTGAGAAGAAGGAGCGGATAATTGTCGGCATCAACGAGTATGAGATGGAAGGTGAAGAGATTGAGATACCGATTCTGAGAATCGACCCGGAAGTTGAGCGGCAACAAGTTGCTTTTGTCAAGAAAATACGTGCCGAACGTGACAACGGCTCCGTGCAGGCGTCACTGGCAAAACTTAAGGAAGTAGCCAAGAGCGACGGCAACACCTTCGAGGTCATTCTCGAATGTTCTAGGAAGTATGCCACCCTCGGAGAAATGTGCGATGTCCTTCGCGAGGTCTGGGGCGAGTACGTGGAGCCGGCGGGGGCGATGCAGCCGTCTTGAGGGATACGGGTTGTGAAATATACTAGACTGAGAGGATTTGATTACGCGGGTGAAAATCGGGCATACTTTGTGACATCGAGTTTTGAGCAATCAATGAACTCGGAATCTGTTGGGTATCTGTACGAGACTCTTTTGGAACTCTTCAATGAATCAGATTTCGTTTGTGATGCTTTGGTTGTGTTGCCGGATCATCTGCACTTGCTAACGCATAAGGAAGGTGATTCCAAAGAGAAACTGAGTGACCTAGTCTGCATGCTGAAATCCAAGAGCCTTTACCTATTGAAGAGACAGAAAATTACTCCTTATTCATTCTGGCAGCGCGGTTACTACGAACATGTGATCAGAAATGAAAAGGATTGGTTAGAGAAGATGCAGTATGTTACTAATAACCCGGTAAAGACGGGTCTTGTGCCATTGGCTGAAGCGTACCCATATTTGTTTGTGAATGGAATGTTTTACGGGGCGACACGAGGCCGCCCCCTACGCGGAGGAAAGGAACCTGATGTTCCCTCGCAATAGGAACCAAGAAGCTGGTGTTTACCTTCGCGTGGCAGAAACAATGGAGGGGAAGTACACTCACATGATACCAGGACCAATTCCTCTTAACCAACGCGTAGCGGCGGGGCTTGTCTCCGCCGGTGGCGAAGCCACTTTTTATCATGGACAACGCAATGAAACTTAATTCATGGATATAAACCATGCCTGACAAAATCAGAGTCCTCTTAGCAAAACCCGGTCTGGATGGTCATGACCGGGGGATCAAAGTGATTGCGGCGGCTTTGCGCGACGCCGGGATGGAAGTCATCTACACCGGTCTGCGGCAGACGCCGACGATGATTGTCGATGCCGCTATCCAGGAAGATGTTGATGCTATCGGTGTGTCGATTCTTTCCGGGGCGCACATGACATTGTTTCCGGCGATCCTTGACGAGTTGAAAAAGAAAAACGCCGAGGACATCATGCTCTTCGGTGGGGGAATTATCCCCGAAGACGACAAGGAAGAACTGGAAAAAATGGGAGTGGCCAAGATTTTCACTCCCGGCGCGCCGACTGAAGCGGCCATTGAGTTTCTGCGACAGACCATTGCCCGGAAAAACGCCGCCAAGAAGGATTTATAGACAGCAAGAGGCATAACTGAACATAGTTGCGCTCACGGAGGAAGTATGCCGTATAACGTTGACCCCAAGCAGCAGGCTGTCAGGGACGAAGTAAAGGCTTTTGCCGAAAAGGAGATACACCCGATCAGCGAAGAGATGGACCGCATGGGCGAATCGCGGAAATTCCCCACCGACCTTTACCGCAAGATCGGCACGGCGGGGTTTATCGGTTATGCCATGATGACCCTTGACTCCGCCCGTATCGGTGTGGCGGCACAGGGTATCGGCATAGCCCAGCGTGCCCTTGATGAGTCAGTAACCTATGCCAAAAAACGCGTGGCATTTGGCGCTCCCATCGCCAAACTACAGGCAATTCAGTGGATGATTGCCGACATGTCGACCCGGCTGGAGGCTGCCCGCTGCTTGACGTACAAGGTGGCCATGATGCAAGATAAGGGAGAAAGGTTCTCGCTGGAGGCGGCGCAAGTCAAGCTGTACGCCTCAGAGACGGCCGGGTTCTGTGTTGATAGGGCTATGCAGATACATGCCAGTTACGGTTACATCGATGAGTATTCGGTAATTGAGAAACTGTATCGCGACCAGCGTGTGCTTGAAATCTATGAGGGCACTTCCGAAGTGCAACGCCTAGTGATAGCGGGCAATGTCATAGGACGCTGATGAAATTTGGCGACTTTGAAATACATTCCTTCGTCGAGCAGGAGTTCCGGCTCGACGGAGGTACCATGTTCGGCGTGGTACCGAAAGTTATCTGGCAGCGGATGGTGCCTGCGAACGGGAACAACCTCATCCCGATGAAGACGAACATCTTCGTACTGAAGGCGCATGGAAAGACTATGATATTCGACGCCGGTTTGGGTGACACACTCTCCGACCGCGAGAAGAAGATATATGCTACCGATGGCATTTCGCATCTGGAATCGGGACTGGCCTCGCTTGGGCTTACTACCGACGACATCGACTACGTCATATTGACACATCTGCACACCGACCATGTCGGCGGCGCGGTGAAACTGGTCAACGGCGAGTTCGCACCACGCTTCAAGAACGCGAAGTACCTTATCAGCAAGGAAGAGTGGGAAGTAGCCACGCACCCTGATGAACGGACTTTGGCGGTGTACGTCCCCAAGCGCTATTTCGCCCTCAAGGATGCCGGTCAAGTCGAATTGATTGACGCCAACACGGAGTTGTTTCCGGGAATAACAGCAGTTCATACTGGTGGGCACACACAAGGCCATTATGGTTTGCAGATGGAATCAGGTGGTCGGAAGGTTTGGTACTATGCCGACATCTTCTGCACCTCCCATCATGTACGCGTGCCGTATGTTCCCGCCACCGACCTCTTCCCGCTTCAATCGATGGACGTAAAACGCAAGACGCTACCGGAGATCATTGGTGACAGGATCGTCATGGCGTTCGACCATGACATAGACTTATCTTTTGGACTAGTTGTTCAGGAGGAAAAGAAGATCACAGTAACTGATGTCAGTTAAAAAAACAGTAGGTCGGGTTCCGAATCCGCCAAAGGCGGATGAGAAACCCGACAATGCTTCTGAGAGATTATATAAAACTGAGAGACTATGTCTATTGAGGACAAACTAAACCGTTTGGAGCAGATGCGATCCAAAGCCAGACTCGGCGGCGGTGAAAAGCGCATCGAGGCTCAACACAAAAAAGGCAAACTGACCGCCCGGGAGCGGATTGAACTGCTGGTCGATGCTAACTCCTTTGAGGAGTTTGATATGTTCGTCACGCACCGCTCCACCGATTTCGGGTTAGCCGAACAGAAGTTCCTCGGAGACGGTGTCATCACCGGTTGTGGGAAAATAGGGGGACGTCCGGTCTTTATTTTCTCACAGGACTTTACTGTCTTTGGCGGCTCTCTATCCGAAGCGCATGCCGAGAAGGTCTGCAAGATCATGGACATAGCTATGAAAGTCGGCGCGCCGGTTATCGGTCTGAACGATTCCGGTGGAGCGCGCATTCAGGAAGGGGTGGTGTCACTCGGCGGCTATGCAGATATTTTTCTGCGAAACACCCTCGCCTCCGGTGTTGTGCCGCAGATCTCGGCTATTCTTGGCCCCTGCGCCGGCGGTGCAGTCTACAGCCCGGCCATTACCGACTTCGTACTGATGACCAAGGGGACCTCTTACATGTTTGTCACGGGCCCCAACGTGGTCAAGACGGTCACCCATGAAGTGGTCACCTCCGAAGAGCTGGGCGGCGCCACCATTCATGCCACCAAATCCGGCGTGGCGCACTTTGCCTGTGAAAATGAGGCGGACGTTATCGCCAAGCTAAAACAACTACTTCAATATATCCCCCAGAACAACTGCGAAGACCCCCCTATCGTCGAGTGTACCGATCCTCTCGACCGTGAGGATGACGAACTGAATCAGATCAT
>CAYQDB010000024.1:0-29891 GCA_964416195.1 uncultured Ignavibacteriales bacterium
GCCGGGCGCGGCGCGCCCTTGAGGAGTACCGGGTCTCCGGGGTGAAGACCACGATTGGTTTCCATCGGGTAGTCCTGGGTAATGATAAGTTCATAGCCGGTGATCTGTCGACAAAATTCCTTGAAGAACAATATCCTGACCACACCTATCGTATCCTCGATGACAGCCTGCGCCAAAATGCCGCTATAGCAGTCGCGCTGGATACTTTTACTAAAGAACGCAAAATCGCCGTTGGCTATCAGCGCCGCCTGGATATGCAGGTTTCCAACTGGGCTTCATTTCATAAGCGCTCCAATCTGCGCACATTCACGGGGAGTCGCTGATGGCCCGCTATCTGGTAAATATAGACGGAAAAGAGTTTGACATCGAGTTGGAATATCGCTCCGAGAAGTATTTTGCCGTCATTAACGGCAAGAAGGTCGAAATAGCGAGTTACCGGTTGGGCGAGAGCCGGTTGCTGCTTTTGATTGATGATCAGGCGTATGAGGTGGATGTCCGTTCCAATGGCTATGACAACCGAAAAACTATCTTTATGAAAGGGATGGAAATTCCCGCCCGGATCGAAGATTACAACCTGGCTCAATTGCGCAAAACCGCCGGTATGTCTACGGAGACGGCGGTTGCCAGGCAGCTCACGGCGGCTATGCCGGGGCTGGTGGTCGATGTCAGGGTAAAACCGGGGGACAAGGTCACGAAAGGCCAGGTGCTATTGGTTGTTGAAGCGATGAAGATGGAAAACATAATCAAGGCACAGGCGGAAACCACGGTCAAAGCGGTTCATGTGTCCGGCGGCCAGTCGGTGGAGAAGGGCGATAAATTGCTGGAGTTCGAATAGGTGTCGGATAAAGTCAAGAAAACAACCTCGGATATAGAAATCCCCGTTGTCCTAACCGAACATGACACCAGTGACAAAAAGGGGCTTGCCCCCCTGCCTGGGGAGTATCCATTTACTCGCGGTATCTATCCCGATATGTATCGTGGACGGTTGTGGACAATGCGCCAATATGCCGGCTTCGGCACCGCCGCTGAGACGAACCGAAGGTTCAAGTACCTTCTTGAGAAGGGTCAGACCGGGCTGTCTGTGGCTTTTGATCTGGCCACGCAGATCGGGTACGACTCTGATCACCCGATGGCGAAGGGAGAAGTAGGCCGAACCGGTGTGGCAATTGATTCCCTGCACGATATGGAAATACTGTTCGATGGTATCCCTCTTGATCGTGTTTCAACCTCGATGACAATCAATTCCACGGCTGTAATCCTTCTGGCAATGTATGTCGCTGTCAGCAGAAAACAGGGTGTGCCTTCGGAGAAGCTGATGGGAACTGTGCAGAACGACATCCTCAAGGAGTTTATCGCTCGCGGGACGTACATCCTGCCGCCCAAGCCGTCTATGAAGATTATCACCGATATCTTTGCCTATGCCAACGAGCATCTGCCTAAATATAACACGATCTCGATTTCCGGGTATCATATCCGCGAGGCGGGTGCTACTGCTGCTCAAGAGGTTGCTTTTACCCTCTCTAATGCTGTCGCGTACGTACTGGCGGCATTGGAGGCCGGACTGGATATTGATCAGTTTGCTCCCCGGTTGTCGTTCTTTTTTGCCGCTCACAACAACCTGTTTGAGGAAGTAGCCAAATTCAGGGCAGCTCGGCGAATCTGGGCACGCATTGTAAAGGAGCGGTTTGGCGCTAAAAACGACAAATCGCTGCTGCTGCGCTTCCACACTCAGACCGGCGGGTCGACATTAACCGCCCAGCAACCGGAAAACAACATTGTGCGGACTACCATCCAGGCGCTGGCGGCGGTGCTGGGTGGAACGCAATCATTGCACACGAACTCCTACGATGAAGCGCTGGCGTTGCCATCGGAGAAATCGGCGGAAATCGCCCTGCGTACACAGCAGATTCTTGCCCACGAGTCGGGGTCAACGGCCACTGTCGATCCTCTGGCTGGCTCTTACTATGTTGAATATCTCACTAACGAACTGGAAAAGAGAATTGTATCATTGATGGATCATATAGAGAGCCTAGGCGGCTCTGTGCGCTGTGTCGAGACGGGATATTTTCGAGAAGAGATTGCCAAGTCGGCATACAAGTACCAGAAGGCGATTGAACAGGGTGCGTCGATTGTGGTCGGTGTTAACAAGTACGAATCCGAAGCAGTCGAGCCCCCCACCATATTAAAACTTGATCCCGAGCTGGAACAGCAGCAGGTTGACGCATTGAAAAAACAACGTGCGGCTCGCGACGCCGTGGCAGTTGGCAAGTCCCTTCAGAGGTTGAGTGAGGCTGTACGCAGCGGTGACAATATTGTCGAGCCTGTGATAGAAGCTGTTGAGAACTATGTAACAGTTGGAGAGATTTCCGATGTTTTTCGAGAAGTGTGGGGTGAGTACCGTGAAAGCGGCTGATCTAATCAAGTTATTTTTGCCGCTGCTGATACTAACAGGTGTTGCATCCCTCGGCTCATGCGGTAAGAAGAGCGGCTCCGGGCAGGACACTACTGTTGACTTGAGCACTCAGACCGAGGGCTCTAAGGAGCATGCTATCGAAGAGATGTTGAACGAGACTATCGAGCGGCTGCGCTATGGTGACAAGTCCGGCCTCTATGAAAACGAGTTTGACTATTTCACCGACGAGACTAACTTCGATGACTACCTCAAAATGGCCCAGCTTCGTTACGCCCAGGCCGATACGATAACATTTGTCGAAGTAAGACACGTCAATTTCTTAGACCGGGATTCCGCCCTTGTCGACGTGACAGTCCACTTCGAGGGGCCGACCGGCAAGAAAACATTCCTCCGTGATAAAATCATAGTGTATTGGCACAACGGTCGCTGGATCAAGCCAACCGTCACCGTCATTGACCTTCAACGCGATTACGAAAACAAAGTCAGAGTAGCGGACTCCGCCGCGGCGGCTGAAGCCGAAGAGGAATAAGTGGAGTTTGAGCGATATGACTGGGCTTTCGGCTCCTCACGGCCTGGATCGGGTCTGTTGAATAACATAACAAATGTCATAGCGAGGAGCGAAGCGACGTGGCTATCTCGTTGGCATTCAATGTCCGAGATTGCCATGTCCGCCTGCGGCAGACTCGCAATGACCTGGAAAGTACTTTTTCAACATTCCCGACCGCAGGTATCCATGCCCCCCCATCGAAAAGATCGGCTGATATGTCCAAGCCTTTGATTTCTCACGTTGGTATAGCCGTGGCTGATCTGAGCCGGGCTATTAGTCGCTTTCGGATGATTACCGAAGAAGAGCCGGTCATTGAAGAAATCGCCGATCAGAAGGTAAAGGTCGCTATCTTCCCCGGCTCAGGTATAAATAGCTCCGAGCCGCGTGGACGCATTGAGTTGGTTGCGGCAACCGAGCCGGGTAGTCCGATTGCTTCTTTCATAGAAAAAAGGGGTGAGGGTCTGCACCACGTCTGCTTGTATGTTGAGGATGTCGAGAAAAAGCTGTCTGAACTCAAAGCGGAAGGGATTCGGCTGATCGATGAAACGCCCCGGATCGGTGCTGGGGGTAGGAAGATTGCATTTGTCCATCCCTCAGGCATGAACGGCGTTCTTATCGAACTGGAAGAAGCCCCCGGGTAGTAATCACACTGTAGTCGTAATACGACATTTTAGCGATAATTCTTGAAATCGCGTTTCAAACAATCGGAGACGATTTTCAGTCGCTGCTTGAGAAAAGTGGCCTTATCCGTGGCGGGTCGGTAAACAAACCCGCGTCCTTCCTTCTTCTTGTTCAGCAATCCTTTGTCAGCCAGTCTCGACAGTACCGTCATGACGGTCGTATAGGCTGGTTTATCCTTTCCTTCCAGATGGTACAGCGCCATCTTGATCGTCAGGCTTTTCTTTTTCCAGGCCAGGCCCATGAGTTTAGCCTCCGTCGGACCCAGAAAAACGGCGGCCCCTCGGGCGTAGGGATCAAAGTAAAAAGCCCTTGTCATGGTCACAGGATTTTCTTGTGTTTGCTCCTGACAATCATCGCTACCCCGAGAGCTACCAAAGCCAGCGGCCAGAAGTAGTCCCACACGGGCCCCGAGATCACTCCTATACGGTCCAACAGCATCAAGATACCTAAGAGCAAGAGCAGCACACCGAAAAACATAGAAAGTCCTCCGTTCAGATTGATATACCGGATGATACACAAATGCTAAAATCGGGGAAAGACTATTGTTATTTCATTTCGTTGTCCAAGTGTGACGCTTTCCAGGACCTGGTCGGTAACTTACCTGGATATGCCGTAGCAACTGCAAAACCGAGAAGAGCGTGACAAAAAAGCAGCGAGGTAGCTTGCCCCTTGTCCTGTTTCTAATTATCATCTTCACGTTTATGACATGTCAAGAAATGAGTTGGCCGAGCGGGCCAGGAGCCTTGCAAGGCTGTGGTAGAAGTACGATTGTTCGTTGTGTCGTGCTGTCGGGCGACTCTGCCAGACAGCCCCGACGCTGTATACGAAATGCACTTGTGGGAAAAGTCGTCAGGCATAGTGAGGTTGTCCTAAAATGTGTCCATTCCTGCTCACGTAGGGCGGGGGCTTGTCCCCCACCATCCCAACGGCAGGGACAAGCCCTGCCGCTACGCGGAGTTACGGTAAAAGTACTTATGAGAGCAGAGGCTCAAATGCAGTCACGTCAGACTTATGGGACAGCCTCGAGTCACCTGACGCCACCCTGAGATCGATCTTTTAACACAACCTTCTTGTGGTCTTGACCTACTACACTGGAGGAACAAGAGATATGTATCGCGTGCCTATCCCCAAGAATGAGCCGGTTCTCAATTACGCTCCCGGTTCCCCGGAACGGGCGAAACTGGAAGAAGCGCTGGCCGAGCTGAAGAGTCAGAAACTTGAGATCCCAATGATCATCAACGGCGAGGAAATCAGACCGGATACCAAGATAGATATCCGCTCTCCGCACAAACACTCGCAACTACTTGGCTACTATCATCAGGGAGGGAAAAAGGAAGTTGCTATGGCAGTGGAGTCTGCCGTTGAAGCCCAAAAGACCTGGGCTCACATGCCCTGGGAGCATCGGGCTGCTATCTTTCTGAAGGCGGCAGATCTAATCGCCGGTCCCTACCGGCACATCATTAATGCTGCCACCATGCTGGCACATTCCAAGACGGTCTTCCAGGCCGAGATTGATGCTGTCTGCGAGCTGGTTGATTTCTGGCGGTTTAACTGCTATTTTGCCCAACAGATTTACGATATCCAGCCCAGCAGCGCTCCCCAGATATGGGATCGCGTTGACCATCGCCCTCTCGAGGGGTTTGTATTTGCCGTGACTCCGTTTAATTTTGTGTCTATTAACGGTAATCTACCTACTGCTCCGGCTATTATGGGCAACGTGACGGTTTGGAAACCGGCCTCGACAGCTGCTTACACGTCACACTTCCTTATGAAGGTCCTTCGCGAGGCAGGCCTGCCCAAAGGCGTTATCAATCTCATCTTTGCCCGTGGCGCTGCGATCGGCGACACCATATTGAGAAACAAGCATCTGGCTGGAATCCATTTCACCGGCTCCACGGCCACCTTCCAAACAATGTGGAGAACTGTGGGCGAGAATATCGCCAACTACCGGTGCTATCCTCGCATCGTGGGCGAGACCGGCGGCAAGGATTTTATTATTGCCCACAACTCGTGCGACGTGGACGCGCTCGTAACAGCCATTGTGCGTGGGTCTTTTGAGTTCCAGGGTCAGAAATGCTCAGCATCGTCGCGTTGCTACCTGCCGAAATCTCTGTGGCCGGAAATCAAGAAGAAGCTCGTCAGGCAAACCAACGAGCTAAAAATGGGCGATCCGGAGGATTTTACGAACTTCGTCAACGCCATAATAGATGAATCGGCGTACCAGTCGATTGTGGCGTACATTGACTACGCCAAACAATCCAGCGACTGCGAAATCATCTGTGGCGGTGAGTATGATGAGTCAGAAGGCTGGTACATCAAACCGACCGTGGTCGTTACCGCTGACCCGCACTTCAAGCTGATGGAAGAGGAGATATTCGGGCCTGTGGTTACAATCTATGTTTATGACGACAATGAGTATGCCAACACTCTGCATCTGCTCGACGCCACTTCGCCGTACGCTCTGACCGGCGCGATTTTCGCCACTGACCGCAATGCCGTTGGCTTGGCGGAAAGGACCCTTCGCAATGCTGCCGGCAATTTCTACATCAATGACAAACCGACCGGTGCAGTGGTAGGGCAGCAGCCGTTTGGAGGCGGCCGGGCATCGGGGACAAACGACAAGGCGGGCGGCATCCAGAATATGCTGCGCTGGGCTTCGCCGCGGTCAATCAAGGAGAGCTTTGTCCCGCCCAAGGACTATCGTTATCCCTTCATGAAGAGTTAAACAACATTCGCAAGTAAAGCAGATCGGGTTCTCCTGTGCTGAGGGTGACAGGGAACCCGATTCTTCTCTTTGGTAGTACTGTCGGGTGCTATCTTTGTGTGGTCGGCTACACATATTACGACTTATAGGAAGGCTGTACTTACTAGGGCGGAATCTATTCAACAAAAAGGCAGGCCCGGTCTGTCTCACCAGATGATGCCGGCGGCACCGGTGTCCAATATTTGCGCACCTTACTTTCTTTACTCACACCGGATTTGGCCGATACTCGGTATAGTATCCTCTTATGCATTTGAGAGGGTAGGTCGCAGCGACTTATCCTTGAGGAGAAAAGATGCCCAATATTCTCGTGGTTGATGACAAAGATTCGATGCGCAACATGCTGACTGAGACGCTGGTTGAAGAGGGTCACCGGGTCGACTCTGCCCCTGACGGCCGTCGCGCCCTGGAGCTGGTGCGCAACAAATCGTACGACTTGGTACTGACAGATCTGAAGATGCCGAATATTGATGGGCTGGAAGTGCTCGGTGGCGTCAAAGAGGTCGATGCCGATACATCGGTGATAGTCATGACGGCCTACGGCACGATTGAGGATGCCGTGTCGGCTATGAAGAAAGGCGCCTATGACTTCATCACCAAGCCGTTCGATACTGAGCACTTATGTGTCTTGATCAACCGCGCCCTCGAAAACCGCCGTCTCATAGCTGAGAACACGCTGCTTCGTCAGGAACTATTCGAAGGGCATGGTTTCTCAGATATCATTGGCCAAAACGAGAAAATGGTGGAGATTTGTAGCCTGATTCGGAAAGTTTCCAAATCCGATGCTACCGTCTTACTACAGGGAGAATCGGGGACAGGTAAGGAGCTTTTCGCACGGGCGATTCATTCCCTCTCTCTGCGAAAAGATCGACCCTATATCGCTATCAACTGCGCCGCTATTCCCCGCGAGCTGCTGGAGAACGAGCTATTCGGTTCGGAAAAGGGAGCATTCACCGGCGCCCATGCGCGCAAGATGGGTAAGTTCGAAATCGCCAACTCCGGCACTATTTTCCTTGATGAAATCGGTGACATGGACACCTCTCTGCAGGCAAAGCTGCTACGTGTGCTGCAGCAGAAGAACTTCGAGCGGCTGGGCGGCACCAAGCCGATTGATGTAGACGTCCGCATCATAGCCGCCACTAATATGGACCTCAATGAGCAAATCAGGCTGAAGTGTTTCCGAGAGGATTTGTATTACCGGTTGTCGGTTTTCCCGATTACTATCCCACCTCTCAGCGAACGCCGCGACGACATCGGGCGCCTGGTGGAATACTTCACAGATAAGTACTGTCGGGAAATGAAAAAGCCGAGGAAATCGCTTTCCAAAGATGCTCTCAATCTCTTGCAGAAATACCACTGGCCCGGCAACGTGCGGGAGCTGGAGAACACCATTGAACGTGCAGTGATTCTTGCCGAGGGGAAGAAGATCAGTCCCGATCACTTGGCGATCCGTTTGCAACGCACCGATGAAATCCAATTGCGTGAAGGAGCCGGTCTAAAAGAGATCGGCGCTCACGCTCAGATGCGGGCTGAGAAGGCAACAATTGTCCGCGTGCTCAAGCAGGTCCGCGGTAACAAACGCAAGTGCGCCCGGGTTCTGAAAATCGATTACACCACCCTCTTTGACAAAATAAAGAAATATAATATCGAAAAGGCCATGCCGGAGGGATGAGATAGAAATCCGCCCTTGGGGCGAACAGGCAGTTACCCCCGGCTTGTTTCCACAGCAGACATTTCTCGCCGCAGCGGAAGAAACCTGTACTCGGAAGTCTACTTACTTACAGTAGCTGAATGGCGGCGGTGACCGGTCCTCGCGGCCTTTGGGATCGGACTGTTGACGTTGCTTGTCTCGGACAAGCGACCGTCCGGACCTATTTGAAGCATGTCGGCAATCTTTTGCTTGTCACAGCCAACCGTCAGCAGCCGGGCTGCTCTGACAATAGGTCTGCGCAGCAGGGTATGATCCTTAGCCATCAACCTGATGATGTCATCACGACTGGGCAGATGTTTGTCCAAGCGATATTTCTTATACGAGTCGGACAGCGTATTCAGAAAGTGGGTGATCTCGACATGACCAATAAGTTTTGATAACTCTTCCTCCGACAGCGGGTCCTCGCCGATGTCCCGGACGTCCAGCAGCACTCCGGCATCCTCTATGAATTTCTTGGTTTCGGCGCAGTTGCCGTCATTCCCGTAGGTCAGATATTGTGCGCGTTTGGAAGTCATAGTACCTCCTGAAGTCTATCCTTTCTTATCAGCGCCCATAGTATACAAAAAGAAAGTTCTGTATATTCCAGATTTGGCGACCATTCTTTAGTACAAGGCTATGGGTGCTTGCCTGTGATTAGTTGAGCATGTTACCATCTTTAATTGGGTCACAAGCTCAAAGAATAACTATAAAAACAAAATACGTTTGTGCTTGTCAACAACTATTTACCAATTCTTATCCTGCCGGCGTCAGTAACCGGCTAACATTTTACCGGCTGTCTCCTGATCGGTACCCCTTAGTTTGAGTCAATTTGGACATGAACCTTCAATGTGTAAAGTAAAAACCGGATCTCTCAGTCCCTCTGTTCCGACTGGGGCCTGAATGTAAGGGATACTTTCATAGGGAGCCCGTAATGTAATTATCGGAACAACCGGCTTGGACTTAACTTACGCCTCCTATATTTTAACGCAAGAACTACGCAGGAGTTCCAGGTAACTCCGGAAAGATTCCACTGGCTGGGTGTAAACGGAGCAACCTGCTACCTTACGCGCCGCACGAGGTTATCTCAACCAGCTATAGACTTGACGAACAAGACCGCCAGAACGTTTAATAGACCTTTCCCGTCACAGCCTCACCGCTACTCCCACACCGTCTCGGAGGGGGATTATAGTGGTGAAGAACCGAGGGTCATTATACAGCTTCTCAGTGAACTCGACTATGGCTCGGGTCGTTCTATCCGGTCTTTTACTGCACACCTTTCCTGACCATATGAGATTATCAGATATAAATAGGCCACCCCGTCTCAATCGGGCCGCAACCGCGTCGATGGTTTTGGGGTAGTCTTCCTTATCGATGTCATTCAGGATGATATCAAACTGGCCGTCGGTTCTTTGTAGGACTTGCAATGCATCACCAACATGGTAGTCAAAGCGACTCTGAAGGCCGGCGCGTTTGAAGTAGTTGAGAGCCAGCCGCTTGTTTTTCCGGTCAGTGTCTGTCATGGTGATGTGACCTTTGCTCCCTGCGGCCAGTGAGAACCAGTAGGCCGAGTATCCAAACCCGGAGCCGAGTTCCATGATTCTCTTGGCCTTTGTAATCATAGTGAGCTGATATAGAAACCGCCCGACTAGAGGCCCGATAATGGGGAATCTGTGCTCGGCAGCATAAGCTTCCATCTCCCGCAGAACTTCCGGACGCGGTGGGGTTACCTGGTGAAGATATTTGTGGACCCTTTCGAACATTGGATGTTTTCCTCTTTTCCTTGGATAAGATATCATGTGTCAAGGCTGCAAGGTTTTGACCAACAGCGCTTTCATGCGCCTGCCGCCTGTCTCACCTCACGGTGCTGTCACGCCTTGGCGTTGGGCTCCTCTTTTTCCGGCACGATGACTTCCGCCTTTCCGCCTGAAATCTCTATCAGTCTCCTGATTACATCTTCCACCAGAAAATCAGGAGTGGAGGCGCCGGCTGAAATTCCGACGTTTTCAACACTCTGATCCTCAGCAAACCATTTATCGTCAATATCATGCGCCGACCCGATAAGGACCCCCCGGCCGCAAATAGCCTCCGAGATCTTTGTCAACCGTTTCGAGTTAGCCGAGGTGGCCGAGCCAACCACCAGGACCATGTCCACCTGCGGCGCCAGGTCCATAATGGCCGTCTGCCGCTGCCTGGTAGCATTACATATAGTATTGAAGATCTCAATGTGCGGCCACTTCTTTTTGGCTAGTTTTTCCACTTCGGCAAACTCTGACACCTCGGCGGTCGTTTGCACAGTCAGGCCAAGTTTGCGGTCCGGCCAGTTGGGAAGCGCCAGCAATTCACTCCTGCTGCCGACTACGGTGATACTTCCAGGGGCATGGCCGATGATACCCTTGGTTTCATCGTGGGTAATGTCACCATAATGAATGACGTGGTAGCCGTTTTGAATAATCTTTTTAATAATCGTGTAGATCCTGCTCACCAGCGGGCAGGTGGCGTCAATGACCGTCAGGCCTTTTCCCTCTGCTCTGGCTTTCACATCAGGAGCGACCCCGTGGGCAGATATAATCAATGTCCCCTCATCGACGTCATCGACAGAAAACGTCTGATCGATGCCCTGCTTTCGAAAGCTTTCCACCACTGCTTCGTTATGTACGATCTCGTTAAGAATCGTAACTCTGCCGTTCTTTTTCCGAGCTGTCTCCTCTGCGGTATTGATAGCTCGCTTAACTCCCATGCAGAAGCCATGGTGCCGGGCGATCATGATCTTTTTCAGCATGCTTTCTCCGACGGATTGATAGCTACTGTTCACTGTGTCGATCAGAGGCGCGCACTTTCGTGTTGTACGCAGACAAACCTTCTCAGAAAATACTCCAGCAAGGCTGTGTTATCATCTAATTCCGTATGAAAGGAGCCAGCCAGTATGTTCTTCTGCGAAACCAGTATGGGGCTGTCCCGGTAGACGGCAAGAACTTCCACCTCTGTGCCGATACGGGTAACTCTTGGCGCACGGATAAAAGTTGCCGTGAGCGCAACTGGGCCCTTCCCCAGGTCAGCTATGATGTTCTCTTGGAAAGAGAAGATCTGCCGACCATAGCCATTGCGGACAACATCGATATCCAGCAAACCGAGCGTTCTGATCTCAGCCTGATTGTCCTCGACATATTTTGCCAGTATTACCATCCCGGCGCAGGTTCCCCAGATCGGTTTGTTTTGACCGAACGCAACTAGCGGCTGCTGCAAGCCGAAGCGATCAATCAGATTGCTCATAGTGGTTGATTCTCCTCCGGGGATAATCAGCGCATCAAGTTGCTCAAGATCGGACGGCAGACGTACTTCGACGGCTACGGCTCCTAACAGGTCGAGCTGATAAATATGACGCTGGAAGTCTCCTTGCAGGGCCAGGACCCCAACTTGTATGTCCGAATATGCGGTCATTGCATGTTAAACAGCCAAAAAAGTTCGTTTGTACTAAAGTAATGCACTTTGGCGGGGATGGTCAAGGTTAGTAGGACAAAACTCCCATCATTTTGACTCATAGGGTTAAGCAAAGCTAAGCTGCAGGGTTGGTGGGTCTATTGGCGGCATTTCATTCCAGATTTTGACGTTCAGCAGGTGACCTATCTTTTTCATGTTGCAACCATCCCACTGTTCGAAGAAAAAAATGTTTCATGCTGCTGGCATCGTTTGAGAATGCTGAAGAGACGCTCTTCGGGAATCACATTCTGCACATGCTGGAATCGTCCTATTCAAGACAGACTACACCTCACTGCAGCAGGAATAGGCAATAGCCTGCAACAGGACCTTCTCTGGACATTACCGGTTTGAGCAGTAACTCTCATTAGTTCTTTTCTTTTACGCAACAGCAGGCTATATTGTGCGCCAAATTCAGTGGAGGATAGATGCATGGACGTAGAGCGTGATGTTCTCGATACAGATATATTGATCGTTGGGGCGGGACCTGCCGGTCTGGCGCTGGCCTACAAGTTAGCGGTGTTGGTAGAATCCGATGAGTCGGTCGAGATGCCGGAAATTCTGGTGATGGATAAGGCTTCCTATGCCGGGGCGCACTCTCTTTCGGGGGCCGTCATGGATCCCAGAGCCATCGCCGAGCTTATCCCTGATTTTGTCGATAAGGGAGCGCCGCTGGAAGCAAAGGTCAGTTCCGAAGCCATGTATTATCTCTCGGGGCGTGGGGCTATTAAGTTCCCTTTCATGCCACCGGCCCTCAACAATCACGGCAACTATATCGTCTCACTGAACAAGTTCACCGGCTGGATGGCTGAGCAGGTAGAAGCCAAAGGAATTGATGTCTATGCCGGTCTGGCCGGGTACGATCTGCTTATCGAGGATGGATGCGTAACCGGAGTGCAGACAGTCGATATGGGTCTGGATAAAGATGGAAACCAGAAATCCAATTTCGAGCCGGGGTCTGTTATCAAGGCCAAGGTGACCGTCCTGTGCGAGGGTGTACACGGCTCTCTAACCCGCCATGCTTTTGAGAGAATACCCCGGTTGACTGAAGGCCGCCTGCCGCAGTCGCACTTGACCGGCGTCAAGGAAGTATGGGAAGTCCCTGACGGCCGTATTAAGGCCGGACAGGTGATTCACACCCTCGGGTGGCCGCAGCCCAAGCACGAATACGGCGGGGCATGGGTCTACGGAATGAGCGATAACATGGTCTCGATCGGTTATGCTGTCGGACTCAATTCACCCGATCCAACCAATGATCCTCACATGAAGTTCCAGCGCTACAAGAATCACCCGCTGGTAAAGAAGATTCTCGACGGTGGAACTATGCTCCACTACGGAGCGAAAACAATCCCGGACGCCGGTTACTACTCGATGCCGAAGCTCTATCACGATGGCTTGTTGCTGTGTGGTGACTCGGCAGGGTTCCTGAATCCGCAGAAGTTGAAAGGGATTCATCTGGGGATCAAGTCCGGCATCATGGCCGCCGAGACGCTGTTCGATTGCCTTAAAGCCACTGATTTTTCGGCCAACATGCTGAAGAAGTACGAAGAGCGGTTTGAAAACAGTTGGGCCAAAAGGGAGCTGTATGGGTCGCGGAACTTCCATGCCGCCTTCAAGGGAGGCCTCTGGGCGGGTCTGTTTCACGGCGTCATTCAGATGCTAACGGGCGGCAGAGGCTTGTTCGATCGCCGCGAGAATGAAGCCGACCACACCTATATGCTCAAGATTGAAGGCTACAAAAAGCGGTTTGGCCACACTCCTGAAAAGACCTCCCTGAAATTTGACAATGAGTATATCTTCGACAAACTGACCGATGTCTACAAATCCGGCTCTACTCACGAAGAAAACCAGCCGCCACATCTGGTCATTGCCGATTATGACATCTGTAACAACCGCTGCACCGAAGAATACGGCAACCCCTGTCAGCACTTCTGCCCCGCCCATGTCTACGAAATGGTTGATGATCCCGACCGCGCCGGAATGCTAAAGCTTCAATTAACTCCCTCCAACTGCGTCCACTGCAAGACCTGTGATATTGCCGACCCTTATCAAGTCATCCGCTGGGTCACACCGCAGGGCGGCGAAGGGCCGAACTATACGAACCTATAGTACGAGGTGGCCCACCGCTTGCGGAAGGTGTTTAAGGCAGCCTCACCGGGAGGCTGCCCTACAAGACAACCTTCCCGCACCTTGTCTGACGCACTTGTCTTCGCAGTAATCTTTCTATATAATTAATCAAGTTATTGACGTTTTTTAACAAATCATAAGGAGGTTTATGATGGATCCCTTTAGCGCTCGGCTAACCCTTAAAACAAAACATGATAATTATCAATTCTATCGCCTTGATAAACTATCCCAGTATGGTCAGATCGATCGATTGCCGTACTCAATCAGGATTTTACTGGAAAACGTCCTCCGATACGTAGACGGTTATGTCGTCAAGGAAGAGGACGTTGTCAATCTGGCCCGTTACAATGCAAAAAATGTCGGTGAAGTGGAGCTTCCCTTCAACCCGGCGCGCGTCTTACTCCAGGACTTCACCGGCGTGCCGGCGGTGGTCGATCTGGCCGCGTTGCGCTCGGCAATGAAACGTATGGGCGGCGACCCGCGCAAGATTAACCCGTTGGTACCGGTTGACTTGATAATCGATCACTCCGTCCAGGTAGATGCGTATGCTTCCGATTCAGCCGTTCGGATAAATACCCAAAAGGAGTTCGAACGCAACAAAGAGCGCTACGAGTTTCTCCACTGGGGCAAAAAGGCCTTCGACAATTTCCGCGTTGTACCACCGGGGACCGGAATATGCCACCAGGTAAATCTTGAATACCTGGCCAAATGCGTCCTCGTCAAAGACGGCATGGCGATGCCGGACACGCTGGTCGGAACCGATAGTCATACGGTTATGATAAATGGCCTCGGTGTGGTTGGATGGGGCGTCGGTGGCATTGAAGCTGAGGCAGCGATGCTCGGCCAACCGATTTACATGCTCACCCCGGAGGTTGTCGGTTTCAAACTGACCGGCAAGCTATCCGAGGGCGCCACCGGCACCGACCTTGTTCTGACGGTAACTCAGATGCTCCGCGAGAAGGGTGTGGTCGGCAAATTCGTGGAGTATTTTGGGCCTGCACTTGACGATCTGCCGGTGCCTTCCAAGGCGATGATCGCTAACATGGCTCCAGAATACGGCGCTACCATGGGCTATTTCCCATTTGATAACGCCACCCTGGATTACCTGCGTATGACCGGTCGCACTGATGAAGAGATAGAGCTGGTTGAGCGCTATGCCAAAGAGCAGATGCTCTTCCGCGAAAAGGGCTCATCGTCGCCGGTGTACTCTGATACGCTGGAGCTTGACATTTCAACGGTGGAGACCTCGCTTGCCGGACCGAAGCGCCCCCATGACAGGATCACCCTCCCTCGCATGAAAAAGGAATTCGAGACAGCACTGTCAAAGCCGATCAAGGAGCGTGGCTTTGAATTGCCGGTTGAGGAACACACCCGCCGGGTGGCCATCGAGGATGGTTTTAAGACCGAAATCGGCCATGGTGCTGTTGTGATTGCTGCCATAACGTCTTGTACTAACACATCCGATCCTTATGTCCTGATTGCATCTGGGCTGCTTGCGAAAAAGGCAGTTGAGCGCGGCCTGACTGTGAAGCCGTACGTTAAAACATCGCTGGCTCCCGGCTCCCGTGTCGTTATTGACTACCTTGAGAAAGCCGGGTTGATAGAACCTTTGAAGAAGCTCGGCTTCCATAACGTTGGATTCGGCTGTACGACCTGTATTGGTAACTCCGGCCCCCTTTCAGAATCAGTTGTAAACGCCATAAATAAAGGCAACCTTGTTGTAGCGGCAGTGCTGTCGGGCAACCGCAACTTTGAGGGCCGCGTCAGCCCGCATACCAAGGCCAATTATCTTGCCTCCCCGCCGCTGGTTGTGACCTATGCGATTGCCGGCACAGTTGACATCGATCTTACCAATGAACCTCTGGGCAAAGGTAAAGATGGCAAGCCAGTCTTTCTCAAAGAAATCTGGCCTTCCCAGAAGGAAATTCTTGACACGATTGCCAGCTCCGTTATGCCTGAGTCCTTTCGCAGTCGGTATGCCACGGTCTTTGACGCCAACGAGATGTGGAACAGCATCCAGAGTCCAAGCGGCGATCTTTACGAGTGGGATGAGGCCTCGACCTACATCCAGGAACCGCCATTCTTCATCGATATGCCAAAAGAGCCCGCCGACATTGCGCCCATAAAAGACGCTCGTATCCTGGTCATGCTGGCCGATTCAATTACGACAGATCACATTTCACCGGCGGGCGTTATTAAGGCCGATTCACCGGCAGGGGCATACTTGGTTGAGCATGGCGTGAAGCCGGTGGAATTCAATAGCTATGGCTCACGGCGTGGCAACGACCGCGTCATGACACGCGGCACCTTCGCCAACATCCGCCTGCGAAATCTGCTGGCTCCAGGCACCGAAGGTGGCGTCACTACGTATCTGCCGACTGGTGAGCAGATGTCTATATACGATGCGGTGGTGAAATACCAGTCTGAGAACGTTTCGTTAGTAGTCCTGGCCGGGAATCTTTACGGTATGGGGTCATCGCGTGACTGGGCGGCCAAGGGGACCAACCTGCTGGGCGTCGAAGCGGTCATGGCGCAGAGCTTTGAACGTATCCACCGCTCCAACTTAGTGGGCATGGGCGTGCTGCCTCTGCAATTTTTGGAGGGCCAGTCCCGCGAGTCACTCGACCTGACTGGACACGAAACGTTCACGATTGAAGGCCTCTCCAACGACCTGAAACCTCGGCAGAAAGTCACAGTCAAAGCTAAGGCTCCGGATGGCAAAGTAAAAACATTTGAAATGCTCGCCCGCATTGACACGCCTATCGAGGTTGAGTATTATCGCCACGGCGGGATATTGCAGATGGTGTTGAGGGGGATGCTTGGATAGATAGATGAACAAAAAGTAGGTTATGCCGACTCGCGACGTGACAAAATGAATGTCAAGCTGTAACTTGCTTGGTAGAATCAAAAAGCGGAGGATTTATCATGTTAGGATGTCGTTTTTTCATAATCCTACTGGTCGTTGTGTCTTCGTCGGGTGTCGTTCATTCTCAGGGGGACTATTTCCAAAAAGGAGTAAGTGGTTTTGAATTCGATGCAGCATTTTTTTCAAACGACGACTTGTCAGGTATCGGAGGAGGGTTTGGCTATTCTGTGTCCGGCATATTTGATTTTGGGCTTTCGGTATCAAGAGTTTCATTGGACGATAAATTAGCAGGAGAAGATATGCACGCCACAGCGGTTTCCCCTTATGTGACATTTCACGTTATCAAACAGGACTCGATAAGGTTTCCGATTTCAGTTTCAATTAGTGGTGCCTACGAAAGAGATTCGTACTCCTCTGATGCGTTGGATTTGCTCGATTGGGAGCTCAAAGGAGACTATTTTGCATTTGGCTTTTCAATTTTTAAGAATGTTTCCACTTCGCCCGCAATGACAATTCAACCCAGGGGATCGTTTTCATATGTTACTGGCTCCACCGAAATCAGCGATAAATATGGTAACTCAGAAAGTGAGAGTAACAACACTACCAGTTTCGGAATAGGTGTGTCGCTGTTATTTAAGACGTCACCGACTACCACCTTTAGGTTGCATCCGGGCATTTCTATTAATGAGGATAACACTACGTTTTCGCTTGTGGTCGGACTAATTGTGTCTACAATTGCCCAGTAAACCGGTAGCCCACCCAACGGGTGGGTTTATTCGAAATGACGAGGTCGATGGTCAATGATTTCCCACCTGTTAGGTGGGGTACAAACTGCATTTCTGTGGGCGGCAGATGTTCTCATCTGCTCCATATTCGTAATGCGGCGCATGAGGACATACACCGCACACATAAAACTGGATTCCTGCCCGTCAACCTGTAGCCCACACAATGGGTGGGGTCGTTCTGGATTCCTGCTTTCGGGAGTGTTGAAAAAACCAGCAAGCGTCATAGCGAGAAGCGAAGCGACGTGGCTATCTCGTTGGTATTCAATGTCCGAAATTGCTTTGCTGTCACCCACAATAACGAGAAGAGGGCTTTTTCAACAAGCCCTTTCGCAGGAATGACACGTAATGTAATCGTCGAAACCGAATGGGTTTCGACCTTCAAGGCTGCTTGATCCCAATCTCATATTGACTTTCACTGCTGTTTCTCTTTATTTACAGCCCGGTATTGGTATTATCAAAGAAAGACTCTGCTATGGCTGACGAACTGATAAAAACCCCGTTTCACGATTTCCATGTTGCCGCCGGTGCGAAGATGGTGAGTTTTGCCGGTTTTCATATGCCTGTTCAGTACAAGGGAATCACCGCCGAGCACCTGGCTGTGCGCAACAATGTCGGTCTCTTTGACTTATCCCACATGGGCGAGTTTGAAGTCTCCGGCAAGGACGCCATGGCCTTTCTGCAGAAGACTACGACTAATGACGTGGCCGCTATAGAGGTCGGGGGAATACAGTATTCCTGCATGACAATGCCCACGGGTGGTATTGTTGACGATCTGCTGGTCTACGGGTTGGACGGCAGATACCTTCTTGTGGTCAACGCTTCCAACATCAATAAGGACTTCGCATGGCTCCATTCGCATCTGTCTGGCGATGTTCAGTTGACAAACCTTTCCTCCCAAACCGGTCTTCTGGCTATTCAAGGTCCTAATGCCCAAAAGGTAATGAGCGAGCTAACCGATTACGATTTGGACAGCATGCCTTACTACGCCTCCACTAAGGCGAGGATTGCGGGGGTAGAGCTTCTCTTTTCCCGCACCGGCTACACCGGTGAGGATGGTTTCGAAATCTATATCCCACCGGAGCATGCCGTCACTGTGTGGAATGCTGTCACTGAGGTAGGCAAGAAGTATGACTTGGAGCTGATCGGCCTAGGGGCGCGCGACACGCTACGCCTGGAGATGAAGATGGCCCTCTACGGCAATGACATTGACGAGACAACGACACCGATTGAAGCCGGGCTTAGCTGGATTGTCAATTTCGATAAGGATTTCATCGGCAAAGACATTATTGCCGGGCAGAAGGCGGATAAACCGCTCCGGCGTCTGGTTTGCCTTGAACTTGAAGACCGTGTATTCCCGCGTCATGGCTATGATATTTATGACGGTGGGGAAGTGGTCGGCAAGGTTACCTCGGGGACATTCTCTCCGTCGTTGAAGAAACCGATAGCGTTGGGCTATGTGCCGCGAGCCAAATCAAAATCGGGTTCAACTGTTGAAATCGCTGTCAGGGATAAGAAGTACCCGGCGGTGGTGGTAAAACCGCCGTTCTACAAAGAAGCCTCCCACCGGTAAGTTACATCGCATGAATATCGAATTGTATTTGACAGCGGTGCCGTTCGGCAAGACCAATCTTGAAAACAAGACGGTCGTAGTTATAGACGTTCTTCGCTTCTGCACTTCTACCTGTGCCGCTTTGACGGCGGGAGCCAGAGGGGTAATTCCAACCGCCGGGCCGGGTGAAGCGGGCGAGATGTGGACCAAACTGGGTAGAGATATGGCTGTACTTGCCGGAGAAAGAGGCGGAATCAAAATTGAGAACTTCCAGCTCGGCAATTCACCCGCAGAGTTCACCACAGAAAGCGTCGGTGGTAAATTCGTTGTTATGACTACAACCAACGGCACTGCTGTTTTCGGTAAGACCAATAATGCCGGCCTGATTGGCTGCTGCGCGTTAGTTAATAACTCCCAGGTCGCCTCGAGAGTCGCTGAGATCAATCGTGACCTGGTGATCGTATGTTCCGGACGAGAGGGTGGTTTCTCGCTTGAAGACACCATTTGCGGGGGGATGTTGATTCATAGGTTGTCAGTAGAGCACGGGAAGGAAATCGCGCTAAACGATGCCGGTTCTCTGGCGTTGCTGTTGTACCAAACCAACAGGACAGCTATCAGGCAGGTAATCCAGCAGGGAGAGCATGGCCGCTACCTTGTGAACCTGGGCTTCTCCGAGGATATAGAAATCGCAGCGGGTATCGATACTATGCCGGTGTTCCCGGTTCTGAAGGAGGGGCGACTGGTTCCGGAAGGTGATCCAAACTCCAGCTGATACGGGTTGACGGTTGAATTATCTCATATCAGGGCAGCTAAGGAATTGTATGATTCATACCTTGTCGGCCTTCTATCATATTTGTGGTATAATGTATAATGATGAAACTACTTAGCTATCTACTTGTCGCAGTTGCCGTGCTTGGCGGTGTCACTCGGGCTGAGGAAGGTATTGAGTTTGCCTTTCAGGTGTATCAGTATGACTCGACCCAGCAAAAAAACGTCCTGCTCTTTTCAGATTCGACTCAGGTCGTGAAGGATGTAATTGCAACCGGTTTTTTCGTGGATTTCTCGGTTGAGGCGCATGTTACCGAGGTTGACAGCAGCCAGGCTGTTTTCGAGATCCACTTGATCACGCTCGGCCCACCGGTCTACACCTTTTCCAGAAGCTTTACCGTTGAGTACGGTCTACCTGCCGTTATCGACTCAATTCCCGGAAAAGGCGCAGCCCGGTACTCGTTTGCAACGACGCCATTATGTCCAGTCGATATTGACACCTCGGCCTGCAGCTTCAACCATCGCGAACAAGGGATATTCAGTTTTGAGCCTACCGCTCACATGGACATTTACTATGTTCCCAATTCTCTGGGTGATTACTACTGGGACTCAGTCAAGGACCTCTTCGAGCGCAACTACCGGCTCTTCAAAGGGATGTTGAATTTCACTCTGCCCGGCAAGTACAATATACTTCTCTGCCCCTGCCCTATCAAATCGGTTGTCTGGGACACAAGGTTTGGTATGGCTGTTGATCCCACTCGCACCTCAGCCTATGCTGTGTTTGACAAAGAGATCAACTCGGCTGACCCGTTCTTAGTGATGCAGACAGCGGTACTGCGCAATTTCGGATATGCACCGGCTTTCCTCTCCGAGGGGCTGGCTAACTACCTTTCTTTCGCCGTCTTGGATATGAAGGAGATATTGAAAAACAATCGAGCCGTTTCACTCTCTCAATTGTTGAATACCTACCATTATTACAGCGCCGACCCGCTCATCGCCGATCGGACCTCAGCAACCTTTGTGAAATATCTTATTGACCGCTACACACTGCCCCGCTTTCGGAGACTCTATGAAACGGCGGACGATCTCAATCTGGCCGGCATGATTGAGAATATCTATGGTAAGAGCATTGTGGATCTGGAGTCGGAGTGGAAAGAGTACGTGGATACACTGACGATAGACCCCAAGCAGTTTGTTTTGTTTGCCGGAGACGCTGAGGTGATGCGCAACTACCGCTTGATGTTGCAGTATGCGCGGGCGTATGTTGCGCAGTCGGCAACAGCCGAGGATTCGGCTTCCTGTCTGTATCTGTTGAGAAGGGCCTGTTTCTTCACGGGCGATTACTACGGCGCCACCTCTGCTCAGCAGACCCTGACGGGGCTTGATGCTGGATATACCGCCAGAAACTGGATGTCTCTGGCTGCATACAAAATGATGAACGGCTATTATGAAGAAGCCCGGTCAGACCTGATGACGGCGTTGTCTTTGGATTCGACTGACCAACTCGTACAGTTCAACCTGGCTCTCAACTATCTCTTCACAGGCAATGAAAAGGAGTCTCGAAAGCGACTGCAAGAAATCGTGGCTCACCCCGCTCCCGGCAGCGGTACGGAGAGCATGATTTTTCTGGCCGATATTCTCAGAAGCTCCGGCGATGAGACCGACAGAGCGCTGGCCATCACGTACTACAATCAGGCCATTCCATTCTACGACCAGCAACTTCGGCTACACAAGGCCTCTCCAACGGCATACTTGTGGCAGGGGATTGCGTTTCTGGGGCTTGGTGATACCAACATGGCCTCGGAGCACTTTCAGATGGCGCTCTTTCTTGAAACCCGCCCCTTCTATCTCGGAATGATCAATCTCTGGCTGGGGAAAGTAGCCGATGTGCTGGGAGATCGCGCTACTGCGCGCGATTGCTACGGCAAGGTACTGGCGCTTCCCTCGGCGGATTATCATCAGAAGGAGGCGCGCAAGTACTTGGACAAGCCCTACCGGCAGTAGACGAAAGCTATGCTCAGTTTCCTGAATTCGACGGTTCTGTTCGCAGCCGTTGCGGCTCTTATTCCGCTGCTGATACATCTGTTTTCCAAGCGGCGAGTGAAGATTGTTGAGTTCTCCTCGCTGAAGCACCTCAAGGCAATGCAGAAACGCCAGGTGCGGCGTCTGAAAATCAGGCAACTGCTTCTGTTGATCTTGCGGATGCTCATCATCCTGACAGTCGTTCTGGCTTTTGCCCGCCCCACCACGACCGGCGGCAGCATCGGCTCGCATGCCTCTGTATCGGCGGTGATCCTGTTTGACAATTCGGCCTCCATGAATCGGCAGGTAGCCGACGGCAATCTTTTCGAGATCGCCCGGAAACGCACCGAACAGTTGCTGGCAACCTTCGGTGAATCTGATCAAGTCGCTCTGGTCCCTCTTGACAAGGTCGGACAGGGAGATCAATTACCTGTTTTTGCATCCCCAGCGGTCGCGAATGAAAGAGTCCAAAGGTTGCGAGCGGGGTATGGCCGAACTGATCTTGAGAGCGGGCTTGATGCCGCCGTGACTTTGCTGCAAAAAGCAGCCAATCTAAATAAAGAAATCTACATAATCTCGGACCGTCAGAGGCACTCGCTTCCGGGCATAAACCTCCTGGCCGGAACTGAGGCGCAGGTTTATCTACTGGACCTGCCTTTAGAGGAAAACGACAACTGCGGTATTACGGCTGTTGATTTTGGTGGGCAACTGCTCATGCCCGGCCATGATTTCGATGTAACAGCCACTGTCAAGAACTATGGTGCCGTCGACCGCTCAGACATTATTGCTTCGCTGTTTCTTGACGGCAACCGTGTGGCTCAGACCGATGTCCAGGGAGACGCGGGAGAGGAAATGACAGTGCGGTTTACCCGAAGTGTTTCTCGGGGCGGCTTTCATTCCGGCTACGTGGAGCTTTCCGACGATCGGTTCCCGGTGGATAATCGGTACTACTTCAGCTTCCGTATCCCTGAGATGTTCAACGTGCTGATTATCGACAGCGATGGCGCAGGGCGGTTTATTGCACTGGCCTTGGTTCCCTCATCATCGGCGAACCAGTACTGGTCAATCAAACAAGCCAGTCCGGAGGAGCTGTCACAGGTGAATCTTGCTGACTATGATGTTGTGATCCTCAGTGGCGTACCCCGTATGCATGCATCGTATGCCGGTCGCATCAAGTCCTTTGTCAAACAGGGCAGATCGCTTTTCGTTACCTACTGCGGCGCCACTGACATACAGTACTTCAACCAGGTGTGGTCGGCGGTCACCGGCGTTGTTCTTGATGAGCCGATCAAAGATGATTTCACTCGCGCCGGATACTATACCTTCCGGACGTTTGAGATGAATCACCCAATTTTTTCTGTCTTCGTCTTTGAAAAGGACCAGCCGCCCGAAATCAAGTTCTATACTCTTCCAAAGGCCCATCTGGCAGGCGATGCACAAACATTGGCGCTTTTCTCCGGTGGTCATCCGGCGCTGGTACAGTTCACATACGGCAAAGGTAAGGTGCTGACTTTCCTCGGACCGGTCTCTCCCCGGTATGGAGACCTGACCGCCCATGCTTTTTTCGTGCCGTTTGTCGCCAGGATTGCCGAATATCTTGCTTCCGATCTGTCGAGCTATGATCTGCAGTTGTTTTCCGGCGATCAGATCACACGTAGCATCTCAATGAAAGGCTCCTTCAGAACCTCGCTGGATTTGGAGACACCTGATGGCAGAACTTACAGCATCCCGCCGGAAGAAGACAAGGGCACGCTCGTGCTTTATCCAAAACCGACAGACCTGCCGGGGATTTACCGTATCAGCTACATTGGCCGGGAGATTGATCGCTTTGCAATCAATCTCGATCCCGCCGAAGGCGATCTGTCCAGTGTCGATGTTGATCAGTTTGTTGCGGCGTTGGGCGCGCCGGAGTGCCACCTGCTTGGAAGTGACAGGAATCTGGCGGCAGTTATTTCGGAGATGCGATTCGGAAAAGAACTATGGCACCTCTTTTTGTGGGTGGCCGTTATACTGCTTGTTGTTGAGATGCTGTTATCGCGTACGGCGCCGACAGAGGAGTAGGGTGAGTAACGTGACAGTGTCATGGTTTGACCTCGCTCACCATGAACTCGCCCAAGGTGTGAAAACCGATTCTCATTTGGATAATTAAAAGACTATATCATCGTGACTTTTCTAACAGCAGACAGGATTTCCAAGAAATTCGACGATCAGGTTATTCTCAATCGCGTATCCTTTTCTATACAGGACAACGAAAAAATCGGCCTGGTGGGGAAAAACGGTAGCGGCAAAACCACTCTTTTTGAAATAATGGCTGGCCGGATGGCGGTTGATAGTGGACGGGTAAGCCAATCGAAAAGCTGCCGCATCGATTATGTTGAGCAGGACAAAACCGAGTACTTTGATCTTTCTCTGTTTGAGTTTGCCGCTTCGGCGAGGGAAGACTTGCTGGTCATGCATCGGGAGATAGTTTCTCTGCAGCAGCGCCTGGCAGCCGATCCCCATGATAAGGATGGCCTTTTGCGTCTGGGGCAATTGCAAAGCAGGTTCGAGGCAGAAGGTGGCTTTGGTTTTGAAAGCGAAGTAAAGATCATCCTGGCTGGACTGGGATTCGAACCGGCGCGCCATGCTGAGCGGGTGCGCAATTTCTCCGGCGGTGAAAAGAACCGTGCCGGACTGGCCCGTGCCTTGGCGGGGAGCGGTAACCTCTTGCTTTTAGATGAACCTACCAATCATCTTGATATCGATTCGACTACTTGGCTTGAGGAGTACCTGAGCAAGACCGATAGAAGCTATCTGATTATCTCCCACGACAGAGCCTTCTTGACCGCCACCGTTCAGCGTGTCTGGGAAATCAGCCATGGCGGGATTGACTTCTATACAGGTGGTTTCGAGAAGTATCTGGAAGGACGGGCCGAACGCAAACGGCTGCATGAGCACCGTTACAAGCACCAGCAGCAAGAGATAAAGCGAATCGAGGAGTTCGTCCGCCGCCACATGGCAGGCCAGAAAACAAAACAGGCACAGTCCAAGCTGAAGTATCTCAGTCGCATTAAGCGCCTGCCGCCTCCTTGTACGGAGGGACAGAACAGCAGTATACCCGTTCGTCTGTCAGGGCGTTCCTTTGCCCATGTTCTCTCGGTAGAAGATGTTTCGCTTGGTTATGGGCAGACGGTCGTTGTCCAGGAGGCATGCTTTGATATCTACCGCGGCGACAGGGTGGGACTGATTGGCTGCAACGGGTCGGGCAAGACAACCATCCTCAAGGCGCTTATTGGAGAACTGTCGCCGATTAGCGGTGAGATCAAACTCGGCGCCAATGTTGACGTTGCCTACTTCGACCAGGAGCCGGCCGACTTAAATCCCGAAGCGACTGTTCTCGACAGCATCTGGGAAATGGATCCCTCAGCGGAGATAGGCAAGCTGCGCTCCTTCCTGGCCCGGTTTGGATTCAGTGGAGAGGATTCCTTTAAGCTGGTAGCATCCCTGTCCGGTGGCGAGAAAACCAAGCTCTCTCTAGCGCTGTTGTTGTACCACCCGGCAAACTTCCTCATCTTCGATGAGCCAACCAACCACCTGGACCTCGACTCTCGGGAGGTTCTGGAGAAAGCGCTCCGTAACTTCGATGGTAGTTGTTTGATTGTCAGTCATGATCGATATTTTCTTGACCAGGTGGTAGACAGGATTTTCTATCTGGATGATGGAAGCCTGCGGGTGTATGACGGTAACTACTCCTATTTCCAGGGGAAAACGGCCGCTGTAACGGCGCCGGTGAAGGTGAAGGATGGAGCATCTAAGGAGGCATATCTTATGTTCAAGGAAAAATCTAAGCGTCTGGCTCGTCACATAAAACGGATTCGATCGACAAAATCGAGGCTTGCCGATCTTGAGAAAGAGCTTGAACGGCTGGAGGAGGATATGCTGTCAAATATTCCCAAGAATGACTGGGAGAAACTCCACGAGGCTTCTCAGCGTAAGCAGAAACTTGAAGAAGAGATCCTCGATCTTTACACGGCCTTAGAGAAATTGGAAAACACCAACGTTGATTAAGCTTCTTGTTATTTCAGGCTCACCCGTCAAACAGTCGTCGACTGATATCATACTCCGTCGCATATCAGACGCTATTGCCGACAGCATGGGGGACCAATGTCGAGTAACTTCATCGTTCGTGAAGTTAAACGAGCTTGACTTTATACCCTGTCAGTCATGCGGCGAAGCGCCCACTCCCAAGTTTTGCTTCTTCGATGACGATCTGACCGGGGTCTATACTAAACTGGCCGAATGCGATTGTCTTCTGTTCGGCACACCGGTCTATTTTGATTCCGTGTCGGCACAGGCGAAGATGTTTATCGATCGCTGCAATTGTATTCGTCCCCCTGATTTCAGCAATACCGATCCCAAACATCGCTTCGTCAGGATACTTCAGCGAAAACGCCCCGGCGCTATGGTGCTGGTTGGCGGGGAGCGGGGATGGTTCGAGGGGGCACGACGGGTGGTGGCCGGCTTCTTCAAGTGGGTCGAAGTAACAAATGAAGGAATGGTTGCTTACTGCTCACCCAATTCGAGAAAAGCCGGGAGTGTTGTTGAAAACCAGGATACGCTGGCAGAGGCCGACGCGCTGGGCAAGAGACTCGCAGAAATCATCACAGGTAGCAATGGTCGACCATAAGCTAATCAACTACTACCGGGCACGTGCGCCGGAGTACGAGCAGGCATACTACCGCCCCGTCCCTGAGCGCAGGCGAGAGATCGACAACGAAGCGGAATACCTGCGAGGACTGGTGAAAGGGAAGGATGTTCTCGATATCGCCTGCGGCACCGGTTACTGGACGCAGATAATGTCGCAGACAGCTCGTTTTATCGCCGCCGCGGACATCTCCCCCGAGATGCTTCGGGAAGCCTGTAAGAAGGAGTATAAAGCCCCCGTAGAGTTTGCGATTGCTGATTTGTACAGAGTTCCTTTTCAACCTGCATCATTTGACATAGTGTCGTTGGGTTTCTGGTTTTCACACGAGTCGAAGTGGCGGTACGACCAGTTCTTCCAACGTATCGTCCAGCCGCTGAAAGATGACGGATTGATATGGATGGTCGACAACAATCCCCCGGCTGAAGGCAGTCGGATGGATTCTGTGGGCACTGATTCTGAGGGTAACAATTTGAAAAAGCGGTATCTGCATAGTGGAGAGGAATATATCATTCTGAAGAACTACTTTACAGAGGATCAACTTCGAGCAACCTTCGCCCACTATTTTTCTGTCAGGCGCCTGGTTTACAAAAAGTACTATTGGTCGGTTCTGCTATCACCAGTTTCTTGACATCGAAGCGGGATTATATATATTGCGCCGGCTGGCGCCGACAGGCGTTTGCAGATGAAAAGATTTGTGGTGGTGACGACCGAGCGCGTCAAGATGGCAGGGGTTTTGGCCTGTAGTGGTTTGTGATTGCTGCCGATTTGTTATTGTACTGGGAGATAGTCCAAGGGTAGGGCATACGGCTCTGGACCGTAGAATCTGGGTTCGAATCCCAGTCTCCCAGCTTTAAGTTCTTCTTCGCACTTTTTACAATCAAATCGAATGGCTTATTGTATGTGGGACAAAGGGTTCCCCCTTTCATGGTGCAGTTCGAAAGTAGCGTCCGAAGCAATTTGGCTTTTTCGTCGATCGTCTGCCTAAGGTATAGCGAATGTGCTCCTTGCGCCAGTTCTAAGAAATCGACACCTTGCTCGTAGTAGTTCCTGTTGGCCTGCGCAACATCCTGTATCCTTTTTGAGATTGAATTCAGTTCATTGACCCATCTGTCGTGCGTCTTCCTCCAGAATGCGGTATCAATCCGACCCTCGATCTTGTCGAGGTATGTCTGATCAAGGCGCTCCTGGAGGCGAGCGTGTTAAAAAACACAACAAGCGCTATAGTGAGAGCGAAGCAATTTGGCTATCTCGTTAACATTCAATATCCGAGATTACCACGTCCGCCTGTGGCGGATCCGCAATAACAGGGTAAGTACTTCTTCAATATTCCATTTCGCAGGAAAAACAAATTGCACAAGGCTGTCGTTTTAACGCCTTCAGTTATGTGTTTTTCAACTAGACGCTCCATGTAATGTAGTTTGATTACTACATCTGCACTCACTCCGTCAGCGCCTAAGCTTTTTCATCGGCGCTCTCCCTGCGTAGCGGGATCGACAATGCTGGGGAGCTTAACCGACTGGGCACAGGCACCGTTCTTCATGTCTTCAGGAAGTGGGCGCGACAGTTCCGACAACCCCAACAGATGGCATGAGTTGGGATTTCTACGGTATGATGGCTGCATTAGAGATCAATATACCGACTCTTCTTTTGCAGAAACACCTTGACAAATGACAAAATATAACTTTATGAGTATTAGATGTAGTTGGCATACGAGGGCCCCATAATACTACGCGAGAGGAAAAATCAAACAATGAATGATAAAAACATAGCAGGTCAAGTTATTGCAAATCGAGTGGTATTAGTGACCGCTGGCTTGAGCGCCCTGTATTGGATCCTTAAGTCCACTCTGGATTCTCTTGTATTCCATGAGGGACATCTCATCCGGACCGTATTCACGCCTGACCCAAGTGAACTCTGGACGCGTTTGTCGGCTATATGTCTACTTATCATATTTGGATTCTATAGCCAGTTCATAATCACTAAGCGTTGGCGAGCAGAGAAGGTGCTCCGGGCGAACGAACAACGATTCCGTTCTCTGGTCGAGGCTACCAGTGACTGGCTGTGGGAGGTAAACCAGGACGGCATTTACACTTATGCCAGTCCTAAGATCAGGGACATCTTGGGATACGAACCGGAGGAAGTCGTTGGCAAGACGCCATTTGACTTAATGCCCATTGAGGAGGCAGAACGAGTTGCCGAGCTGTTCAGACGCATAGCCGACTCACGGGAATCGTTTGCTGAGCTGGAGAACACTAACCTGCACAAGGATGGGCGCCCCATAGTGCTCGAGACAAGTGGAGTGCCATTTCTTGACGCAGGTGGGAATCTTATAGGCTACAGAGGCATCGACCGTGATATCACAGAACGAAAAGGGGTGGGAGAAAAACTGAGGTTGTTTTCGCAGGCTGTTAACAGTTCCGTTGACGGGATAGCTATGGGTGATCTCGAGAGTCGGATTACCTACGTGAATGAAGCATTCACTGGAATGTTTGGCTATTCAAGAGAAGAGCTAATAGGAAAAGAGATTGCTTCCCTTTACGCCGAGGATCAGATACCGAAGTTGAAGGAGGCACTAAAGGCAACGATAGAAGGCGGTTGGACTGGAGAGTTGATTTGCAGGAGAAAAGATGGTAGACTCTTCCCGATAGCAGTATCCTCATCAAGGGTAGTGGATGATGAAGGGAAAGTCATCGCACAGATGGCGAGTCATCAGGATATCACCGACCGCAAGCGGGCGGAGGAGACGCTGCGGGAGAGCGAAAACAGGTACAAAACGCTGGTTGAAAACCTCCCGCAAAGAATATTTCTCAAGGACAAAGACTCCATCTATGTTTCTTGTAATCAGCATTATGCTCGTGACCTAAGAACAAATCCAGATGAAATAGCCGGGAAGACAGATTACGATTTTCATTCTAAAGAATTGGCTGAAAAATACAGGGCAGACGACAAAAGGATTATGGAATCGGGGAAGATAGAGGATATCGAAGAGAGATATATCCAGAACGGTCGAGATGTTTGGGTGCACACGGTCAAAACACCAATCAAGGATGAGAAAGGGAATACTGTTGGTGTACTGGGCATTTTTTGGGACATCACCGAGCGCAAGTGGGCGGAGCAGGCTTTGCAAGAGAGTAAGGAAAGATGGCGGTCCCTGGTTGAGAACTCACCTGACATCATCATGAACACCGACAGTGATGGAACAATTAGGTTCATCAATCGCACGGTGCCAGGGTTTTCTTCGGATATGGTGATAGGGACAAGTGCTTATGACTACGTATCACCGGTATATCACGACATCATGAGAAGATCCATCGAGCATACCTTCGGGACAGGAAAATCTTCAAGCTTTGAGAGTTCCGGAGCCGGTCCACACGGCACTCCCTCTTGGTATTCAACCCGCATCGAACCTATAAGGAAGGATGGAAAGGTTGTGGCCGTTACGTTCACTGCCACGGACATCACCGAACGCAAGCAGGCCCAGGAGGCGCTAAGAGAATCTGAAGAGAGATACAGGACATTATTCG
>CAYQDB010000025.1:0-28213 GCA_964416195.1 uncultured Ignavibacteriales bacterium
CCGGTCTGATCAACTCCGGTGGTGCTTCAGGTGGAGCTGATGACCTCGCTCAGGCAGTACGAACCGCTGTAATAAACAAGCGCGCCGGAGGCATGGGGCTCATCTCCGGCCGCAAGGCCTTCCAGAAACCGATGAAAGACGGCGTCGAGCTACTGAACGCCATTCAGGATGTGTATTTGTGTAAAGAGGTGACGGTGGCGTAGCCATGTTGGAAACTTTTATGGGAACCCACCTGAAAGGTGGGCCACCCGCCCGCCTTTGGTGCATCTAGGGATAAACGTGAAAGGATTTCATGACTAAACGTGGGAGGATATGGGAACACCAAGATGGATAAGATAATTGCGACAGTAACGAGAGAGGCTTCAAAGGTAAATTCCTACCAAGCATTTAAGTTTTCGTCTCATTTTGAGCGATTGGCTAAAGCGTTGGACGGAGCAACTAACGCCGATCAGTTGAATTTGTACAAGACCATTTGGGCGGTTTGTCAGTTCCATTTTCAGCCCCAGCAAACAGTGCCATTTGCACCAATGATTGTGATGCAGGGAAAGAGAAGCATGATTCCGGATGATCTGACAATTGAGCAACTTGATCAGATCGCCGCGTTAACAGGTGAGGATCTACCAGCAGCCTTGATGGCAAGGTTTTGCGACGTGCTTTGGTTGCGCCGCAGGGACCATGTTCGGGCGAGAAAGGCGATCTACGCGTATTTGGAGTGCGCAGAGAAAGGAGTCGAAGAACACTGGCCAAATGCAGCAGAATGCGCTTTACGTGCTGTGAAGATCGCCAACGAGTTGGGGCGTAAGGCAAAGGAACGCGAAATTGTGAGAACAAAGTTGATTGAGCTATTCAAGGCTGCGGTTGCATCGCCAAGCAAAGACGAGAAGCAGCATTGGCCGCATGCTCTCGCGGAAGTGCTGATCGAGAGATGCGATGCGGATGACTGTGCTGAAATCGGTAGTAAGTGTCAGTCCCTTGGCGATATAATGGGGGATGCCTGGACAAAGGAAAGTTATTATCAGATTGCGGCTGAAGCCTTTGCGAAAGCCAGTCTTCCCGATAGGCGAAAAGATGCATTCCGTCTCCTTGGCCAGAGTTGGGAGGACGACGCAAGTAAGTTTAGTACGCCGGAGGGAGGCAAGGGAATGCAAATCGCATTTCGTCTCGAAAAAGCCATTGAGGCATTTCGCCAGGCGGGTGACAGGCACAAAGCGGAGCAATTACTTAAGGACCTCCAACAGGCCAACAAGCTTGCTATTGATCAGATGAAATCTATTCGAGTAGATGTGGATATGATGAAGTTTTTCAAAGAGGTAGAACAGAGGATGATGGGAAAATTAGGAATGCAAGCCGTTGAAGCGTTTATAGAGATTCATAGACCCGAAATTTATGCCACTGCCTACCAGGCAGCTAAAGCAGACGCTCAGACACCATCTATTCGGAAAGTGGTAGCTTCTACCTCTTTGGTCGATGAAGGAAACATCGCTTCTCGTAGCGCCGGAGGAATTGAGGCCAGCGAATCGGATTTGCTACAGGAGTTAGTTGGTCGCTATGCCCTTAACCATTCTGTGGCTGCTGTCTTACTAGAACATGCTAGAAGTATTCTTCTCGGAGATGACACCAGAGCCTGGGCCGAAGCGATTAATGACCTTGTTCGTCAAAGTGCATTCGTGCCTGTGGACCGGCAGGAGATTTATGGTCGCGGAATTGTGGCCGGTTTAGACGGTGATTTACTTTTGTTTACGCATCTCATTATTCCGCAAATAGAGCATTCAGTGCGACAATTAGTGGGACAGGCGGGCGGCAAGACGACGTCGTACCGTGATGGCCTTATGAAAGAACGAGACCTGAACCAGCTGCTTACGGAAAAGGATGCGGGTAGGGACGCATATGCCGTCCTTGGCGAGGACTTGACATGGGAATTGAGAGCGTCGCTTGTTGAGCAATCGGGGCCGAACATAAGAAACCGAGTTTGTCACGGTTTGGCAACTATCGTAGAATGTGAATCGCCTGCCGCAAAGTATCTTTTATGGCTTGTCCTATATCTTATAGCGAGGTTTGAGAAGGGGGCGCAGATACAAGAGGGTGACAGTAGCGAATGAAGACTGGCGTGGCCGCGATCTGTGGCTGGGTGGCCCACCTTTCAGGTGGGTTGTATATTGCGAACTCAAGACCGTCGCCTATATTCATTCCACGTCTAAACTGCTGTGGTTAAGCAAAGAGGAACAATGAACAAAACACGACACGCTAGCGACGTCTCTGTCCCCTCTTGAAAGGGGATACAGGGGTGTGTTATGATGACTGAGGACACACCCCGCCCTTTGGGCACCCCTCTCGAGAGGGGATTATTACAATTGAGCGGGCTGGGTGGCCCACCTTTCAGGTGGGTTGTATATTGCGAACTAAAGGACCGTCGCCTATATTGACTCCATGCTCAATCTGCTGTGGTCAAGTTAAGTGTGACTAATGAATAAAGCACGAAGTACCGGTGACATTTCTGTCCCCTCTCGAGAGGGGATTCAGGGGTGTGTTAAAGCAAGGGATCCACACACCCCGCCCTTCGGGCACCCCTCTCGAGAGGGGATTATTACAATTGAGCGGGCTGGGTGGCCCACCTTTTAGGTGGGTACCCATGTAGTTGCGAACTCAACTATCGTCGCCTATATTGACTCCATGCCGAAACTGCGACATTACGATCATCTAAACACCGCCCGCTTTGTCACCTTTAGCTGCTATAGACGGTTGCCGCTGTTGACTTCTGACCTGGTGATCCAGACCGTCGTCGATGAACTGGCCGCGGTGCGCACCAGGCATCTGTTTCGGCTTCTGGGCTATGTGATCATGCCGGAGCATGTACATCTGGTCATTCATCCCAGACCTGAGAGCAAACTGGGACTGGTGATCGCCGAATTCAAGTCTCGCTCGGCAGCACGGATAATCGCTGCGGTGAAAACCCACCTGAAAGGTGGGGCACCCAGTCCACACGGGCCACGCCCGCGTTGCCTCGTATGTGAAAACAGCTTGACCGCACGGGCTGGTGGAAGTATATTTCAGTTAACTAGGTACGTGATGCGTCCTTAGGTTTCTCAGCCTTGAACATTGCGGTGAATCGACTTCTGGGGGGAACGGCTGCTCGTGCCAGCTCCGACAAGGCGAAGTCCCACTGCGCAGGCACAGGTTAATCAAACACCTTTCGGGAGGAGCCGTGCCTCTGGATGTTTTGTGCTTTACGACGTCGCCTCTCACCGTCGGGTCCGCCGGACGACGCAGGTATTTCTGTAGGCGGCTCTCAACAGAAAACCGGAGTAAGGCTTACCGCTGCTTCAATGAAGAAGTAGCTCGGCAACGTTGGTGTTTGTTCCCGGGCGAGCGCGCTCCGCCACGGTCGGCAAATCTATGTCTGGATTCTGAAGGACTTTGACAGGACGGTCGGTTGGTAACCACAGAGGGCCGGACCTGCCGATGTGTGGAGCAGACTCTCAACAGGTGCTGCCGGCATACTCCGTCCGGGAGGTTTCAGGGGATTGTCAACAACAGCGCTGACACTGAGACCCAATCTTCTCAGCCGTGCTCGATTCCGTTGTGCCAAAGTAAGTTATTAAAAGCGAATGCCTTGTCTGAAGACAGGCAGGCAATATGGAAAGAAGAGGAGTTAATGTCATGTTCATGAATGGTAACGCAGGAAAGCGGCTGCTGACAGTGATAGCGTTGACACTGCTAATAGCTTTTGTGCTCTCCACCACGTCGGCCCAGGCGTGGCCCTGGAGAAAGGTCTGGCTGACCTTCCTGGTACATAACAACACGGGTCACGACGTAAACGGAATCATTATCGGGGGCTTCAACTTTGGTTATTGTACAAGTTGTGTTTCTTATCCTAGCCATCCGTTCTTTTTCCCCTCGTGTTACGGATCTTCGGTGCCTATATTCATGTGGGGGATTCTCAGCCTCCATGGCTATTACTACGGAAAAAGTACCGTCTATCCTCCTCCCCTTAATTTTAAGGTAGTAGGGGTGGGGTGTTGGTGGTGCGCGGGGATCACGGGAGCCGGGGTCTGGCTCGAGGATTGGGTACCCAGGGGGTGGTTTCAAACCTGTGGACTAAAGTGTACATCGCCTGTCATCCTTACCATCGATGACTCCCTTCCGCGGCCCGTGACAGTGGCCAATGTCGAATTCGCTTGCGTAGCCGAACCGATCCCATTTGATTCGTTTTCCTACGACTATGAGCTGCCTTACGAACCAGCCGATATGCCACCGGAAAGTCTGCTTTATCCCGGCGATTCTATCGAGGTAATCGGTATATTCCCAGAGGACGTCGGCGATAGTACCGTGGTCATAAGGGCTCAACTTATAGCACTGGTGGATGCCGAGGGACGAGGAAGCTTCTGGGATACCGTCTATTTCGCGGCACAAATTATGCCCTGCTGCAACGGGGATGGGATTCGCGGCAACGCTGATGACATTGTCGGTCCCGGCGGAGAGATTGACGTAGCCGACCTGACTTACCTGGTTAACTATCTTTTCAAGAGCGGCCCGGTGCCGCCATGTATGGAAGAAGGTAACATTGACGGCATTATTGGCGTCGGCGGACCTATTGACGTGGCTGATCTGACGTACCTGGTCGCCTACCTGTTCAAGAGCGGCCCGGCGCCAGCGCTGTGCCCGTAAGCGTTGGGGGGTAGGAGAATGACATGTAACGGCTGGGCTTGTCCCTGCCGTTTTCCTGCGGTCTACCTGTCATCCTCGACGGCTGGGTGACCCACAGCTCTGCCATGCGAAGCCAGACGGTACAGACGTCAAGGCCGGTGTGGCCCACCATTTATGGTGGGATCGTAGCAATGGATAAGATTGACTGACAAAGAAAAGAAATCCACCACAAGTGGTGGGACACCCGCTTGACCAACGTTTTCTGTGATCTCGGTCCGCTTGTAGCGAACAATGAAACTAATGCGACGCCTTAGCTTTAATGAACCCGGCCCGCCCCTATATAAAAGTCATTACATAAGATGAAAGGAGGAAGAAAATGAAAGACGCTTTGTTTCGATTCTCCATTTTTCCATTAGTTCTCTTGCTGTGTCTTACTTTCAGCTGCAGTCAGCAAGGGGAAAAGGTGGATGTCGAAAAGAAGGCCAAGGACGACCTCGAGCTGGACAAAATCCCCGAGGTGGTAATGGACGCCCTGAAGGCCAAGTTCCCCAAGGCAGAAATCCACAAGTGGACCAAGGAGAAAGAAGACGACATCGTCATCTACGACATCGAGTTCAAGCAGGAGGGTCGGAAGTTCGAGGCGGACATCAAGGAGGACGGCTCGATCCACAACTGGGAGAAAGAGATCGCAGCCGAGGACCTGCCCGATGCCGTCAAGATGGCGGTGGCGACGAAGTACTCCAAGGCCACCATCAAGGAGATCATGGAGATTACTGCGGTTAGTGACGGGAAGGATGCTCTGGAAGGGTACGAGATCGTCCTCGAAACCGCCGACAAGAAGGAAGTCGAAGTCACGGTGGCGCCAGACGGCAAAATCCTCGAGGATTCCGGAGAGAAAAGGTGACCTTGGCCTAACTTGGTACCCCACAGCTCTGCTGTGGGAGCCTAAAATAGATCACTAACTGGTAGGAAGTACCCACAGCAAAGCTGTGGGCGACCTGCTCTACGACCACCCGGCCTTAAAGAAGCGAATGGCGTTTGTGAGGGGGTATAGACCCGTAGCATCACATTTAGAGCTCAAAGGAAATCACTGTAAAGAGTCATTAGAGGTAGGGCAGGTGCCATGCGCACCTGCCATGAAAGTGGTCTTGCCACTGGCAGGATCACAGGGATGCTGCCCCACCGACTAGCTGCCTACATTCTACTCCTTCGTATCTTCTGATATTTCGCCCTCCCCAAGCGCCGATGTCATCCCCAGTTTCTCTTTCACTTTGCCCAGTATCTCATTTGAGAGCTCAGGATTTTCCTCGAAAAACTGCCTGACATTTTCCCGGCCCTGGCCAAGGCGGTCGGAGCCGTAGCTGAACCAGGAGCCGGATTTTTCAACTATCCCCAAATTGGCGGCCATATCCAGCAGCTCACCCCAGTGCGAAATCCCCTTCCCATAGATAATATCGAACTCTGCTTCCCGGAACGGGGGAGCCACCTTGTTCTTGACCACCCGAACCCGGGTGCGCGAGCCGATTACCTCCTGACTGTCCTTGATAGTAGCGATCTTGCGTATGTCAAGGCGAACAGTTGAGTAGAACTTCAGAGCGTTGCCGCCGGTGGTGGTCTCCGGGTTGCCAAACATGATGCCAATTTTCATCCTGATCTGGTTAATAAAGACCACCGCTGTCTTCGACTTTGAGATTATGGCGGTTAGCTTGCGCAGCGCCTGGGACATGAGCCGAGCCTGCAAACCCATGTGAGCATCGCCCATCTCCCCCTCAATTTCAGCCCGCGGCGTCAGAGCCGCCACCGAATCGACAACAATGATGTCTACCGCTGAGGATCGGACCAGCATTTCCACAATGTCCAGGGCTTGCTCTCCGGTATCCGGTTGGGAGACAAGCAGATTGTCAGTGTTGACGCCCAACGCCCGGGCATAAGTAGCGTCAAGGCAATGCTCCGCGTCGATGAAGGCCGCCACTCCACCTGCTTTCTGGGCTTCGGCGATAATATGCAAAGCCAGTGTCGTTTTCCCCGATGATTCCGGCCCAAAAATCTCCGTCACCCGCCCGCGCGGAATGCCCCACACACCAAGAGCGCGGTCAAGCCCCAGCGAACCGGTCGGAATAATCTCCACCTGGAGCACCGTACGATCCCCCAGCCGCATGATTGAACCCTTGCCAAAAGAGCGTTCAATCTGGGTGAGGGCGGCATCCAGCGCCTTTTTGCGGTCCGGCACAGTTGTGGTTACCATATCTGCCTTACCTTTCCTTATTTCAAGTTTTTTATTTTCCATGCTGCTAATGTATATCGATTACCGTTTCAATATATCACATTCTTGCCGGGATTAAAATAGATTTGTCCCCTGACAGATGCTGTCACTCAGAATGTGACTTTCATTTTGTACAAAAAGCTCTTCTCGCGTAGGGGGCGGCCTTGTGTCGCCCCATTGGGGGTATCCTTACCACTACGCGCAGCAGAACATGACTTTCGTTTTATGTAAGGTAAAACCTGTTTCAGTATGGGTAAAAGATGAAAAACAGCAGGGATATGACGCTCAGAAGCCACAGCCCCCCCGATATCTCTCGTGCTCTTCCTGAAAGGACTTTGAGTAAAGGATAAATGACAAATCCGGCCGTCATGCCGATCCCCAGGTTGTAGGTGAAGCTCATCAGGGCAATAATGGAGAAAATCGGGATGACTTCCGTCAGGTCGTCGAACTTGACGTTCACTATGGGGGAAAGCATGAGAGCTCCGACAACAATCAAGGCCGGGCCATAGGCGCAGGACGGAATGACGGCAAAGAACGGCGCGAAGAACAATGCCAGTAAGAACATAAATGCCGTCACGACTGAAGCCAGCCCCGATCTGCCGCCGGCCTCGATACCCGTTGCCGATTCAATATAGGTGCCGGTGGTTGTTGTCCCCATCACTGCGGCAACGATTGTAGCAACGGCATCACACAACATCGGTTTTTCAACTTCAGGGAGGTTGCCATGCTCATCCAATAATCGGGCCTTGTAGGACAGTCCGATCAACGTGCCGGTGGTGTCGACAAAGTCCATCACAAGAACGGTGAGAATGACGGCAAAGAACCCCCAGTGGAGGGCGCCGACAATGTCGAGTTCAGCAAAGATTGGCGACATGCTCGGCGGCATGCTTACCCACTTATCAGGTAACTGAGCTGTACCGGCCAAGAATGCTGCAAAAGTGACTGCTAGAATGCCAATAAGGATAGCGCCCTTGACTTTCCTAATCATCAGGAAACTAATCAGTAAAAAACCGCCAATAGCCAGGATAATCGGTATGTCACGAAAATTGCCGACATGCACCGGCGCGCCAGACACACCGACAGTGACAATGCCCGAGTCATTGAGGCCGATGAAAGTCAGGAACAATCCAATGCCAACGGCAAACCCAATCTTCAGACCTTCCGGGATAGAATTGGTCAGCCAGCTTCGTATCCCGAGGAGAGTAATAATCGTGAAGATGACACCACCGATGAAGATAGCTCCCAGGGCTGTTTGCCAGCTATAGCCGAGCACTCCTACGACGGTAACAGCGATAAAAGCGTTTTCACCCATGTATGGCGCGATGGCAAATGGTCGGTTGGCATAGACACCCATAGCCAGGGTTCCGAAAAAAGCGCTGAGAATGGTGGCGACCATTGACGGCCCAAACGGTATCCCTGCCGCTTCGAGGATTTTCGGATTGACGATAATAATATAGGCCATCGTGACGAACGTCGTCAGGCCCGCTATGACCTCTCGTTTTACCGTTGTGCCCAGTTCGGTAAGTTTAAAATACTCTTGTAACATTACCCGTGCTCTCTGCTGGCGACCGTTGACCCTACAAGCGGAGAAGTTGTCCAATCGGTCATTTTACCACCAAACCTGTACCCCATTTTCAATGGTGAATATTCGTTCCTCCTGCCGTAAGTCAGTGGCTACCAACCAATAGAGGAATCCTTCCGGCACATCGCGAAACTTCAGCGGTTGATCCGTGGCTACCGCTTTCCCTAACGATTTCCACCCATCTTTCCAATAGGACAGCTCGTACTCTTGCCCCGGAGTCAGGAATGACTTCCGTAGTGCCTGTGTCGTGTCGCGACCTGACGGGCGACTTGTCGCCACCAGATCAACGGTCATAGTCCGATCTCCCTTGCCCTCCAGTTTCCTCCTTCGGCCATCTTTCTCGAGAATGAACGGCGCTCCGGCTGGAGCCAGTTCTTCGTTGATATAGAACATGGGAAGGTACATGATATCTTTGCCCATATCTGTAAACAGCACCTTTTGATCCTCTACTCTTCCCCAGTGGATAGCCTGCCATTCCCCCCAATTGAACACGCACAGGTAGGCAAAGCGAATGCTGTCCGGAACGGGGTCGCTAAGATTAGTTTTAACATCACAGACGTCAATGTAATCGGAGGTCACGTCGATATAGCCCTTACCGCCCAGCCAGGGTGGGACTTTTTCTTCCTCTTTCTTTTGAAAGGCAAGATTGTTCTTTTGTTGTGCGAATGTTTTCCGGTAGACCTTTGCCGCGCGATTGGCGAGTTTGTACTGTCCGGGATTTGCCTCTGCTCCCATAAAAGGAACAACCTTGCCGTCCGGCGTGACAATGGCATTCCAGGCATGATTGTTGTTAGTGTTCGCCCAGTGGGGAGTGTAGTCACTGGTAACAGCCAGGCCGTTGGCACGCATGGCGTAGATAGTGATGTTGGTCATATCCTCACAGCGGCCCATTCGATTGGTCAGCATCTCAATCAAACCCTGATCGGTCGGGTGGCGATAGAAACGCCTGTCAAAGGAAAACCAGGATTTGATGTCGCTGTTTATAAGCCGGGCAGCCTCGACCGGGTCTTCAGGCTTTTCCATCTTTTGATCGAGATCCTCATATCGCCGCCAGAAGACCTGTCGCCATGATTCAAGCGGTTCTCCGCTGCCGCGATAGGGAAGAACATAGGCGCAGAAGTCGTCAAACGAAAGGCCGCGAGCCCATGGCTTTTCACGCCAGGCTCTCAGGGCCCAAGTAATGTTTTCTATCAGATAATCGGCGGCGATGACATCGATGTCCATTATGCTCTCTTTCTTATCGAAGTCGAGTTCGCCCCTTTCAGTTTCGATTGAATCCCACGACTGCAGCAGCGTCTCGTAATCAGGGTAGGCGAGAATGTCGAAATCAACTTCGGCGTGGCTGGTATCGTAAAGGCCGTATATGGTGTATCGATGTCCCTCGATGTTACTGACAAGGAAGCAAGCAGCGTTGAAGCCCAAACTGTCGTTGTTCTGCTCGAAATACGAGAGGACCTTCTCGAGTTCCTGCCGATTGTCTCCCGCTTTTCCCAGCGCCTGCTCGACTTCCGGGGGATAAGCATCTGGCTGTGGTGCGGCGTTCGGCACTGCGCTCAATGCGATGACAAGAATAAGTACCCCGACAATTTGTGATAGTCCCTTCACTAGACACCTCCATGGTTAAACACCAGCACGCTAAAATATAATAATGAGCGGGGCAATTCAAGTGTGAATTTGCGTCCCCAGGTATCCCTAATCTGCCGAGAACCTCCCCCAATTTAGAGGATATACCGAAAAATAGAGAAGTAGTGGCATCACACGACAGGGGAAGGCTTCCTGTCGAGTTCTTTGCGAACGGCTTCTCCCAGTACTTTGAGCGTATAGGGTTTCTTTATGTACGATCCGGCCCCAAGCCTTTGAGCCTTGCTAACACGTTCAGTCGCCGAGAACCCGCTGATAATGACCGCCTTTTGCTCTGGATGAAGCTTGATGATTTCACGGTAGGTGTCCAGCCCATCAAAGCCCATTTCCATGATCATATCCAGCACGACGATATCGATACAGTGGTCTCTTAGGTACCTCACGGCATCGTGGCCATTATTGACCGTCTCAACTTTGTAACCCAGGTTGGATAGAAGCTCCTTTGCCATGACTCTCTGTTTCCCGACATCGTCAACAACCAGTACAGTCTCGTTCCCTTCGATATTTATTTCAGAGTCTTCCTCCGCACGCACCGGTTCCTCAGCAACCGGGAAGTACAGGATAAACTCTGTTCCTTCGCCGACAGTAGACGAAATATCGTAGTAACCTTTGTGGTCCCTCGTAATTCCGTATACCACCGACAAGCCCAACCCGCTGCCGCTGGTGGCCCCCATCTTCTTCTTTGAGTAGTACGGCTCAAAGATTTTGTCCAGACATTCTGGGGCAATCCCGATTCCAGTGTCGCGCACGCGCAATAGGACATAGTCCCCGGGAGAGACCTTATCGTAGCCACCCAGAAGCTTCTTTACATACTGTTGTGACGTTGCAATCTCAACTGTGCCCCCATTAGGCATGGCGTCAAACGCGTTAACAATCAGGTTCATTATCACCTTCGACAGGTGCGATGCAGAACCATTGATGGGAACCAGATTTCTATCCAGGTCTATGTTAATCTTGATATGGCGGTGCTTCTCAGCCAGACCTGCAAAGCTCGGCGAGTCGAGGTACGTCTCTATAACGAGGTTCAGATCAGTCGGCTTCATATCATATCTTCCTCGCCGGGCCAGCGTCAACAGATCCTGGATTACATCTGCTGCTTCCATAGCTGCATTACTGATACGCACGACCTGTTTCCTAAGGGGGTCACCCTCCGGCAGCTTGGAAAGTATCAGCTCAGAATAGCCGACCAACGGTCCTAACATATTATTCAAGTCATGAGCCACACCGCCAGCCAGTATTCCTAACGATTCCATGCGTTGAGCTCGTTCCAGCTTGTCCTGCAACTCCCTCTGACGTCTGATGGCCTCTTTGCGTTCCGCGATATCTTGGGCAAACGCGCAGTTGTATTCATCTCCCTCAAACTGGATGTAGTTGAACGTAATCTCCACAGGAAACAGCTTCCCGTTTTTTGTTCGATGAGTTGACTCAGTGGTAAACGAACGACGTTTGGATATCTCGTTCCAGTGCTCTGACCACTTATCTTCCGAGATGTCGGGATCGATGTCAAATATACTCATAGAGAGCATTTCTTCCAGGGAATATCCGAGCGACTTGCAGGCAGCGTCATTTACATAGACAAACTGGCCTTCTTTGGTCATATGAAACTCGGAGATAGCGGCATGATCGATCGAAAACCGCATGAACTGGAGGGCTTTCTCGGTTCGCTTTCGTTCTGCAAGTTCGGTGGCCAGCTTTTCAGCGCTATCTTTCAGGACATTTTGTGCCTGCTGCAGCTTCCGATCTCTATTCTGAATGTCCTCGAGCATGTCGTTAAAACTGTCAATAAGGTAACCCATTTCATCGTGGCTGTTGCTCTGCGCTCGGATGCTGTAATCCTTCTTATCAGACACAACTGTTGCCACGTGGGCTAGATGTAATATGGGTGACGATATTACCTTTTTTAGCCTTGATGCCAACACCAAAGCCAAGAAAGAGGCGACGAGAAGGAAGATTGCGATGATTTCAATCTGGCGCCTAAGGCGTGCGTGCATTCCTTGGAGGCTAGCTTGAATATAAACCGTGCCAATCTGTTCGTTGTCAACAATGATAGGGTGGAATAGATCCAAATGATCACTTCTGAATCGAAAGCTCTCATTGAGGGGCTGAGGTGGCACAAACCCAGAATCCTGCTCCTGCCGATGATAACTTGCGAAGACATTTCCATCCTTTGTATATATGATGGCGTGAGTCACAAATGGCTCCGCTTTCAGAGCTACCAATACTTCCGCAGCGTCGCTGGAATAGTCATACAGGAGAGCAGCCGTGCAGTTGGTCCCACTCATGTCCGCTATGGCTCGCAGGTTGAGTACCATTCCCCTCTTAAAATCAACACGGTCATATATAATAAAAGCAGTGCAAACCAGGAGTAGGACGATTCCCACCACAGACATTATGATTACTGTCAACTTACGGTTGATAGAGACCTTACCGAGGAAGCGCATCCTTGTTCTCCGTCTCCGATCGGTCTTCTGTAACAATCGTTGCCACATTCAGCAACTTGGGGCTTATCTTGAGGCCCGATCGTTCTGCAGCGTTCGTATTTATCTCACAACGAATCTTGTTATCTCTGATGACAAATCCAATCATACCACCGTGTGAGGCGAAACCCTCTGTTTCGCCGACAGTCAGAAATTTCATCCCTTGGGTGTGCGTGAGTATTTGATCCAGGTCTGAGCAATCCGAACTAATGAAGAGTATATGGCAACTGTCAATGTCATCCAATTCTCGAAAATGTCTGATTGACAGCTCTCTTCCATTGACAGTCTTTCCCGCTATTGTTCGTGGGAGTATGTCATCAAACGGGTCATCCCCGAGTATGCCGATTACTATTTCCCTACCAGTATCGGGAAACGCCTCTACCGGCCATTGGACAAATCGGGCGAAGTTGTAGAGCCCCGCAGCCTTGACCTCATAAGGTGAACGTTTCTGGGCCCAGGTTTCTGAATACCCACATACTGTGGCAACCAACACTGTCAAGGTCACTGATAAGAAAGGCCCTAGTCGCATAACCCCCCACAGACATCAACGTGAAACACGCTGAGTCCCAGCCAAGATGCCCAACGTGATCCTACAATACCCCAATTGCGGATTAGTAACTCCAGCGTATAACTCCATAGAAGCTGCGCTGGACTTGAGTTGGGATTGTCTCAAGGTAGTCTGGCGTGAATTCTCCATGGCTGCCTTCAAGCAGGTTCTGACCGACCAGCGAGAGTTCGATAGACCTGTTCACCCTCCACCCAAGACGGAGATTCACCGTTGTGTGGGCATCTACGTTTAACGCCGGCAGGTCATGCACATAGTTTGCAGTCGCGTCAAACTCCAGGTTCCGGGTCAAATCGAAGGACGACCGCAGGTAGGCCGCATGACGCGGGCTCTCTCCATCGAGGTTCTCAATACCAGGGTCCTCGATTCCACTTTTCGAATGAACATCCGTGTGCAGGTAAGAGTAAGATACTTTCAGACGCCACCAGTCTTTTGGCTGTAGAAACAAGCCAAGTTCGGCCCCGTACGTCTCACCTTCCGCCTGGTTTTTTACATACACGGGAATAACCAAGTGGGGCGGTGCTGGGGTGTCCGTCAGATACGCGGTACCGTAACATAACTGCCTAAGGTCGTCGTACACGTTATAGAACAAGGCTAAATCGGCGGATATATCACTGGTCGGGCAAACCCGGTAGCCAAGTTCATAGGCAATAACTTCCTCCGGCCCAAAATCAGGATTACCCATTGCAATTACGAGAGTCGTGGGTGATCCGGGAGATAGGGCTCCGGGAGGATATGCCTCCTGAACAAGCCTGATGGCCGACTCGACCCTTGATGGAGTCCTGACAGCTCTCGCTATAGCTGCCCAGAGTGAATGATACCGGTGTGGTTTCCACATCAACCTGACGTTGGGTTGTAATTCGACTCCGGAATGGCTGCTGTGCTCGATTTTCGAACCAATCGTGAGATGAACCCGGTCCTGAGCTAGACGAAAATTATCCTGGATGAATGCACTCAAAAGATGGTCGGTCCATTTTTCGGGATCGTGTGAGAGGGTAAAAGAGCCTTTGATAATATCATTCGTCCGTCTGTATCCCGCACCCCAGATAATTTCCTGCACCTGGGAAATCGTTATTCTGTGCTGGAAATCTACGTCAACAACATTGTCGCGAAAATGCGATGTTACATCAGGGCAATCGTGCCAGGCGTAGTACACTTGTGCTGCCAGATCGGATGATTCAGAGTAGCTGTGTTTCCACCGACCTAACATGTTGATCATGTTTTGCTCCGTAGAGAAATCGAAGGTCTCTCGATAGGGATATTCCATAGATGTAATAATCTGATACGTCTGGCTGGAATTTTGGTGCTCGACATCCCCAAGCACAGTGATGGCATCTCGGTCTGATTTGTTCCAGTCAACCCTAAATCCGCCACGGACGTACCTCCAATCATCAAAAGCTACACTGCCCGCAGAGTCTACATACGAATCGCGATCTGAATACTTCACGTAGGTACGAAACCAGGCTTGCTCGCCGATCATGCCGCCATAACAGATATCTCCGAATCCTCTCTCCTCGGTACCGAAACCGGCATGAATACGGCTGCCTCTGGTATCCTTAGCATTCTTGGTAATGACATTAATAATCCCATTAACGGCATTGGCACCCCAGAGGCTTCCGCCCGGGCCGCGTATGACCTCAATTCGCTCGATGTTGTCAAGGCAGGGCATAAGCTGATTCCAAAATACACCGGACCAGATGTGTGTGTACATACTCTGCCCATCAACCAGAACCAGCATCTTGTTGGCAAACCGTCCGTTGAATCCGCGAGAGGATATAGCCCACTTATTGGCGTCAATACTTGCCACCTGCAGGCCCGGTACCATGCGAAGAGCATCGGCAACAGATGTGACCCCGCTGCGTCGCAGATCCTCTTGGCTTATTACAAAAACCGCAGCGGCGGCGTCCGAGAGCTTCTCTGGTTTTTTCGAAACTGAAGTGACTTCAATATTGAAGAGGTCCTCAAGACTCAATTCCGTTAGGTCTACAGGATGATCCTCTGCCCAGCTCGAAATCGGCACAAGTTGAACCAGTAGCAGGACGAGGATTATACTTAGGCTCGTTGTAATTCGACAATTATACCCTCCGTCTGCTTTCCTTTTTAGAAAAGATGGGCGACTAGACGCTCGTGACCACGACAACCAATGAAATGACCTCATCTTATCCCTCCTCTTTTGGCTTAAGTCTATACCTTCCATTCTCTTGATGCGGGTCTGATGCTACGGCTCGCACCTAAACGAGGCACGGCCTGCAATATAGAGCGTCGAAGCTGTCGCCGCACCCCGCCGGGACACGACCTGTAAGTCATTACCCCTATTAGACTGTATATCGGTCAGTAGCTACCTTTTATCCAGTCTTGACGAATCATCTCCGACCAGAGACAAATGACCTCATTTGACCGATCAGAATACCGGTATTCCATTGATTGGCAAGAAGTTGTAGTTCGACTGTGTCCGTGGTAATATCAAAAAACAAGGTCAACCAGTGCTGACACCGAGATCAGGAGCAAACAACCGTGGTTAGCAGATGAGCTTGCTCACCGCTTCAACCAAGTGGTCCGGTACTAGGTGAGCGTAGATCATCGTTGTCTGACAACTGGACTGGTTCATCTACAATCGATGTAAACAGATTTATCCCTATCGCAACAAGTAACCTCCGGGTTGTACTATGAATTCGAACCCCGAATGCCAGATTCGGGTTGCATTCCGGATCTATCCTTTTCGGGTCTGATTGTGGCGGTTTGGGATAGCATCGATTCTCAGTACGACCAGACTCCCCACCGTCGGTCACCAGGATGTAACCCGCTGTTAGTCAGTGTGTTACTAAGTAACAAGACCTACCCAAGTTGTTTGAGCTTCTCTATTAGACTTGGATCGTGATCTAGGCGTCGGTCGAGAATATCTACCACGCGTTTATCAGAAAGCAGTGCTGTCAGCAACTGATCGTAGATCTGCAGCTTCTGAGATAATGCAATAGACCCTTCGTCTGATGTGGGACTCCCACATCGCCCGCAGAACCGAGAATCACTTGCGTTGTCGAAACCGCAGCGCGGACAAGGTCGGTTCACTATCTCAGGGATAGCGGGCTTTGCGGCAGTGCCTTTTCCGTACATCTGCAGAATTGAATCCTGGATGTCTCGCCCTGAAAGATGAACATATATGACAGCCATATCTGAACCTTGCGTCCAGCCAAAGAACTGTTTCATCTGTGCTTCGGTGAGCCGATTTGCCAGAAAAGTCGCACGACTATGCCTGAACAAGTGAGGGTGAACCCTCTTTTTGAATCCAACTCTCTCAGCAAGCTTTTTCAGCATTTGTTGCAGGCCAGAGTAGGTCATGTATTCGGTTCGGCCGCGGATTCCGAGGTTCGGCCACACGGGCGATTCCGGTTCATCTGCTTCCGGATGAAATGAAAGCCACTTTGTCAGGTGGGGAACGCAGGCAACTATGGGGATCCTTCTCTGCCCAGTCTTACCAGAAACGTCCAAGGTACAGAGATCGCCATCTCCTTTGAAGGACTTGATCTTGAGCGTCAAGAGCTCCCCGGCTCTACACCCCGTTTCCCAAAGCACCGCGACAATTGCTCGATCTCTGGGGTTCTTGGCCGCTGACGTTAGCATTGCAATATCACTCTCGGTGAGCATCTCAGAGGGAAGCTTCCTGCTGTTCTTTCCAACCTTGCCCTTGATCCATTTCACTGAGTCTGGGTAGTCATCTTGCCCAGCCATCCACCTCCAAAAGATCTTCACGGCAACTCGATAGTCGCGTTTAGTACATGCTGAACGATCCGAGAGTTCGATTTGCCTAATCAATTCCTTGATGTCGTCGATATCCACCTGTGGAAAAGGCTTGTTCAATTTGATTGCGATACATCTCAAGAGACCAGTGTACTTCGCTACACGAGCATGGCTCAGCCCCTCGGCGTACCTGTCTCTAGTGAATGCCCTTATCAGTTCCTTGTTCTCCGCACATATGCGCTGATCACTCTTCAACGTACCCATTTCCCTCTCAGCGATTCTTCTATAATCCATCGGGATGATTATGCCGACCATGCGAATTCTTGTCTCCAGGTACATATAAGACACGCGGGCGTTCAGCCATAAGGCTGAAGCTCCGGTAGAGCGTTATCGTAGGGAATGAACGCCCACCACCACAAACTTCGCACCTACATTATTCTATTCGCCCGCAGACTTATAAATGTTTGTGGCTGTCTGCTCGAGACTGCCAACGGCGGTATCTCTCCCAGACCTGGGAAGCATCCGAAGACCTCCTTCTCCCACGCGCGCAACGTATTTATAACGACTACCGGAAAAGAACAATATGGCCGTAAGGAGCTCGGACTCGAGAAGTGCTGCTGGCAACTACGACACTGCAAAGTCGTTAAACCGCACCCTGCGTGCCAGCCCTGATCTTGTGCGGCTTATGCTCACTGCACTGGCGCTCAAGAATTCCGAACTCTGTTCTCAAGGCAGACTTTTGGGCAACCGCCCTGACCTAACCTGGTATCAGAATCAACTGTGTAGGCTCGGGCTTAGCGCCAGCCTTCTCCAAGTCCGTCACAATCTAAAGCGCCTCTGCAAATCAGAAGTGTTGGTGGAGCAGACAAATCAGTGTCCGCTGAGATCAACACTGGATCGAGTTCTATCACTACGATTCAAGATGTTTGAGTATCGGATTTCAACCCCGGCCAAGTCTTGCTTTCTGCGAGTATTGGAGCCGATTCGAGTCATCCAACGGCGGCCTGTTCAAGCTAGTGAAGTAACTAAACCAAAACGATTCATATCCAGAATCATTTTTGTCATAAAAAAGAGATTCAGGTGGTGACATGAGGAGAAAAGTTCAAAAAAAATCGCGGGAGACTTTTAGACATGGTGGCGCCTACCTGCTCGTACAGATTGACCTAACAGGCGATCACCGGCAGTGTGGGGCGGTGACGTACGTAAACGTAATCGCATGTATTTTGATGTCTCCTGTCATAAACCTGTGCAACTGCTGAGGTAGTAATGACAGGCAAGCTCGATCCACGCCCAATATAGTGACTTCGGTGCGTCTAATAACCCTTGATCGGTCGCAGGCTCCAACGCCGTCGTGCTTGTGTTGCCGAACGGCCTTCGTGCCAAAAGAAAAGGGACAGCCGTACCAGCTGTCCCATGACCTTCAGGGAGTGGTGCGGTATTATCTCTGCTTTTTGTGAAGGTGGCACATTTTAGATGGCGGCGTCACCATGCGTTTGCATCTCTTGCCATCCTTGGTCTTGCCTGCACAGCGGACCTTCTTGACCGCCTTCTTCCTCGTGATTCTCTTCTTGGCTGCCTTCTTCCTTTTGGCTTTCCGTACTGCCATGTCGTTTCCTCCTTGAACGAATCAAGTGTCCTGGTTCGCTTGGCAGATTACGATTCTTGATGTCAGTGTCAACAAGAAAAAACGGAAGCGCGAACCCCCGCATGGTCAGAACCGATGAGAAACCAGCAATGCATTAGTATTTCTGGAAGTGATTAGCGCATCGAGCAAGAGGAAGCCTGCGAGATCTAAGGGTAGCTGAAGTAATTGAGCTCGGCATGACATTGGTCACCCATCGAGACGGTATACCCTGTTGCAGTCTTGACGCCGGAATGCGTCATCAGCCTCTGAACTATCGTAGGCATCGAATTCATAGTTCGTATATCAACCAGGAATCCCAATTTCTTAACAAATCATTTGACAAATAGTTATATTCGACCGCCTCTTGGCACTCTTTTACTCCGCCCTTTACAATTCCTACTTGTGGAGGTGCGCTTTCATAATATCATAACAAGGAGCCAACCTTCGAAGACCAGGCGTGCAGAGGCTGGCTAGATCAAGTACAGCAGACATTTCCCATGCCACAGGGACTAGGGTAGAGAAACTGTGAAGGAGTCAGAAAAACTGTGTGGTAGGTGTCAGGCCTCCCCAACAGGATCAGTCAGCTTTGCCCTTTCGTTTTCGTCTATGAGCCGGCAGCCTTCCAGCAGAATCGCCTCGCTGGAAACCTGGATGTTGTGTTCGCGCTGGTCGTGTTTGCTGATAGGCTCGACGGTCCAGATCCCGTCATCCCAAGTCAAGCCCACGTAGATTGCCTCCGCGCCCTGGAAGTTATTGAGCTGCGCGTAGACGATATCGCCCTGCTCTAGGTAGATTTCAAGCAAATCAGAAGGGCGCACCGATGGTACCACAGAAATCTTCATGGTGCGCCGACTCGGACCGAGGACTTGAAGGAGTTCCGCGAGATTCATGTCACTCAGCTTTCCTTTGGAAGCGAAGTGCTCCTCATGGGCGTTGGGCGGCTTTTTACCTATATCCATCCGGATCCAGGTCTTATTGATCTTGAGAACGATTTGATCAAGATCCGCCTCAAAATCAAGAATGTCTTCAACGCCCCACTCTAAAAGCGAGGTCAACGCATCGATAATGTCCCGCTTCGCCAGGACAAAGGTCGGCGTGCCTTTGATTTCGACTCCGGTATCTTTCAATTCATTGACAGTTGCGATGACTGATCGCGGTGGCCCGTCTACATGAAGGATGAGTAAGTCTGGCCGGCAACGCCTGTATAGGCGAATAAAGGACGACAACGAGAAAGCACCAATGGTGCGGAATCCGTCTGCTTTCAGCCGGCTATTTAGCGCAAAGACCAGTTCCGGTGCCCTTGAGTAAAACATGATTTGCCCGCGCCGCGGCAAAGCAGGAATATTGACAGCTTCCCGCTCCAGTAGCGCCATGAAAGTTGCAAAGACCTTTGGCAACAGCAGGCGGCCGAGGCGATCCTGAATTGAGCCTCTGAACTCTTCCAGCTTGTCCAGTGTTAGTCTACGGGTCGGTGGCAACGTCTCACAATACAAGTCCACGATAGTAAGTATATTGCCAGCTAAGACGTTGAACGGTACTTCGTCGAGTGCTTTTTTTGACAGGTCGCAATACATTGAGCGCAGGATTTCGATGACTGTCGGCTCGTAATAGACGGACTGCAGGAGCTTAGTGGCAAGGTCGATGAGAAGTCGGAAGTCACGAGTAGTGACCGACATATAATAAAACTTGGCTTGGTCATGAAGATATGCTGCGCTAAGTACTATTACTCGTTGCTGGTCGGTCAGAGTCAGCCGGCGGCACAGCTGATCAACGAGATAGCCGACCAAGGAGCTGTGACTCCTCGGAACCCGCTCCTTAATGGTTAAGAGGGAAGTGAACAGGTCCAGCTTTTGTTGAAGCTTAGTGGTGTCTTTGGTGCCCTGTGGCTCATCCACAAGCAGGTTCACTAGCGATTCAAAGCGACGGACTTTTGTCGTCGGTGAAATTATTTTCAGCCGATTGGCCAGATCCAGACAGTTTCCGGGAACACCATTCTGGATGAATATTGTTCCAAAGTGTGAACGTTGAATGACATCAACAGCCGTGTCAGCTGAGTCAACGTGCTCAACCCTGTGTCCGCCTTTCTCCAGCACTACCTTTAGCAGTTGACGGACGCTCTCCTGATCGGTTACAAGCAACGTCGACATTCCACCAGCACTCTCCTTTGATCCGGAATGCGCCTTGAAGGTACTTTTCGGCTGGGGTGAGGTTTCAGTGTTGCCAATCTGAGTGCCATAGTAGTTGTCAATTGCGCGATTGAGTGACAGGTCGACCGAGACGTGCAATTCCACTGTCGTGTCGCCCAAGATATAGTTGAGTTCAGCCAACAAACCGGTGTCAGCGGGGTCAATGCAAGCCACCTTGACAACATTTCTATCTGTATCGTACTCAAAGGGCAGGACCCTACGGGTGTATGCTACATTGCTCGGTATGAGCCGCAATACTTCTGGAGCAATGTTAAGCCCCGAGACGACTACTCCCGGGAGGCCGAGCTGCTTCGACAGCGCATCAACGAGATCTTCCTCGCTTACGGAGCTGTTTTCAAACAGGTGCGAACAGAGCATACCGCCTAATGCTTTCTGCCGGTTAAGGGCTTCAGCAATTTCAGTTTCCGACACCTTTCCCTGCTCCAGCAGGATTTCATCTATCCGTTTCTGAAAATACTTGCTACTCATTACATGCTCCCGCGACGAAGATGCTGCGGCTACTGTACTTGCGGTTTTAGCACCAAGACAGTGCCCGGTCTAATCTATCTTTGATATTGTTATCGGTATACGCCGAAAAGTGTTGAACTGGCTGAGGTAGGATTGTGCTGTTTGAATTATGCCGGAGAAGGCGAAATCATACCCTAAGTTCAAACCGTTTAAGGAGTTATTGTCCTGACTCAACAGAGGTAAGGGTCAAGGTATTAGCGGAGGGAGTGATTGGAGACTCACCCGTTTACCCCTAACTTGATTATCATCCAACGATTTCTACCGGCGACGGCATAGTGTAAGCGGCTTGAATATTCGAAGCTGTTTCCTGGTTATCTGATCCTCGCGCCCTAAAAACGTGCAACGAATAATAAGAGGCCCCGATATTGATTGTTTTTTTTGCTGTTATAAGTTATGACAACCTTTCCATCTGAACGTGAGTATCGCTATCACCGATACTTTTGAATCCTAATCTCTGATATAACGCAATCGCATGTCTGTTTGCCTTCAACACCCACAGTCGGATGAAAAGTTTAGAGGCAGTTGCATCCTCAATCGTAAAGCTTCCTTTCATCGATCAGAACCGGACAGACCTATTGGAAGGATCTATTTGATGTCCCGCAGAATATGCCTGTAATAATCCCATGATATATCAGTTGCATCCGATGCGGCATACCGGCTAATGGAGTCTGCCGGTGATGACAGCGTCACGTATTGCGAAGCCACGCGTGCCGGTTCATCTTCAAGCCAAACGGATGTGCCGTATCCCATCGCAAGACCAATTACGATAAGGGCGGCTGCCCGAAGTAGCGAGAAAACTACATTGTGCCACCTTGAATCTTTAGATGTTGCTGCAACCGGTCGGTGCGGTCGAATGCTGCTGATGATATCGATATCGTTCTGCAGCTCTTTCAATCTTGAGCGACACGATTGACAGATTTCAAGATGCCCTTCAATCTTTGCGCGTTCGTTATCGTTTTCGGTAATTTCAAGCGCGTACTCAAGAAGTTTATCTTCACTGATATGCATCAGCCTATCACTCCTTTCCGCCGCAATATATCGCGACAGGATTTAATAGCGTAGAAAATCCGTGACTTAACCGTTCCTGTCGGAACGTCCAGCAGGTTGGCAATCTCCTCATAGCTATGCCCGCCGTAGTAACGTAAAAGGAGAACATCGCGGTGCTCAACGTTAAGGCTGTTAATTGCCGACGCAACAAAGCGTTGACGTTCATCTTTCAGGACTTGTTCCATCGGACTTTCATCGTGATCGAGTCGTTCAAGCGTATCCAGGTAGACGTTTTGCCGCAGGCGCTGTGCCTCTTTCACGGCCAGGCGATAGGCGATCGTCCCCAGGAAACCGTGTACAGTGCCTGAGGTGTTCTTAATGGTGGCGCTAAACGCCCGGACGAATGTTTCCTGAACGACATCTTCCGCAGCAGCGCCTGAACCGGTAATGAGTAGCGCCAGTGCCATTAGACGTGGCCAATAGTTTTCCGTCAACACGCGCCACGCTTCTTCATCTCCCTGCCGACCGCGAAAGAAACAGTCCCACTCCGGACTCACTGTTCCTGTGGCTCCGGGCACTTTAATCCCTGTCTCTTGCACCATAAATCAACTTGCGTGAGGTCCGACGCATAACATGCCCATTCCTGAGCGATTTTGTGTCTCATCTCTTCATTGAGGTGTTTCTCAATATGTGCAATATACCAGTTAAACATCGGAAGGCGAAGTTCCGGTGCATTTTTCTTCAGAGCCGGCAGGTTGACCGCGATTCCCGAGGCATAACTACGCACCAGTGATCGACCTGCGTCAGCTTCAGGTGCATGATGAAGTCTCCAGCTATCCAGTCCACCGGTTCGGAAATCGGCTGTCCACGTGGCGAAGGTATGCTGCAGTTGTTCGTTGTACGGCGTGTCGGATGACGTGATAAGCGTTGCCATGCCCAGTTGCCTACCGTTCTCAGCCAAATCTTTCAGGTTTTCGGTAACATAAAATGTATTCGCAAAATACACCGGCCGTTGGGCACGCTCGGCCGAATTTACAAGCAATTTAATGAGCGTATCGCTAACCAACCCTCCCGGGGGCATATCCGTATCTTTCTCTTTTAACCTTTTTGCGGCTGAGTCACGCATCTTTTCCTGTTGACTCTTACTGATGAACCGGGGCAGACCCTGCTCAATGACATACATCGGATACCATTCCGTATTCAACAAGCTGCGATTGACGATATTTACATCAGTACGGATATGGAGTATTCGCATCAGAATCCACGCCGGGTAAGTATCATTGTCACCGTTGGTTATGAGAATAGCGTTCTCTTCAAGGTTAATAAGCGCATTGTAATTGTAGTCCATTACTTCGTCAGTGATTACCCCGCTCTCGAGCAGACGTCGCAGGGCAAGGTCCAGCCGTTCCTCATCGCGTGCATCCATGTAAACAATCACAAGCGAGAACCACGGATCGGCGTAGTCCGGATCGAGACGTACTGCTTCTTCAAGATACTTCCGCTCCTCCACGTTATCGTGACCACCATGACGCAGCATGGATTTCAGATACAACAGGGTTGGATTGCCCGGATACTTCTCAAGGCCCGCATCCAGTAACCGGGCATAATCGTCATGTCCGGCATACCGGGCGGCATACATCCAATTAGCGTAAGCATACTCGGACGGATACTCATCATAATAGTCTTTCCACAGCTGGGCCATTTTCATATAGGTTTGATGGTCATAGATAATCTGCCGTTTGCTCTTGATTTCTACAGGTCGGACGACCTCATCAGCCGATAGATTCATCGGAAGGCTGAAACCGATCAACAGCAGAGCAGTGATCTGGATACAGATTCTTTTTTGATTCATCGGAACTTCTCCTTGTTTAACTGGATAATCCGCAGCTTCTGATTTTGTTCATCAAAATCTTCCCTGTCAGCGGCAATTGTCAGGGTAGAGCTCTAAGCCCATGTAATTATTGGTTTTCAAGATGTTATTCTGTTGGGAGTGGGGGGGGGTCAACCCTCACACTCGTATTATGGCATAAGGACTTACACCGTATTGTGGACAAATTGCGACCGTTTTTTTTGATTTCAGTGCGAGGCAATCGAAAAATAAATCGTGTTTTGCAAAAATAATCGTAGGTTTTTATCGAAGGATCCGATATAATAAGTAGTTAGCATTGATTTGAGCTCGACCTTTATCGTAGTTTTGTCCTAATCTACAACTCTCCGCTAAAACGTAATCTCGAATTGATCGCGCAATCACGCGCAACATGTCATTTATCTTGAAGTATCTGACTTCATCGGAATCCAGTTCACTTCGGGATAAGCAACTACGGAGTGTAGAATGAATATCTACATCGGAAACTTGTCGTTCGATACGACAGAAGATCAATTACGCCAGGCCTTCGAGGGTTTTGGTGAGGTCTCAACCATCAACATTATTGCGGACAAGTACAGCGGAGAGCCAAGAGGTTTTGCGTTTGTGGAGATGTCGGCAAAGAGCGAGGCTATTGCTGCCCTTAGCGGCCTTAATGGCCAAGAGCTGAATGGACGCTCGTTGAAGGTCAACGAAGCGAAACCACGCGTCCAAAGTGGCAACCGCAGCGGTGGCAACGGCTACCGCAAGTCGTACTAACGGCGACGTAATAAGATCCACGTCCACTCTGGCGCGGGATCTGTTTCTGAGGAGACTGGCCTCCGGCCGGTCTCCTTTATTTTTCTCAGTTATTGATATGGTTGTCAGCGTGTGAAGCGTCAAATGCCGTCTTTACCATCAGGTAACGTTGGCTCTTGGAACACTGCACGAAGAACATGAATTTTGCTGTGACAAGAGATAGGCGTTGGGATCGTGGAGCAAGGCTCCATCCGGTAGCCAGTTCCAAAACTCACCAAGGTCTTTGCGGACCTGCTGTACGAAGAATTTCGGTATTTCGGTTGTCTCCTGTTCGAAGAAGCGTCGGAACGATCGGTCGGTAACTAATCGCCAGCGTATTTCGGTGAAATACTTGGCCCGAGCGGAGCCTTCTGACGAAAATGCCCGCACGACGTTTAGCCACCTCGGAATCGTCTCTCCGTTTGCCAGAAATCGTCGGACTATCAAACGAGGAGAATAAGAGTGCTTCGTCACATCAATGACACGATCGTAGAACTCCAGCCACGAGTAGTTTTTCGGCTTGATGTTCATCTGGATGTTGCTGAGAAAGTGGAAGGGAAACGGCAGAACTCGATTCGCTCGCTGGAATTCCAGATTCAGCGGTGCCGCCTGTCCGAATGCCGAGAGCATGGAATATGCCGGAAAAGCTCCCGGCGTGAGATCGAGAAACCGCTTGGTGAGCTCGAACGGCGCCGTACCTTCGTCGCCGTCGAGACCGAAAATATGATTAGTCTGCACATACGGAATGTGTCGCAGAATCATGTTGACATGATCAGAAACCTTTCTGACCTTCTCCATCCCTGTCGTCGCCCCCGTGTTCGACTTCTTGCCCATCTCAAACCACGATTCTATGCCCGGCAGCAGCGCCTTGAAACCATTGCGCTTCAGCCGCTTCACACGGGACTCCGAAAGCAGAGACAAGGTGGATTCGGCGATGAAGTCGATACGTCCCGGTGGCACTGCCTCCTCTATCGCCTCCATGCAACGGTCGAAGCGGACCCCGAAGTTCGGGTCGTGCCATGCCACCCGGGGGTGTTTCAACTTACTGAGAAGAAAACGCATATCTTGCTTCATCACATCTACATCCAACAGCTGATAGGGCACCGACGAGTCGATACAGAAGTCACAGGAATACGGACAACCCAGGCTGCTTAAGAGCGGGACTATCTTAATAAATGGCGCCTTCCGTAGGGACTGTTCTATGAATTTCCAGCGTTTACTCACACCAGGTAACTCGACTGGATGGTGTTCAGCCGAAAGGTGCAGACCAACGGGCCGGTGTCGGGCGCAATCCCGAAGCACCTCGTGGATCAGTGCTTTGTCCGTGAACCCCAGCACATAGTCAAAATACTTCTGCGCATCCTGCGGATAACAACGAGCATGGGGCCCTCCAAGGGCGGTGATCGCACCTCGCGATCGGAACAAGTTGCTGAGTGCGTAGGACAGCAGGGCCGCTTCAGTGAATGAGCTAATGAAGACGAGGTCAACTTCAGCCGGCAAATCCTCGATGAGATTCTCTCGACCCGTATATGTGACTAACGTGACGTCATGCCCTTGTTCTTCGCACCACGTAGCCACGACTTGCGGCATAATACTGACAAAGTTTGCACCCATGACACGCATCCACATCGTCCGCGTCGGAGCTTTGGCAACGAGATCGATGATTCCGATTGAGAGTTTCCTCATAAGTTACCGTTTCTTGATGCCATTGATAATCATATCAAGCATATGGTCAACGTACACCGACAGGGGTACATCCAGCGCGTCAAATACCCAGCGGTATTCGATTGACTGCAGTGATACCACCATCAAATGCGCCGTTAGCTCCACATTCCTTACCTGCAATTCGCCAGTCCTGTTACCGATTTCAAAGATACCTGCTACAATTGCCTTTTGCCTATCAAAAAAAACAAAAAAAACTGAAAGAAGGCGTTTGCCATCAGACAAACTATGTCTTAGCTTTCAGCATCTTTAGTCCACCTTGTCTGACGACGTACAGCGTATTCAGGAGGTGGGAACAGTGTTTCACGGCTGACTATTTTGTTCGTCAAAGAATTCACGAAGGCTGGAATCTTGGTACCTTTACTTGCTCTTAAGCTAAGAATAGCGGGATTGGGGATCATTTGAGGGTAAGAAAGCGTTACGGAGGGCAGGTAGCCGCGTGATATGAAAATGAGGAGCTAGTATGGCATCTGTTATTCGGTATTATGAGGGAATCGGCTCCGTTGCCGTAATCGGCAACTATTTGCCCCGCCTGTGCGGTATTGCGACATTCACTACTGATCTTGTTGAGGCCTTATCGGCAGAAGCGCCCGATATTAACTGCTGGGCGGTTGCCATGAATGACAAACCCGAGGGATATGCATATCCTGGAAAAGTGCGATTTGTAGTCAACCAGAACAGACTTGCCGATTACGGCGTGGCATCGGAGTTTCTCAATATCGGCCAGACTGATATTGTCTGCGTACAGCATGAATACGGTATTTTCGGCGGACCGGCCGGCAGCCATATCTTGAAACTTCTCGGAGAGCTTCGCATGCCGATCGTGACAACGCTGCATACGGTATTGAGAGATCCCGCCCCGGAATATCGTGAAGTCATGCACAAGCTGTCTGACCTGTCCGACAAACTGATCGTGATGAGCCGGAAGGCTTTCGATTTCCTCAAAGATATTTATGCCGTTCCGAAGGAGAAAATCGCCTTTATCCATCATGGCATTCCGGATATGCCTTTCATTGATCCCAACTTTTACAAAGATAAGTTCGGCGTGGAAGGCAAAAAGGTGCTTCTCACATTCGGCCTTCTTTCCCCCAATAAGGGTATTGAAAATGTGCTGCAGGCGCTACCGTCTGTCATCAAAGAACATCCCGATGTTACCTACATTATCCTGGGAGCAACACATCCGCATATTATAAAAGTGCATGGGGAGGAATACCGTATCAGCCTGCAGCAGCTCGTGCGCAAACTCAATATCAGCGATCATGTCATTTTTCATAACCGGTTTGTCGAACTGAAAGAGTTGTGTGAGTTTCTCGGCGCCGCTGATATATATGTAACCCCCTATCTTCAAGAATGCCAGATTACATCCGGGACACTCGCCTATGCCATGGGAACCGGCAAAGCAGTTATTTCAACCCCGTACTGGTATGCGATCGAGATGCTTGCCGAAGGACGGGGAATAATCGTTCCATTCAAGAACCCTGATGCCATAGCGGAACATATTATCGACCTCCTTACCAACGATGTGAACCTGCATACGATGCGCAAGAAGGCCTATATATTTTGTCGCGAGGCGATCTGGAAGGAGGTATCCCGAAGATATCTCGAGGTTTTCAGCGAG
>CAYQDB010000026.1:0-26618 GCA_964416195.1 uncultured Ignavibacteriales bacterium
CCCCGATAAGCCCCCTGTCAACAACTACCAATGTGAAATGCGTCACAAGAAACCCGCCCAACAAACGCCTGCCAAACCAACAAAACATTAAACCGTCCATATTTGACAGGCTCATAAAAAGGACGATAACGGTTAGCAGCTTAGCTTAGATATTGTGCCCTCTGGGTTAGTAGTAAAGGCCTCAAGAACTGGCCGTGTACTAGAGGGGGACTGAGCCTCCATCCGGCCAGTTGCTTACTACGGGCAGGCGGGAGGAGCGGGGCCGCCAGTGAACAGGTAACTGACCAGATAGGTTACGTCAGCCACATTGATCTCTTCCGGAGTGATGCCGTCAACATTGCCTTCCTCGAAGCAGGGGGGAGGGTAGCCACCAGTAAACAAATAACTAACAAGGTAGGTCAGATCGGCGACATTGATCCCTTCTTCCGCATCGCCGTCAACATTGCCTCTGATCGGGTCTATGCAGCAGCCGGTGTCGCAGACATCTCCAATTCCATCACCGTCAGAATCTAACTGGTCGGGGTTGTACATGTAGGGGCAGTTGTCGTCCTCACAGGTGTTGGCAGGGAAACCGGGATTGCCATAACCGTCATTGTCGGTATCAGTACAGGTGTCGCAACTGTCGCCGATCCCATCGAAGTCGGCATCCTCCTGAAGGGGGTTGGCCACAGATGGGCAGTTGTCGCAGGCGTTGCCTAGGTCATCGTTATCGTAATCCAACTGGTCAGGATTGGCTGTGTCCGGGCAATTATCCACCGGGCAGGTGTTTTTCGGAAAGCCTGGATTGCCAAAGCCGTCGCCGTCAATATCGGTGCACACATCGCAGCTATCGCCAAGGCCATCGCTGTCGGCATCTTCTTGGTCCGGATTGTAGATGGCCGGGCAGTTATCCTCAGGGCAAGTGTTGGCTGGAAAACCCGGATCGCCAAACCCATCGCCATCGATATCAGTACAGACATCGCAACTGTCACCTATATCGTCGCTGTCGGCATCTTCCTGGTCTGGATTGTAAGTAGCATGGCAATTGTCACATACGTTGCCGACTCCATCACTATCGCCATCTGACTGGTCCGGATTGAACACTGTAGGGCAATTATCATCAGGGCAGTCATTCTCCGGATGTCCCGGGTCACCATAGCCGTCGCCATCGGAGTCGATGCATATATACTCCTCCATAAGCATTCTGGTCACAAAGGCGTCGTAGCCGCCGGCTGGAGAGCTCTGTATGGCGTTAAGAGTAGGGAAATCCCATGAATTTGTGTAGCCGCCTATATACACTGTTCGACCCGTATCTATAGCAACCCCGTAGCCATATTCGTACGCTGCACCGCCAAGATAGGTACTGTAGACAAGCGAGTCGCCAGAGCCAGCGATATAGGTAACAAAAGCATCCCAGTTGCCGTTGAAGCTCTCGTCGTACGCGTCGACTACGGGGAAGTCATTGGAAGGGGTGCTGCCAACCACACAGATTTCACCATATGGATCGACTGCGACGGCTGATGCAAGATCCCCGAGGTTACCTCCCAGAAACGTGCTGTAGATAAGCGAATTGCCAGCCGGACAGATCTTGGTAACGAAGGCATCGAAATCACCGCCCAGGGTACTGTCGTAGGCGTTGACTAAGGGGAAGCTACCGTAGCCGGAATGAGTATAACCGGTTACATACGCGTTCTGGGTATTATCGACAGTGACAGCTAACCCGATATCATCCATATCCCCTCCGAGAAAGGTGCTGTACACCAACGAGCCGCCCGTTTGGTTAAAGCGGGTTACGAAAACATCACCGTACAATGGACCTCCATTATAGCTGTCATCGTATGCATTGACAGTGGGAAAGTCGCCAGATGATGTGTAACCTATAAGGTATGCGTTTTGATCAATGTCCACAGCTATGCCTACGGCGGCATCGCTGGCGCTCCCACCCAGATATGTACTGAACTCCAGGCTACTGCCGGAAGGATCAATTTTCGCCACGAAAGCGTCTTCGCTCCCATCCAGTGAGTTATCGTAAGGACTAGCGGAGAGATTGAAATCGGGTGAAAATGTGTTGCCGGTGATATAAGCGCTACCTATGTCATCTACGGCTATGTCCGAGCCAACATCATCGCCTGAGCCACCAAGGTATGTACTGTATATTAGCGAATCCCCTGTTGACGAAAGCACGGAAACGAAGGCATCCTTGCTACCGGCGTTTGTACTCTGAATGGGCTCGACGGTGGGGAAATCTGTTGAACCGGTAACGCCTGTAATGTAGGCGTTGCCGTCTGGATCTACGCCGATTCCGTAGCCGCGATCATCGCCGATACTGCCACCCAGATAGGTGCTAAAAAGAATGGAATCTCCATGGGTCGATATCTTGGTTACGAAAACATCGTACCCGGATGGGCTGCCGCCATTAAAAGAGCTGTCATAAGCATTCTTCAAGGGAAAGTCAGTGGAAGTAAGGTAACCAGTTACGTATACGTTGCCTGTCGAATCGATAGCGAGACCCCGAGCGTAGTCGTTGCCGCTGCCACCCAACAGGGTGCTGTAATCAAGAACGGGATCGATTGTCAGAGGGAGGGAAGGGTCGTATCCCTTGCCGAACGAGAACCCAAAGGTGGTAGCATCCAGTAGGCGGTATTCACCCTGGACAGCGGTGAATCGGCTGCCGTCGAACTGATAGATCACCGGCTTTTGCTCTACAACAGTACCGAAGGCGGTCTCGATAGTCAGGTCGCCAGCCTTATTGATGGCTAACGATTTGATACCATGATACTGGATTTGAATCAAGTCCGGGTCAGCTCCAGGCGATACAAGAAAATCATATTCCATTCGCTGCTGGCTGGTATAGTATCGCAAGTTTATACCGGGGTAGATTCCTTCATATACTATCTCGCGGTAGCTTGGGACGCCCTTATGCCACCTTTCCGGGTCATCACCGATGAAGTAGTTTGAAGAATGTCCTGCCATTTTCCGCCCATAGATATCGGGATAGGCTGTCGCACCGACGAGGGAGGATTTGATGATTTGGTATTCAATGCTGCTCGGGTTTTGCGGCAAACGATAGCCGAATCTTGTCAGCTCATCCTCCTGTAAGGAATTTGGCAGTTCGCGAATGAATTGATAATACACTGCATTGCGGGTAAACCAGATGGAAGCGCCATGGACGGCGGCCCGGAACAGGATTGGATCGGCAAACTGGCCATGGTTGGTGGTAAAAACGGGGGTAGAACTTACCAAATTGTGCTCGGTGGTGTGCCGTTTCCAAGCTTCTGTCGATGGGGCAAGAGAGTTGCCCTCAATGCTTTCGGGCGAATTAATTGATATAGAAGAAGTTGCCGTTATTGAAACTGTTAGTCCGAGTGCCAGAAAAAAGCACTTTCTGTGATTCACCTAACGCTCCGAAATCTGTCGTCGCTGTCGTCCGTCGTCCAAAGAACCCAAAGGCAGACATCTATATATAACATACCAAGGGCTGTTTTGTCAAGTAGAAAAAGCTGCCGCCCTTGGATTCAATACTAATACTGTATCTCGACATGTATGCGAAAAACCCTTATGAAACTTGGAAAAAAAGTAACAATGCATAAATCTGCCCTGATTCTGAGATATCCAACTCGACCGTTGGGAATTGACTCGGGCGAGAACCAGAAGCTCAACATCCTTCTTGATACTTTTAACATCGGGACTGTTGCTTACTTCTCCTGAGATAGGTGATTTGGGCCAGTCCACGGGGCGGAGTTTACGGGCAGTTGAGGTCAGGACCGTTGACAAACAGGTAGCTGACCAGATAGGTCAGGTCGACCACGTTGGGGTCACCGCCGGAACCGTCTACATCGGCCGCTTCCAGGGCCGGAGGCGCCGGCCCGCTCAAGAAGAGGTAGGTGACAAAGTAAGTCACGTCAACGACATTGGGGTTCTCGCCGGAACCATCAATATCTCCGCAGATGTAGCTTGGTCCGCTCGAGACCGTCAGTTCAGCCGGAACTGTCCAGGGATTGTCGGAACTGTCTGGATCGTTACTGGAGATTACCAGGTTGAGGTGGTACACGCCGGTATCCAGCTCGGTCGTTAGGAAGGTACAGGCAACCGTATCGGCCTCGGCGGCGGCCAGGGTCCCTTCCTGCTGACTCAGCCTTAGCCACTGGTAGGGTTTGGTGGACAAAAGGGCCAGCTCGTCTCTGCCGTCCTCAAAATGCTTGGACAGGAGATCACTTTTGGTGTCAACGGGAACCAGTGAGATGGAGTAATCCAACTCCCCTGGGCCAGCATTGGCAATGATCAGGTCCTCAACAGTGGAATCGCCCGGTGCCAGCGTCTGGGCAAACGACGACGGCGACACGGAAATAGCCGGGGTCTCACCCAGCCGGATGTCGTCCACATACCAGTCGTCGTAATCGACCCCGGAACCATAGGAATGTAAACGAAGCTGGAAACTGCTGTGCAACGCATCTGCCGGTAAGTCCACGCTTACCTGCTCAAAGCTGCTCATCGTCGGTTCGTTGCCGGGATGCTGGTTAATCAGCACCCACGAACCCACATTGTTCTTGTACTCCACCCATAGATCGTCGCCGGCGTCAGGCGCTTCGCCGCCACCACCACGCTCGTAGTGATACGACAAAATCACCCTGCTGGTACCGGAGAGATCAATCAACTGCGTCACTACGGTGTCAATACCTCCGTTCAGATTCAACGAGTACGGCAATGACGGCGGAGCAATGCCCTCTGTCGATACCTCAGCCCCGACATTCGTTATCCAGCGCTCACGGTACAAGGTGTCATCTGGAAATGGCTCAAACCAGGGAAAAGCTCCCGGCTCACCGGCTGAGACTGTCGCCAGCACCGCCAAGGCTGCCATGCTTGGATCGCCCTGAGATACGGCATACACCTCAACCGTGTCAGCCTCGTTCATGGGCGCGCTGCCGGGAATGGCTATTTTCACAATCACCTTCATCGAATCTCTTGCCATCACCGGCCCTGCCGAACTGATCGGCACAGCGCCGCCCTCATCAAAGAAAGCCACCTCCCATACCCCGTCCGAATCACTCAAATCGTAGGTATCGTCGTACAAGCCCTGATTGTGGATCGTTAACAGGTAAGCGGCGCTATCTCCCGCAGGACCGTACTGGCTGGCAAACGAGGGGGAGATAGAGACTTCGTAGTCGGGTGGATAACCGACGTATATATCATCCACAAACCAGTCATCAAAGCTGCCATTGGTGCCGCTGTTACTTAGACGCAGCCGGAAAGTAGAGTGGTAGGCAGGCCCAGGTAAGGTTATCTCCACCTTCTCAAACTCCGTCATGTCGGGATCGGCTCCCAGGTGCTGCTGCAAAAGCTGCCAACTTCCGGTGGAGTCTAAATACTCCACAAATAGATCCTCACCCGGCTCTGGAGAGTTTCCTCCCCCTGTCCGCTGGTAGAAGTACTTCACTATGACATTGGCTTCACCGGCCAGGTCAATCAACTGGGACATCAAGGTGTCAGCCCCGTTGGGGTTACCGTTGAAGTTGGCACTGTAGGGAATTGAGGGCTCGTTCAAGCCGATATCGTTGACAGTCGCTCCAGAAGCCAGCACCCATTTGCCCTGGTCAATCTCCGTTGTGATAAAATTGTCTGCAAATGGCAGCGACAATGGTTCACCTTCAGAAACTGTCAGTAGGTTTGAGACTTCAAAGATCCCCGGACCGCCGGTCGAGGTTGCCTTCACTTCCACGGAATCGTAATCACCGTACATGCTGCTGGGAACAATCACCCTCACCGTAAAGGCGAAAATCCCGTCGCTTGGCAGCGGTCCGCTGGAAGAAACCAGTGTTGTCTGGCTCTCATCCCAGAGGCTGGTTGGCCAACTGTGGCCCGAATAGGTAAGCATATAGTCATCAGTATAGACACCGACGTTGGTCACTGTCAGTTGGTGCCAGATGGTATCGTCAACCGCTCCGGTATCGCTGCCGAAAGACGGCTCAAGAGTTAGACTGTAATCCAATACCTGGAAGGTATAGGTCTCGGTGGTGTCGGTCTCGCCTTCGGCGTCCTGGGCATAGAAATAGTAATTGATCACCGTCCCGGGCGACTGGGCGGGAATAAAACCGTGGTACTCATCCTGCCCACCGGTTGCTTCCAGTGTATCTTTATACCATGTCGAGGATATCTCATAGTACAGAAGCAGGGAATCGGCCACGAGAGTTGTATCTGAAGTGATCGTGCACACCACTTCATAGTCGTTCAAGGTATCCCTCGTGTCCGTAAGCGGTGTGTGGTCAATGGTGACACCGCAGGGATGATTTTGGACAAGTACAAGGCTATTATCGATGTTCAGCCGGCCATCAGAAACAGTAACACCTTGAAGAGATGGAATCGGATCGGTGCCGTCCATGACATACTGTTTGATAATCAGAGCCACCGAGTCAGGGTGACTCTTGTATAGCTGGAGCAAACTGGGACAGACTGCGCCGTACATCAAGGCTACGGCCCCGGCCACATGGGGCGAAGCCATCGAAGTTCCGGTCATGTAGCCATAGTCGCTGCTCGGGATAGTGGACCGAATGCTGGTGCCGGGCGCGCCGAGGTCAATAGTTGTCGCTCCATAAGCTGCGCCACTGTTCTTTACATCGTCGTCAGTCGTATTGGTTACTGAGATCAAGAAGTTGCTGGGGCAAGCGGTCGGTACGTCGCCCTGTATGTCAATATTGATATTGATGTTGGCGGTAGCCGCGGCGCTGAGGATTCCCACAGCCCCCAACGAATCATACATAGCGCACCAGACAGGGAAATCGGCCGGATCGCCATAATCAACACCGAAGGAAGAGTTTGTGGAGACAATAAAAGCCCCTTTGGCGCCGTCAGTTTCGTTGTAGGTGGCCCGCATCTCTAACGCGTATCCGTATGCTTCGACAACGATAGACTCAGTGCCTGAGGATCCGGCTATGGGCAGCACTTTCGCCCCCCAGTTGACTCCACTTACGCCGATACCATTGTTCCCGACAGCGGCCGCAATTCCGGCTACATGCGTCCCGTGGCTGCTGCTGGGGATAGTTCCATCGCTGCTGTATGCGTCCCAGCCATCATAGTCATCAATATAGCCGTTGGCGTCGTCATCGATGCCGTTCGCCGGGATCTCGTGGACATTCTTGAAAAGACTCAGATCCTCATGGCTTAGGTCAATACCGCCATCTATTATCGCAACGACTATCTGATCTCCAAGAGATGTAGTGTCACCGGTGGTAATATCCCAGGCTTCCGGGGCATCAATATCGGCGTCAACGGTACCGCCGCTCTGTCCTGTGTTGTGCATGTTCCATTGGTTACTGAAGTCCGGATCGTTGGGGAAAGTTGAACGGAGCTTTACATAATGGTTGAATTGTGCAAGATCGACATTTTTGTGACTTCGGACACTGGACAGTAATGAGGCGTGCTCGCCGATCTTCATATCAGTAGCATCGTACTCAAAAAGCCAGATATTCATGCGCCGGGATAACAGTTTTTTCAGCTGAAGGTTGAAATCCGAGAAATCGTTAGTAACTGACTTGGCAGCGATACCTGCGGATAATTGAACGATCAGTTCACCTTCCTTGTAAGGCGGTTCATTGGCGGAATTCATCTTATTGTCCTGACCATAAGTTGGGAGACTGATCAAGAGAAGTATACCAGCAGTTATCTTAGCTGCATTAATGAATGCTCCAGTGAGAACTCTTCGGTACCTCATGTACACCTCTAAGCTGTTATTATATCATCGGATTTGTCTTGCCAGTTCACAGTAAAAAAGGAAGCAGACCAAAAAAGACAGATCAGACCGAATAGACTACTCCACTTTATATTACAAAAAAGAATATACCTTATTCTTACTTGTTGTCAATACTCTTGTTAAACAGAAGCGTGCAGGCAGGACACCCCATTACCCCAATTGATTGGCAAATAGGAAAATACGACTATTGCCGTTTATGGTTGTGATATGAGTAGGGGGGCTGCTACAATGTGAATGTGAGCCGAAAAAGTTTTGTGTTTCATGACACCAACTTCGGGTCACCTGACGGTACCGGGAAGAACTCTGGATTCAGATTTATGGCACAACCTCAGGATTTGTACTGATTGCGAGTTGGATTGCTATTCTTTCTGTTGGGATGTAATGTTTAGAAAAACCGTTGACTCACAGGCGATTAGGGGCTGTCTCAAAAGGTAACTGACTTGTCTCGCGTAGGGTGGGGGCTTGTCTCCCACCGATTAACGGCGGACATAAAGCCCGCCGCTACGCGGAGTTAGGGAATGGCAACCTCGTTTGGTGTAAACCTAATTCAACTGGAACAACCTTTTGGGACAACCTTCTTACAGTCACCGGGGAAAATCTCTGCTGACCGACAAAACTTTTCTATCCCAGACTCGTAGATAGGAATAGAAGGAATTATTGACTGGCTTGGCAAGAAAGGATATCTGAGATGTTTAGAGTTGGGTTGACACTGACAGCTTTGGTGATGGCTCTGGCGCTAACAGTAGCGGCTGATGACAGCGGTCGTATTTACGGAAAGATTACTACTGTTGAAGGGGATGCTTTTGAGGGATTCATTCGCTGGGACAAGAACGAAGGCAACTGGGTTGATGTCCTTGACGGCACGAAGGAACTGCCCAAGAAACGGCACAGAAAATCCAATCGCAAGTACCGTGACCGTGAAGCAACGATAGAGGTTTTCGGGATCAAAATCGGAAAAAGCTCCTCCTACGGAGATGAGTGGTGGTCCTCAGCGCTGTCGGGAATTCGTTTTGGTCACATAAAGTCATTGGAAGCGGTCGATGATGATCTGGCCCTGTTGACACTGAAGTCCGGACAGGAAGTCGAGTTCAGCCACGGCTCAACCGATATTGGCTCGGATATCCGCGAGATCATTATTGAAGATGAGCATGAGGGCGAAATTGAGTTGGTCTGGGACGACCTGGAAACTATAGAATTCATGCAGGCGCCTTCTGTGGCTGAGTCGAATTTCGGCGAGCGCCTTTATGGAACCCTAACCACTCGCCGAGGGGATGAGTACACCGGTTTTGTCTGCTGGGACATCGATGAGCTCTTTCCCACGGATATCCTCGATGGAGACGAGAAGCGCCGGAGCCGGAAGATCAAGTTTGGGAAAATCACTTCCATCGAACGCTACAGCTCCAGCGCTGCTAGTATTACTCTTACCAACGGGGATCAGATGGTGCTTCGTGGCTCAAATGACGTGGATGATGACAACCGGGGGATTGTTATTTGCGATCCCGACTTCGGCCAGGTTAGAGTGGAGTGGGACGAGTTTGATCGTCTTGATTTCAAACCGGCCACCAGACAGGTTCTGTATAAGGAGTTCGATGGCGGTCGGCGCTTGCAAGGTACTGTTCACACTGAGGACGGCAAGACTTATTCCGGCGCTATCAGGTGGGACGACGATGAAGAATATACCTGGGAAATACTCGATGGTGATTACCGCGATGTTAACTTTGACATAGAACTTGGATCGGTAAAGAGCATCGAGAAGAGGTCGCATCGCTCGTCGGTGGTTACTCTCTGGGATGATCGGTCATTTCGGCTGCGTGGTTCCAATGATGTCGATGAGGGCAACAGGGGGATTTTTGTCATTCTTTCTGAGGGCGACGAGGTTGAGATTGAGTGGGAGGACTTCGACAGGGTTGAGTTTAGCCGGTAGTTCTGCATATGCCGACAAACATATGCTTGAGAAGAGCTCTTCTCACCTGTGAACTATCTGTTTGATAATGCCGGAGGCCGGACTCGAACCGGCACGGTATTGCTACCGGGGGATTTTGAGTCCCCTGCGTCTACCACTTTCACCACTCCGGCCACGCAAAGCGTGCTTTATCAGGTGGAGCTTACCCTATCACTACTGAATGTTAAGTAGCGATGCGTCGGATGTCAAGTGCAATTGAGGTCGAGCAATGTGAGAGAGGGGAGAGGTACTTGAAGATCGAAAACCACCTACGCACTTCAGAGGAGAATAGAAAAGGTGGGACAGTGTTGCGACCTGTCCCACCTCTTTTCCTATGCGTGGTTTCTTGATCGGAGGAGTTATACCACGCCTTGATCCAGCATGGCATTGGCGACAGTATGTACGCTCGGGATCGACAATCGACCGTACTGAACGGCACGGGCCAACCATCCGATCACAGGTATGGCAAACGGAGGTCCGCCCGTTCTTCACACAATCAGCGCAGTAGGATTTTGTGCAAACACAGTAGCCGCCCAAGGGAGCCGCATGCGAGCAATGCAAACGCTGATAGACTGTCTGTGACTGGTCAACCAGCACACCATCGACTTCACTCTGGTTCTTGACCACCCGCCGGATCTCGTGCTGCTGTCCACCGTCGTCTTCAATCGCTTCAGTACTTTACTTTCCTCTGTACGGATTTCAAGAGGCTCCTCGTGTAGGTCGTTTTGACCATTCATAGTCCAATCCCTTTTTCTTTGATTTCATTTTCTGATCTTACCTCCCGGGCGAGTGTTGATCCAGTTAATCGAGTCAACACCTCCGAACTCCCATCACTCTTCGATATATGTCCTCTGCCATATCTATGAGGACCTCCTGTTCCTCTTCACTGAGCAGATGGAAGTCTTCAATTACCACTTCGCTCTCCTCCATTCCAGAGTCAGCAACCCATGGCTTCTTGCCAGTCGGTTGTGTAGCGAGCCCCGACAGGGGGAAAGCGAGAAAAAGCGGCATTGGGAGTCAACCCGCCGCGGGTGACTCCCCGCTTTTCTCGGTTTAGCTTCGAGCGGCTGTACAGTGGACAGATTGCATAGATGTGCCTAAGGCTCTGCCGTCGGGTCCGAGCCTGACCCAGGAACCAGCCACAAAGATCACGGCTATTCCCCAGACACTTCACCTCCGGTCCGTCACGCGAAGTGCAATGCCCTCTACTCTGGCTGAAGAAGTCTCCAAGGTTCTTCACCAGATGTAGCATCGACCTTGATAGAGGCCCTCTTGCCAAGTCGATTCTAAGAGGCGTTATGGATTGATAGCTCCCTAGCAGTGTGAAGGTTCTGAATTCATAGTTCCAAGCTTCTCTTGAGTGCCGAGTGTACGTTGTCCTTCAGTTTCGGACCTGCACGGAATCAGTCGAGTCTCAAAATGGGCTTGGTAAGGCAGGTCGGGCCACCGGCGCCTTTCCGGGAAATCTCATGACCGTCATACTCCATAACCTCAACCCCCTCGTCCTCGAGCAGCCGCTTCGTCTGCCTATTTCCGGATAGCATGATGCATCTGCGAGGGGCCACAGCCAGTACATTGCAGGCCATCGTTGCGTATTCAGAGTCCGGAACCTCTATCAGTTTTACTCGCCGGTGGAGCAGCCACTCGCGGAACGGGACCGGCATAATCCGGGAATACACCAAAGCCAGATTGCGGTCGATGGGACTGATGAAAGACATCAAGTGCATAACACCCGATGGCCCCAGCCAGTGTGGAAGCGGAACAACAACGAATTCGTCAACAATGTCCGCAGTGAGGAGCCTCAACTGGCGGATGCCATCGTCGTTGGTGCGGTAGCCACGCCCCACTACCAGAGTCCCTTCATCCAGCCAGATGAGATCGCCGCCCTCCAGCCTACCCTCACCGGTTATGGCGCCAAGAATTGGGACACCAAGTTCCGCCAGGAAAGCTCCGGCAGCCGACGGTTCGTTCCGACGCAGGTCCTTGCCCATGTTGCACAGTATGATTCCTTTGTTGGTCATGATCAGAGAATCACGTGTATAGATTGAATCGATTCCTACATTATCAGCCCGGGGAAGGTAGTGTATTTCGGAAATGTCTTCATTTAGCAGGTTTATGAACTGTTCGTATTCTTCGCAAGCCCGATTAAAATTCGGGCAACCGGAATAGTCGAGTTCGTTCCATTGAGCATCGATATTACTCTGGGAAATGAAAGCATTATCGGGATGTTTGATTAAGATACTCTCGATTTGCCCGACTTCGGAATGCCCGCCATATCTCATAAGATTCATACCTTTACCTTGCAAGGAACTTCGTGGAACGAAAGCCGAGGCATCTCCTCCTCAACGGCCATAACTGCTGAAAGTACCAAACCTATGCCTACTACTCTGTGTTATCTGTTTTCATAAGAGATTTTGTCTGCTGGTGCAAATAACAGTTCTCAATTTATCCAGACTGATTTTGTTCCCGCTGACAACAAGTACTACATTTTTCTCTGCAAATCGATCCTTGAGCTTGACAAATGAGGCCACGGGAAGCGCCGCTGCTCCTTCAATCAGCAGGCAGTGCTTCTCTATCATGAGTGCAATAGCGTCTTTGATTTCATCCTCCGAAACCAGCACATAGTCATCTACATGCCGTCTGCAGATATCAAACGTGAGGGAGCCCTCCTCAATGCCGCCGGCCGTGCCGTCGGAAAGGGTGGGCAGGGACTCCATATTGACAATCTTTCCCTGCCTTACAGATTCATACATCACCGGGGAGTTTTTCGGCTGGCACCCTATGATCTCGACTGACGCCTCCGATCTTTTTAAGTAGCCGGCGATACCAGAAATGAGCCCTCCTCCGCCAATAGGAGCGAATACCGCGTCGATGTTTTCCAGCTGTCTTTCCAGCTCGACGGCAATAGTCGCCTGCCCCGCAATAATCTTTGGATGATTGTAAGGCGGAATGTAGACCTGCCCATATCGCCGTGCAGTTTCTCGCGCAAAAACCTCCGTTCTGACGCAGTCTGTCTCATGCAACTTCAATTCCACGTCATACCAACGCAATGCTTCAAGTTTAACTTCATCAGTATTCTCCGGCAGATAAACGGTTCCCTCAATGCCGACTTGATCAGAGAAATAGGCGAATGCGGTGGCGTGGTTACCGGTAGAAGCTGTTACAATACCTCTCTCTTTTTCATCCTGAGAGAGAGAAAGAATGTGACTCACGACTCCCCGGTATTTAAAAGATCCTGTTACCTGAAAATTCTCCAGCTTCAGATAAACACGGCAATTGCCCAGTCTGCTCAGATAGGGGGAATATTCCAGTGGCGTTTTCCTGATATGTTTCCTGATTCTATGCTCAGCAGCCAGGGCCTCTTGAGCTGAATCCAAATAGTCTGGGTTCTGAGCACTCACCTCATTACTCCCTCTGCCGTGAAGATCGGGACTTTTTGTGTTACTCGCATTCCTACTTGCATTGCTCGTAGATGGCTTTAGCCCATGTTCAACGTCTTCCTCAACGCAGAATGAAGCCCTTGCTCAAAGGATCCTTAGGATCGATAACAAACTCATGTCGGCCTGTGATGTATGCGCGCCCCTCGACTTCAGGGACGATCGCCGCATGCGGACCGAGCTGTGCCTCCTCTACGACCCTGGCGGTAAAGGTACTCCCAATGATACTCTCTATGATCATCGGCTCGCCCAGGGCAATATCACCGCGCGCATAATGTATTGCCATTCTGCCACTCACCCCGGTCCCGGTGGGACTGCGATCCACCTGGCCTTCTGCGAAGACGCACACATTTCGACTGTCGGCGCCATCGCCGACTGGTGGACTGATGAAGATAGTCCCGTACAGAAAACTCAGGTCCTTTTCGAAGGGATGAGATATTTTGTGGCTTGCCATCACCGCCCGCTTGATTTGCATGCCGGTTCTGATCAGAGCGTCATGATCCGGCGGCGTACAGGTAAGGCCAACGTCGGCAACATTGACGTACGCATAGTAGGCTCCGCCAAACGCAAGGTCGTAGCGTACGCTGCCGAGTCCCGGCACCTGGACCGTTTCATCCAGCGCCACGACATAGGACGGCACGTTGTGGAAGTAAACACTGCGCACATGCCCACCTGCCACTCTTGCATGTGAGGTTACCAGCCCGGAGGGAGTATCGATCCGGACAATTGTTTCTGGTTCATGCATGGGTAACATCCCGATCTCCAGGACAACCTTCGTAATGGCGATAATCCCGTGACCGCACATGCTGCTGTAACCCTCGTTATGCAGAAAGAGTACCCCGAAATCGGACTGAGCGGACACGGCCGGGGTGATGACGCAGCCATACATATCAGCATGGCCCCTGGGTTCCCGCATGAGCGCTGTTCGCAATTCGTCAAGATTGTGCAGAGCATAACGTCGACGAGCCAAAATTGTATCACCGAGCAGGTCGGGGTAGCCCCCGACTATGATTCGCAAGGGCTCACCTTCGGTGTGAGCGTCAATTGTGGTGATTTTGAGCCAGTTCTCAGGTAGCGTCCAATCTTTAAGCGAATTATATGTTCGCATCAGACTTTACACTGTTCCGTCCGCTTTATTATCTCGTTCTGCAAAGTGACTCCAAGATCAACGAAGTAATCGCTGTAGCCGGCCACGCGGACTATGAGGTCCCGGTACTTCTCCGGCGTCTGCTGCGCTTTGCGCAAGGTGTCGGAACTGATAACGTTAAACTGTATATGATGGCCGTCCATCCTGAAATAGGATCTGATAAGATGAACCAGTTTTTCAAGACCCTCTTGGTCGGCAAACAGTTGCGGCGTGAGTTTCTGGTTCAGCAGTGTTCCCCCGGTTCTTACATGGTCTATCTTGGCGGCCGATTTGAGCACAGCCGTCGGCCCGAGTCGATCCGCTCCCTGTACCGGCGATATCCCTTCAGACAGCGGTTCACCGGCCTTTCTGCCGTCGGGTGTGGCGCCTACTACGCTGCCGAAGTATATGTGGCAGGTAGTTGGCAACAGGTTGATGCGGAAGTGACCACCCTTAGTGTTTGGCCGTCCGTCAATCACCTCGAAGTAACTTTCAAACACCTGTCTCAAGATATCATCAGCATAGTCGTCATCATTACCGTACTTTGGTGTTTCTTCCAGAAGCACGTGCCGCAAGGAATCTGCCCCTGCAAAATCCGCCTTTAGAGCTGTCATCAACTCAGGTAGACCGAAACTCCGCTTATCGAAAACATGATACTTGATAGCTGTTAGAGAATCGGTGATGGTACCCGTCCCCACGCCTTGAACATACGAAGTATTGTACCTCGCGCCTCCGTCGTTATAGTCTTTACCTGTTTGAATGCAATCATCGATAAGGATTGACATGAATGGCGCCGGAAGGTGTTCGGCCCACAAGCGTTCTATGATCCTGTTGCCTTTTATCTTGATGTCAACGAAGTGTTTCAACTGTTTCCTGAAGGCACCAAAGAACTCCTCGAAGGTTCTGAAGGCCATGGGCTCGCTGCTTCCCACTCCAATCTGTTTTCCTGTTCGAGGGTCTACTCCATTGTGAAGGGCTATCTCCATGACTTTAACGAGATTGAAGTAACCGGTTAGGATATAACTTTCCTTGCCAAAAGCGCCTGTCTCCACGCACCCGCTGGCTCCCCCGTTCCGGGCATCGGCGATGGATTTCCCCTGTCTGACCATTTCCTGAATAATGGCCTCCGTATTAAAGAGAGAGGGCTGCCCAAAACCGGTCTTGATGATCTCAAGAGCGCGCTTGAGCAGGCGATCGGGATTCTTCTTGCTCACCTGCACCATTGAACTGGGCTGCAGAATGCGCATTTCCTCAATCACATCAAGAATAAGATAGGTCAGCTCATTAGTTGCATCTTCGCCGGTCTCCGTAACACCGCCTAGGTTGATCAGACAGAAGTCAGTATAGGTAGCGCTTTCCTCGGCTGTCACACCCACCTTCGGCGGCGCCGGCTGGTTGTTGAATTTCACCCAGAAAGCCTGTAGCAGTTCCCGGGCCTGCTCCCTGGTGAGTATTCCCGCGTCAACATCTCGTTTGTAGAATGGCCAGAGATGCCTGTCCAGCCTGCCCGGATTGAAGGAATCCCATGTATTTAATTCAGTTATCACGCCCAGATGAACAAACCAGTAGTACTGAAGCGCTTCCCAAAACGTCTCCGGTGCCTGAGCGGGGACTCTTTCACAGATGCGCGCTATCTGTTGTAGCTCTTCTCTTCTGCCCGGGTCAGATTCTTTGGCCACAAGCGCTCTGATCCGGTCAGCGTATCGTTTAGCAAACAGTATCAGGGCGTCGGCCGCTATGGCCATAGCCTTGAGTTCCTCCCGCTTGTTGAGCGCATCTGGATCGTCGAAGAAGTCAAGCGCCTCAATTTTGCACTTAATAGCATCTCTGAAACCGACAAATCCCTGATGGTAGATTTTATCATCGAGCACCGTGTGGCCGGGTGCCCGCTGTTCCTGAAACTCCGTAAATATGCCAGCCTCATAAGCCGCCCGCCATTCGGGGTCGACAGCTTCGAATATCCTGTCACGAATCGAACGGCCTCTCCAGAAGGGTATTATAGATTCTTGCTGTGTTTGCCTGGCGCTGTCTGGGACTTTGAATGGGATCTTTTCTCGAGAATCAAGAACGTCAAAGTCGTCGACAGTATGAGTGCAGATCTCCGGATAGGTCGGGGTGGCTTTTGGTTCGGGGCCTCGCTCTCCCACAATAAGTTCCCCTGGATTGATACAAATCTCCTTGTTTTCAAGGATACACTTGAATGCGAGCGCTCTTGCCACCGGAACAGAGACTCGCTCAGGAATTCCACTCTTGTAAAACTCCGTAATCAGCACGGCCCGCTCCAGCGAAATCGTGGGAACGGCGTTAAGACTTTGTTCGCGCAAGCTACGTATTCTATCGTTCATGGCCCTTTAACCTCCTATTTTTACCTCGTACCCCAGAGACTCAAGCCACTTCCGCTTAGCGCTCATATCTTCAGCAGTCGGTGGCTGCCACCGGTGCCGGGGGCCGGGAAGCTGGTAACGCACGATCTTGTCTTCACCCAGTTGGTTGTACGGCAGCAGACTTATGCGACGAACATTGTTCAAAGGTTTCAGAAATGCTGCTACAGCCTCGAGGTTCTCACGAGTGTTCGTAATGTCCGGTATCATTGGAATACGTATGATCACTTTCTCACCTCGCGAGACCAGAGCGATGAGATTATCCTGGATCAGCCTATTTGACACCCCCGTGTACTGAATGTGCCTGTCTTCATCCATAAGTTTCAGGTCAAAGAGGAACAGGTCAACGAGATCATATATCTGGTCAAAGTCCTCTGGTGAAACGTATCCAGAGGTATCGACGGCGGTGTGAATTGCCCGGCGTCTACATTCCTGGAGCAATGATGTAAGAAACTCCAACTGCATCATTGGCTCCCCTCCGGAGAATGTCACACCACCACCAGACTGGTCGTAAAAGACCTCGTCCTTCATGATCTCATCCATGATGGCTTCAGTCGTTACGGTGCGACCGATTGTCGTTTCCGACTTGGAGGTGTTTGTTGCGCCATCTTCGTCAGGCGGTGCTGGCTGTCCGCAGTCCGACGTGGGGCAGCGGCCTTCGGGGTTGTGGCACCACCAGCAAGCAAGCGGACAACCTTTGAGAAAGACTGTGGTACGAATACCCGGTCCATCATGGATGGCAAATCTCTTAAGATCGAATATCGTTCCGACCGTTGCCATTGAGCCTTCTCCGTTATGCGGCCTCAGTCGATTCGTTTTTGACTGCCGCCTGAATAAAACATACGCTAAAAACCAGCTAAATCAATACGTAATGTTAGTCTGCCGGATGGCGTTTCACAGGGCCATTTACCGGGAGTAAAGCGAGGTGCGATTCTTTGGATTAAGCGGCAGTGCGCTGTAGACTGGTGATTATAGGACGGCCTCCTGGAGAATTCATGGGTCACATACAACTCTTTTGCTCTGCGATAACGTTGAGTAGCTCTCACTGACAGCGGTCAATCTCGACCACTGCTTAATCACAGACCAACTCGATGCCATGGTATGGCTGCTACCCGAAATTCTCAATCTCAGTCCTTTGAGCGCCGAGCAGTGCCCGCTGATTTGCCTGGAGAGGGTTGGATCAAAGCGTACGAGGGGGAATCCGATTGCTTTTAGATTAACCTCAATGGTTGCGCTACAAATCTGGATAAACGTGCGCCAGCCGCGAAGCGTTCTTGTCGAAGCGGCGCTTATTCCGTACTTTGTTGTAGTATCGCTGAACTAAGGAGCCATGAACCTGAGTCATGTAAGCGCCGTCGCGACCGGTGTCATCGTTGCACTCTTCTTCCTGCTGTTCGCAGTGTCGTCTTTTCGGGAACGCAAACTGCGAGCGGCCTGGCTCAGCATCGGTATAATGGTAGCCATCGCAGCGCTGCTCGTTAGTGGCTTTGTGTGGTGGCAACCGCCGGACGGCCTGCTATATGCGGCTACGGCTATCGTCTGGATTTTCACATTGCTGTATTTCCTGCCGCTCAACAAGCCTACGCCAATGAGGGTTGGGGCAATCACCGATCGGGTTGACGAACGCGGCACCATGTTCGCCCGTGAGGAGTATCGTTTTGGTAGCGACAAGTATGAGAAGTACTATGCCGAGCATCCACAATACAAGGAAGTGGATGACCGCTTGCGACGACTGCCGGAGCTGCTTGAACCGGGTGGACGCTACTACCATCCTGAGCGATCAAAGCAAATCAAGGCAGTTTTTCGGGCGATTCAGGCGCTAACGACACAGGTCGATGGAGAGGTGAGCGCCGCCAAAACCGGTAAGGACCCGTCGACAACAACGGCCGAGATCAAAGAACTGGTGGCCCGATTGGGAGCGGATGAGGTTGGCATTGCTCGACTGAACAAAATGTTTGTCTACTCGCATGTCGGTCGCGGACCGGAACCGTGGGGTAAATCGATCGAGCTTGACCATGAGTTTGCCGTTGTATTCACCCTGGAGATGGGCTACGATCAGGTCCGACAGGCGCCTGACCTACCAATTACCGAAGAGTCAGCGCTGCAGTACCTGCGGGCGGCAACCATCTCCATCAGGCTGGCTCGATACATACGCAATCATGGTTACTCAGCTCGCGCGCACATTTCCGATAGCAATTACCAGATTATGTTACCGCCAGTGGCTCACGACGCCGGTCTTGGCGAGCTTTCCCGCATGGGGTATCTGATATCTCGCAAGTATGGCGCGCGCGTTCGGCTTGGGGCGGTGACCACCGATCTTCCGCTCGTTCCCGATCGACCGGTAGCGTTCGGAGTGCAGGATTTCTGCGCCGCCTGTTTTAAGTGTGCTGAGAACTGCCCATCGACAGCGATTCCACACGGCGATAAGACGACAGTGCGTGGGGTCGAGAAGTGGCAACTCGATGTGGAGCAATGCTTGCGGTACTGGCGCCTTGCAGGAACCGACTGCGGATTGTGTATGCGTGTCTGCCCATACAGCCATCCTCCGACTTTCGTGCACAATGTCGTTCGCGCGGGGGTCAAGCACTCGGCCTTCGCACGACGAGTCTCGATTTGGGGGGATCACTTCTTCTATGGACGGAAAGTCCGTTTGAACGCACAGTGACCAGGCAACGAAGTCTCCGCTGATTCTAACCCTTCCTATGCTTAGTGGATGAAAAGAAGTACAGTCTATCGATAGTCAGATGGGGAGCATCGTCAAGCACGCCGCTTGGCGACTCGTTTCACCTGACCAGTGATAAGTTGAACAGCCACTAGCGAGATCAAACTGAGAACTGCACCAACCACAAACGGAATACGATAGTCGATCATCCACAGAAGTCCCCCCATAACCGGAAACACCACCGCTCCGATATGATTGATAGTAACGCCGATCGCCATACTGGGAGCGATATCGCGGGGATCGCCGATCTTTTGGAAAAAGGTGCGGATTGCCATCGCGAAATTGAAGAAGATATGATCGGCAATATACAGCAGGGCGACCAGAAATTTGGATTCTACCAGGGCGTACGCCATGAAGATAAAGATCAGTGAGAAGTACTCGGTGGAGAGGACTTTCCGTTCCCCAAATTGCACAATCGCCCTTCCGATCAACGGGCTGAGGAAGTAATTAACCGCGTTGTTAATAATGAACAGGACGGTGATGTCCTGGACGCTGAACTCGAACTTCTTCACAAGCAGAAAGACAGCGAAAGCGATGAAAATCTGCCGCCGGGCGCCAGCCATGAAGGTCAGGAAGTAGTAGAGCCAATAGCGACTGCGAAGGATCATCCGCATGCGTTGAGGGGCAATATCGCGGCTGGTCGGATTCCGGGTGAGGCTCCAAGCGCCGGCGATTAGTATCAGGCCCCCAATAAGAAGATAGAGCTGAGTAAACGACAGGTAGGACGCCAGTAGGAAAATCAGAGCCCCTACTGTAATATTGGATGCCGCTCCGATACTGCGCAATCGACCAAAGACGAGGGGAGACGTCTTTTCATCGAAGTATTGTAGCGTAAGAGACTGAAAAGTCGTTTGATAGTAGTGAAATCCCAGACTCATTACCACCGTGGTACTAATCAGCCCAAGGTAGGAAGGGAAGAGACCGGTTATTCCCACCCCTACTCCCAATATTAGGATCGACAGTGACGAAATGCGATGCTCTTTGATCAAGAGCATGACCATGACCACCAACAGGGCCAAGAATCCGGGAATCTCGCGCACCGACTGAATCACGCCGATATGGCTGCCGTCCAAGCCGACAACTCTGACCGAGAAATTATCAAACAGTGTGCGCCAGGCCTGTAAGCCTATGGTGGAACTTATGGTGAGCACCATCAGGAAGCGGTACATTGGTAGGCTGCTGAGTTTGGCTGAGTCAGTCATGCTTGGTGGTATCGGCCGGTCATATGCTAAAGAACTAGTTTACCTCACGTGACCTTGATAGTCAAGCAGTCACGCAGGATCGGTATGGTCTTGAGTTTTACCGTGGCTATCATATACTTAGTCTCTGATACCCAACAGGTCAAAAGATGAGCGTCTGGCTGAAATGGAGCGCGTATGTTGTCACGTTCATGGGAAAGAGTTTGCTAATCAGTGTCTGAACCGGATACGAGAGCAGGGAATCGTCAGCGTGGCACAGTGGTACTTCGGCTTACACTATACTGTCGATCTGATGGCCGAAGGCAACGATTGGTACCTGCAACTGTTGGAAGACTTTGGCTTTGGTTGGTTCAAGAAGTACGAACCAATGGGAGAGGCGTGAGGTACGTAGTACTCACCCAGCTGTGGATCACCAGGCGGCCAACTCCGTCCTGCCATATCCAAACTCTTGGGACCGTATTTACTTTCTTTTGACCTCAACTAAGTTGTTATCCCTTTCCCGGTCAATCAAGATCAGGTAGGGGTCGATCCCTGCCCGAACCGGTTTTTTGTCCACGGTAATTTCAATATCCGATTCGTTCTGTGTTAATTTGTGTTTCTTCAGATATAGCTCTTCGTCATTCTCTCCAAGAACACCGACGTCGGCAAAGTCATCGATGGGGACTTCGGTCTGGTTGCCGATGCTGTCGGCCCGGAATTTGTGGGTGGAGACTTCCAAAGTAACTTTGTATTTCCCATCATCCAATTCCACATAAGAAGCCGACTTCGCTTCGTTTTCCCACAAGGTGATGGTCTCGAACAGATCGGTGATGAAATACCGGAGGCTGTCCGGTGTGACGGCCTTGAAGGCGTTTACGACATCCAGGGATGTGGGAAACACATCTTCCCTGTACCCATACTCCTTCACGACTTCCTTCAGAGCCCTGTTTACGCGATCCTCACCAACAAAATCCTGCAGTGCATACATCAAGACTGTACTCTTCGGGTAATTGAGATAGTACTGATCTTCATAACTTCTCATGAGGGGTCGTTCACCGGCGACGTCTTTTTTACGTCTTGAGAGATACCTGTTCATCTCCTCTTTCAAGAACTTACGGGATATGTTTTTCCCATATTCCTTTTCGAGACACATAACTTCAACATACATGGCCATGGTCTCGGTAAGCATTTCAGCGCCCTCAGCAAAGGCGGGCCTTACGATATATGCCCACCATTGATGGGCCATTTCGTGTGTACAGATGGCGAATACCATGTCGATTTCCTCGGGGTCTTCGAGATTGCTGATGAACCCGGCATTCTCCTTCCATGTAAAGAGCGTGGGTTGGGAGCGAGCTCCAAAATGAACGTAGTTGGGTATTTCAGCGATTCGGATGAATCGGTAGGGAAAGGGACAGAAATTCTTCGTGCAGTAATCGAAGGATCGTTTCACACCCTTGATCATGCGCTGCACGTTATCAGGATGTTTTTTATCATAATAAACTTCTATCCCGATTCCCTCGTATTCGTCTCTCGATACTTCGTATTCCGAGGAAGCAAACACAAACTCATTGTCCATCAGACCTTCAGACTTGTAATGAAAATAATTTCTCTCGTTCTCCGTCCATTGCCGAACGAGATTTCCGTTGGAAACAACCGTCTGAGACCTGCTCGTGCTGATAATGGCTTCGTATTCTGTCAGGTCAAATTGGAATAAACAAATTGACCTATCTGTTTCTTCCAATGGGGGATTTTTGGGTCGTTTCGGCAGTCCGTATTTTTCCCGATCTCTTTTCTTTGTGATCTCCAGGTTCGGGATGTAACCGATGAGTGGAAAATAATCAGGGGATCCCTCTGTGAGAAGAAAACAGGTTCCTTTTTGAGCCAACTCATTTTTTGGATTGTTCTCGGTGAACCCCTTGGCCTGAGCCATGAGGTCAAATTCGAGTTGGATTTCCGATCCGGGGTTTAACGGATTGTCGAGTTCGAATATGCGGAAGCCATACTCATGGCCATGATGTGTCAGGACAGCCGATGATGAGAACTCAAGCCTGTTGATTTGTGTGATGTGCTGATCGGAAAGATTCACGTAAATCTTGTCAATAGTCTTATCAGTCTTGTTCCTTAGGACGTAGTAGCCTTTAATATCCGCTTTTCTCTCTTCAGGGAATATGTCCACCTGAAGATTTACTCTGACCATTTTGGGTTGAGGAGCGTTTTTATACTGTGCATATTTCTTTTCGTAATCGGCTCTTATTCCTTTTCTATCGTCTCTTGATACATATTGATTCAAGAAGTATTTATTATAGGAAATGTATCCGCCCGTTGCCAGGAACAGGATAAACAAGATACCCAAGGCCCAACGAAACCGTCTGTTTAGTTTCTGCAACCCCACCCTGAACCGGAATCTCAGGGCCGTTTCGTTGCTGCGGCGCCACAGCAGTGACGTCAGGACACAGAGGATGCCTGCGAACAGAAGCCAGTAGATCGAGTACCAGATTAAGAGAGAGCCATAATGCCCGAACCCGTTCAGGTTGGAATAGATAAACGGAGGCAGTTGACCGTATCGGAGTAAGAAATTCTCTGCCTGTAAAACCTCGAAGATGATGAGATCGGCAGCTACAAAAACGGCAGAGATAAAGAAGCCAAGAATCTTATTGCCGACTAGGTTGTGAATGAAAAAGACAATAAGAGTCAGGAACCAGAATTTGAGGAGTGTTATGCCGAACAGGTGCTCACAGTACAGGCCCAATTCGATGTTGGTGTAGCCGAAGCCGATCACCTGAGTTATGATCCCTGTGAGCATGGCGAGGATGACGTAGAAGAGCTGGATAGACATCATGGTGAAGAGCTTGGAAAGATAGCTCAGCCAGTCCGGAACCGGAAGCGTATCGTAAAATTCGTTGGTCATATGATCCCGTTCCCGCCAGATGATTAAACCGCCGAAGAATATTGTGAGCGGAATCATGTAGACCCAGATGTGCATGGTTTCATCCAGAAACCGTGAAGTGAGGGGGTAAACATTATCTCCCATGTGGCCTGCATTTAACGCAAAATTGACGACTAACTCGCCCATAGCCATGAAGGTCAGGATGAGAAAGGCCGGGTGGAAAACGATTCTTTTAAATTCTCGAAGAACCAGGTGGACGCACTTTTTCAATTGGAAGGAAATAGTATCATCGATGATCGTTGGTCGGATTGTTCCCAGTGCGTGGACTCCCTTGAATTCGACCTGTTCGATGTCCAATCGTTTTTCTTTTTTCCTTTCCAGGAGCGAAACGATTTGAAAGCGTTTCCAAGTGTATAGAAGAATAGCAAGACTGACCGCCATCCAGATAATTCGGTTCCATATGAGGGGAGTCTGCAGTGGAATCTGGCTGAGGTTGATTTCGGCCACTGTCCAGTATTTGGTCAGGATACCCAGTGCGGAGATACCGAAGGGGTCCAGCAGGATTTTCGCGGTGTCGTTTTCCCAACCGGTAAAACTACCCTGCACCGCACCGTAGATCATAAGGAATCCAACGCCTGCCAGGTAGGTCATCACCATCTTCCGGCTCAGGGTCGCCAGGGAGAAGAAGATGCTGCCGATGAACAGCAGGTTTGGAATCAATATGACCACTGCCGGAAGCAAGAAAGCCGATAACTGAAACGGGCCGTAATATTTGGGATCGATGACCAGACAGCCCGCGACGAATCCTATGGCGATGCCGGAATAGATAAGAAGATTGGCCGTGAATCCGCCAAGAAACCGCCCACCGAGATAGGCAGCCTTGCTCATCGGAACGGTAAAGAAGAAGTCGTGGATCTTAACGGCGAAGTCCCTCGTCACTGCGCGTCCCACCATGACCATGGTGAACAGCACTCCGACCACGCTGAAGCGCGCCGTCAGCTTGGCGATGAGGAGGGGCGCATTGTGCCATTCCTTCCCGATGCTCAATCCCATCAGGTATGAATGTGGATTGAGATTGGATGCGAATATATATGCACCAAAAAACAGGAGAGCCGTGAAGAGGTAAAAGGAAAGACTCTTCAGGTTTTTTTCCAATTCTCTCAGATAAATACTTAGAAACATGGATATTGATCTCTTGTAAGATGTGACAAAAGCTGTTTATATCAAAGGCCTGTCTCGCATACTTTGGGTATTTTAGATCACTTCAGTTCACTTTGTTTAAATGATAAAAATACACATCCTCCACCGATGGTTTGATATCTGAGAATCCGTTTTCAGGATTGGTTTCACTGTAAATGTGGATGAACGTCTTGCCCGCGAAGAGTCGTGTGGATATCACATTATACTTCTCTTCGTACATGGGCAGGTCACCCTTTGGGATTTCTTTTTCCCAGATCTTGCCTTTTAGTTGGGACACGGCGTTAAGCGTATTCTCTTTTAGTATGATTCTGCCTTTATCTATGATGGCCATGTTCATGCAGAGATCGCTCACATCATCAACGATGTGTGTTGAGAGGATGACGACAACATTCTCGCCGATTTCGCTAAGCAGGTTGTGAAAGCGAACACGCTCTTCCGGGTCCAGTCCGGCGGTGGGCTCGTCGACAATAATGAGCTTGGGATTTCCGATAAGTGTTTGGGCGATTCCGAAACGCTGCCTCATTCCATTGGAAAATGTGCCCAGTTTTTGCCTCCGCTCATTCCAGAGATTGACCCGCCTCAGGAGTTCTTCGACTTTCGCCTTTCTTTCTTTTTTGTCTTTGACACCTTTCAGAAGCGTAAAATGATCCAACAGATTGTAGCCAGTGTCCTTGGGATAGAATCCGAAATCCTGGGGCAGGTAACCCAGCACTTTTTTGATTTTGCTTTTTTGTCTGAGGACATCGATATCTTCGAATATTATCTCGCCGGAATCGGCTTCCTGCAGCGTGGCAATGATTCGCATCAAGGTGGATTTCCCAGCCCCGTTGGGACCCAACAGGCCGAAGAGTCCAGTAGGAATGTCTAAGGACACATCGTCCACGGCCACAACACCGTTGGCATAGGTTTTGGAAAGATTGTTAATTGACAATTCCATGATATATTACCCTCCGATATTTTCCAAGTCCATTATAATATCCATTTGATATATCAGACAATGTACTTTCAGAAGTGTTGCATACCTTTTTACCCTTTTTTGGTTTCTGCTTACCCCAATTGAAAGTGCCCTAAAGAAGTCGTTTATGGATCGTGACCTCCCAAAGGAGCTTCAACTGCGTTGGAATACAGCCTTGCCAAGGCAAACGGGATCAGATTTGCGAAGGCATTTAGAAACAGCAAACGGGTAGACCTCTCAATTGATTGCATCGTTGAAAGCCAAATGAGGAAGGCTTTCATAGACAGACTCGGTGATCCGATGGCCTTCAAGATGCGGTAATCACTCGATTCCGAGATATAATATCCTTGGATAATCGGTGTTGTCGCTCCAACGCATGGTCCTCTGCCAAAGCTAAACCCACATTCGACCCGTACCTGATGTGTCCAGAATCCTTTTGCGAACCGCGCATATATAGGCTCTAAATTAGTATGACCAAGGTTGACCAACGTCACTAACAGCCCATCCTTGACGGCGTATCAACAGCCGTAAGGATCCTGCTAGCCGACGATAGAGAGAGCAACGATAGCGGAGTTCTCCAGGGCAGTAGGATGAAGTTGCTGCACGTGTGGCCTTAGTTTCCTGTCACCTGTCAGCGGTGACTACTTTGTGTCCACCGAGAATCAAAACGGTCGTCATCTAGGCAGAGCGGAGAAATATCAGTAAAGGCCAAACCCGTTGCGATTCTTCAAGTTATACGCTAATCCACTGTAGGGCAACAGGTTGTGTTGATATTCAATCACTTGTAGAATCCTCTTGTTGGGATTTTGAGTCCCCTGCGTCTACCACTTTCACCACTCCGGCGATAATGGGAAAGTAGGGTTTCTTTACAACTGGCGCAAGAAGAAGATGTCGGAACCACAGGGGTTCCGACCTACTAGGCTGAATGTTAAGTAGCGATGCGTCGGGTGTCAAGTGCAATTGAGATCGAGCAGCGTGAAAGAGGGGAGAGGTACTTGAAGATCGAAAACCGCCTACGCACTTCAGAGGAGAATAGAAAAGGTGGGACAGTGTTGCGACCTGCCCCA
>CAYQDB010000027.1:0-3007 GCA_964416195.1 uncultured Ignavibacteriales bacterium
GCCCCAAGGGCACGGGCTTTGTCGATGGCCGCCTGGGTGAGACGGCGGCCGACACCACGACCACGAAACCGCTCGGTGACGCCCATCTTGGCCAGCTCGTACTTCCTTTCCGTATGCTTCAGAAGGGCGCAGGCCCCGACAACTTCCGCTTCTACCCGCGCTAAAAAGACATATCCGCCCAGCTTGATGATCTGCTTCTGGGGATCATTCAGGACTATCCTGTCATATGGCTCAACCTCGAAGTACTCCTCCAGCCATTCGTAATTGAGATCGCGGAAGTACCGAGCATAACGCGACTGAAACTCAACGATTTCGATCGCTGATCCCGGTAGTAGCGTATCTGTCATTATGTCCCTTTGGTGCAGATTGGCATCTCATTGTCGGCAATCTACCAACCCGGCGGTGTCGTGGCAAGAGCTTCTTCATACTCGAGATCAGCCCTGAGAAAAGCGCAGTCGCAAACCAATGGTAGATTAGGAGGTCACCGGAAACGGCCAGAATATGCTGGGGGGGGTTAACTTGTTATAAGAGAATGGATTACATATTTATTATTGACTAATTGGCTGAATTTTAGTATAATAATAGTTTTGAGGAGAAGCGGTATATTTTCTGTAACCTATTGAAACACAGGGCGTTATATGTTAGGTGTCATCGGCAACAGGTTCTCTATAGGCAAGGAAACCTATCTTCCTTTCTCGGCGGAGCTCCATTATTTCAGAATTGAGAAGCGGTACTGGTCGATTTGTTTCGAACGAATCAAGCGGGCTGGTTTCAAAATTATTGCCACAGCGGTGCCATGGAACGTGCATCAAGACGAAAACAAGTTCCTCGACTTTTCGGGGATGACCGATCCTAAGAAAGATCTTATCGTCTACCTCGAGTTGGCCCGGGAGTTCGGTTTCAAAGTGATCTTACGCCCAGGGCCCTGGGTTGCGGGGCAGTTAGAGAACGGAGGGCTGCCGAAGTCGCTCTACAATGACCTGAAGATATTCGCCAGGGATGCCTCCGGACAGGAAAAACGGCTCAGGGATGAATATGGTGTAAATAGCGGCTATCTGCCCAGCTATCTGCACCGGAACTTCCAGTTTCATCTCAGGAACTACTTCAAGAATGTCATTGAAACCACCAAGAATTACATCCATCCGAGGGGCCCGGTGTTCATGGTGGAACTTGATTACGAAACCTCTTTCGGACGCTTCCTTGAGCCGGACAGCGCTGACTATAACCCAGACGTACTGCAGAAATATTACCCTCCTTTTCTGGAAGATCTCTACGGGGATATCAAGAAGCTCAACGGCCAGTACAAGCAGAATTGCAAGAGCTTCGAGGAGGTGGAACCGCCTCGCAAGTTTACGGAACTGGAGCTGAAGGACTACCCGCGGGTGATTGACTGGTTCAAGTTCCGAGAGTATATACTGAACACATACCTTGAAACTATGGAAGATATTTTTCAGTCCTACACGGTAGAACCACTCATTTTCCGTTCCATTTATTTTCGACCCGGCGACTTGCTTCCAGCGTTCAACTTGGTGCCTGAAGACAGATTCCCGTTTCTGGGAAGCAACGTATTCCCGGAGGGAAGTTACTTCGACCTTGCTGTCAAGGCCCGCTTCTTGAAATCCGAGTATGGGTTTGCCTTTGCCACTTCTTTCACATCGGGAGCCGCGGCGGAAGACCCCCAGAGGGAAGAGCAAGTTGCTCCCATTAAGAATAATACTCGGCGTTTCTACCTTGCGGCCGGTTTGGCAGCCGGGTTCAAGGGAATGAATTACTATATGTTCGTTGATCGCGATCACTGGTATGGTGCTCCCCTGCACAATGACGGCACCATCTCGGAGGGTTACGAAGTCGTCAAGAAATTCAATCTTGCCCTCTCCACGGTTGGTCTGGAAGAGATGGAATCCACGACAGACATAGCTGTTATCGGCAACCGTTTGTATTCCTGGCTGCGTCTGACCTCAAGCAAAAAGGTCTTCACCTACCTGGGCAGGCTCCTGGATGAATCCGCTGGGGGATTCTGCCGAGATTTGATGCGCCTGAAATTCAACTTTGGTATCCGTGAGAACCAGGATTATGAGTCGCTGAAGCAGTACAAGCTGCTGTTTATTCCCTGTGCGGAGATTATGTCACGCCGCGACCAGGAAGCCATCGTGGAACTGGTCAAAGCGGGAGTCACAGTTATCGCCTGTGGGCTGATGCCCAGGTACGACGAAAACCTCAAAGATTGTCAGATACTGGCCAACTCTTTCCGGATAAAAACAACTGTCGACTACCGTATCGGCACTGTCAGCCATAAGCGGGGAGAGTTCCCGACCCATATTTTCGGTTCTATCCGTTCAACCGATGACTCGAAAGTTAGGAAGATTGTGAAATCCGGGACTAAGCTGATCGGTGTCTCGTCGTCGCGCTTCAAGGGTAACTTCTACTTCTTCACTTTCGATATCGCTTCAGGCGGGAATCACAAGAAGCTATCCTTTGTCGAAACGATCCTGTCGGCAGAGAAGATTTCCTCGTACCTGTATTGCAGCGATACGTCCATAGATGTTTCCTTTCAACTGGGAGAGAAAAGGGGGCTCCTGTTTGTCGTGGCGCCTCCACCTGGGGAGTTGTCTGATGGTTTAGAGGCAACGAAAAAGGAGATTATCATCAGAGCCAATCTCAAGAAAGCGGGTTTCAAAGCCCCCAGGCTGAAATTGACCGACCTCTTCGGTGGCGAGGAGGCAGAGCCGTTGAAAATGACTGCCAAGGAACTGGAGGATGGTATTGCACTGAATATCAATGTCCCGGATGGAATCGTTTTCTTGGTCGAACGACGTAAGTAGGTCTGAGGATTGATGATGGTACGGAGAAATCCCCGCCGGCGCCTGTTATTTGTGGGGGTGATCCTGTGGATTGGTATGTTTTTCGGATGTTCCGGAGTCGAAGTATCTCACTACTATGACAGAGGAGCACTGGCAACAGCGGCTCCCATAGGCACGGAGGTAGGTAAGGGAATCCTTAAGCGGGG
>CAYQDB010000027.1:3107-25827 GCA_964416195.1 uncultured Ignavibacteriales bacterium
GTTGCAGGGTTATACGAGTTGTGGAAATCCTATGGCTCGTTACCTTGGGATACTCTGGCTGGTATCGCCGCAAAGCTGGCCGACACCGGATTTATCCTCGATGAGTATCTTGCCGGCTCTCTTGAGAAATACAGAGATCAGTTGAATAGCTTTGAGGAAACGGCAAAGATATTCTTCCCGGAAGGAAAAAGCCTGAAAGCTGGCGACCGACTGGTTCAGAAAGACCTTGCAATAACTCTCTATGCCATTAGGGTGGCGGGGCCCGACGGCTTCTACGGTGGGCCGGTCGCCGAGAAGATTGTGAAGTGCATGACCAAGCATGGGGGCCTGATTTCCGAATCTGACCTGGCATCCTACAGGCCGGAATGGCGCAAGCCGATTCATTTTTCGTTTGATTCCCTTGAAGTCTATTCGATGCCGGCCCCCAGTTCGGGCGGTATCGCTATCGGTCAGATTCTCAAGTTGCTGGAACCATACAATTTTTCCACATTCACGCCGTTCTCACCCGAGTATATTCACCTTTTTTGCGAAGCTGCCCGACTGGCCTTTGCCGATCGCTCCGCACACCTGGGAGACCCTGATTTTTACAATGTCCCTGGTGGATTGCTTGACGTCAGCTACCTGAATCGTCGACGCGGGTTAATCAAAGAAAGACATGTTCTCTCGTCGGACCTCATCAGACCCGGCACACCACCCAGTGAGGAGTCCCCGCAGACGACGCATTTCTCGATCTGCGACGCCGAGGGCAACATGGTGGCTCTCACCTACACGCTGAACACTGCCTACGGGTGCAAACTGGTTGTTGACGGTGCTGGTTTCCTGCTCAACAATGAGATGGACGATTTTTCCATCAAGCCCGGTTATCCCAATATCTATGGCCTTATCGGCGGCGAGGCGAATAAGATCGAACCCGGCAAGAGAATGCTCTCTTCAATGTCGCCGACCCTGGTGCTCAAAGACAAAAAGCCGTTCCTCATCTTGGGGGCACCCGGCGGCTCGCGAATCATTACTGTGGTCGCGCAGGCCATCGTAAACTTCACACGCTTTGACCTGAGTCTTAAAGAGACTGTTGAGCAGCCACGCTTCCATCACCAGTGGAAACCCGATCTGATCTACCTTGAGCAGGGAGGTTTCGACGTCAATGTTATGCAGGAACTAATCCGGTATGGTCATACTGTCAAGGAATGCGAACCGTTCAGTGATTTGCAGGCGGTCTACATAGATGAAAGTGGGCAAATGACTGCCGCCTCGGATCCGCGAAAGCGAGGTGTAGCGGGTGGATGTTCATCGTTTGAATTGCTGCCCTCCGCCACTAGTCACTGATCTCTGGTCGGGTGGCTGATCTACTTCGGCGCGGTAGTTCCTGATCCCTAGTACAATCGCCCCGGCGCCCGTAATGCTGACCAACACATAAATTAAAACGCCGATATATGGCACTGCAAAAAGCGCTACAAGTATTACCAACCCGAACAGCAATTGCCACTTACCCAGAACGGCAGCTTTCGATTTGAAAATCCTCACCAATAGGTAACCGACCAAGAAAGCACAGATGATTTTGCCGGAGTAAAGGAGTATTCCCCCGGAGACAGTTGTGAAGGTGGTAATGGGTATCATCAGCATTGACAGCACCAGCGCCAGGGCTCCTACCGGCGCCATCTCACCCGATATTAAGGCAAGGCCGATGAGCAGAAAGACCGTGGAGACAACCAGAATCAACATGGCTACCACCAGAATAAGAAGGAGCAAGAACCCGGCTGCTATAGAGACCGAGAAGCGGGTGCGCAATTGGTGAAATGACACCTCGGCGTACCTCCTGAAAAGGTAAACGACTATTATTCCAAATAGGAAAGCTGCCAACACCTTGGAGAGATTGAATATCACCGATCTGAAACCGGCGGTGCTTGTTTCTTCGTCTTTCTCTTGTTCTTCTTTTTTATGTTTCGGCTGTTCCCACCTGGTCTCGCCGAGTATTGTCACTCCAGCAGTGGTATCGATCTCCAGTTCTTTTTCGCACGTGTAGGTAAGGTTCCCTTTGATGGCAGCCGGCGGCACGATGTTGATTTCTTCGCCTTCAAGGTCGACATCTCCTCCGATTTCGCCGGAGATGTAAATCCTGTTGCCTTGCATCATTACATCCCCTCCGACAGTCCCGTCAAGGCGAACAGTGTAACCAAACATACTGACATCCCGTTCAACCACAGCTCCCTTGCCGATACACGCATCATAGGCAAAGAGCATCACAGAGCGGCCTACCTTGCCGTCGATTGTGACCGTGTTGGCGAAAGCCCGAAGAGAATTGCTGATAACCCCGGTATGATGCAGTCTATAGCAGAATACATTCTCTGAGCCTGTCACCTCTCCGTTTGTGGATACTTCGTAGGCGCCAGCCATCAAGTCGCCATCTATGAGACCGTCGATAGTGATGTTCTTGCCGAAAACATAGAGATCATCATCGATGCGATGCAGGTTGGAAATGTGGATATTGTCGCCTTTTTGGAAGGTTGATCCTTGAGCGCCAGCGGCGGACAGTAAGCCAACAGTTAGAGCAATCGCCGGATAATTCAGCCGGTGAATAATGCGTAATATTCTCATTGTGCTTTTCTCCAATTCTCTAAGCTACCTACGAGAACAGGTACATTAGGTTGCTTAATATATAGTTGATGATTGCAACAAAAACTACAGAAAAATACCGACAAGTATCCCTCAAGCCAACTTAAGAAACTACGCCTTGCACAGAAATCCCTTGAGATATCCTCTTGCAAAAATAGATAATATCGTTTTTATTAGGGCCGTGCGCGCGTTGAAAGCGTGAGCCGGATATTTGGCAGATATAGCGACAATGAATGTCCTCGTATATTTCTTGACGGCGTTAGCCTGTTTTATCCTTGCCTACCGCTTCTATGGCCGCTTCATAGCGCGCGCAGTTGGTGTGAAGCCGGATCGCCCCACTCCGGCGGTCGAGATCAACGACGGCAAGGATTTTGTTCCCACCAGACCATCGGTGTTGTTTGCCCATCACTATGCCACAATCGCTGGAGCAGGGCCAATTGTGGGGCCAGCACTGGGGATTTTGTATGGTATTGGCCCGGCCTGGCTGTGGGTCGTGCTGGGAGCCATTTTTTTTGGTGCCGTCCATGACTTTGTGGCTCTTTTTGCCTCGATTCGCGAACGGGGCAGCTCCATGGCCGAAATCGCCCGTAAGTCACTGGGCCCGACCGGATTCCTGTTATTTATCATTTTCACGATTATTCTTATTGTTCTGGTTACATCGGCTTTTCTCTCCCTTACAGCCGTCGCTCTGGCATCATTTTGGCCACTGGAAAGACTGGGGCTTGGTCCGGAGCAGACATTGCTGAGGACAAGGATAGTCGATGGTCAGCAATACGGAATAGTCGGTGGCATCGCATCTATGTCTGTCATAGTGATTACTGTGCTAGCTCCAATTCTCGGTTTTCTTGTGACCAAGATAGAGATCAAAACCTGGATGGCTTATTTAATTGCATTTGTGATTGGTGCTTTCTCTATCTACTTTGGCTTTCACCACCCGGTAACGCTGTCACCATCAAAGTGGATGGTACTGATCGCAATCTACACGTTCTTTGCCTGCGGGCTGCCGGTCTGGATTATCCTGCAGCCAAGAGATTTTGTCAACGTCCAGATTCTCTATTTTGGCATGGCGTTAATGATAGCTGGTATCATTATTTCTGGCATTCATGGGTTAGCAGTGACGGCGCCGCTGTCAAATGTCGCGGTGGGAACGCAGAAGATGGGGCCGATGTGGCCGTTTTTGTTTATTACCATTGCTTGCGGGGCGATTTCCGGCTTCCATGCGCTTGTTGGCGGAGGGACAACATCAAAGCAACTGGCGCGAGAGACTCAAGCCAGAACGATTGGCTATGGGGGCATGCTGCTGGAAGGTGTGCTGGCTATTCTTGTCTTGATAGCTATTGGGTCGTCGTTGAGCTTCAAGGAGTATATGGCTATCACATGGCCGCAAGTCGGTGGAGGCAACCCGATTTTAGCCTTTGCATTGTCGATAGGACACCTGCTTCATAACTCTCTGGGGATACCGGTATCTGTCGCCACGGTTTTTGGCATCCTGACGGTTGAAGGTTTTTTGATTACAACTCTGGACTCGGCTGTAAGGCTAAATCGCTATCTTTTTGAAGAGTTGTGGAAAGTTGTTTTTGTTAACCCACCCAAGATTATAATGAAATTCTGGTTTAACTCCGGCCTTTCAGTTTTGCTCATGCTTTTAATTGCTAAGACCAGCGGGTATAAGCTGATATGGCCGCTGTTCGGGTCAACCAACCAGCTTCTGGCCGCTCTTACTTTGATTGCCGTCAGCGTCTGGCTCCACAGGGCAGGGAGACGGAACTGGTTTACCATTATCCCGGCAATGGTGATGCTTGCTACGACGATTGCCTCTCTGGTCTATGCTCTGGTCGTCAAGTATGCACCCACCGGTAACACGCTTCTGGCTGTGACCGACATTCTGCTGTTGGCGCTCGCGGTGGGAGTTCTGGCCCTATCGGTGAAGAAACTCTTCTCCCGTACAGAATCAAAACCGAGCTCCTTTTTGCCTTCCTAAGTTCTTCAGCTTCATAAACAACTAGCGAATAGCGACCGATATACTGGTTATAGCTCGGATGTCATTTATGAAGCTATTTCTAGATAGAAACAAGACCCTCCTGCCTCGCGTCGACTCCATCTATCTGTGGACCCGGGTAATGACGCTGATTGGCATCGCCTGGTATGCCTTTGTGGAAGAGTATGCGCGATATGATCCTGATCTCTTCCTTGCCATTCTGGGTACTTTCTCCCTGCATCTGATCATGTTCCTGGTTGCTATCAAGGGCAAGTTTGACATAAAGCTGGCCTATCTGTCAAGTATTGTCTACGATATTATCCTTGTTCCCACGCTCGTGATGTACACGGGGGTGTTGCATTCTCCCTTTTACCTGTTGTTTTTTCTGACAATCTCAGTTTCCGCCTACGTTCTCAGATTCTCAGTGGCCATTCCGGTTATGTGTATTGTTGTCCTTTCGTACCTGGGAGCCATCCATCAGGACCTGACTCTGAGCAACCTGGGTGATATCTCTCTGCGCGTTGGGTTTCTCCTCGTTTTCTACCTTGCTCTCTCCTATGCCTCAGATTTCATGAGGCGTTCCGAGAAGCGGCTTCTGAAGCTATTTGACACTCTAAACCGGCGAACCTCCGAGCTGGAGAAATCGCAGGCAGAGTTGGAAATGATTTATGAGAACTCGCGAATTCCAGCTTCGACTCTTGACACCGACGGTGTGGTCAAAGGGGTTATGCGGATACTCAGCAGCCTTTTGCAATACCCCTACACTTCCATGATTCTTAAGGACCGCTCCGGGAATCTCTACTACCGCGCTCGTATGATGCCCGGCCAGAAGAACTTCCATCCGAAGGCGATCGAGTCGGACAGAATGGAACTGGTCCGGAAAGTGTGCAACCATGGCGAAGCTATTCGCGTTAAGGACATATCCGGTCGCGATGACTGCGAACCGCTCAGTGAGAAGGCCCGGTCGTTAATGCTGGTGCCCCTGATCTCGCACGGCCAGAGTTCAGGCGTCTTGATGGCTGAGTCCAACGATGTTGACCGGTTTACAGAACGAGATCTTCAGATGTTGTCCATTGTCGCCCGTTCCGCCGCCCTGGCTCTGGAGAATGCAGAATTGCACAAGAAGACCGAGGAACTTTCTGTTATCGATGAGCTGACAGAAGCTTACAACTATCGCTATTTTATTCAAAAGCTCCAGGAGGAAAAACGGCGAGCCATACGTTACCAGCTCCCGCTTTCGCTCATCATGGTGGATATTGACCGCTTCAAGAAGCTGAATGATACCTACGGCCACGAAAGTGGTAACATTGTGCTGAAAGAGTTGTCGCGGATCATAAAAGGATGTATTCGCGACGTTGACATATTTGCGCGCTATGGCGGAGAGGAGTTTGTTGTTATCCTGCCTCAAACGCCGCAGCGTGAGGCCAGCGTTCTTGGGGAACGCATACGTGAGCAAGTGGAGAAGGCCAGCATTGATGTGGGGAAGGAAGAGAAGTTGAAAGTAACTGTGTCAGTTGGCGTTACTTCGTTCCCGGAGAACGGAAAGTCGCAGGAAGAGCTTGTCTCAGTTGCAGACCAGGCTCTGTACCGAGCGAAAGGGGAAGGGAGAAACCTGGTCCGTGTTATCTAATGGCGGTCTGAGGTAAGTATCGACACACTTGGAACAAAGGCAAAGACATGAGTAGAATGGAAGAGAAGATCGGTCAGTTTTTTATCGTCGGTTTCCCCGGCAGAGAACCTCCCAAACCGTTTCTTGAGTCCCTCGTAAACAAGCAGATAGGGGGAGTAATACTGTTTGGTGAAAACTGCCGAACAGATGGGCAAACGAAGGACAACATAGAGGCCATAAGGTCTCAATACAGCGTGGTGACACCCTTCATTGCTATCGACCAGGAAGGAGGACGGGTTTGCCGTCTGAAAGGAGCTCCGGCGGAATACCGCGCCGCTTCCGAGTATGGTCAAAGCAACGAGCTTGAGCGATTCAAAGAAGACTACACCCGATCAGCGGTATTTATGGAATCGATCGGCATCAACGTCAATCTCGGACCGGTATGCGACATATTTCTTAATCCGGCCAATCGTTGTCTGGATGGCCGTTGTTTTGGTGCCACTCCTGAAGCCGTGGCTCCGTATGTGAAAGAAGCTGTGCGTATATCAAAGAAGGCCGGACTGCTCAGTTGTCTAAAGCACTTTCCGGGCCTGGGGGCAGCCGCGGTCGATCCGCATAAGCGGACGGCAACTGCCGATTATGATGAGCTTGTCTGGGAGCAGCAGGAGGGAATCCCCTTTGCCGAGGGCATCAAGGCAGGGGCTGATATGGTTATGACAACCCACTTAATACTGCCGAAGATCGATGATCAGATGGTTACCGGCTCGGCCAAAGTTGTTGCCGATATGATCAGGCAAAGGCTTGGTTTTGACGGACCGGTCATCACCGACGACCTGACGATGGCCGGAGCAGAACCTCTGGGGCCGATTGGAGAGCGTACTGTGGCGGCCTTTATGGCCGGCCATGACATATTGCTTTTTGGGCAGGACTACGGCGCAGCTAACAAAGCGTATGACTGTTTACTCAAGGCAGTCCAAAGGGGCGACATATCGACGGAGCGTATCGAGCTTTCACTGGGGCGCATCGCCGGCATCAAGTTCAAACTGGACAGTACGGTATTGCGCTGATTTCTTTAGACTATGTCTCTGAAGAGTATGTTGACAGAGAGAGCCCTGGTTGTGCTCGGCCTCAATTCGGGCACATCAGCCGACGGCCTCGACATGGCTGCAGTGCGAATCTCCCGTCCAAAACGAGGTGTCGCCATCAAATATCTGGCTGGCTGCGCAAAACCGTACCCGGTTGAATTGCATGACCTAATCTTAAAGGTGGCCGATTCGAGTAAAATTGATCTCGACATGGTTATTTATCTTGACAGCCTGCTTGGTCAGTTTTTCGGCCGTGCTGCTTCCGCTTACATAAAGAGACTGGCCAAAAACAACATACGTGTGGATGTCATAGCCTCCCACGGTCAGACTGTACGTCACCTGCCTAACGAAGTGCAATTCGGCCGCTTCTCGGTCAACGGCACGATGCAGCTCGGCTCGCCTGATCATATTGCCGCAGCTACCGGAAAGATGGTGATGGCTGACTTTCGACAGGCAGATATCGCCGCGGGTAACGAGGGAGCGCCAATCACGGCAGCCGCCATGCAACGGCTTTTTGCAACTCCGGCGAACTCACGACTGATTGTCAACATTGGTGGTATGGCCAACTACTTCTATTTCCCTGCGGAAAAATCAAGCCTGGGACCGAGTGCGGCTGACTGCGGTCCCGGTAACAGTCTGAGCGATATCCTCTCTGAGCGACTGTACGGAGAGAGGTTTGATCGCCGGGGGGTGCGGGCATCCCGAGGAAAGGCATCTCAGAGGCTGCTGACGCTACTTCTGGCTAATCCGTTCTTCTCGGGTAACACTGTCTCCAGTGGCAGAGAGGACTTTGGCGGGTATATGGCACAGGAGATGCTTAATTTCGGCCAACAGTTTGATATGGCAGGAGAGGATATGCTGGCCACAGCGGTGGAGCTGTCGGTTACAGCGATAGCTATGAAAATCCAGCCACTGCTGCACCGAGATGGAAATCTCTTGAAATTGTATTTGACCGGTGGCGGTAGAAAGAACAACTTCCTGGTGAACAGGCTCCGACAGCAGCTACCAGAGATAGAGATTCATCGGGCTGACGAGTTGGGCATCAACGGCGATTTTATCGAAGCTACCGCTTACGCCGTTATGGGTGAAGCCTGCCTTCGTTCTGAGCCCTTGATCGTGCCGGGGGAGAGCAGGAAAGGCCCTGCTAGTGTAGCTTTGCCTGTTCTGGGAAGGATTATACAACCACCTGTCAATCGGAAACGATGAGCAGAGAAGAACAGACACGTCCTCGTCTCAAATCGATGGTACGGTTTGCTGCCCGTATCGGGACCGGCCTGTGCCTTGTGGCTCTTGTCTGGAGCTGTGCAACAGTGCCCGGTCTGAAGGAGGAAAAGCCCGGGTCCTGCATCAGAATCCCCTTCGTGCGCGTGCTGCTGGAAGGGAATGCCGATCGGGTGACCCTTTCCTGCCCTCATTCTTTTGCCATCGAATGCCTTGCTCAAGGAGAGCAAAATGTTTACTACTCTTCACAACCGGTGAAGGTGAGGAATAGGACCTTCAAGCTCACCGTTGAGAGTCACAACGGAGCTGTCATTCAGGACCTCGTTGACGAAGTCAACATCATTCCACGGGGGACAGACAATAGGATACAGGTAAATGACAAGAAATATCGTGGGATTATCAAAGTGCTTCCCCTTGGACAGAACATCCAGTTAATAAATATTGTTTACATGGAGGACTACCTGCGCGGGGTGGTACCACCTGAGATCGGGAGGCGATCCGATGGGGAAATCGAGGCCGTCAAGGCGCAGGCCGTAGCCGCGCGCACGTATGCCATGGCGCACCTGAAGCAATATAAGGGGGAATCTTACGATATGAAATCGAGTATCATAGACCAGGTGTACGAAGGTGTCGGCGTAGAAAACAAGCTGGTGAATCGCGCTATAGATGTTACTGCCGGGTATATCATAACATACCATGACGAGCTCATCGATGCCTACTACCATTCGACCTGTGGTGGGATGACGGATAACATCTCCGATGTGTGGGATCGTAAGGAAATCCCATATCTCAAGGCTGTGAACGATGGCGCCGCCTGCTCCTGGTCAAAATACTACCGGTGGCAAGAGGTCTTCACCGAGCATCAGCTCCGAGGTCGGGTGGAGCAGTATCTCGCCAGTGACCGTGGCCGGGATCTGCGGATAGGGCAGATACGGGATGTAACGATTGCAGAACGCACACCCGGCGGCCGGGTAGCCCGGCTTCTGATCCACACCGATACTGAGGTCTATAAGTTTCTGAAAGACCGTATCCGTTGGGTTATCGGGCGCACCTCCAACCCGGACCTGATTCTGCCTTCAGACCGTTTCGATGTCGTTATCGACCGTAACCCAGGGGGGAACATCGAGAGGATCACGTTTAAGGGAAGTGGCTATGGCCACGGTGTTGGCATGTGCCAGTGTGGCGCGATTAGTCTATCGCGCACAGGTTGGTCATTCGACAGGATTTTGAAACACTACTACACCGGCGTTGAGGTGAAGAAGTTGTATTGATGCGGGTCAATTTCATGAGGACGGGGCAGATGTGAAGAGGTTGTCCCAAAAGGTGTCTATTCCTGCTTGCGTAGAGCGGGGGCTTGTCTCCCGCTATTTGAAGGCGGACGTAAAGCCCGCCGCTACGCGGAGTTGGCGAGCTATGACTTCACCTGGTGTGAGTACGTGAATGTTAGGATCAAACTTATGGAACACCTCTGGACATCTGCCGATCACAAGAGGATGTCTCGTAAGTAATGGGGTGTATACACAAGCTGTATGGAGTGTCGTGAATCGTGTTTCAAATCCGCCAGAGGCTGATGAAAAACCCGACCTATCAGGCTGAGTAGCGCAGTTTATGCCACGTGTTATTATTATAGTCGCAAGCATTGTCTTGGCATCCACCACTGGTGCGCACGACTACAAATATGCCCTTGGTCTCAGGGGAGCAATGGCAACCCTGACGGGCGGCGAACCCGACTCTGCCAAGTTTACCTTCCGGGCAGGATATGGCGCCGGGTTCTCGTATCGCTTCAAAGACCGATGGTTGCTCGACCTTGATCTCTCTGCATACAAGTTGTACAATGACACCACTGCGGGCTCAAGTTTCCGCCTCGGTGGAGACCATGCCGACGCAACGTCGGCGTGGAAAGCTACCAGAATCGGCGTTCTGGCAAACCGCTTCCTCTTTTGTCCAGACAATGCGCTGAACATGAGTTTTGGGTTTGGGGGAGGGTTGATGATTTGGAAGTACATCGACCCAGTCAACGAGAGCGCTCTAAAAGTGCAGGGTGCGCGCAATGAGACAGTCGATTTTTCGGCCACAGAGATATTTGTGACTGCGGCTGCCGGCGTTGAAGCGCGGCTCTCGCGCCACCTGTTGATGAAATGGGAACTTCGCACTGATTATCTTACAACTGCCGGCGCTGAGTTTGGGTCCGGCGTCAATTCTGCTCGACCCCGCTGGCTGGTAGGGTCCTCGGTGGGTCTCAGCTTTTCTTTTGGTCAGGTCGACTCTCGGCAGCGATGGATGTCGGAAGAATCGTGGGAATCGACAGCAGCCCAGGAGCTCAAACCAGTCACGGTCACCAGTGACAGCGACAGGCCACAGGGTGTCGTCGGTGTTCATCCTAACAACCGACAGGAAGTTGTTGCCGATCGGTGGGGACAGGTTGCCGACTCAGATGGCGATGGAGTGAGAGATAGTCGTGATGACTGCCCCGATACGGATCACCGGGCCCGTGGGAAGGTTGACATATTCGGCTGCCCTGTCGACTCCGATTTCGATGGGATCTCCGACTACCTTGATAGATGCCCGTTTAGCCCGATCGGAGCACAGGTCGATACCAGCGGTTGCCCGCTTGACTCCGATGCCGACGGTGTCCCTGACGGCCTGGATGATTGCCCCAATACCTTGTATGGTGTGGAAGTCGACCGCTATGGATGCATTGATCTTTCCATTCTCTCCAAGCCGCTGGTGCTCCATATCGACTACGCACCCGGATCGTTTGAGGTGGATCCGGCTAACAGAGAGACGATCAAGGAGTTGGCACGGATACTAAGGTTTATTCCCGATATCAAGCTGGAAATAAATGGGTATACCGATAACATAGGCAAGCCCCGGGCCAACAAACTCCTCTCGGAAAAGAGGGCGCGGCGGGTACGTGATTATTTAGTTGTCCAGAACATCGCCGAAGATCGCATCAAGGTCTTTGGGCGAGGAGAAAGCAGCTTCGTGGTCTCCAACCAGACGGCCGAAGGGAGAGCAAAAAACCGCCGGGTTGAGATCACTTTCTACCGGTAGCCGGAGGACCTGACGTGGCGCCATATTACAACTACCTTCTTCACAGCCTGGAGGAACGGCGGCAAAATCGCTACGCCATCGTCATTTTCTTGCCGCCGCATCTGGATGAGATAATTGCTCCCTTGAGAAAGAAATATGACCCTATCTATAACCTGGTTGCCGCCCACCTCACGCTCGTTTTCCCCTTTGAATCGGGCAGATCCCTCGACGAACTGGTCAGGGTGATAAAGGCCGAAACTGATCGGCAGGTTTCGACACTGATTGAGCTGGAGTCAATCGGCGACTATTATCCTCGGTTCCCTGTCATTTACTGGAAGGTCAAACCGAACAACGACTTGAACAGTTTATACTATCGCCTTTACTCATGCCTCGGTCTGCCTGTGCCCTATAAAGAGTATCAGCCTCATATCACGGTTGCTCGCGAGATATCTCATCACCGTGTCATGCTTGTCAAAGACAATATCGCTTCATACCTGCCTGGAGAAGAATTCTTCGCTCAGAGAGTCGACCTGATAACCCCGATGATGGGCAACAAATGGGTGTCGGTGAGGACCTTTCCTCTGGCTGGACTTGAGCTCTCTTCTCCTTGATAACCAAGAAGAAAACGGTTCATAGAGGATTTCCCGAAGAGGCCGTATCGGCATTGTATGAGTTTCTAATTATCATACGATATTGATGGTCAGGTCTCTCCCCGAGGTTGTGCCATAAGTTTGATCCTAACATTCATGTGCTCAAACCAGGTGAAGTCACGGCTCGCCAACTCCGCTTAGCGGCGGGCTTTATGTCCGCCGGTGGCGTCGCCACGTTTAGGCGAGAGACAAGCCCCCGCACTACGCGAGTAGGAATGGACACCTTTTGAGACGACCTCCACCCAGACCTGCCCTTGTATCTTATCCTGTACTATTTCTTTCATCACAACTATGAAGATGGTATAAATCAGGCTTTTTTTCGCCTTCCAGCAACACCATCAAGCTGGTGGCAAAAAAAGGGAATAAAACTCACCCAAGAGGAAAAACTCCTTGCCAATCATTTTAAAAAGGGGTAGTATGCCCAAAACAACTATGAATATATTAATCGTCACGCAGCATTTCCCTCCTGAAAAGGGAGCCGTTAGGCGGCTTTTTGAATTTGCCCACTATTTTGTTCGGCAGGGAGAACACGTCTCGGTCATGACGGCTGTTCCCAACTATCCGGATGGTATTGTGCCTGAAAAGTACCGGGGGGGCTTTTTTTATGCCGAGGAAATGGATGGTGTGAAAATCTACCGCAGCTATGTGCTTCCCGCGTCCAACCGCTATCCCGGCAAGAGGATGATCGGCTTTATAATCTTCTTGATCACTACCTTGATTAACTCCTTCAGGGTTAAAGAGGATATTGATCTGGTCTTGGCCTCCTCACCGCCTGTTACCTCCCCAGTGATCGGATGGATACTCAGCAAGATAAGACGGGCCAAGTTTATCATTGAAATCCGTGATTTACAGCCGGAGTCCAGCGAAGAGTTCGGCAATTTGAAGCAATCGTTCTTCACCAGAACGTTAAAAAAGTTTATGCATGCCTTGTATCACAAGGCCGACCGAATTGTTTCCGTTACTGACGGGATCACAGAGTACATGAAGGCTATCGGTATCAGGCCAGCCAGAGTGACTACGATCAAATCAGGTGTTGGCAATGACTTCTTGAATGCTGACTCCAATGGCATCCGCAGGATGTTCGGTTGGCAGGACAAGTTCCTCGTCCTCCACGCTGGTACGCTGGGGTGGGCGCATGCCCACGAGACGGTGATTGAGGCCGCACGTCGGTTAGTGGACCAGCCGGATATCTACTTCGTTTTCGTGGGTGACGGGCAGAAAAGGAGTGTGTTGGAGGGCATGGTGCGCGACTACGGGTTGAGGAATATCAGCTTCATTGGGTTGCAGCCACTGGGTGCTGTTCCGCAATTCTTGAAGGCAAGTGACGTGCTTGTTGCGAGCTTAAAAGAGGTACCCGTGGCCAAAAGAGCATTTCCATCAAAGTTGTTTGAATACATGGCCTCAGGGCGACCAATAGTTTTTGGCTCGCGTGATGGAGAAGTTGTTCGGGAACTTCATAAGGCGGGAGGCGCTTTGTGGTTCCCAAGTGACGATCCAGAAAAGCTCTGCGAACTCATCTTAAAACTGAAGTCGGGTGAGATTGACGGTGAGAGACTTGGCAGGCAATATCACGACTACATTCTTCAACACCACCGCCGGGAACAGTGGGCGGAAAGGTATCTTTCACTTATCAAAGATATATAAGTCGCCTTTTCTGATGTTCTGGCGGGTCTTGCCTGTCCAAGCGGGTGTGACCCGACAGTGGCGAAGTTACTCTCACTAAAAACCGTCAGGTCACACTTCCGACATTGTCAGAAGCAAGACCTAACGCAACTCGCAAGTCGCTTTTTTCCCACTTTATTTTATCATGATACTTTTCTATACTTTCCCTTGTAATTCCTTGTATTGGAGGAGAGCAATGCCCTTACATATTGATACGTTGTCCCGGAAGAACAAAATGTCAATTGCCGACCTGCCGAACCTTCTCATCGGCGCGGATACCGTTGTGCCCACCCTGTACGGCCCCAAAAGGTACGTCAACTTTGACAATGCCGCCTCAACCCCGACTTTTCAGCCGATTGCCGACTCCCTGGTTTCGTTTCTACGTTGGTACTCAAATGTCCACCGGGGAACCGGTTTCAAGTCGCAACTCTCAAGCTGGGCCTTTGAACGTTCGCGGGATATTGTGGCGGAGTTCATCGGGGCTGATCTTGAGCAGCAGGTTGTTATATTCACCAAGAATTCCACTGAAGCGATCAACAAGCTGGCTTACCGCCTGCCTTTTGAAAATAGCGACATCATCCTCACTACACTGATGGAGCACCACTCCAATGAGCTTCCCTGGCGCCGTGCGGGCAAAGTCGAGCACGTTGGTCTCAATGACGACGGGACAATCTCCAAAGACGATTTCCTGGCCAAGCTCAAAGCCTTCGGCTCGAGAGTTAAACTGGTGGCAATTACCGGCGCTTCCAACGTTACCGGCTACATTAACGACCTGGACTTTTTTGCTCTCGAGTCGCACCGGGCCGGAGTCAAAATCCTTGTCGACGCCGCCCAGTTGGTCCCGCACCGCTCGATTGACGTGAAGCCGCACGATCCGCAGTATTGCATTGACTATCTGGTCTTTTCCGGCCACAAAATGTATGCTCCCTTCGGGGTAGGCGTGCTCGTTGGAGACAAAGAGACGTTTGAGCAGGGCGACCCGGAGACGGTTGGCGGGGGCATGGTGGATATGGTGACGCTCGAGGAGGCCTACTGGACCGACCTGCCCGAAAAAGAAGAGGCGGGCACGCCGGACACTGTCGGAGTGGTTGCGTTGGCGAAGGCGATTCACATGTTTGAGTCGCTGGGCTGGGAGGCGATCATCGGGCACGAGGCGGGATTGACCGCCTATGCCCTGAAAAAGCTCAAGCAGATTCCAGCCGTCACCTTGTATGGCGACACCGACCCGGCCAACGCCGCCCAACGGTTAGGGGTGATCTCGTTTAACATTCGCGACCTTCCACACGCCCTGGTAGCGGCAATTCTGAGCTACGAGGGAGCTATTGGCGTGCGCGCCGGATGTTTTTGTGCCCAGCCCTATGTGAAGTCCATCCTGCAGGTAAGTGATGAAGAGGCAAAGGCTTTGGAAAAGCAGATTCTCTCCCGTGATCGCTCTAACGCCCCCGGTGCAGTACGTATTTCATTTGGTCTGTATAACACCAAGGATGAAATCGACCGCCTGATCGAGATGCTGACCAAAATCGCCTTCGGCGACTACAACCGCGACTACGTGCTGAACAAGGAGAAGGGGGAGTATACGCCTAAAGAGTTCGAGGTGGATTTTGGGGAGTATTTTAGGTTGTAGGGTGAAATGCTATGCTGGCGATAAGCTGTGGGAGGTTTGACTTATAAGGCAAAAGTATTGGTGTGCGGCGGATGACGGCAAAGGTGGATATCTGCTGTGCACAAAGCCACTTCTCAAAGAGAGAGTAAGCTATGGACATATTTAGATGGATTGAAGAGAAATTGAAACCTCAGCCTTGCACGTCGGCCGGGTTCATATATGATGACATACAGTCACAATCGGACTGCTGCCTACCGGTAATATACGAGCCGTTCGACGCAGGCAAGAAGTCACACTGGCGGGATCGCGGCTCGCTCTTCGACTACGTCTGCTCAACAGCGGGGAAGAAGTTGCTGGACTTCGGGCCCGGTGACGGGTGGCCATCGCTTATAGTAGCCCCCTATGTTGACGAGGTCGTGGGGGTTGACGGATCCTGCCGCCGCGTTGAAGTATGCACGGATAACGCCAGACGTCTTGCTATTTCGAACGCGAGATTCATCTACGTTGCACCGGGAGCAGCCCTACCATTTCAGGACAATAGCTTTGACGGAGTAATGGTTGCCTCTTCTGTGGAGCAAACGCCAGATCCAAAGGCCACCTTAAAAGAGCTCTTTCGGGTTTTGTGCCCCGGAGGTCGCCTGCGGATTGCATACGAAGCCCTTGACAGGTACCGAAACGGCTATGAGCGAGACCTCTGGCTCTGCCCAATCGATGAGAACAGATGCAGGTTTATTCTATATGATCGTTACATTGAACAGCAACAGGTTCGACAGTACGGAGTGACACTGGCCATGTCCGATCAGGAAGTGAAAGCGTTTTTTTCTAAAGATGGTCGTTCCCTCACCTTTGACATGATTACCGTCTCGCGACTGGGAGATATTCGTACGGCTATCGTTGATACACGCGTATGCTCTTTAACACACCCATCCGGGAAGACCCTCGTGTCCTGGCTATATAATATTGGATTTCGAGACGTAATCTCTTCACACAGCGGGGCAGAGTTTGCAGGTCAATTGTTTGACCAGCTTCCAGCAGAGCACCGTCCGAAAGATATCGCTGCCGTGGATACAATGCTGCGGCCGCTTATAAACATCGTGGTGCAGATGGCTGTACCTATTGAGACAGATCCTATGATTACCGCCATCAAATGAACGTCTTGTGCCAGATGGATATCCTCATCCGCCGCGTAAACCGAGCCAGCAGATGTGGACATCTGCCGGACACAAGACCATAGCAAGGAACGAGAATCATGATCCGAAGAATCTGGGACATCACCCTGACAGTCAAAGACCTGAAAAAGTCCGTGGAGTTCTACGAGAATATCCTCGGGTTGCAGAAGAAGTATGAGTTTAACGATTATGCCGGCTTTGATTGCGGTGGTGTTGAGCTGGGGGTGAAAACATGGGGGGAACTCCAACCGCCGCGAAAAGGCGAGCCATGCATAGATTTCTTGGTGGACAACGTTGATGAGGCCTACCGAACTCTGCGAGATAAAGGCGTAGAATTCCTTGAAGAGCCGAAAGAGACACTATGGGGTGCTCGTGCTGTCGCCTTCGCCGACCAAGACGGAAACGTTCTACAAATGGTACAGGTTAACTGGGACAAGTATTTTCAGGTCTGCGCTCCGAAGTAGGCGGCAGATGTAAAGAGGTTGTCCTACAAGTTTGATCCTAACATTCACGTACTCACACCAGGTAAAGTCATAGCTCGCCGACTCCGCGTAGCGGCGGGCTTTATGTCCGCCGTCAAATGGTGGGAGACAAGCCCCCACCCTACACGAGACAAGACAGTTACCTTTTGGGACAACCTCTGGACATCTGCCGGGCACAAGTGCCTGCGTGGATACGTCAGGGGGCTTAAATGTGAAAACAGGTGTGAGAGATTAAGTCCTGAGCGGGTTTACCAGAATCACGTGATTTTTGACCTGCAAACTTGAACAATATCCATTCTTTCTTTACCATTCACGGCAGAAGTAATCTGAACCGGAGTGACCACCGTGCATAGGTTTTTAGGTATCAATATACCCGAGGTACTATGGCTCCCCAACCTGTTGAGCCTGTCGCGAATTGCTATTACGCCTTTCATTGGTTACTACCTCTGGAGGGGGGATAATCAGGCAACGCTTATTTCTATCATCCTGCTAGTTGTGGCGGGAATCACTGATCTGATCGACGGGTATATTGCCCGCAGATCAAACCAGGTCAGCCACCTGGGGATGATTTTAGACCCGCTCGCTGATAAAATCCTGGCCGCCACCTTAGTAGTCCTGTTGATCTTTTTCAGAGACTTTCCCATCTGGTTGGCGGGAGTGATCGTTGCTCGCGACCTGGTGATCGCTGCGGCCGGAATGATTTTGCTCAGGGGGAGCTATGTGGTCATTCCCTCCAACCAGACCGGGAAACATGCCTTTGCCGCGATTGCATTCCTGTTGGCAAGTTACATCATGAGATTTGATTTCGGAGCTATGCTGATGACGTACGTAGCAGTAATTCTCATTGCCGCATCGACAGTTTTGTATACCCGAGAATATGTTTTTGTCAGAAGAGGCATGCCCCGGAGGTCTCATGTGGACCGGCCTGTCCACAAGATCATCAGAGCTATTATAACTGTAGCTATCCTGGCAGTATATTTCTACCGGTTATTTCTATTCTTATTCGGTTAAATATTGCACGCTTAGGCGATATATTGCTGAAGCTACCGTGCTCCTGATGCTCCAGCTTTTCAAGGCCGAGCAATAATATAAGTTTCTAATCGCCATACGACGTTGGCAGGGGCAGGTCTCTCCGGTATCTGCCCCTTTGCGATGGTGGAACCAAGTTGGATTACAATAGTTTAAGGGTCGGAACTGTGAACATGGATGCAGGTAAAAATGCCTTGACTTGGCTGTCAGAGATTATAACTTGTTTGGTTAACTTAAAGTGGGTTAAGAACTTCGATTTCGTCTGGAGGATATGAATGTACGCCGTGTTTCAGCTTTCCGGGTACCAGTTCAGTGTTGAGGAAGGAGCTATTGTCAAAGTGCCCTTTCAGAACGTTGAGAAGGGTTCTAAAATCGACATCGATAATGTGCTGTTGATAAAGGACAACGATAATGCGATAATAGGCCACCCGTTTGTCGAAGACGCCAAAATCGAGGCGGAGGTACTGGATAACGGGAAGTCTGATAAAGTGCGGGTTTACAAGTACAAGCGCCGGACTAAATATCGCCGCCGGCAGGGGCATCGCCAGCAGCACAGCGAAATCAAGATCACCAGGATCGTTGTGCCTCAACAGTAGCCGGTTTGGATATCATGTTGCACCTGAGAGCATGGACAGCTCTGCTTCTTCTACTCACTCTGCTGGTCTGGGCCGAGCAGGGCGCTACCCAGGAGGGATTTCGGGTCGTGGAGGTCGTCGTTGAAGGCAACCGTGCGGCCAGTAACTCCCTGATCCTTGGGGTCTCTTCCATTCACGAGGGGATGTCCCTCACTCCCACCGCCGTGTCTGAGACCATCCGCAGACTGTATGGCCTGGGGCTTTTCTCTGACGTAACTATCGAGGTAGAAGAGGTCACGGGTGGTCTGAAAGTCTACATTGTGGTCAAGGAACTGCCCAAACTGAGCGGTCTTGAGTTTACCGGCAACAAGAAGATCAAAACCAAGAAGCTCAAGGAAGAACTTGGGCTCGGTGTTGGCGGTTATATTTCCCACTATCTGGTTCAGCAGACGGAGGGAAAGATTTATGACATGTACGCCGAGAAGGGATATTTCCAGTCTGAAATCTCCCATACCCTGCAATACAATTCTGACTCAACGGAGGCGGTGCTCAAGTACGGGATCGCAGAGAAGTCCAAAGTAAAAGTTGAGAAGGTGGTATTGGCTGGTAACAAGTGTGTAAAGGCGAGTGATCTCATCAAGAAAATGCGCAACCGCAAGCGGGGTTTTCTGAAAAGCTCCGACTTTGCCCAGGACAAATACGACGAGGACCTGGAAAAGATCATTGAGGAATACCACCGGCGGGGGTTTATCGATGCTTATCTGGTTTCGGACTCGACCAGTATTGATACTACCCGTAACCGGATGACCATATACCTCGAGGTTTACGAGGGACCCAAGTATTATTTTGGGAAGGCACATTTCCAGTCCAACGAAGAGATCCAAACATCGACTCTCGAAAAGCTCTTGAAGTACATGGAAGGCGACGTCTTTGACGAGGAGAAATACTCTGAATCGCTGGGGGAGCTCTATTCCGCCTACTCTGAGATCGGTTTTCTCTACGTTCGTATTCTTGACAATAGGTCCACCAGAGCCGACTCGATTATAGATATTACCTACGACATAGCAGAAGGGCTGCCCTCGCACGTCAGGCTGGTAAAGATAGTCGGCAACAGGAAGACCAAAGATAAGGTTGTTCGGCGGGAGATTTCGATTTTACCGGGACAGGTGTTCAGTCGTTCGCTTTTGGTTCGATCGGTCAGAGATGTGATGGCTTTGAACTTCTTCGAGAACATCGAGCCGATACCCCTGGGTTTACCCAGTGGTGATGTTGATATTGAGTTTACCGTTAAGGAAAAGCAAACGGGTCAGGTTTCGGCCGGCGCCGGGTACAACAGTCAGGACAAGCTGGTGGGACAGTTGGGCATGACGATACCAAACTTCCGTGGCAACGGTCAGAATCTGTCGTTCAGTGTTGACTTTGGCAGTCGCCGTAATTCCTTCTCGGTTTCGTTCACCGAGCCATGGCTGGGCGGGCGGCCGACTCTGCTAAGCATGAGCGCCTTCGCTCTGAATCAGCGTTGGTTCGATGACTATACTGAAGGTCGACAGGGAGGATCAGTCCGGCTGGGGCGGCGACTCCGTTGGCCTGACAATTATTTCCGGGTTTTTGCGTCATACCAGCTTGAAAGGACGCGATTCTTTGATTTCGACGATTTTTTCATCAACTCCACCTCTTACAGGTCTCACTACTGGTACGACAGCGATGGAGGATTGCCATCTCAGGATAAGCTGCTGGACAGCAAGATCCATAGCGCGTATCCCGGTTCCATTCTGCAATACGAGGAAGAATGGCTAACAGCTTCGCGTTTATCCTTTACCGTATTCAGGGACTCGCGCAACCTGCCTGAATTCGCCACATCGGGAGCGAAGCTTTCCTACACCTTTGAGAACACTGGAGGTCTGCTGGGTGGATTCTGGAAATATCAGAAGCATTCCGTATCACTGGCCAAGTTCATTCCTATTATCTGGAAGGTTGCCCTGGCTGCTAAGGTAGAATACAGCGTAGTAACTTCTCCCGGCGGCGACGACCGAATCCTGATTACTGACCGTTTTACCCCGGGTGGCACGGCATACGATGGAGTGATTCGCGGTTATGACGATGGCAGTCTGACCCCCGACTCGGTGGTTGTCCGGGACACTTCGTTCTATTACGTCGACTCGAATGCTGTGATCGGTGTAGACCCGCCTGATGACACCACTTACGCCAGCTACTCGACTCGCGTACGCGGTAAGTACATGCTGGTGACGAACCTTGAATTGCAGGTCCCGATTGTCCCACAGCAAATTTACGGTTTACTCTTTTTTGACGCTGGAAATTCGTGGTTGCACCGCAGGAATATCAAACCGCTAACGGATCTTTACAAATCAGTGGGGTTTGGTTTCAGAATCATCATCCCCGGTATAGGGATGCTCGGTTTTGACTTTGGCTATCCCCTTGACGATGTGGAGGGCCAAAAGCGGTCTCTCAAACCGCATTTCCAGGTTGGCACGACATTTAGATAGAAACTCAAATGGGAGATATCAATGCGAAAAGTTGAGAAGTGGTTGTTGGTGGCGTTTTTTGGCGCCATCATTTCGTTCCCCTTTGTGAACGAAGTCAATGCCCAGGGACTGAAGATCGGATTCGTGAAGGACGAGAGGATCTTCCAGGAATACAGGGCCTGGCAGAAAGCCCAGGAACAATGGAACCTTGAGAAAAAGGCCTGGGACGAAGAAGCTCAGTCCAAACAGGATGAGCTTCAGGAGCTTGAGTATGAATACGAAAAACAGAAGCTGATCCTCTCGGAGGAAAAAAAGAAGGAGCGCGAGGCAGCCATTAATGCCAAGCGAGACGGCCTCGACGCCTACACCCGTCAGGTTTTCGGCCCTGACGGTACTGCTGAGCGCAAATATGCTGAGCTCATGCAGCCAGTGCTGGAGAATATCCACAAGGCGATTGAGGCGGTGGCGATCGAAGGAAACTATGATGTCATCTACACGCTCCAGGCTATCGGCTATATCAAAGATGAGTATGACATCACCGATAAGGTGTTGAAGGCCCTTGCAGAATCCGAGGAATAGCGCTAGTCTCACCCTGCGGGAGATTGCTGACCGGGTTGGCGGTCAGGTTGAGGGCAATGACAAGGTTGCGATCACCGGGGCCGCTCCTATCCAGACAGCTACAGGCTGCGAAATCAGCTTTGTTGCCAATGAGAGGTATGCAAAGTACCTTCAGACGACCCATGCCGCTGCGGTTGTGTTGGACCTGAAAACCAAATGTTCCCACCTGCCGGTGTTGCGTCACCCCAATCCTTACCTTGCTTTTGCGTATGTGATAGACCTGCTTTACCCGGAGGCGCCTCTACTACAACCGGGCATAGACCCGGCAGCGGTTGTCGAAAAAGATAGCGCCGTGGATTCGACTGCTGCTATCGGTCCTCTTTGCCATCTCCGCAGCGGCGCCTCAGTGAGGAAGGGTTCTCAACTTGTTTCCTCGGTTTTCCTGGGCTGCAACGCTTCTGTCGGTGAGAACTGCCTTCTCTATCCTGGCGTCAGGATTATGGATGATTGTCGGATCGGCAACAACGTTATCATTCATTCGTCAACCGTGATCGGCTCCGATGGTTTCGGTTTTGCGGAGTCGGAACGGGGTCTTAAGAAGATCAAGCAGATTGGCTGGGTAGAGATCGATGACGATGTTGAAATTGGCTCCAATACATCGATTGATCGTGGTGCGTTGGGGCCGACTAAAATTGGCCGCGGGACGAAAATAGACAACCTCGTTCAGATTGCCCACAACGTTGAGATAGGCGAGAACTGCATTATCGTCTCACAGGTTGGGATATCCGGTTCGACGAAAATCGGTAATGGGGTTGTCCTGGCCGGGCAGGTGGGGGTCGTCGGGCACGTGGAAATCGGCGACGGTGTTCGGGTTGGGGCGCAGTCGGGAGTGCCCAGGTCAATTCCGGCGGGCAAGACGGTCTTTGGCTACCCCGCAAGAGACATTATGGAGACCAAACGTATTGAAGCCGCC
>CAYQDB010000028.1:0-24821 GCA_964416195.1 uncultured Ignavibacteriales bacterium
ATGCAACTGTTTCCATGCAAGTCTGTCGGGGTTGTGGAGTATTCGGGGTTTGCCAAGACTATTGACCCCAGGATCAAGACCGATTGTATTGCCTGCCCGCCTGACGAGGAAGCCGGCAAGGAATTCCACTGCGGCTGGAGGTTTACGATTTGACAGGGATAGAGGTTACTGTTATTTGGGGCAGATGTGGACATCTGCCGCCCACAAGTACCTTTTCACCGGCTAAGCCTCTTTAGGGGGACAGCTTGGACCTAAAAAACTCAACTGTCTTATAAAGGCCTTCTTCAAATCCGATTGAAGGTCGGTAGCCGAACTTGGCCAGTTTGTCTATTGAGGCAAAGGAATGACGGATATCTCCTTGCCGTGGCGGGTTATACTCGGCTTTGATCTGTACGCCGATAATCGTGCGCAGCTTATCCAACAGCTCGTTTAATGTAAACTGCCCGCCACAGGCTACATTGAAATTTGTTCCAACCACTTTGTCGCTGGTAGCAGCCAGGATGTTCGCCTGCACACAGTTATCGATGTAAGTGAAGTCGCGTGACTGCTCTCCGTCACCGTAAACCGTTGGGGGCTGCCCCTCGAGAAGAGCAGTGATAAACTTGGGGACTACCGCCGCATACTCACTGGCCGGGTCCTGGTTGGGGCCGAAGATATTGAAATATCGAAGAGAAACTGTCGGAAACCGGTACAGTTCCCAATAGACCTTGCAGTAGTATTCACACGTCAACTTGGTTACGGCATAAGGAGATAGGGGGCTGGGGGACATTTCTTCATGCTTAGGCAGCTCTTCGGATTCTCCATAGACAGAGGATGAAGAGGCAAACACGAGTTTTTTTACACCGGCGTTTTTGGCTGCCTCAAGAACATTCAGAGTGCCGTCGATATTGACCGCGTTTGACGTCAACGGATTTTGGACCGACCGCGGCACCGACGGCAGAGCTGCCTGATGGAGGACATAATCTATATCATCGACCGCCTTGACGACTGTCCAGTAATCCCTGACATCCCCATCGATAACTTCAACCGAATCGGACAGTCCCTTGATATTTTCCCGACTGCCGGAAGAAAAGTTGTCGAGAATCCGTACCCGTTCGCCTTTTTCAACCAAGTGGGCTGCGATATTTGATCCAATAAACCCGGCCCCGCCGGTAATGAGAAACTTCATCTTCAAATATACCTTATTTCACAACGCAAATCTGTTATCTATTATCGGCTTGGTTACTTGTCGTTTAACCTGTCCATACAGTCAGCTCAAGTCAGGAATGCTCTAATTACAGGTATACTAACTAATTACAGCAGCTTTGTCCAGTCGATTGTAAGCAATTTTCGAATCGAGGCCTGTATTGCCGGCGCTTGTCCGAATGGCTTTGCTGCTGTGGCGCAGAACGACCAGCTTACCCGGGGGGTGTGATTGGTAGTCATTGGCCGGGAATCAAGGCAGAATTGGTTGCATATGAATATGAATGGGATGCAGAGAGAGCAGAGGGGCAGAAAGATGCTGAAACAAGCCATTTAGCGCTTGACATAAGGAGGGCTTGTTATTAAGTTTAAGCTGAGAAAGAGTTTGTTGCGTGGGCCCCTTGAACTGGTAAGCTCGCAGGACAATCTTCCAGCTTAGAAGCTGTACCTCTTTGGACGGACGGTAGTTATTGACGGAGTAGCATATGGATGGTTGTTCATGTCTTGATGTTACATTAACGACAACTGAATCTATTTTTACGCGGTGTTATGGGCGATCTCCTTTCGCCTTTATCGGGAAAGGAATGTCTCCGTCCGGCTCTTTGGTCCAACGAAAAATAATTGGTGGTTTTATAAATATATAGGGGAAAGGGTATGAAATTGTATCGTTACCGTAGTCTCGCATTACTGTTAGCTGTTGTTTTTGTCTTTGGTGCAAGCGACGCCTTGGCACAAGGAAAGGAGTTCTGGGCTGACTCGATTTACTCCAAAGCCACGGGGGATGAAAACTCGCTCCAGTGGTATCTTGATTCTCTTGGATATAACATCGATGTTGCGAACGACGAATTGGGTTGGGAGATTTTCTGTGGCCTTGACGGATTAAACACCGCAAATTTGGTGATTGAGGTTGCCCAATCGTCCCTGTATTCAACTTCCGGCTACTATCAATCGGGAGACACATCGATATTCTACCAGCTGTTTGGTCCCAGTGATGGTCCTGGGGACTCGGTACAATTCACGTTCGCCAGTTTCGATTCGATCGGCTTTTTCATGAAGCCAAACCTTCCGGGTAACGAGCAGACCTGGTTGACGGAAATCGCTCTCAACTGGGACAATTTCGACCATACCTGGGTCTTTGCAACAGGAGTACCGCACGAGTACCTGATTTGCTGGGAGGACATCCCCGACGGTGGCGATAAGGACTACCAGGACTTGGTTATCAAAGTCACCTTCGAGAACTACGCACCGGAGCTGACCCTCCCAAAGGACAGTACTGTCATCCTGTGTTCGCCTGATTCAATCTGTTTTGACATAACGGCGCATGATCCCAACTGCGAGGCCGATTCCATCTGGCTGGAGATGATTGAGGGCGAGGGGTATTTCGAACCGCTGGCGGGGCTCTCAACAATATACGCCACACACTGTTTCCTGCCAACCGGCAACGGTACATATACATTTGTTTTCAGGGCGGAGGATATTCTTGGCGCGGTGACAATCGATACAGCCGTTATCCATGTCACCACCGGCTCGGTACCCCAGGTTGAGCTGAACGATACAACCTTTACCCTCTGCTACCCGTCGGAGCTCTGCATCCCGGTATCGATCTTCGATCCCGACTGCGACATAACATCTGTGGTTACCAACTACGGCACCTATGCCGGTACTATGAACAACTTCGATCAGGTCAAGCGCATCAATGACCTCGGCGGCGCGATCAGTCAGATAGGCGGCGGTGCACCTGGAAAGGTTCTATATACTGCTTCCGACTTCATTCCGCCGGTGAACTCGCAGTCGGGGGTGTCGGTCGCCTTACCCAATTTCGTCTTCGCAGATCATGTGGTAAACTACGGTTCATTTCCCAGTGGCCCGACACACGCCAACTCGGCTGACCAGCTTCTTGGCCCACCGACCGATCTCACGTTCACCAGCCCCGGGCCCGGCGGCCCCGACGGCGGGAATGGAAGCGGATCATTGAAGTTTAAAAGTAATAGATGGTGTATTATCGGCTTTCCCCAGGATATCACAACCTGTCACGGGGCCAACGCGGATATTTCTATCTTCACCGGTGCTAACTGCGGTGCCATGGCCAAGTTATACTTTAATTATAATGGGACGACTGTTTACACGACTACACTGGCTCTTCCCGGTGGCACGGCCGGCTCCGGGGACGGTGGAGCCACTATCGACCTGCCTGATGGCCTTACATTCAACGAACTGAAAATCAAGAACGTCGGCGACATAAAATATACAGAGTATCTGCAGATTGACGCTATCGCTACCCGCACGAGTCCTTCACCGACGAGTACGGATGTCTGCTTCTACGCCGACACATCCGGTATCTACGAGATCATTGTTACAGCAACTGATTCCTGTGGCAATGTCGGCGCCGACACCGCTCTGGTAACGGTCAATCTCAACAGCCCTCCATTCGCCAATGCCGGCTCGGATTTCACAGCTTTCCTGTGCGACTTCTCGGAGGTCTGCTTTAGTGTAAGTTTCGTAGACCCTGACTATAACATTAAATACACAGAGCTTTACTCCGGTCCCGGAAGTCTCAACGGCGATCAGGTATGCTTCATTCCGACTGTAGAGGGAACATACACCTTTGTCATTCATGCCGTCGATTCCTGCTACGAGGAGGACTTTGATACGGTTGTTGTGACGGCTGAAACCAATGATCCACCTGTAGCCGATGATCCAGACACTGTCACACAGTTCATGTGCCAGGCCGAAGAGCTCTGCCATACGTTTACAGCGAGCGATCCCAATGGCGGTCCGCTGACCTGGACGCATCTGGCCGGTGTCGGCTCGATAACACCCGACGGCCAGTTCTGTTTCACCCCGACCGTTTCCGGCACATACAGCGCTGCCGTAATCGTTGCCGATTCCTGCGGCGCTGTGGATACAACTTCTATAACATACGATCTTACTATTAACTCGGCTCCGGTGGCGGTCGATCCACCCAGCCCGGTCGATGTTTTCCAATGCACTGCAGAGGAGATCTGCTACCAGTTTGAGGCCTCGGACGCCGATGGCAACACGCTGGTGTGGAGCAAGCTCAGCGGTAATGGGACGGTGACACAGAACGGACTCTGGTGCTTTACCACGACTACCTCAGGCAGTTACAGCACATCGGTTGCCATGACTGATTCCTGTGGAGCGGCTGATACGACCACTCTGACTTATAACGTGACACTCAATGATCCACCGGAAATTGCCTTTGGGAATGACACAAGCGTTCTGCTGTGCTCTCCGCAGGAGATCTGCATGAGCTATACGGTCTCAGATCCTCAGGGACTTAGTGGAATCACCGAGATAATGATTTCCGGATACGGCACGATTGACACGGCTGCCAACGAGATTTGCTTTACCCCCTCGGCAGCCGGATCGTATGACTTCATAGTCAGTATCGTCGATTCCTGCGGCGCATTGGATAAAGACACCATTGTCGTTGAGGTTTCCTTCGGGGAAACGGCGAGTATTGACTGCCCGTCCGACCCGATTAATGTATCACTTTGCTCGGCTGACACCGTCTGCCAGCTTTTGAACATTACGCCCGATTCGGCCACCGTGAATACATCTTATGGAACATACGAAGACGGCCAGTTGTGCTTCTATGCCGATACATCGGGTACATACGATATTACTGTTATTGCTTCCACTGAATGCGGCGCGGACACCTGTGAACTGACATTCAGCGTGGAAATCGGCTCGGTGGCTGAGATAAGCTGTCCCGATCCGCAGGATATATTCATCTGCGAGGCAGACACGGTTTGTGTCCCGGTGTCGGTTCTGGGTACCGGCGTAACCGTGGAAATTACCCCGATTGGGATCTACAGCGGCGGCAATGTCTGCTTCCCGGCGGATACATCCGGCCACTACGAGATTCAAATGATTGCCAACACGCCCTGTGGCTCCGACACCTGTCTCATCATCGCAGACATAACTATCAATTCCAGCCCGGTGGCCGCCGATCCAAGCTCGCCGGTTGATACCTTCATCTGTGCAGCGGATCAGATTTGTTACCAATTTACTGCAAATGACGTCGACGGCGGGACGCTAACCTGGGCTCGATTGTCCGGCAACGGCACTGTGAATGCCTCCGGTCAGTGGTGCTTCGATGCCAATACCAGCGGCAGCTACTCTGTCACCGCCGAGGTTGTAGATTCCTGCGGCGCTAGCGACACAGTTGCCCTTACTTATAATCTCACTATCAACTCTGCTCCAAACATTGCTCTCGGCAATGACACCACTATCTTCGTCTGTTCCTCCGGCTTGATCTGTCTGACGTATACTGCGTTGGATGTTGACGATAACATAGATTCCATCGTACTGGTTGCTGGTGATGGGGATTTGGATACAGCCCTGAGCCAGGTCTGTTTCACACCATCCACCGAGGGTATGTATGAATTCATCGTCAAGGTAATCGATGCCTGCGGTGTTACCGATGTTGACACAATTAATGTTACTATCAATATCAATGAGGCGCCGTTGGTTGATGCCGGTAGCGATCAGACCATCTTCCAGTGTGATATTGCTGAGATCTGCTGGCCAGCTGGCGCCAGCGATCCCGACGGCAACTTGGCAAGCGTTGAATTGATCATTGGTCCAGGGACTTTTAACGGCACCCAAATCTGCTTCACCCCCACCGGCACTTACAATTACGAATTCGTGTTGAAAGCGACCGACAACTGCGGTGTTGAGAGCTACGATACGGCTGCTATTTACTATACGCTCAATAGCACACCGGTGGCCGACGCCGGTGAGGACCAGACGCTGTTCCTGAGTGAGCCGACTGAAATCTGCTGGCCGGCATCGTGCAGCGACGTTGACGGCAATCTTACCGGCTGCGCTCTCGTTGAAGGCCCCGGCTCTTATAACGGCACAAATATCTGCTTTACGCCAAGCGTTACCGGCGTTTACACTTTTGTCATCGAAGCAACCGACGCCTGCGGTGCCACCGATCGCGACACGGCGGTTATCGATGTAACCTTCAATTCTCCTCCGGTGTGTGTTGTGCCGGACGATACGGCCATTTTCCAGTGTGTGCCAGCTGAGGTTTGTCTACCTGCTTATGGTACGGACGATGATGGCAACCTTAAGTTCTGTCAGATCATCTCCGGACCGGGCTCTCTGGTCGGCGGTAACTGGTGCTACACACCTGTTTCCGACCAGGCTGTTACGGTGACGATGCGGTGCGAGGATTCCTGCGGAGCTTATTGCGAGTCGCAATTCACGGTTGAATTCGACATAAACAGTCCGCCTACTATTGCCTTCGGTAATGACACCTCCATCTTCCTCTGCGAAAGCGAGGAAATCTGTCTGCCGTATGTAGCCAGCGATCCTGATGCCCCGCGACCTGATACAATTATACTGGTATCTGGAGAGGGAACACTGGACGACGACAGCTCCTGGGTCTGTTTCACGCCCACTTCCAACGGCACCTACAGCTTCGTGATCCGTATTCAAGATGAATGCGATGAGTTTAACCAGGATACCATCAATGTTGACGTAACGATAAATAACCCGCCGGTTGCGGATGCGGGCGCTGACCAGAGTATTTCCCTGTGTGACTCTGTGTCGACTGTTTGCTGGTCGGCCGCTTGCAGCGACGTTGACGGCAACCTGACCGACTGTCTGTTCAATGGTCCGGGAACCTATGATGGTTCGCAGATCTGCTACAATCCGGTCATTAGTGGAAATTACCAGTTCACACTGCACGCTATTGACGACTGCGGTGAAGAGATGATCGACACGGTTACGATCAGCGCGATGATCAACTCCGACCCGGTCATCAGCTTTGGCGCTGATACCACACTGCTGCTGTGTGCTCCTCAAGAAATCTGTTTCACGTACGCTGTAACGGATGCGGATGGTTTGAACGGAATCATTGAGACGATGATCTCCGGCTATGGCAATATCGATACCGCTACAAATACAATTTGCTTTACGCCCACCTCGGACGGCAGCTACGAGTTCATCGTCAGCGCTGAGGATTCCTGCCTGGCCACGAGTATTGATACAATGATCGTGAATGTCACTTTTGGAGATGTAGCCAGCATTGACTGCCCGAGTGGGCCGGTTGAGAAATTCCTATGCGGTGCTGATTCGATTATTCAAGCGCTTTCAATAACACCGGTTTCGGCTTCTGTAAGCGTATCGTACGGCACTTATGATGACGGCGCAGTACGTTTCTACGCCGATACGGCTGGAAGCTACGCCATTACGGTTATTGCTTCTGATGTCTGTGGCGCCGACACCTGTGAGCTGGTCTTTAATGTAACATTCAACAGCCCACCGGTAGCGAACGCTGGGAATGATCAAACAGTATTCCAATGCACGCCCGCAGAAATCTGCTGGGCGGCATCCTGCAGCGATCCGGATGGAAATCTGAGCAGTTGTGAACTAGTCAGCGGCACGGGAACTTATAACGGCTCGGCGATTTGTTTCACTCCTTCGGCTTCCGGCAATTACGAATTCCTTGTGAAAGCGACCGACGCTTGTGGGGTTATTGACTATGACACGGTAAATATAGATGTTACTATCAATTCAGCGCCGACAGTGGTGGCTCAGGATGATACCTCATTGTTCCTGTGCGGTCCTCAGCAGATCTGCGTATCGTATACGCCTGATGATGCGGATGGTCTATCTGGCCTCACTGAAAACATGGTTTCCGGTTATGGCTCGATTGATACCGCCAATAATCAGATGTGTTTTACACCTACCGTTTCCGACAATTACGAATTCATCGTCAGGGTGACTGATCCTTGTGGTGAGACTGACGAGGATACCATGGTGGTCTCGGTCACTTTCGGCGAGGTAGCTACAATCGACTGCCCGGATGACACCATTCACGTCTCGTTGTGTGATACGGCAACTGTTTGCAACTTACTCTATATTCAGCCTTCGACTGCGACTGTTGTCTGTTCCTTCGGAAGCTATGCCAATGGCGAGCATTGCTTCAAGGCTGATACCAGTGGCATCTATGTGGTAGAGGTAATTGCCACCGAGTCGTGTGGGGCTGATACCTGCCAGTTGATTTACAAGGTTGATATCGGTCAGGCAGCCGAGATATCGTGCCCTGACCCTCGGGATATATTCGTCTGTGAAGTGGGTGAAGAGGTTTGTGTACCGATCTCCGTGTTAACACCGGGGGCGACTATTACCGTTACACCTATCGGTTACTACAACGCCGGTAACGTCTGCTTCCCGATCGACACTACCGGCCACTACGAAATCAAGATCGTTGCCTCTACCGCCTGCGGTTCCGATTCGTGCGTAATAGTTGCGGATGCTTTGATCAACTCTGCCCCGATTGCCGACGATCCCACCAGTCCGGTTGATACCTTCCTCTGCGAACCGGACGATATCTGTTACCAGTTCGCCGCCTCGGATGTTGATGGCGGCACCCTGACCTGGACAAAGCTGTCGGGTATGGGAGCGATAAATGCAGCTGGAAACTGGTGTTTCAATGCCGGCTCTGAGGGTAGTTGGAACATAACGGCAGTAGTGACAGATTCCTGTGAGGCGGCTGACACCGTCAGCCTTACTTACGACATCGACATGAATTCTTCTCCAGTGGTCACGCTGGGCAATGACACTACTGTGTCGCTGTGTGACGGTGATACCTATTGCTTTGGTTACACCGTAACGGACGATGATGGCAATGTCACGCTTGAGGAGCTGGTCAGTGGTAGTGGCACTATAGACACCGCAGCCAATGAAGTCTGTTTTACTCCAACCAGTAATGGCACTTACCAGTTTGTAATTCAGGCCACGGACTCCTGTGGTAAGGTCGACGCTGACACGATTGAAATTACTGTCGATCTGGGCACTTCCGTGACGGTTACCTGCCCGGATGACACGGCCATGTTCCTGTGCAGCGCACAGGAAATCTGCCGACCGGTCGGAGTTTCCATTTCCGGGGCGTCGGTAGTCGTGACACCGATCGGTTATTACGACGAGGTTGCCGGTCAGGTTTGCTTTGACGCCGATACAGCCGGGCACTACGTCATCCAGGTGGCGGCCTCCTCGACTTGCGGCTCCGACACTTGCAAGTTCATAGTCGATGTGACCATAAACTCCAATCCGGTTACCGATGATCCGACTTCACCGGTGGACACCTTCATTTGTGCAAGTGGTCAGATATGTTACCAGTTTAGCGCCAGTGATGTTGATGGCGGAACTCTCGAGTGGAGCCGGATCTCCGGCGACGGCACTGTCAGTTCTAACGGATTGTGGTGTTTCACTCCCAGCACTAGAGCCACCAGTTATACCGTTTCGGCCAAGGTGGCGGACCCCTGCGGTGCGGCGGATACCGTCACCCTGACATACAACGTAACGACCAACAGCCCGCCGACAGTGGCATTCGGCAATGATACAACTATTTTCCAGTGCGCCACAACACAGGTCTGTTTTGCCTATGCGGTGACCGATCCGGATAACAACATCACTCTTGAAGAACTGCTGACGGGCGCCGGCACAATTGATACTGCCGCCAACGAGGTATGCTTCACTCCAGACACGATAGGAACATACGGGTTTATTGTCAAAGCGACCGATGCGTGTGGCGCGAGTGGCCAGGATACTATAAACGTCACCGTGGGTTTGAACAATCCTCCGGTAGCTGCTGCCGGTAATGATCGGAATGTCTTCCAGTGTGCTCCCGTCGAGATTTGTTGGCCGGCCTCCTGCACCGACCCGGACGGCAATCTCGACAGTTGCTACCTGACTACAAGCGTTGGAACATACAACGGCACGAACATCTGCTTTACGCCCGATACAGCCGGGACATATACGTTCGTCCTGCGTGCCGTCGATGCCTGCGGATTGTTCGATGAAGATACTGCCCTCGTCTACCTGTCGCTCAACTCGCCGCCGGTCTGTGAAGTGCCTAACGATACTTCCTTCTTCCAGTGCACACCGACACAGGTGAGTTTGCCGGTCACTGCTACCGACGTCGACAACAACTTCGACCACTGCGAAATCATTACCGGTCCCGGCTCGATTGTCGGTGGCAACTGGGTGTACACACCGTCGGCGGATCAAACAGTCATAGTCAAAGTTATGTGCCTTGACGCCTGCGGCGCCACCTGCGAGGATTCCTTTACAGTCGTGTTTGAGATCAACACTCCGCCGGTGGTAGATGTCGGTCCTGACACCAGTTATTTCTTCTGCCAGCCGGGAACGACCATCTGCTGGCCGGTGAGCATAGACGATGAGGACGGTAACATTGAAACAGTCGAGTTGGTAAGTCCCAACGGTTATTATGACGCCGGCAACAAACAGATATGCTTTGCCGTCCCGCCGGGAGAGACAGGGTACATGTTTGTCCTGAAAGCGACCGATTCCTGCGGCGCTGTCGACTATGACACCACCTATGTCACCATCAGCTTCAACGCACCGCCGACACTCGATCTACCGCCCGACTTCACAGTATACCTCGACGAACCCGGCGATGTCTGTTTCGATGTCAATCCGGAGGATGAGGACGGCAATCTCTCCAGCGTGACGGTTTCACCGATCGGCTCGTATGACTCCGGCACAGAGCAAGTCTGTTTCACTGCCGACAGTTCAGGCGAGTACTGCATGGTAATCACTGCTACTGACGCCTGTGGTGCTTTCGTTAGCGATACTGTCTGCCTTACACTTGAGATTGACGAATGTATTCACGTTATGATCGAGAAGACACACAACTCCATCCAGGGATATCTTGAGACAGTAGAAATATACCTGAACGGCTCAGGCAAGCCGCTGGGCGGTTTTGATCTCCTGATCACGTACGATAGGTCGGCGCTGAACTTCCAGACGGTTGACCCGGGAAGCCTCTTTGAGCAGTGCGACTGGGAATACTTTACCCACCGGACCTGGTTCTGGCCTTCGTACGAACCTCACTTCTTCTGGGCCGGTATCGTGAGAGTGATCGCTCTTGCCGATCTCAATAATGGCGCTTATCACCCGGGCTGCTTCTTCGACGGCAAGGTTGGTTCGCTGGCAACGCTCAAGTTCCTGGTCACTGATAACCGGCTGTTTGAGTGCCAGTATGTGCCGATCCAGTTCTTCTGGACAGACTGCGGTGACAATACCTTCTCCTCGAAGGAAGGGGACACGCTGTGGATTTCACGCAGCGTCTACGACTTCGAGTTGAACGATATCACCAATTTCAGCTATGGCTTCCCCAGCTATTTTGGCGCTCCGGACGAGTGTCTGGTCGGAGGAGGTGAGGGCAAACCGGCGCCGATTCGTTGTGCTGACTTCACCAACGGCGGCGTAGATATCGTATGCACCGATTCTATCGATGCCCGCGGCGATATCAACCTCAACGGCCTTCCCTACGAAGTGGCGGACGCAGTTGTATTTACCAACTACTTTATCTACGGCTTGTCCGCCTTCACGATCAGTGTCGAGGGACAGACAGCAGCCACGGATGCCAATGCCGATGGTCTCACCCTTACCGTGGGCGATCTGGTCTACCTGATCAGGGTGGTTATTGGTGATGCTCCGCCGGCTTCGAAGCCGAGCCCGGCAGAGAGCATGAAAGCGGAGTTCGCGGTTGCTAACAGTGTGCTCTCAATCACAAAGACCGACTGTCCCATCGGGGCGGTCTACCTTGTTCTCGAAGGAGAGGTCGAACCCAAGTTGCATGAAAAGGCCGCCAAGATGGAAATGCGCTCCAACTTTGATGGTACGAATACCCGGGTTTTGATTTACAATATGAACGGCAAGTTGTTCCTTGAAGGCGGACCGATTCTGAAACTGAACGGCAGCCCGGCTGTCAAGACCATCGAAGCCGGCAGCTTCGACGGTGCGGTAATGGTGGCTAAAGTCAGTAGTCTACCGGATCATTTCTCGCTCTCGCAGAATTACCCGAACCCGTTCAACCCGGTAACCACCATCGAATTTGCCCTACCGTTAGCCTGCGAATGGAACCTGGTGATATACAACATCCTCGGACAAGAGGTTGAGAGTTGGACCAACACCAGTGAGGCGGGTTACATGAAGATAGAATGGGATGCGGGTAAGTACGCCTCGGGCGTCTATTTCTATCGACTGCATGCTGGAGAGTTCACCGCTACCAAGAAGATGCTCCTATTGAAGTAGTCTCCTCGGGAGACGATATATCCCTCGCAAGGGGGGATATCAGCTGCGTTACAACCCCGCCCGGCCAGGCGGGGTTTCTTTTTTCATCCGGTTTGCTCCCTGACAAAGCAGGGCGCTAGTACCAATTGGGAGTCAAAGATTGGGTTATAGGGTCCGTGTGTGTTATTCCCGTGAAAGGGCTTGTTGAGAAAGTCCCAATACGATGGTTGCGGCAGGTCTTGCGAATCCGCACCAGCGGATCTGTGTAACCTACCGCCCTTGCCTGACATATACTTGCGTGTTAGGTCACAAACCGCCCTCGGCGGATCAAGACCTGACACAACGGTAGATAAAGCTTTTCAACACGCCCTTTCGTGTGGATGATGAGCCTGTTGGTTATAGAGCGTGATAGAATACTTTTGCAACAAGCTGCTAGATTTTTTAGGGAAGTCCACCAAAGTTAGTGCTTGCTAAGCGGGGAATTATTTGTAATATAGTTGGTTATCATGCATCCAGCTAGCGAGCGGGTTCAGCTTTTGTAACTGAGAAAAGGACGGGGAAGAATGGAAAACAACCTACGTTTCGACATTGCCGATCAGCGACTTGCCTATCGCGGAAGGCAGGATGAATTCTCGTTTGGTCAAGGCCGCATAATAGAGTTCAACCATCGCCACAAGTCGGTTCTGTCCAACTATGATATCTCCTTGGAATCGTGCAGCATTATCACCCTTTGCGATCGTGTTAACTATAAGTCGAACCTGGGAGCGCTGCGCAACCGCCAGGTCCGACAATCGGTAATTCTCTCGGCCGCACTGTCAGCCATAGCGGTCGGCCTGCATGGCCGGGGTAGCCTTAATAATGTTCCCAAGGATCAGGTGACCAAGGAGTTGACGAACAGCTTGAAGCGGGCCAACGACCGTACAGCGGCGCAGATTATGGCCGAGGTTCTGCAAACCACCACCGAAACTCTGCCGGTAGGCGAAGAGGTACTAATAGAATCGGCTATCACAGAAGGCGTTCGAGTCAAGCCGGGTAAGGAGGCGGGTGGCAACCCGACTATTGCTGTCGGTGCCGTCTTCGGTAAGGAGGAGCATCAGGCTCAGTACGGACTGCGCATGCCGGAAAATGTAACGTTGCTATCACTGGGCAACGACGTCATCGATGGCACCACCAAATCGGTCAAGGGGATACATTCGAGTTTGACCTGCCTGTTCGTAACTGAGGCCAACGTCAAGCGGCACTTGCCTGACATTTATATTCAGCGCTGGATGGCTGGGGCTTATTTCGATGAGTTCAATCCTCGCGAGGCCAGTCTACAGGATGCCGCTGAAATCATTTCCGGCGCCTATGGTCTCCCGGGCATTGAGAGTCTAAGCGCCTACTTCCTGGACAGGCCACGGCACTACCCAGCTATGGATATTCTGAACAAGGTCGGGGTATCAACCCCGTTTGATAAGGATGGCGATTTAATGCCGGGGATTATCCTTGGTATGGATCAACTCCTCTTCCCTGATGGACGCGGTCTGTATTCGATGATTGGGGAAATTGGGGGTTCCGCCGAATGGGTAGTTGGCGTATTGCCACTGGTCTGGCGAGGCGGTCAGGCACTCGGTATGTTAACCAGCCATTCGTCGTTGGTCCGCAAAGACCTGAGTCCGGAGGCAAAGTGGAAAGAGCGTTTTCACTTCACGGAGGAAGAGTTCATGCTCATTCAGGATGCCCGCTTCGAACGCAAGCCGTATTTCACAATCGGGGATATTATCGATGATCCCTTTGCCGGCGGCATCAGCGCCTTCGGTGCCATCACCGACAACTATTTCATACCGTTCATGGAAGGTGTCAAAGCTGACGAGGACAAGAAGTGGCTCAGTGTGAACGTGCTGACGGTCAATTCCCTGGGCATGGTGGAGTGCTGGCAGTTGGCCTTCAGGTGTAACCAGAGTTTGCAGAAAACCACCAGCCTGATGATATCCCCGAAGGAAGAGCTGGACAGCCTCAGCGGGAGCGAACTTGATAACGCAATAGGGAAGATGCTGCAAGATGGCCAGAGGAGAAAGCGATTTCGGATATTCTTCAACAATGAATACTATCCGGCTTTGATTCCCGTGCGCGACAAGATGGTGCTCCTGCACAAAGCGGTCCGCGGACTTATCGAGCGCGGTGCGCTCAACGAAAAAGATTGCGAGATCGTGGCAGCAACCGAGCGCCTCGCTGGCGACTGGTTTATCCCGTCGGACTGACAGGATGGGTGGCCCATAGCTTGCTGCGCGGGTGCCACCTTCAAACTTGTTTGGAGGTGCTTTCCCTTACCACAACCAACGATTTCCTCGCAGGTACAACAACTTGTACTATCAAAACCATCCCCAAATGAGGGGCTTGTTGAAAAACATAGAAAGCGTCATCTCTGAAAGCGCGCCCTGTCAAGAGCGTTTTTCTCTATCTACGGCTCTGTTTTTCAGGCACTTCAGTCACAGGCCGGTTTCGCCGGAGTCATCTCTTTGTCCGCCTGAGGCGGACATGATTTTGTCTCGGAGGCATGTCGCAATCATAGCTCGAGCCTTGATGGCTCATGACGCACACGCGCTTATACCTCCGTTGGCAAAACTTGCTGTCGGCTGGGGTCCCGGTACTCCTCTTTCCTGGTCAATATCCAATAGGTTGCCTCCGCCAAGTGCCGAGCCACGGCTCCAATAGCCTTGGCGTGTCCTTTCCGCTGGCGAATCCGTTGGTACAAGCGGCTAACATGTCGATGCGCAAAGCCCCATAGCAAACTTTACCCCCGCTGGCATGCACCCGGGGGGCCGTCCCCGCATAAGAGGCCATCTGCTCAGGCCCCGGAAAACGCCTGATATCACCAACCTCAAGCGAGATCACTACCCCCAACAAAAAGCCAATACCAGGCATCGAGCGAAGTAATCGAACGGATTCCGTCTTGTCAAAAACCTCCTTCATTCTCTGATTCAATTGCCCAATAACACCATCCAGTTGCTCCACCTGCTGTAACTGCAACTGAGTTGCAAACTGCGTATGCTCCGGAAGTTCTCTGATACGCTCGCACAGAACGGGCCGAGCACGCTTGCCAAATATGTCGCTGACATCCCCAATACACAGAGCGTACTTAGCCAGGGTGGCGTGAATACGGTTCTTCAAATGGCTGCGCACGGCAACAAGATACATCCGCGTCCGTGGCAAATCTCGTTTGTCCCGCAAATCCTGCGGTGGAATCCAGACAGTCCTCGACAATTACCCCGTCAGCATTCTCGACTGAGCAAAAGGTGTAGCGCTTGTGACTGTCAAATGCTATATTCTCCATAGTGTGCCTCCATTCTGCGGCCTCTACCACTGTGAAAGTTCTCAGCAGGAATATACTCCTGCTTATGGAGGCGCGCTTTCATAATATCATAGCGAGTCCGCCTCGGGCGGACGCCTTTGGCGGACGACGTGGCTCTCTCGTTGGCATTCAAAATTCGAGGTTGCCACGTCCGCCTGCGGCGGACTCGCAATGACGAGAATGGGACTTTTTCAACCCCCCCGAAAGCGGGAATCCAGGGGATTTGGAGTTGTAGGAATGGAAAGGATGGATCCCTGCTTTCGCAGGGATGACAAGGATCACTTCCGGCTATCAGTCTCGGGCAGAGTCACCCGACACTACTTGAATACACTCGCAATTACCTGGAATTGAGCAAGTGAGACGCGCGATGATAGTTTCACCGAAATCGATGAAGACAGAAAACCCTTGAAAACGAGCTGGCCTTGTGCTATAATTGAGCTACTTCTGAGACGAGCGACGGAGAGGTGGCCGAGCGGCTGAAGGCGGCGGATTGCTAATCCGTTATAGGGGTAATGCCCCTATCCAGGGTTCGAATCCCTGCCTCTCCGCCATATTTTTTTCTAACAGAAATTCCCTTTTTATTTCAATAAGTTATTGACATTTCATTCTCCGCTTTCTATATTTTCTAACAGATTTCTAAGGAGTTGGAATGGCAAGTATACAGTCTAAGAAAGGTAAAGCAGGCAAGAAAACCTATTATGTGGTCATCTGTCATCGGGGCGGCCACAAGTGGGTCAAAGCCGGAACACTCAGGGACGCCAAAATCCTGAAAAAGGAAATTGAATCTTTGGAGAACTCAAAGCGCATGGAAAAACTGGGACTAGTTGGCCGACACAAGCGCATTGATAGCTTTTTCCAGGAATATGCTGACCATGTGAGACTCAGGACAGCTCCTAGTACTGTGAAGCGGTACCTCTCTGTTGTGAATACCTTCATTACATTTCTACGGATGTTCCACCCCAACATCAGATTCCTAGCCCAAATCACTCCTGAAGTAATTGAATCTTACCAAATGCAGCGCTTGGAGTCTGTTGAGTTGAAGGCTGCGGCTGACGGAGACAAGCCTGGTGTACACACTAACAAGCGTTTGCCCCTGCCACAGACAGTCAACAATGAGGTTATCATGCTGGGCTCAGCTTTTATTTGGGCGCATAAGCGCGACTTGATTCCTTCAGCTCCTACCCGGAAAGTGAAGAAGTTGCGTGCTCAGCCCAAGAGGCAGCCAAGATTACTTACGCCCGAAGAGTGCCGCTTGTTATTGAAAACTGCTCGAGAGATGGCTAAGGCTAACAAATGGATGAAAGTGTTTGTGAAAGCCTTTCAGTTTCTTCTCAACACTGGCTTACGCTCAGGCGAACTCTGTAATTTGACCTGGGGTGATGTTGATCTGGACACAGGTTTGATTAAAATCCAGCCAAAAGAAGGTTGGACTCCCAAAAGTTACTCTCGACAATTCTATTTGAATGAAACAGCCCTGAAGGTTCTGCAATCAGTGGAACGTGATGGTATTTGGATATTCAAGAATTCCTCAGATGGGCAGCTGGATACCGACGATCTCAGAAGAGTCTTAATCAAAGTGGCTCGTCAGTGTGGACTTGATGACCTCTCTCGGGTTCATGACCTCAGGCACACTTTCAGTAGCCATATGCAAATGAATGGTGTAGACCCCGGCACTATGGCTGCTATCCTGGGACATCGCAGTTATGATGTTACCATGATTTACACTCATCAAACTGCTGAGCATTTGAAAAAGAGTATTGAGAAGGTGGGGATTGGGTGAGTGCTGAAATGCGGGATTGGCGATGGGGTATGTATCCAGTTTGTCTCGTCCTGGATGACCCGATTCTGCTTTTCCTGCTGAACGTCAACGACTTACCCCTACTCTGTATTAAGGTGACAGTTTCTTGCCGGTGTCACAAATTGCGTGAGTTTTATTGACGATTGGCGCAGGATTGTGTATGATCTAATCTAACAAGATTTTACCGGCTATTGACTCAGAGAACTGGCTTGGAAATAAGGAAAATACGGTATTACAGAAGCAACACGACATAGAGTGGTGCTTTCGTCCGCGCAGGATCTGAGTGCCCTCGCTAATGAATCAGTTGATTTGATCATTACTTCTCCGCCTTACCCAATGATCGAGATGTGGGACGATGATTTCTGCAGGGCGAATTCCAGGATCCGAGACGCTCTGGCCTCGGGCGATTGCCAGAAGGCATTCGATTTAATGCATAGTGGACTTGATGAGATATGGGAACAGTTCCCTCGTGTTGTCAAAGAGGGTGGGTTGGTTTGCATTAATGTCGGTGATGCTACGCGGACTCTTAATGGCAATTTCCAGTTATTCTCTTCACACACTCGGATTGCTAGTCGCTTGATATCGCTCGGTTTTCAGAATCTGCCAAACATTATTTGGCGAAAAACCACCAACGCCCCGAACAAGTTCATGGGCTCTGGTATGTTGCCACCCGGTGCCTATGTTACTCTGGAGCATGAATACATTCTCATCTTTCGTAAAGGTGGAAAGCGTCAGTTTCGAGACGAAAGCCTGAAGCGGCGTAGACGTGAGAGCGCCTATTTCTGGGAGGAACGTAATCAATGGTTCTCGGATGTGTGGTTCGACATGAAAGGAGCCGGGCAGGAACTGAATCACGATAATCTTCGAAAACGGAGCGCGGCTTTCCCATTTGAACTTCCCTATCGGTTGATTAACATGTTCTCAGTCAAGGGCGATCTTGTACTCGATCCTTTTGTTGGAACCGGTACTACTTTGTTCGCTGCGATGGCATCTGAGCGGAACAGCATCGGGTATGAAATTGATGAAAGTCTTAGAAGCTATATTCACTGTAAAATACCTGCAATCCCATCTTTGGCAAACAAGGTCATTAGAGACCGAATCGACAGACATTTCCACTTTGTCAAGGAACGCACCCAGAATGGCAATCCGCCAAAGTTCAGTATTAGAAGTCTGAACGTTCCTTGTGTTAGTAGGCAGGAATGTGAAATGATACTCAGATACGTGTCCCGGATTGATCATGAAGGAAACGATCTTTTCATCGTAGATTATGAGACAGTCAAGGACGCTGATAATCCTGTTTCTGAGCTCACCTCTATACGACGAGCTACACAGAAGAAGAAACAGCATAAAGGCCAGTCGCTGCTTGGTCTTTGTTAGACTCTGGCTCTCCTCATCTGTTCTAATTGAGTGTTTTCAGTCGCAATCTGGGTGTCGTGTTGTGCAGTGAGTACTCAATGCATTTCACGTTTGCCTGATTAAGTACCGATTTTGTGAACCGTGCGCCAATCAGGAAAGCATGCGGTGGACAATTACATATTAATACGGCTGATGTTCATAGCCTGCTAATAAACAAGACACTGACTTCTCCCTCCACCAGTGTAATACTCTGTTTATCCTTTGAACCAAAAGAGAAGATCACAGTTGTCTTAGAGCACGAGGGATGAGGGAATGCCAATCACCAAGAACAACTATCAAGGTTGCCTAATTGGATGCGCTATCGGAGATGCCCTGGGCAAATACAAAGAGAACCTGTCGTTGCAGAAGGCTCAGGAGAGATACGGTTTTCAGATAGATTGTTACGTCGAGCCACATTCTGACAGCAATTGCCGTGAGTTGAAACCTGAGCAACATACGGATGATACGGATTTGATACTGCTTGTCGGTGAGTCTCTTATTCAAAAAGGTCACGTTGATCCTGTTGATATTGCAGAAAAGCTCGTGGAGTGGTATGAGAACCCAATGAGCCGTAAAAGGTATCGAGGTCATTCCACGGTCGAGGCCATAAACTCTATAAAGGAGAAAGGATTTCACTGTTGGTGGGACACAGGTGCCGCCGGAGACGGGTGTGGGGCTTCTACGCGGATAATTCCGATCCCCTTAGCCTTTCTCGGTTTGGACCATTTGCTGTCTCTATACTCAGCTTTACTGTCGATAATCACGCATCGCAATCAGATTGCTATCGACGGTGCACAAGTTGTGGCTGCAAGTCTGTCGACTATCCTCGGAGGAAACCTTCCAGATGTGAACGCTTTGACACATCTTATACATTCTGAGGAGTTTCATGAAAAACTGCAATTAGTCAATCCTCTACTAGAAAGATCAGCCACTATTCAGGAGGCAATGGGACATCTCGGTAGCAGTGTCAGTGCGGACGACGTCGTGTCTCTTTCTCTTTTCATTTTCTTATCAAATCCTGACAGTTTTGATTGTGTAATTAGCGCCGCAAATGCCAACTCGGATCAAGGTGGTGACACTGATAGTCTTGCGTGTATCGTGGGAGCGATGTTTGGGCTTATGCACGGCATTGAAGAGCTTCCATCAGAATTGATCCGAGACATCGAGAACAGAGAAAGACTGGACAAGTTGGCGACTGGCCTATTCGAGTTCAACCAGAACATATACTCGACGGGCGCACATGCTCCTCTCTCTAGATGAAAGGCGACCGTGGACATGTCACAGTCGCCCTATGTAGTGCCAATTATAGCCGGCTTATTTCACGGCATGCCAATGCCACTAAGTCGCCAGTCTTTTGACCTTGCATCGGAGCACGCAAATGCGGCACGTACTAGCTGACCTGAGTTTGCTCGACAAAGGTATTCGCGTGTCAGGCCCCGGAAAATATGGGAAGCGGCACGGGTCTCGGAATGAGAAATGCGATTTTCGAACGACAGAGAACACGATATGAGTGAGTACCGAAGTGAAATCCTTTGACTTCACACTGATTATCCACTATTATCTGAAATCCGTCACTCGCTGCAATTGCCGGTTTTTTCGTCAATTGTTGCCTCCGTCTTTTATGGGTTGGTGATTCGTGTTCTTGTTTTTTAATTGGGATAAGTGATTGTGCAGTCAGGGTTTAGATTATCATACTTGCGCTGCCGACGCAAGTCAGTCTACTCCAGAGCAGTATCGGGATTAACAGGTAACACCAGTCCGGTATATGAATAAAAAGAAACCTCCTGTTATAGAGGAAAGTCTGCAATGGCGGCGTTGGTTGAGCCCTGACTTACTCCGCCAGACACCGATACATAGGTGGTACGTGTTTCCACACAGCTTTTCGCACGATTTAGTTAACCACTTAATCCATACTTGGTCCCTTACAAAACGAGACAGGTTGTTGGATCCTTTTGCTGGGGCAGGCACAACCATATTGGCCGCCAAGCAGCACGAAATACCTGCCACTGGCTACGATTTGTCTCCGCTTTCGGTATTCATCAGCAAGGGCAAAGTGAGTGACTATTCGCTCGCAGAATTAGAGCGATCCCAAATGTGGCTTCGAGATTCCTTGCGCAACCTCGGGTCAAATGACCGAATGCGAGATCTGCCAAATCTGGTGCGAAGAGCTTTGCCTGGCCGCGCCTTGCACCAGTACGAACATATTAGAAATCAAATACTCGACTCGCCATACTCACGAAATACTAGACGTTTCCTCCGTTATGCACTTATGTCAACGATCCCAGAGATAAGCAAGGCAGTTGGTAATGGGGGATGGCTTCGATGGACAAACAGACGACCTACACCTAGTCGCATAATCTCTCGGTTCCTGGCAAAAGTCGACTTGATGATTTCGGATGTTGAAATCAATGGTCTACGAAAATGCAAAGAGCTGCTCTGGTCAGTGAGTAAAGCCGACGCAAGGTATCTTCCATTGGATGATGGAGAAGTTACAGCAATCATTACGTCACCCCCATATCCAAATCGTCATGACTACACTAGAGTATTCGGAGTAGAGCTTCTGCTCGAATTCTTGAATGAAAAGACTATTAAGACTTTACGCCGACAATCCTTCCAATCCCATCCTGAATCACAACCTACTCGAATATCAACCAGCGACTATGATAGACCTCAATCATTCTTGAAACTTCTAAAGCGCCTTGAGGAAAGGGAAGTGGATTGTCGAATTCCTCGCCTTCTGGATGGGTATTTTCTCGATGTCTTTTTGGCTCTCGGTGAAATGAAGCGGGTTATTCGGAAACATGGCAGGATCGCCATGGTTGTCGGTAATGTACAGTATTCGGGAATACCAGTATATGTAGATGAATTATGCGCTGAACTCGCCCAGCAAGTAGGGTTAAACTGCGTCCGCATACATGTGGCTCGTTACCGTGGCAACAGTGCTCAACAGATGAAGCAGTATGGAAGATGTCCGTCCCGGGAAAGCATACTAGTCCTGAAAAAACGGTAAGCCATCTCGAGCCTTTCAGTTAACACCCAAAGTGATTTTAGCCCTACTCCTGTCACAATTGACAAACTGCAGGACGAAGCCGTGCTCAAGGTGATAGATACCATTGACCATGAAAAGGGCTAATCATTCCTATTTTCGGCTCGTCGAAAATCTTGCGGCTCCAAGGTCAGGGTGGTTCGTGGCAAAATTGTTAGATCCTTAAGAATCAGAGACACTGGGAAAAACGAATTTCACAATGCTGAAAGGAGGTAACAATGATATGAAACTCGACGAATTCAGATCAGGTGAGCTAGACTTTGAATTCAGTGCGAAAATGGCTACCTCGGTCGAGGGTAACAACGATGTGAAGCACCCGGTGGTCGAGATTGGAAACACTTTCAGTCTGGGCATCAAAGCCACCCGAATTCTGAAGTAACCTATTGTTGAAAACAAAGCGGAATGCTGTTGAAAATAGCAAGTGCATAGGTTGAAAGTCGTTAATGCCATCGTTAAAATGAAAGACAGGTTTAGTCATGCGATACAGATGAGGTGTCCTTAAGTATTAACGCTTGAGACAGACGGTGATAGAGACTGAGTTCCTGAGAAAAGAAGCCCAGGAGAAACCGAAAGTTAAATAAATATCAAATGTTTTAGGATCCAATACTAATTCAAATGTGACCGAGGTCGCAGGGAGTGCAAAATTGCAATAAGGAAATTAGGATCCGAAGATACCGAGCAACAAAAAATAGATGTTATAATGAACTCGAACCGAGAGATTGTCCGATTCCGCTATCAGCGATGCTGGTACACAGTTATAGAAAGAACTGAAAGGTCGAGACTCGTTCCTTGGCCATTGCCTAGGGATGTCTTCGTTAACGGACTTACACGAGAATATATCTGTGTGTCCGATGAAGGAAATGAAGCGCTTGCATATTTCTATTGCGCTGATATAGAAAAGAAGCTATGGATTCTAGGCAAATTCGAAAACTTGGAAAGCATTATTCAGGGAAGTCAAGATTAGGAATGCTAGATTTCATTGCTCAAATGGTGATGGGCGATTTTCAATATTCACACGAGGCAGCTGCCACCCTTTGTCCCACCCAACAACACTCATCTCACTCACCTCCAACAACTTAGCCAGATCCACTTGCGTCAGTCCCAGTTCGAGTCTTCTCTGCCTGATCCGCTCCCCGTAACTGTTTGCGGGATAACGTGATACTGTGTACATCACGACTCTTTCCGACTTTTTGTAAATCCGGCATGAACGGTTGTGGGTACATGGCACGGAAAAGTTTAAATACTTCAATGTCTTTCCACCTAATAATAGGTCGAAAGACGGGCAAAATACCGTTGAGTAGCTCTGAAACGTAACATATTCATTCTGCGTCCGGCGTGGGCGTGAAATGTTTCTGTTACAAAATAGGGGCAATGCTTATATGCAGGTAAGACCTCCTACCGTATACTTCAAATGGAAAAACAAAAGCATGTTCTCATCCACGATGAGGGAAAGATTGATATTCACGACAGGAAGGCCAAGTTTCAACAAGCACTGGCAAGTCTTGAAATGGACAACTGCATCAATGAGCAGAACAAGAAACTCGTTCTGGATTTCATTCGGGATTGCACTCTCGGAAAAACCATCATAGGAAAGAGCAAAAAGAAGATAGGACCTGCCAGATGCTTGAAATATCTCAGTATCTTACAGAGACTATCCGAGGTCCTTTCCAAGTCATTCCATGACGTCAACCAATCCGATATGGAGAGGCTCATTCAAGATCTTGAGACTGACAGAATCAGGGCGAGGAACGGAAAACCCTATAGCGAGGCGACGAAGACGGACATCAAGAAAACGATCAAAAAGTTTTGGAAGTGGAAAGACGGTAACAACAGGACATATCCGGAACTGGTGGAGTGGATTGACACCTACATTGCAGTCAAGGACGTGCCGGCACTGACACGCTCAGAGGTCGAGAAGATGATTGAACACACTGCCAGTCCCAGGGACAGGACACTACTAATGGTCTTGTTTGACTCTGGAGCACGAGCAGAGGAGTTACTGAACGTGAGGCTTAAGAGAGAACACGTGTCCTGGAAAGAAGATCTGAAGTGCTATATGATCCGTCTGGAATACAGTAAGACTAAACCAAGGACAATCTCACTGCCGTTGTCCACATCATATATGATGAGTTGGCTTGAAGTGCATCCGGCGAAGGATAATCCACAAGCGCAGTTGTTCCCAATGACTTATCCAGCCATGAAGATGGTAGTCAGCCGTTTAGGTCGAAGGGTACTGGGCAAGCGGGTTACACCTCACATGTTGAGGCATAGTTCTGCTACGTTCTATGCGAACAAGCTAAAGAATCCGTACAAGCTCTGTTACAGGTATGGCTGGACTATGGCCAGTGACATGGTGAATCGGTATTTGGATCGAGAGGGAATTCTGGAGGAAGAGACAGCTAGTGTGGTTAAAGCCGATGAGATATCAACTGCGAGCAGACAGAATCAGGCTTTGAAAGAGGAGCTCTCTCTTGTTAGGGAATCTCATTCAGAACTGGCCGAGCAGTTCGAGAAACTGAAAGAAGAGTTGGATGGTATCCAAAGTGGTAAAGGATTTATGAAGCTGCTACTGGGTGTGGTAAAGCAACAGCAAGAGATGTCAGAGGTCCTTCGACAAGTCTCAGGAAAGAAGTTTGATGTTGTCCTGCCCTCTGGGCTTGAAAACTAGGGACACATGTCCCATGGTGGGACAAGGCGGTGTGTGATAGCGTTTGTGAACAACCAGAGAAATTGTCCATCCTTCGGATGGTGATGGATTACCCGGCGCTTCGCGCCGGGCTAAGGGAGTTTAACGGTTTCCAAAGGAATCCGACGGTTTCTGGGGTTAAGTTGTTAGAAGTTAACGGGATATGTGAAAGAGGAGTAATAATAAGGCTGGGAAATGGAAAGCGTGGAAAAACCAACCAGGACAGTCTGGAGAGTATCTGTTCGAGATCATCATGCGCCGATACGAACTACGCTCCGTCATCATGACCTCCAACCGACCCCTG
>CAYQDB010000029.1:0-24101 GCA_964416195.1 uncultured Ignavibacteriales bacterium
CCTCTCAAGCTGATATTCCAGGAGTGACTTACCCATTATCGACTTCATTACTTTTCCCGGAAGGCGCGTGGATGTCATGCGCGCCTGGTTGATAATGACAACCTTCATGCCGTTGCTCCCAGTGCAGCCTTCAACGCTCTGATGATCCTCTGGCAATCCGCTTCAGTGAGATCCGGATACATCGGCAAGCTGAGAGCCCTGACGTAATACCGCTCGGCCTGTGGAAAATCACCTGGCCCGGTGCCATAGCGCTTGCGATAGTAGGGCTGAAGATGAACCGGGATATAGTGCACCTGTGTACCGATCCCAGCTTGTCTCAGACGATTCATCACCGCTGCCCGACCAATGCCAAAGCGCTCGAAATTGATCTGCACCACAAACAGATGGTAGGCGTGCTTTCTGTTGGGAAGCACCGTCAGGGGACGAACCGTGTTGCTGTCGAAAGAGCGTCCTATTAGTTCACGATAGAGTGATGCAATGCGGCTACGGCGCTCGAGCGACCAAGGCAGCCGCGTGAGTTGGCTCATTCCCAGAGCGGCTTGTATGTCCGTCAGACGGTAGTTAAAGCCGATCTCCTGCATCTCATAGTACCAGGGGTTCACGCTCCTGTCTGGAGAAAGGGCCATCTCCCGTTCTGCGAAGTCCTCCTTTTGCATACCATGATTGCGAAAGCGGCGCATCCGCCTGACCAATTCGGCATTTGCAGTTGTGATCACACCACCTTCCCCTATGGCGACGTGTTTGACGGGGTGAAAAGAGAAGGCCGTCATGTCGCTATGCGGACTGCCACCGAGTCGGTAGGCCTTGTTTTCATACTCGTATTCGGCGCCAATGGCGTGGCAGGCATCATCGACAACCCATGCACGGTGAGCTTTGGCGAGAGAATATATCTGAGGCAAATCGGCTGGCTGGCCGGCAAAATGCACTGGGATAACAGCCTTTATTTTCTTCTCCGCATCCGCCTCAAGGACCCGAGCAAGAGAGTCGACATCCATCAATCCTGTGGCGGCGTCTATATCAACAAAACGCACCTCCGCCCCGACAAGACGTGCACAATTAGCTGAAGAAAGGAAGGTATTGGGAGTGGTAACAATCTCATCGCTCTCCCTCAGCCCAAGAGCAAGCATGGCTAAATGCAGCGCCGCCGTCCCACTGGAGCAGGCAACCGTCTCAGGAGCCCCAATAAACTCGCCCAACTTTTTCTCGAAAGCCGGAATAGCTGGCCCTTGTGTCAACCAGTCTGACTTGAGAACAGCTACGACCGCTTGAATGTCGTCATCAGTAATGTGCTGTCTACCATATGGCAAGAACTTCGCTTCGCTCACCGGGGCAGCATTTGTTCGATCCGGTTGTTCTGCGGTAGCGGTATGCTTGCCTTCGGCACCCGCTTCAGGGTTCACTTCCTTTCCCCCTTAGCAGCAAGTTCAGCCGGTGCAATATCCGACATGCCCCGGACTATTGAAAGACGCCGCTTACCGTCGCCCCGGTGTGGGTCATCGACCGAAAAGCTGCTATCGACATGCTCCTTGATGAGCCTCCGAAGGTCCGGTACAGTTAACCAATCAGTGTTGGTGCCACTGTTATATTTGAAGCCGGAGGGGCAGTGATTACCACTAAAAGCTTCCAGGAATCGCTCCGGGTCCCACAGCGGCATTGAAGGTAGAATAACATAGTAGTCTGCGAACTCGATGGTATTCATGGCATCAGTTTCAGTAATCATCTCTTCGTGGAGCTTTTCGCCTGGCCTGATGCCTACGATCTGACGCTTGCAGCCGGGCGTAATTGCTTCCGCGACGTCGGTAATGTGGTAGCTTGGAATCTTGGGCACGAATATCTCCCCACCCCACATGTGCGCCAGGGCATATAGAACCAGATCGACACCCTTCTCGAGCGTGATATTGAACCTGGTCATCCGCTCGTCGGTGATGGGCAAAACTTCCTCGTGGCGCTTTTTCAGGAAATACGGAATCACGCTACCCCGGCTGCCCATCACGTTGCCATACCGCACAACGGAAAACTTGATATCCCGCTTGCCCTTAAAGTTGTTCGCCGAGGCAAACAGCTTGTCGGAACAGAGCTTGGTGGCACCGTAGAGGTTTATTGGGGCGGCCGCCTTGTCAGTGCTGAGAGCAACAACCTTCTGTACTCCTTGGTCGATTGCTGCCTCAATCACGTTCTGCGCTCCCATGATATTGGTCTTGACAGCTTCAAAGGGGTTATATTCGCATGCCGGCACTTGCTTCAAAGCAGCTGCGTGAATGACAATATCAGCCCCTTCCATGGCCTGCGTGAGTCTCCCTTTATCACGAACGTCACCGATGAAGTACCGCATTTGCGGAAACTTCGACGTTGGGAAGACCTGACTCATCTCAAACTGTTTCAACTCGTCGCGCGAGAAGACAACCACTCGCTGCACGCGTGTATAGCGGGTCAGGATAGTCTCAACGAACTTCTTCCCGAATGAGCCTGTGCCCCCCGTAATGATGATTGAATTGCCCGACAGCATACGTGCCTCCTTTATCGGCACGCATGCTAATCGCTTGAGATATTTTTTTCAACAAAAAACAGGGCTGTCAGTCGTTGATTTTGAACGGCGAGGCGGGGTCGTCTTCGTGTCGTATTTCATCCACTGGCTTTTTTCGGTCTTTACCCGCAAAGAGTCGATTGGGAGCGTTGAAGACAAGGCCGTCCACTTGGCCGATGTTCTTGTAACCATGAACCACACCGGGAGGTACAATAACGATAGCATTGAACTTCTCACCCGCTTCCAACTTGAATTCCTTACCGTATGTAGGAGAATGTGAGCGATTGTCCCACAAATAGAGGCGGAATGTGGAAGGACCAATAAAGCAAAAAACGTCGGCCTGATCGCGGTGTTCGTGCGGCCCCCTGGCTACGCCCGGTCGCGTCACGGAAACGTAGGTCATTACAGGATGATACTCCCGGGGTATCTCGTCGTGGCGGAAAAGTTCCATCAACCACCCTCGGCCGTCAGTATACCGCGTCAGCTCCCTGATAATAACGCCGTCTACCTCACATTGCATTTGAGAAGAGCCTCTCCATGTTTTTATCAAGAAAATCTTTAAGAGCTACCTTATAGCCTCGCATTACATTTAACCCGGCCTTCTTCAGTCTTTGATTCTCAAGTGAGGAGCGCCTCGGACGAGGTGCCGGGCGGGCGTACTCCTCTGTACGACATGGTTTAACTTCAACGTCCATCGACAGAATGTCGAAGATATCACAAGCAAATCGATACCACGACACCTCCCCCTCTGATGTGCAGTGAAAAAGTCCGCTCAGTTGCTTGTCAACAACGACCTTCGTTTGTCCCGCAACATCAAACGTCCAGGTTGGGTTGCCTATCTGATCATCAACCACCTTGAGCGATTTCACTGACTGTGACTGCGCTTGAGCGTCCAACTGCTCAAGGCCCAGCTTGATCATCGTCTTGACGAAGTTCTTCCCTTCGATTCCGTACAGCCATGCGATTCTCAAAATGACATAGTCATCCAGCAGGTCAACTACCCGTCGCTCTCCTTCGAGCTTGCTTTTGCCGTAGACGGACATCGGGTTGACGGAATCTGTCTCCACATATGGTGATTCTTCGGCTCCGTCAAAGACATAGTCCGTTGAGTAATAAATCATTCTAGCACCGACTTCTTTACAAGCGCGGGCGACATTCTCAGTCCCGCCTGCGTTTACAACCATCGCCATCCGTTGGTCTATCTCGCATTCGTCAACATCAGTATAGGCGGCGGCGTGAATAACGATGTCTGGTTGTACGTCCCTCACATAAGCACGAACATTGCTATAAAGCCGAATATCACAATCTTCGAGGTCAACCCCGACTACATCATAGGCTGAAGAAAAAAAAGGAACGAGTTCCCGTCCGAGCTGTCCCTCGCTACCGGTCACCAGTATCCTACGCATCACCATCGACCTCGCTCATGACGTCAAGAAGATACTTTTTATACGAGTTGTCAGACATGCGGTCCAGAAGCGCTTTCATCTGTTGCCGGTTGATCAACCTCATGCGATAGGCAATCTCCTCAATGCAGGCAATCTTCTGCCCCTGCCTTTTCTCGATAGTGGCAATGAAATTGCTTGCATCGAGCATGCTCTCGTGTGTGCCGGTATCCAGCCAGGCAATGCCACGTCCTAATCTGATAACCTTCAGGTTGCCCTTTCTCAGATATGCTTTATTAACGTCGGTGATTTCAAGCTCACCTCGCGCCGATGGCTTCAGGCCTTTAGCTATCTGCACCACCTCCGAGTCGTACAGGTACAGACCGGTCACGGCATAGTTTGACTTGGGCTGGGCCGGTTTCTCCACAATCGAAATCACTTTGCCGACCTGATCGAACTCCACTACCCCGTACCTTTCAGGATCCTTCACATAGTAACCGAACACTAAGGCTCCCTCTCGAAAGCTTCTTGCTTCACGCAGAAAATCATAAACTCCGTAAAAGACATTGTCGCCGAGAATCAAAACGACACTATCACCATTGATAAAATCTTCGCCGATCAAGAAAGCCTGAGCAATGCCCTCCGGTTTCGATTGCACTCGGTAGCAGATATGTAAACCGAGAGAATGGCCATCTCCCAATAACGCCTGAAATTTGGGCGTATCAACAGGGGTTGAGATGATAAGGACCTCGGTGATACCAAACAACATCAATGTCGAAAGGGGGTAATAGATCATCGGCTTATCGTAAAGCGGCATCAGTTGCTTACAAGCCGTCTGAGTCACCGGGTAGAGACGGCTACCACTACCTCCAGCGAGGATTATACCCTTATTAACCGGTCCAGCCATCCATGCTCACCTGTTGCTGTACATTTTCTCGTAGTATTGCAAGTACTGCCCGGTTATGCAGTTTTCCATCCAGTCCTCATTGTCAAGATACCACTTAACGGTTCTTCGCAGGCCTTCCTCGAATGTAAACGACGGCTTCCATCCCAACTCCTCCTGAATATGGGAAGCATCAATGGCATAGCGACGGTCATGACCGGGGCGATCTGTGACGAACGTAATCAGCCTTTCCCGCGGCTCCCCACCCAGCATCTCATCCATGATCCGGCAGATCTTTCTCACTATCTTCACATTCTCAATCTCATTGTGGCCGCCGATGTTGTAAGTCTGGCCGGAACTGCCGCTGTGGAAAACGAGATCCAGCGCCCGGCAGTGGTCTTCCACATACAGCCAGTCACGTACATGTTTCCCATCCCCATAAACCGGAAGCGGCAAGCCTGCTGTGGCATTTCTGATCATTAGGGGAATAAGCTTCTCTGGAAACTGGTAGGGCCCATAGTTGTTTGAGCAGTTCGTTGTCACAACATCGAGCCCATATGTATTGTGATAGGTACGGACAAGGTGATCGCTGGAGGCCTTGGAGGCGGAATAGGGTGAGTTCGGGCGGTACGGCGATGATTCAGTAAAAAAGCCACTCGCACTAAGAGAACCGTACACTTCATCCGTCGAAACATGGTGAAACCTGAAGTCGCCCGTCTGCGCGGCCCGCTGCCGCGCCAGCTCCAAGAGGGTAAAGGTACCGATGACGTTGGTCTGAATGAACTCCGCTGGCCCCGTGATGGAGCGATCTACGTGTGATTCCGCAGCTAAGTGAATGACGCTGTTCACGTCATAGCGGGCAAAGCAGTCTTGCATGGCCAGCAAGTTACAGATATTGATTTTCTCGAAAGTATAGTTGGGGTAGTCTTCAATTGGCTTCAGGTTAGCTAAGTTGCCGGCATAGGTGAGGCAATCAACATTTATGAACAGATAGCCGGGGTATTTCGGGACCAGGTACAACAGAAGGTTCGAACCGATAAAACCGGCTCCGCCCGTCACTACAATCCTCTTTGGAAACCTGTTTGCCTCAACCATGAAACCACAGAAGCTTTGTCTTGCCCCTTCTCTTTATCCATACATACACATGTTCGAAGTTCAGCACAATAAAAACTTATGGTTGTATTTTTAATTTAGTGCAAAGACAAGCAACCAGAAACCAGCTCTACAGAGCCCGCAAGCTACTACCTACCGCTTGCTGAACTGGCAGAATTAACTTGCGAGTTAATAAAAAAGTGGCGCCCCGCAGAATTGAACTGCGGACACACGGATTTTCAGTCCGTTGCTCTACCAACTGAGCTAGGGCGCCAGCTTATTATGACAATTTAGACGAACAATTAATGAGGTTATCGACCAAAGTCAATCGAAATTCACTGCTGCCTGAAGATGTACTGCTTTGTCTGCGGCGATAAAAGAGAATACAGCGCGACACCGGAAAGGATAATCAGCACAACACTCTCGTAGTGGGAGTAGCCAAACAAAGCCAGCACGATAACAAGACAGTTGATAGCTACCAGCCCGTACCACCCCCAAGTTTTCAATGCCTTGTATGCAAAGGCCACAGTAATAAGAAGAATACCAATAAGTCCAAAGATGATAGGTTCTCCCAGCTCGCTGTAGTTGTGATCAAGGATACCCAGGATGACTTTTACACCGCCGTATACCAAAAACACAGCCGAGAAGATAAAGCCATACCAGTTAGCCAGTTTGTATGTTAAGGGACGATTATCTTTCTTCTTGGACATCATCAGTATCCTTTCACGGTTTATCAGACCTTTTCGCCCAAGAGGCCAGCACCAATGAATCCGGCGTCATTACCCAGCGCAGCCCTAACCACGCTTAACTTTTCCACCGCCGAATCAAAGGCATGCTTTTTTATCTCAGCCGCTACCGCATCCAAGAAACCAGCCCCTCCTTCGGCTACCCCTCCCCCAATTACTACGACCTCAGGATTCAAAAGATTCACAATACCGGCCAGACCGATGCCCAAGTACATAGCTGTCTCATGGAGAGCATCTATGGCAATCTGATCACCTTTTTTCGCTGCAGCAAACACCTTTCTAATAGTCAGCCTATTGATGTCGCCATCAAGTAATTCTTCAAATATGGAAGATAACCCATTGCTTAGCTTGCGCTTAACTCGCCCCAAGATTGCCTGTGAACAACAATACGCCTCAATCGTGCCAGGTATGCCGGCATGTGTAACGGGGGAATCAAAGTTAATCGTCATATGCCCCAACTCCCCGGCAGAGTACGTAGCCCCACGCCACAGTTTTCCATCGAGGATCAACGCTCCGCCAATACCGGTTCCCAAAGTAGCAAACACCGCGGAGCGAGCGCCCGTGGCGGCGCCAAAGCTGGCCTCGGCCAGAGCAACGGCATTGACATCGTTGTCGACCAAAACCGGCGTATTCAACCGGTCCCTGAGAATCCTGCCAATCTCCATACCCTGCCACCCTTCGATATTGGGGCAGGGACCAATCACCTTGCCGGTTCGGCTGTCGACAGCCCCAGGCGTACCCACACCCAACCACTTAACCGGGTAGTCTTCCTCCGCCGCAGCATACAGAAGTCGTTCCCCGATGTTCCCGATAAGGTGCATCAGCGGCGTGGAGCCTTTTTCCGCTAAAGTAGGCTGCTGCCCCTTATAGAGGATTTTCCCTGAAGAATCAAGCAGGCCGAACTTTATGTTTGTACCGCCAATGTCAATGCCGGCGTATACTGGAGTATCAGACATGTCTCTGGCTACCCATGTTCAGTTAGTCAATTTCTATTCAGAGTACCGGTACCTGACATTTAAAGCAATAAAATAATAGGTGCGCAACATCGACCTGTCAAGGCTAAACAGATTTCTGGGACAGAAAGAAAGGATGCAAAGAGTAGTTGGAAGCTGTGTGTTCAGTGTTAGGGAATGTACGCCATACACAGAAAATTAGACCCAAGACAAAACTATTTAAATTCGTAAGTCCCCTGACAGACAAACTTAACCGGACCGGTCAACTCGACAGTATTGCTATCCTCGAGCCACTCCACCTGAAGCGAACCAGCCTCATACATGACCTCACAGCGTCGATCGGCCAGCCCCAACATGACAGCGGCACAGACAGCAGCAGCAGCGCCTGTTCCCGATGATCCTGTAGCCCCTGCTCCTCTTTCCCACTCAGCCACCTTCAGCCGTTTGCGGTTGACCACCTTGACAAACTCCACATTAGTGCGGTTGGGGAAAGCAGGGTGTGTTTCTATATCGGCGCCGAGGGCTATCCAGTCGAAATCGAAATCATTGACAAACAGGACAGCATGTGGGTTTCCGACAGCAAGGCAAGTAACCGGGAATTTCAACCCCCCAAGCGCCAAAGGAGCGTTTATCATGTACCGTTGCCTTGTCCTTACCGGCACCCGCTTGGCTGAGAACTCCGGCTTACCCAGGTCCGTTTTCACTACATAACCACGTCGCACAGATTTTGTTACCTCTACCTTGCTGAGCGTTTTTGCCACCTCAAAGTCAAACTTTCTCTTTCTCCCATTGCGCAAAAACTCGTGCACACCGGCTATTCTCAGGCCGTTCCCCGACTTCTCTGCCCAGCTTCCGTCAGCATTGAAAACATCAAGCTTGCGGTCTGCCCTCCTGCTCATGGAAAGGTACAAGATACCATCAGCCCCCACACCGCTTCGCCTGTGACAGATAGACCTCGCCAGACAACCCAGGGTAGCTTTACTAAGTCTCGTCTTTGGCTGTTCGATCACAAGAAAGTCGTTCTCAAGCGCGTGGTACTTGTTAAAGGCAATAAGCACAACCTTACTATTTAGGGACAACTGCCCAGGGTAGCAACAAAAAAGCCCGTCGTCTCATTCGGGCAGCGGGTAATCAAGTACAGTTTATTGACTTGTCTTGGTGAAGCGCACTGTTGGGGTGCGCTTCACCTGTAGTTCAATCTGTGGAGCTACATGTTCTCCTTGAATAGCCTTGCCAGCCTCTTGATGCCCTCCACGATACCTTCGTGTGTAGCATTGGAGAAATTTAACCGCAATGTGTTTTGCCCCTGGCCATCAAGATAGAACGGCTGGCCATAGACATAGGCCACCCTCATATCAATTGCCTTGGGCAACAGGTCCTTGGCAGACATGTGCTTAGGAAGCTCGACCCACAAGAAAAGACCGCCTTCGGGTTCGGTCCATCTGATCCCGTCCGGGAAGGTCTCACTCATGGTCTTGATCATGAGACCGCGCTTCACAAGGTAGTCGGCTTTCAACTCTTCAATATGCGGTTCCAATTTTCCCGCCATCATGTACTCATAAATGATGTACTGACAGAGGGCATTCGTATGCAGATCAACACCTTGTTTGACCTTCTCACAATAACCCATGAGGTCTGCCGGGCCGTTCATCCAAGCGACCCGTAATCCCGGCGCCAGAACCTTGGAGAATGTCCTGAGAGCAATCACTATGTCGCCGCCGAGCGACTTCAACGTCGGCGGATCATCACCGGCAAATCGGACATCACTGTACGGGTTATCATCAACAATGGGAACCTTGTACTTAATCGCCAGCTCGATCAACGCCTCACGGCGAGGTACCGACATTGTAATGCCCGTCGGGTTTTGGAAGTTTGAGATCGTATAGATCAGTTTCGGTTTGTACTTGATTAGCTTCTCTTCAACCTGGTCAATAATCATCCCCTCGTCATCCATCTCGACTCCGGCGTAGCGGGTACGGTAGTAGTTAAATGCCTGCGTTGCGCCCATAAAGGTTGGATTCTCAGTCACAATATAATCGCCCGGCTCGATGAATACACGCGCTAACAGATCAATCCCCTGCTGAGCACCTGAGGTAATCATGAGGTTGTCTATTTCACTTTTCATACCACACTCGGTGGCCCTCTTGGCAAGCAACTCGAGAAGGGGTGTAATCCCTCGGGAAAGTGAGTACTGAACACAGCTTGAGCCATACTTCGCTATTGCGCTCGCCATCGCTTCTTTCAGGTCTTCTAAGGGAAACAATTCCGGCGCCGGCAGGCCGCCGGCAAACGAAATCACGCCCGGCTGTGAAGATATCTTGAGTATTTCTCTTATGATGGAAGCCTCAAGATCCAGCACATGGGGGGCAATCCGCCAATCCTCTACGCGCACTTTGTAGTTTTCATCAACTAACATAACATTATCCTTTCAATATCCTGTCCGGACAAAAACTGTACACGTTAATAATAGCGCATTCTACTGGAAATTCCAACAGGAAAGGGATGTTTGGCAAAGAGAGTAACCGGAGCCGAGGCAACAAGATATTTGCCCCGACACATTAGCTGAAGACTTGGCCGAAAATAACAAAAAGCCACCGAGCGGGATCGAACCGCTGACCTACTGATTACGAATCAGTTGCTCTACCGGCTGAGCTACGGTGGCTTTGTCAGTTCTTGGGTTGATCTGTCATCTCCTGACCAGCAAATATAATAACAAAACACCGAGATTCAAGAACTTTGAGAACCGCTGTGACTCCGGTACCTGGCCGGGCTCAGGCACGGAAACCAGTTGCCCCCGCAAGGGTTTTGGTTATACTTACTATAGGTTACCGGCTGATAGTCTGGCCACAGAAAAGGCCGTCGGTTGGTTATATCTTGTGAACTTTTATCGGTCAGTGGGATTATAAAGAGATGGCAATTATGACCGAAAAGACCAACATGCCGTTCCAAGTGAAGGATTGCACCATTATCACGCGCATGGCGGGGGTAGAGACAGCCGTCAACCTCAGAGAGATGCGTGAACGAATAGCTATCAGCCCCATCGAGTGTCTTTTTCACCACTTCTGCGAGACGCTTATCCGGCCGACCTTTGACGACCCAGAATTTCGCAACGATCTTGCAGTTTGGTCAAACTGGCAACTCCGGGACCGAGTTCTGGCCGAGCGTTTGGGTATAATCAACCCTTATTCGCTGGACAACTTCGAACAGTTACGGGAGCTGGTGTTGGAAATACTGGACGAACGCCTGAGTGAACTGGTTTATATTCCCTGGGTGCCAAGGGGTAACGACTTCCGATTTATGATGGCTGTAACAGTTGTCTTTGATAGTGGTATCACACTGGTCACCCCGGACGATCTGGTTGACCAGCTTCCCAATTTCAGTCACAGTTCTATCTACTACCATTTCATAGAAGCCCGAAGAAGAACCCCTGACAAGGCGGACGATTTCTCAGCCTGGCTGGTAGGTTTTGGCTCTGGTACTGAACATTTCCTTAACGCTTTGAAAGGGATAGATTTTTGCTATCTCACCTTGCCAGAACTGAAGCAAACCCTAATCGAGGCATTTCGAGGTGCAAAATTAGAGACCGCTAATGACCACCAAATCACTCGTAGCATATGAAAATGTAGTTGGCCACGTGGCCATATCCCAGCTAAGGCAGTTAGCCCGTGATCTTGCCGGGGCCCGCGTGGTTCATGTCAACTCGACAAAGACCGGCGGTGGAGTTGCTGAAATCCTTCGGTGGCTGGTGCCGCTGATGAACGACCTGGGACTGGAGGCATCGTGGGAAATCATTGAAGGGCATAACGGATTCTTCAACACCACCAAGACCCTCCACAACGGCCTGCAAGGCAGCCCGGTGGCCCTTCCACAATCAATGATCAATATCTATGAAGAAACTGTCGCAGCAAATGCCGACCGCTTACGACCCATTCTGGAGACTGCCGATTTTGTTTTCATCCACGACCCGCAACCGGCATTCCTTCTCAGCCTCTGCCCAAACCGCAAGGGAAAATGGATCTGGCGCTGCCACATTGACGTCAGTCATCCCAACCGTAAGGTGTGGCTTTACATGAAGAAACTGGCCTCAGGGTTCGATGCCAGCATATTCTCCATGCCAGCCTTCGCCCAGCGCCTTGACCATCCTCAGTTCATCGTTGCACCCAGTATCGATCCCCTTAGCGAGAAGAACCGAGAACTGCCCCAGCAGGAAATCGACGCCACCCTCGACCATTTCGCAATTTCGAAAAAACTGTCCATACTGACACAGATATCCCGCTTCGACCGCTTCAAGGATCCTGTTGGTGTAATCCGCGCCTTTAACATGCTTAACAGTTCAGTGGACGCTCAACTCGTCCTAGCAGGCGGAGGCGCTACGGATGACCCGGAAGGCGCTGCTGTCTTCGAGGAAGTACAGGACGCTGCACAGGGGAATGACAGGATTTTCGTCCTGATGCTGCCCGACGATGCCCCGAGGACAATAAATGCCCTCCAGCGTGCGTCCGCGATCGTAATTCAGAAATCCCTTCAGGAAGGTTTTGGCCTGACCGTTGCCGAGGCAATGTGGAAAAGCAAACCGGTGATCGGCGGCAACGTGGGCGGAATCCGTCTCCAGGTGCACAACCACCACACCGGTTTCCTGGTCGACACACCGGAAGGGGCGGCTCTTCGCATTCGGGAGATGTTGCGCCAGCCAGTGAAGATCGAGGAGATGGGGAAAACAGCCAAGGAGTTTGTCACCCACAACTTCCTTTTGACGAGACACTTTCGGGAGTACCTGACCCTGATGCTGGGGTTACGACGCGGCCTTGAAAATTACCTGGTCGCCGTCTGAGCGGGAATCAATGGAGACTCTTAATCCCGAACTCAACCTCGAAGACTTTTTCAACACTCTCGGCAGTGCAGAAAAACGGGGCCTGATGCTCGATTACGACGGCACTCTGGCTCCGTTTCGGGTCGAGCGGGAGAAAGCCACGCCCTACCCCGGGATACGAGAGATACTTGCCCACCTCATTTCTGCAGACCGAACACACATCGTTATTGTCAGCGGACGCCAAGTAAGCGATCTGGTCCCCCTCATAGGGTTGGATCGCCTCCCTGAAATCTGGGGCAGTCATGGACTCGAGCGACTGACAATTAACAACGAGTCCAAATTGGCTGAGTTGTCGCCAATCGCACGACAGGGATTGGACAGAGCTCACAAATGGATTGAGCAAGAAGGACTGGCGAACAAAAGCGAAAAGAAACCGTCCGGTGTCGCTTTTCACTGGCGCGGCGTGAGTCCCGATAACGCCAAACGTCTCAGCGAAAAAATCCGGAAAAAATGGTTCTCTATCGCCAAGAACTTTGGTTTAATTCTATTCGAATTTGACGGCGGTTTGGAGCTGAGAGTCGCCGGGACAACAAAAGCAAACACTGTTGAAAGGATTACAGCAGAGATGGGTGCTAAAGCGGTCTTGGCCTATCTGGGAGATGATCTGACCGACGAGGATGCCTTCAGGGCACTTCGAGGGCGCGGGTTAAGCATCTTAGTCCGCGACTCCAAACGCGAGACTGCTGCCGATCTCTGGATTAGACCGCCGCAAGAACTGCTCCAGTTCCTTGAAAGGTGGCTTGAGTGTGGAGGATAAATCATGGATGTTTTAGAAACCACCTACCTTAACAACACGGTTTTGGAATGGATCATCGCGATTGGCCTGGCCATCGGATCCTACTTCGTGATCAAAGTCGTTAAGCTGTTCATAGTACACCGCCTGGGCGTGGTGGCTAAGCGTACTACCAGTCAGATCGATGACGTTCTTATGGAGATAATCAAGCGAACCAATTCTCTCGTAGTTGCTATTGTAGCGCTCTACTTCGGTTCACTTTTTCTGACATTGCCTGACAACATTGATCACATCATCAAGATTATTGTTACCATGGCCTTCTTCCTTCAAGTAGCTGTGTGGGGCAACGCCCTTACTGATACACTGCTTGCTCGGATTAGCAAGGTTCGACGTGAAAAAGACCCGGGAAGCGCTTCTGCGCTCACTGCCATATCCTTTTTTGCGCGAATTGTAGTCTGGTCTGTCGTAGCATTCTTGATTCTGGACAACTTCGGCGTGAATATCACGACACTTGTGGCCGGACTCGGCGTGGGTGGGATCGCCATCGCCCTAGCTATTCAAAACATACTGGGAGACGTGTTTTGTTCGGTAGCTATTTTGATGGACAAACCATTTGAAGTAGGAGACTTCATTATTGTCGGTGATCTCATGGGTTCTGTCGAAAAAATTGGGATAAAAACCACCCGCGTCAGATCGCTCTCCGGTGAGCAGCTCATCTTTTCAAACACCGACCTGGTGAGCACCCGCATAAGGAACTACAAGCGAATGAACGAACGCAGAGTGGTGTTCTCGTTTGGTGTGACATACCAGACGCCGATCGAGAAGGTCGAGGCAATCCCGGAAACAGTCAAAAAGATTATTCAGTCGACAAGTGACACCAGATTTGATCGGGTTCATTTCAAAGAGTATGGTGATTCGGCTCTGGCGTTCGAATGTGTTTACTACGTGCTAAGCGCTGACTACAACATCTACATGGATACACAGCAGCAAATCAACCTTGAAATCCTACGCTACTTCGAAAAAGAAGGAATAGAGTTTGCCTATCCGACCCAAACCTTGTATATTGCAAAATGAATGCGATGTGCTGATGGGCTGAGCCAGTGCGTCAGCATGGGGTAAGCAGGTTCTTAAAAGCGAGGCAAGGAGAGGGTAGATGCAACTATCGGGAAGACGCCTACTGGTAGTTTCCAACAGATTGCCGGTTGCCGTAATAGACGACAATGGCAACTGGAAGGTGGGACCGGGCGCCGGAGGGTTAGTGACGGCTCTAGCCCCGGTTATGCGGGAAAACCGCGGAGTATGGGTCGGCTGGCCAGGATGTGGGTCAGAGGCTCCAGCGGTCTCGCTGATTGAGGCATACAGCACCCAACAGGACTACGACCTGAAACCGGTGATTCTGGCAGAAGAGGATGTTCGGAAGTTTTACCGAGGATTTTCCAATCAAACTATCTGGCCGCTATTTCACGACCTGCTGGGGCACTGTACCTTCGATGCCGAGGGGTGGGTTGCTTACGTGGATGTCAACCGCCGATTTGCCGAGGTAGTCGCCGGACTTATTGAGCCCCACAGTTTTGTCTGGGTTCACGATTACCAACTCATGCTGGTGGGGTATTTCCTGCGCGAGATGGATATCAATCACCATATCAGCTTTTTCCTGCATATCCCCTTCCCTTCCCGTGACCTCTTCCGCCGACTCCCGTGGAAAAGTGACATAATACAAAGCTTACTGGAGTACGATCACATTGGTTTTCAAACCCGTTATGACTGGCGCAACTTCATTCAGTGTGTGAAAGCTTTCGTGCCGGGAGCTACAATAAAGAATTACAAAAAAGAATCGATCGTAACCTACGGGAATCGCGCAATACGGCTCGGCACTTACCCGATCAGTATTGATTTCAACGAATTCAACGAAGCTGCGAAAACCAAAGAGGTCGCCGATGCCGCCTGGTTTGTCCACGAGAACGTAAAGAGCAGCATACTGGTTTTAGGACTGGATCGCCTGGATTACACAAAGGGTATTCCTGAACGTTTCATGTCCTTTGAACGGATGCTGGAGAAGTACCCGGATGTCCAGGAGAACATTTCTCTCATCCAGATTGTCGTCCCCAGCCGACTACGTGTGCCGGACTACCGGAACCTCAAGGAGAATCTGGATAGCCTGGCCGGAAGAATAAACGGCCGCTTTTCAAGACACGGTTGGATTCCCATCCACTACATGTTCCGCACTCTCGACCGCACCCAGTTGCTGGGGCATTACCGCGCTTGCGAAATCGCCCTGATCACGCCTCTACGAGACGGCATGAACCTGGTGTCTAAGGAGTATTGCGCCAGTTCGATTGACAATGACGGCATTCTCATCCTGTCGGAGTTTGCCGGTGCTGCGGAGCAGATGGCCAAGGGAGCCATTGTGGTCAACCCGTACGATATTGAAGGCACCGCCGACGCCATCTACAGCGCTTACATCATGGACCCGGAAGAACGGCGACAGCGGATGAGAATTCTTCGTGCCGAAGTCCGCCGCAACAACGTCAAGAAATGGATCGAGTGGTTCCTGCACGCATATCAGCAAATTCCATCCGAGATTCCAACCGGTGAAACAGCCGATGTATAGCCTCAGCGCGGGAATCCGAGCGGCATCAGCAGCAAGGCCGCCTCATTCACGCCATCAATTCCCAACAGCCCATTAAGCACATCATCGTTGAAGGCGCCCACCACTACTGTTCCCAGGCCCAGCGAAGTGGCCTGAAGGTAGACATTCTCGGAAATTGCGCCGGCTTCGATATAAATATAGCGATAGCCTCGATCGGCGTACTTGACTGTTGAGCGGTCGAACCTCGCTGTAAGAATGATCGTTACCGGCGAACTACCCACAGCGTCCTGCTCATTGGCTGCCTTGTGGGCAGATTCCCTGAAATCCCCCTTCCTGATAAGTTCCAGGCTGCTATCTGAGACCTGGAAGTGATACAGACCGTCTGCTAGCGAGTCAACGTTCCCGGCTATGACGTAGACTTCGATAGGATAGAGGGCGCCGCCGGATGGAGCAGCCCGGAAATCATACCCGGCGCCTGAATAGGTAATGCCGTCCGCAGATAACAGGACCTGCCCCAGCATTTCCAGGCTTATGGACTGGTCCGTGAAGTCACGCTCCGATCTTCTCTCACCTATGGCTTGTTCCACGCTCATGCCTTCGAAATCCGCTTCCGGCAGCTTCACTTTGGGAACGCCGCCATACCTCTTGTACAGAGGCACTTTCTCGCCCCAACTGATCCTTTCTCCCTTGTAGCCTTTCTCACTGAAACCGGTCTCATAGTGGAATCGCTGCCCGATAGACATAGAATCTTCCCCTTCCGCCTTAGCCGGGTTGACTAACACTACGCCCAGCAAGGCAACTATCATGCAATAACGCTTCATCGTCTTCTCCCCTACGACACATGTTGTACAAGTTGGCTGCGTCCGTGTTATGGCATCGACGTAGCCTATATCGAGTGGCCTCTCTCAATATATTGGAAGAGCCGGCTCAGAGCAAGGGCGGACCAGAGATCTCTCCTGCTGTCTTCCCGGCATCCCCAATAGAAACATTGACATATACCCCCGCGTTTCCTATTCTACCTGATAGAAAAAGCCCAGAGATGCGCTGGATCAGCACAAAATGACTTCCATGTCCGCAGGGCTTTGTGGCACATCACAATTGCAGGTGAACTCATGAGGTTCAGGCTTGCCGCCTCAGTAGTTGCAATTCATTTCTGCCTTACTTCGCAGACCGCGGTAGGCGCGACGTGGCACGAACTGCTGAATAACGCAGCAGCAGTAAGGCAGTTCTCAGGCAGACCTGCCAATCTACTCCTACTGGTGTAAACTAATCAGTCTTGTCAATCCAGGCTTTCACCGAGTACTTGTTGACCAGCTCGGCTTGAAGCTCGCTCGCCTGTTGCTGCGTCTCAAACCCGCCGATGCGCACCCGATAGTATGTCTGCCCCTCGACCGTAACCGTGGTCAGATAGGGGCTGTAACCGCGTGCAGTATACTTATCCATCAAATACCGTGCATACTCCAGCGATTCGCAGGCAGCCACCTGCACCACATACCCCCCTGCTTCCTGCTGCGGTACAAATTCCGGCTCCTCTTCCTGAGGAATTGCGCTCACATCCATACCGGTAGCAGCGCGTTCTGCAGTATCACCCGGCGCTAATGAAGCTCCGGCAGTGGTGTCAACAGCCCCAGCCTCTTCGTGCATCATCTCCTTCTCTAACTGTGCAGCCTCTTCCTTCTTTTGGGAACAGCCAGCCGCCAGCAAGGCGCAGATACCAAGAAAAGCCAACATCTTCCAAATGCTCATTTTACCTCCACAGCACTCTTACGAGTATGAAACCATTTTTTCAATCTCATCGCCGCCCTCTCGGCAAAATACTTCAATACCCATTAATATCAGAAGTCACTTGTCTGTCAACTAAAAGCAAGGACGTTTTTTTAGGTTAATATAATTGAATATCGTATAACAATTGCATAAACTATATCATAGCAAAAGACGACAGATGCGCGTGCACGAAAACATTCTTGAGCTCATTGGAAGGACGCCACTGGTCCGCCTGAAAACCGGTATTCCCCTTAACGGACCTCAGGCCTTTGTAAAACTTGAGTTCTTCAGCCCCACCGGCTCGCTCAAAGACCGGATGGTATACCACATTATTACTAAGGCAATGGCTGAGGGTCGATTGAAACCCGGCGACACGGTTGTTGACAACACCTCGGGAAACACTGGCTCGGCGTTGGCCATGGCTGCTTCTGTACTGGGTTTGAAAGCTATCCTAACTACTCCTGAGAAAACCAGCCAGGAGAAAATCGACCTTATCAAATCATATGGCGCTGAGGTGATTATCACACCAATAACAGCGAGATATGACGACCCCGAAGGCTTTTTCATGGTCGCCCGGAAACTGGCAAAAGAAAACGGCTATTTCGATCTCGACCAGTACAACAGTCAGGATAATGTCGAGTCGCACTACGTATCGACCGGTCCGGAGATATGGGACGATACCGACGGCAAGGTCACGCACTTTGTGGCAGGTATAGGAACAGGAGGTACGTTCTCTGGCGCCGCTCGTTACCTCAAGGAGAAAAATCCCAACATCAGGGCCATAGCGGTCGATCCCGAAGGCTCAATCTTCGCTGAATATATTAAGAACAAAAGGGAAACAGTAGGGTATGAATACAAAGTAGAGGGGATTGGATCAGACGTGGTTACAGATGCCCTTCATACCGAGCTTGTAGACGAAGTCATCACCGTTTCGGACAAGGATTCCTTCAACCGGGCGCGCTTGATTGCCAAGAAAGAAGGCATATCTGGCGGCGGGTCTTCAGGAGCGGTGGCGTTCGCGATGGAGAAAGTTGCGGCAAGTCTTGGCCCTGACTCGCTCATAGTAGGAATTTTCGGAGATGCCGGCATACGGTATCTTAGCAAATGCTACAATGATAACTGGATGCGTAAATACGGCTTTCTGCCATCACTAAAGGAGATTGATCACTGGCCATGAGAGACAGTCATCAGCTATTGCTATTGCTGTCGCTAGCGCTGATAATTTCGTTTCATTTCAGCGCAGTACAGGCAGGGACTGAGCAACGGGTTGAGATAGGTCCCCGCCACGAAGAGCTATTTTTTGACTTCGGACATCTCGGTATTGATTTCCCAGTGCATCACACTTTTTACCTTGTGAACAGAACCAAAGAGGCCTTCAGGATAATCAAAGCTATCCCGTCCTGTGACTGCACTAAGGTGTCATCGCTGGACTCGATTGTTGAACCGGGAGACACGGCTTTCTTCAGACTGAAGTTCAACAGCAAGGATTTCTATGGGCCGACCAGCAAATCGTTTACCGTATCGACCGACCACCCGTTGCTGCCCAAAGTGCAGTTCTTCTTTTTGTCGCAGGTGGGGCAATGGTTTCATGGCATCAAACCCGATCCCATTTCCCTGTTCTTTCTCCCTTCGCAAAAGTCCAGGAAGATAACCGTCAAAAACACTGAATTTGACAAAATCAGCCTTAGAGTCCGAGAGCAATTTGATTCCAGCTTTGTTGTAACCATAGTGAAAGATAGAGCTAAGAGAGGTCAGGCTCTTGAGTTGGAGATTACCCCCCGGGAAGACTTGGCACAGGGAACTTACTCTTCCAACTTCACTCTGGCGGTTGAGAAAAAGGGAGTTGCAGATCCAACAATCCTGACGATACCGATCAAGATCGTCAGGTATTAACTTCGGCCTTTCATTTTTTTTCGCAAAAACGATCATAAAAAACTTGACAAATTTGAAGATTTGCACAAATTAGCAACTAACGAGGGTGACTCTCTGCTGTCCCTGGGTAGTTTCCTAGCCCCCTCTACCCAACCAGAAGAGCGCCCTCTTTTTTTGATTTCTTCCCGCTATTTTCCCCACCAGCACTGGTGTTTGCCGAATCTGGAAGGCTATGTCCGGACCCGATAAAAAAAAGCCGCCTAAACAGGCGGCTTCAAAATTGTTATACGAAGATGCTGTTTACTCCGCCTTTATAATACAATCATCAATGGGGCAAACCTCTACACAATGCGGGCCTTCATCCTGATCTTCACACTCATTGCAGGTATCCGGATCGATGACATAGATGTCGCCCTCGGCGATAGACTCGGTTGGGCATTCGGGCAGGCAGAGCCCACAAGCTGTACATTCATCTGTGATGAACATAGCCATTGCAACTTCCTCCAATACTTATTTCACATACTTCTTACTATTTCAACGCGCCCAATATATAATAGTCTCCAGGCCAAGTACAAGATTATTTTTCAAGAAAGTTTTCACTAACCGGCGTCATTCATAAACTCCAGCTTATCCTGCAACAGCTTGTCGACGAGTCATCACGAGTGACCGGAGGGAGCGTGGTGATCTCAGTTGTGCGACTATTTCCAAAGCAAGAGATTGCCACGTCGTCCGCCTGGGGCGGACTCGCAAAGACGTGAACGAAAAACTTGTGAATTATCCAGGCTAAGCAGAGGGTATAACGAAACGGCCACCCCCGCTGTAAGCGGGGGTGGCCGCGGATTTCAAATGGAACCTACCGTTCCGGTTGGCTCCTCAACTAGGGACAGGGTGGCGGCGCCGGCCCATTCTTGAAGAGATAATAAACGAGATAGGTCAGGTCGGCCACGTCGATTGGCCCTCCAGGGCCTATAATGCCGTCAACATTACCTTCTTCAAGGCAGGGCGGTACCGGCCCATTCTTAAAGAGATATTTAACAAGATAAGTCAGGTCGGCCACATCAATCGGCCCGCCAATTCCAATAATGTGATCAGCGTTGCCTCGGTTCAGGCAACACGGCGAGATCGTAAGAGCCCAGTCGACCATCGTGTAAATGTCACCGCCTGAATATGTGCAAGGAGGCATCATCGGTTCCGTAGGATTGAGCGCTTGGAAGTTCTGGATATCCGGCCAGAGATCTGGGTAGTCAACCAGCTCCACAATCGGGGGCTGCGGGTGCATGCACAGCATCGGGTTGTCTGGTGAGAAGTAGGCATCATGCTGTACCTGCCCGTGAGGCCCGGAAATATACCAAGCATCGTTGTGGATACTAGGACCGTGTGCTGAGCCTGCCGGCGGTTCACCTTCATTCTTGTCGTACCAGGGATCAGAAATGCAGATTCTGGTATCAGTGGTGCAGACACCGGCAACGGTCACGTAGTGACCACCCAAGCGACAACACACTCCACCTTGATCCTCGTAGAATCCGAGCAGCAGGATGACATCCTCACAGTTTAGGAGTTCTGTCTTGATTATGTCAAAATCAGGCGAAGGGATCGGGTTAACCCGCAGGTCATTATCGACTGTATCCAATCCGTACTTCGCAATCCAACCGATAGCTCCATTGTACAGATCCATAATCCAGGTGCCATTCGTCCCCGGGTTACAATTGGAGTAAAGAGCCAAGGAATCGACAAATGGGATGACATTGTTAGTGTCATGGTCATCCCAGAGGCCCCCGGTCGGCTCGTATGACTGTACCAATGGGTAGCCATCATTGGGGGGCGGGTTCCCAGGGCCTGGATAGAACGGCCGTGGATCAACCGGGTTTGGCTCAAATCTGGAGTCCATCCACCAGAAGCAGTCAGCCATGGCAACCGGACCACAGTAGGACCAGGCCGGGCCAGGCCCACCGATCCAGCCATCCTGTTTCTGATCGAAGTCCGGTATGCTGAACGGGGAGTAATCACCATACGATTTCTTGTAGTAGTCGCAGGTATCACCCGGTACCCCGGTAGGTATATAAGTAGTGATGATATCAGTCTCCGCAGCTTTCACATGATACTGTGCCACGGTGCCTGAATCGGGGCCACTGATGGCCATCAGGTCAATATAGTCACAAAAATCCAGAACACCGCTGCCGTTGTCAGTCCAGCCGACACACAGGTAACGCTGGCAGAAACTTGGCCAAACCTGGTGCCAGAAGGTATTGATCGGATCAGTGATAGGATCAACATTCGGGTTACCGCACATGAAGTCGAAGTAGAAGCTGTCTATCTCATTGGCCGCTTTGATAGTCAGGGTTACCTCCTCGACGTGTTTCAAGATAACCGAATCTGGCTCTACCGGGCTCCGGAATTTGATGGTGTCGCAGAAACTAAGAACACCGTCACCATTGTCATGCCATTCCGAAAGCTCCCACCACTGGCAATAAACCGGCCAGAGCTCATGCCACATCGTACCGGTAGGATCGCCGTTGGAGGGCACGTATCCATCTATGTTGTGATCGTACTCATCAGCATCCGGAATCGGCAGTGGCGTAGTTATGACATCGGTCTCTATTCCGTCGACGTGTCCATTAAATGTTGCGACCCCTCCGATGGTTTCAAGATCAATATCATCGCAATAGTCGAGATAGCCGTTACCGTTGTCTGTCCAGCTGGTGATCTTCCAAACCGTGCAGTACGTTGGATTGACCTCATGCCAGTAGGTGCCAATGGGACTCGTGATGGCCGTACACAGTGGATTCGGATCGAGACAGTCAAGATACATAATGTCACCCGGAACGCTCAAATCGCTGACAGTAATAGTAGGCGTCACCAGTTCGACATGCTCCCATATCTTCCGGCCAGTCGGTATGTGCGTGAAGTCGATTGTGTCGCAGTAGCTCAACACACCATCACCGTTGTCTATCCAACTGCTGCAAATCCAGTGTTCACAGTAGTCCGGCCACAGCTCATGCCAGTTGGTTCCAACAGGGCTTCCCATTGAGGGATTGTAACTAAGAGTGTCAATACAATGCTTGACCTTACCGATCGTCGGCTCCGGTACTTCTTCAACCGGGCAGATCACGACTGCAAATTCAATCAACGCGTGTACAGGCAGACCGTTTGGAGGCGCTGGAGCCGCAGTCGGGTCGTACGAGTTCTGACCGTCGAAGTTGGCAACGTTACCAGGAACAGCGGCGTAATTGGCCAGCTCAACTACCCACGGGTCTCCCCCCGATGGGGCGCACATCGCAGGAATAACATAGTACTTATCATGATGCATCGTTCCGTGAGGACCGGAGACATACTGCGCATCGTTGTGAACACCGGCGCCGTGCGGAGGCGGACCGGGCGGATTGCCCCCATTGAGATCGAAATACGGATCAGAGACGCATATCGCTGAGTCAGCCGGATCAGTGCAGACGCCGGCAACCGTTAGGAAGTGACCGCCGCGCCGCTCACAGTAGTCAGCGCCCACTTCCTGCCAGAACCCGATCAGCAGGATAACGTCCTGGCTGAGCAGAACCTGTTCGCGGATATACTCGAAACCGAAGACTGGATCGATCGGTACCACCTGAATGTTGAACTTGGTACCCAGCCCGACCTTGTTGAGCCAGTTCTGAGCGCCTGTGGCAAGGTCAAAGACATTGGTGCCGCTTTGTCCGGGCGGATTGGTGTTGCAATAGAGCGCCATCGAATCGACAAACGGGATGACGTTAGAAGCATTATGGTCATCGACAAGAGCTCCAGTGTAGTTTTGCACCAGTGGGTAGTTGTCGTTGATGGCCGGAGGAGGAGTGGTACTGGTGTCGAACTTGGAGTCGAACCACCAGAAACAGTCGCCCAGCGCCACCGGGCCGCAATGCGACCAGGCACCGGATACTGGACTGGTCCACGCGTCCTGCTTCTGGTCAAAATCCGGCATGCCTGCCGGAGCATAATCCACATACGCCGGCTTGTAGTACTCACAGGTATCCAGCTCCGCAGTCGGGCACGCACAAGTGTCGCAGTTGATAATCAAAAGGTAGGGACCCGAAGTATACTGAGAGGAAGCAATCTTAATGTACAAAGTGCTTCCCGGCTGATGGCAATTTCCCGGATCCAGACAATCATACTGGGAATCCTGACCCACAGCATCGGGGAACGTCCCGTTGTAATCGTCATTGTAGAACAACTGCGTGACGCAGTCACTGGCGTAGATAGTAAGGTTCGGATTCAATCCCCCGCCATAAGCATACTGGCCCGGCGTGTCATCGGCCAGGACCCGGACATGCAGGCAGTAGCAGGTATCCGTGGGAAGAGTGACCACCCACCAGTCCACGTCGGTATTGGGCACAATGTCGCCGCAGTATGCTGTTTCGCATGCGGCGTAATTAGCGGTTGCACAATTGTCATTGGACTCGGCCTCATAGCCGCCGGCCGTTTTACCCGGCGGAGGATTATCGGTGCAGTCCCAATCGGGCTGCGTAACCTCAATAGTAGCACTGAATTCCGAGGTGTTGTTGCTCGCATCGGTCGCGGTAGCTGTAACGGAATCTCCCGGCAGCAGCGTTGCATCTGTAAGGCCCCAATTCCCAGCAGCATCCGTGATCGCAGAACCAAGATACCTCTCCCCTTCACCGTAGCCGCTCGGATCAAGCCTGGCCTGGAATACCTCCACCGTGGCCG
>CAYQDB010000030.1:0-6110 GCA_964416195.1 uncultured Ignavibacteriales bacterium
AAGCAGGCCCAGGAGGCGCTAAGAGAATCTGAAGAGAGATACAGGACATTATTCGATGGTTCTGCTGAGGGGATACTTGTAGTAGACATTGAAACAAAGAAATTCAAGTATGCCAATCCGGCCATATGTAGAATGTTGGGCTATACTGAAGCAGAATTGAAACAAATGGGTGTAGTTGACATTCATACCCAAGACGCCTTGGAGCATGCGATTTCTGAATTCAAGGCTCAAGTACGAGGAGAAAAAACGTTAGCACAAGAGATCCCGTGTCTGCGAAAAGACGGCACAATGATTTATGCTGATATCAAATCGTCCAAGGTTTTGATAGATGGAATAGAATGTAATGTAGGTTTCTTCACCGACATCACCGAGCGTAAGCGGGCGGACGAGGCGCTGCGGGAAAGCGAAAGGCGCTATTCAACCCTGGTAGAATCAGCTCCTGATGGAATTCTTGCCGTAAGTGTTCGCACGCGACAGTTCCTTTTTGCCAATCCTGCTATCTGCGACATGATGGGATATAGTGCCAAGGAATTGCTGCAGAAAAGTATGGAGGACCTTGTTATAAAGGGATCCGGAGATAAAGTTAAATCCGTTTTCGACACACTTGCAGAAGGAAAGAGAGATTTTGTAGTCGAGTTACCTATTACGCGGAAAGACGGGGTGACAGTTTATGTCGATATCAAGGGAGTCAGAGTAGAACTGGACGGACAAGAAGTCGTAATCGGTTTTTTTAGAGATGTTACGGAACTACGAGAAAAGGAAATACTTCTAAGGGAGCAGAAGGAAAGTCTAAAGAAACTTTCCAATCGTCTTATCGAAGTTCAGGAGAATGATCGAAAACTTGTGGCCCGAGAACTTCATGATACTGTCGCACAGAAACTTGGCTTGGCAAAGATAAGAGTGGAGAAGGCCGTGCTTGACAATGCCAGTCAGGATAATACATCTCTTAAGGAAGCATCATCCACTATCTCAGCAGCTATCAGTGACTTAAGGGATATCTCCACAGACCTCAGGCCGCAAATGCTTGATGACATTGGGTTAGTGCCCACCATTAAATGGTACTTTGAAAGACAATGTCAAGAAATGAAATGCAACTTCAACATTATCGGCGATCAACCCTATATCCACCCGTATAAGCAAGTGAATATCTTCAGGATTTTCCAAGAGATTCTGCTCAACATCCATAAACATTCCAAAGCAGATACGGTTGATGTGAGAATTGAGTTTACATCTGATAGAATGGTCTTGTATGTTGCAGATAACGGGAAAGGTTTTAATCTTGAGCGGGTAAAGGGAACATGGTCATCCAGTTCGAGTTTCGGCCTGCTCAACATCTCAGAAAGAGTCGAGTTGATGGGCGGTCAGCTTACTATAAACACTAAAGAGGGTGGAGGAGCCTCCTTTGAAGTATCTGTGTCAGTAGAGTAGAGGTGCTATGAGAGAAGTCAGAATATTCATTGTTGATGATCATGGGATTTTCCGACAAGGCCTTGCGGAACTGCTGCTGAAAAACAGCAGTTATCGAATTGTCGGTGAAGCAGGCAATGGCAGGGAGGCGCTTCAGAAAATCGAAAAGGCAAAGCCAGACATCATATTCCTTGACATATCGATGCCGGAGTTAAATGGGCTTGACGCTATCAGCCAGATAAAGAGACTATGGCCCTCCGGGAAAATAATTATCCTTTCAATGCATGACAAGAGCACATATATACGCAGCGCCTTGGACCAGGGGGCGGTTGCGTATCTTCTTAAGGACATAGATGCCGATGAGCTCTTTGAGGCTATAAATGCCGTCCTGGATGGGCAAGTCTATCTTAGCGGAAAGATCGATGAATTGATTATTCATGACCATGTTAATTTGGTGCAGGGTGGAAAATTTTCTCCGCCAATTGACAGCCTATCAAAACGAGAGCGGGAGGTATTTCAATTGATAGTAGAAGGGTATTCCGGTAAAGAGATAGCGGGTAAATTAAACATAAGTTACAAAACCGTAGAGCATCATCGAGGTAACATAATGGGTAAGCTGTCGTGTAAGAGCATCGCCCAGTTGATTCGCCTTGCTGCAAAGGAGGGCATCATTCCGTTGTAGGTTGCCTCACCTTTTTCCTCACTTCGTGTACAATTCCAATCTACGATCGTAAAATAATCTCTTCAAAATGGGGGATTCCCCCTATTGACGACTTTAATTGCCCAAGATATATTTATAAGCGGAAGGGAACGACACAGGTATGTATTGGTGTACGCTCCCGTGAAGGGAAAAGAGCCTAAGTGAAACCAACTTATTTCACAGGTGGCTTGGAAAGCATGGGAGCAAATGAAAGGAGAATCAGCAATAGTCAACTACTAAGAACACTTGACACTAGGCGATTTTAGGTATGATGAGTTGCGCATTTATTATTCGGTCGGTCCAGTCCTCAATCGTGGGCATGGTGAGTCCGGTTGTTTGCCGGGGATCGGCTGGAGGTTGAATTAATAGGGATTTTCATAATAGCTCGGTATAGTGTAGAGTTGCCACAAGGAGTGGCACCATATTCTAAAATAGACATCACACCCCACAGCAATTACCTCAAATCGCTGACCCTGTTCAGATGCAATTGCATCTGGGTTATTAGCAGAGCTTGCAGAAGCGTATGTTGTGGTTTCTTAACATTTCCAGGCAAGGCATAATCTGTAAGGTTCAGCCTCTTATGAACCTGCTGCCCAACGTAATAGGAAGGGCTGTATTGACGGGGCAGGGAATCCTCCAAGCAGTTGAAAATCCAATCAATTTATATCATGAACCATAAATCAACTCATGAGTATGGGAGCGAATAGAATGCGTAGGAGAATGATTCAATTCACAATGCTGACGGGTTCAGTACTGTTGGGACTGGTCATGATTGTCGTTTTGTTGGCAACTACTGTCAGCGCCAATGACACTCCAATAAAGATCATGCCGCTTGGCGATTCTATCACAAGAGGCGGCGGCAGTTCGGGGCAAGTCGGGTATCGACGCCCCCTCTACCTTATGTTAGAAAACGAGAACTACAATTTTGAATTGGTAGGCAGCCTGGTCAATGGTAATCCTCCTGATTTCGACAGAACCCACGAAGGACACAGTGGCTGCAGAGCCGACCAAATCAGAGATAACATCTACAATTGGCTTTCTGACAACCCGGCTGATGTAGTACTGCTCCATGTTGGTATTTGTGATATCGTAGGTGGCAACGAGGATATTGCTGAAGTAGAAGCTATTCTGGATACCATCGACCAGTGGGAAGCAGCTCGAGAAACACAGGTCACGGTTATCATAGCACGAATTGTATTGCGCTGGGATGGTGACGATCCCGTAACGATCGCCTTTAACGATTCTGTCGGGGCGATGGTGCAAGAGCGGATCGTCTTCGGAGATGACCTGATTATGGTAGACATGGAGAGTGCTCTGAACTACCCGGAAGATCTGGCTGATGCTGTTCATCCCAACGACGTCGGCTATTCAAAAATGGCCCAAAAGTGGCATGAAGTGCTAACAAGTATTCTTCCCCCGCCATCGCCGTCAGATGACGTTGAAGTTTCAAACGTCGTATTGGCTGCAACATCCCAGGAAAACTCAACAGATGATGATCTTATTTGCAGCTACGATCTGGAGGGAGAGGCCACAACTGCAGCTGTTACCTGGTACAAAGATGCCGCCCCCTTAATGACGCTGTACACGCCTTTCGAAGGCGGACCGGACAACGCGATACTCGATCTCTCCGGCTATGACCATGAGGTCATCGCACAAGGAAGCGCTGCTGCCGCGTGGAGAGACACGCTCGGACACGACGGCAGGGGGGCATTTGAGTTTGGACCAAGTTTTTACCTGAACGCAGGTGAAGTCTTTCCAACACTGTCATCGTATACTAAGGTGGCATGGGTTTACATGACCGATTCCGCTGCGAGCCATAACGTTATTTCCAGCCAAGACATTACGGGGGGACATGTTCTGTACGCCTCCCAGTCTCAGGGAAACAGACTGAGCGCGGGGCAAGTCGGAACATGGAACATTGTTCAGGATCCGACCCCCCTTGATACCGGTATATGGTACTTTGCGGCAGTGACTTTTGACTACGCCACCGGCATGATGGTACTGTACAAGGACGGGCTGGAGGTTGATACGGCCACGGCTCCCGGAGATAGGCGAGACATTACCGACTCGACTCTGCTCATAGGCGCTTTTAACAACGTGGCCGAATGGGTCGGGCTGATTGACGACGCGAGACTATATGATTATGTGCTTGCGCCCGAATAGATACTGGCTCTGTACCACGGGCCGGATACGATAAAATCCACAGAGACCAGTGTGAGCGAGGTATGGCAAGCGGAAGTTACCCCGTTTTCCGCCAGTGAAGTGGGTGATTCTGTAGCTTCGAATACACTTACCATCGGAGATCCCACGCCTTGGGTAAGTGGTGTGACTCTGACAGCTACTTCACCTGGCAGTATCACCACTGATGACTTGATTTGTGAATACCAACTGGAAGGAAGTGCGATCACTGTTGCTGTTGCGTGGTATAAGGACGCGGCTCCCTTGATCAATCTTTATCTGCCTATGGAGGGCGGTTCGACCAATGCCCTTCTCGATTTATCGGGCAACAGCCATACTGTCACTGCCATGGGTGATCCCACATGGCAGCCCACAGGTGGCTATGACGGTAACGGAGCTTTCGATTTTGATGGGAATGACTATCTGAACGCAGGAGAGAGTTTCCCCACGCTGTCATCGTACACTAAAGTCGCACGGGTATACATGACCGGCTCCGGCAGCAACAATATCATCTCAAGTCAGGATGGAACCGGGGGACATGCCTTCTTCGCTTCGGTCAGCCAGGGCTTTCGTTTGACTGCCGGGCATTCTGGGAACTGGTATTTTGTTCAGGACCCTGATCCACTTCTTTACGATACCTGGTATTTCGTTGCCACGACCTTTGATTATACTTCAGGCGAAATAATCCTCTACAAAGACGATGCCGAGGTTGCCCGGGACACAGTACCGCCTGCACAGAGGGACGTCACGGATGCAACAACGCTTGTCGGGGCGTTGGTTAACGGAGCCTGCTGGAACGGGTTGATTGATGATGCCAGGGTCTATGATTATGTATTGTCCCCTGAGCAGTTACTGGCGCTGTACCACGGACCGGATACCATAAAATCGACGGAGACAAGTGTCGGTGAACAGTGGTATGCTGATGTCACCCCATTTTCGACCACTGAAATGGGCATCACCATTTCGTCAAACACGCTGCAAATCAACGCTGACTCACTTAAACCTCCGACGCTCCTGGAACCACCTGACACTTCTATCGTATATGATACGATCCCGACCTTCAGCTGGACAATCGCATACAGTCCATATCCTGACAAAACCACTTACTACGATCTATATATAAGCACTGATTCAAACTTTTTCCTGTGGGTGACAAAGATCGATTCACTTATAAGCCCCGGATACACATGGGAGTTAGAACAGCTCGATTTTGGCACTATGTATTGGTGTAAAGTGGTCGCTTGGGTCGACTTGGATACAGCTATTGTGACCGCTCCCTCGGAAAAGATGTCATTCTGGACCTGGACCTTGGGTGATGTTGATCTCTCACATGATGTTAACGTGGCCGATCTGACGCGGCTGGTTGGTTTCCTGTTCAAGGGTGGAGAGCCGCTTGATCCTCCATACATTGGAGACCTGGATGGAAACTGTGAGGTCAATGTAGCCGATCTTACATACCTTGTCAAATATCTGTTCAAGGGTGGCCCCCCGCCAGAGATAGGTTGCGAATAAATAATTGAGAAGAACTAAGCGCTGTGTATATGCCAATAGCAGGAAAGGATGATATAGAATGATTCAAAGATCCACAACTGCGATTCCGATTGCGATCCTGATTACCTTAGCAATTGTGGTCAGTGCAGCAACAACGACGTATGCGACACCTGGGGTGTCAAACCTTTTGCTGAAGGCGTCTTCACCCAATTGCCTGACCACTGATGATTTGATCTGTACATACAATCTGACGGATGCAACTACTGCAGCCATTGCCTGGTACAAAGACGGAGTCCCCCTGATGAATCTCTATCTGCCTATGGAGGGCGGTTCG
>CAYQDB010000030.1:6210-23747 GCA_964416195.1 uncultured Ignavibacteriales bacterium
GTACAAAGACGGAGTCCCCCTGATGAATCTCTATCTGCCTATGGAGGGCGGTTCGACAAATGCCCTTCTCGATTTATCGGGAAACAGCCATACTGTCACCGCGATGGGTGATCCCACATGGGAATCTACAGGGGGCCACGATGGCAATGGAGCTTTCGATCTTGACGGGAATGATTACCTGAACGCAGGAGAGAGTTTCCCCACGCTGTCATCGTACACTAAAGTCGCATGGGTGTACATGACCGGTTCCGGCAGCAACAATATCATCTCAAGTCAGGATGGAACCGGGGGACATGCCTTTTTTGCTTCATCCAGTCAGGGCCTTCGTCTGACAGCCGGGCATTCCGGGAACTGGTATTTTGTTCAGGACCCTGATCCACTTCTTTTCGATACCTGGTATTTCGTTGCCGCGACCTTTGATTATACTTCAGGCGAAATAATCCTCTACAAAGACGATGCGGAGGTTGACAGAGACACAATCCTGGCTGCACAGAGGGACGTCACGGATGCAACAACGCTTGTCGGGGCGTTGGTTAACGGAGCCTGCTGGATCGGATTGATTGATGATGCCAGAGTCTATGATCATGTATTGTCCCCTGAGCAGTTACTGGCTCTGTACCACGGATCGGACACAATCAAATCGACCGAGACAAGCGTTGGTGAACAGTGGTATGCTGATGTTACCCCGTTTTCTGAAACGGAGAAGGGATCAACAGAATCCTCAAACACGTTAACCATCAAAATTGATCCTCCGGTTGTATCTGGTATTCCCGATCAGATAATACCTGAAGGACAGTCGTTCACCGCCATAACTCTAGATGATTACGTGGATGATCCTAACCACGCTGACAATGAAATGACATGGACCTTCACCGGTAACTCAGAATTGACTGTCGACATAACAGACAGGATAGCTACCATAACGGTGCCGGATCCTGATTGGTATGGATCAGAAACCGTTGTTTTCAGAGCCACTGACCCGGACACCCTGTACGACGAAGATACAGCCACGTTTGAGGTTACCAACGTAAACGATGCCCCAGTTGTCTCGGACATTCCCAATCAGGCCATTGATCAGGGCATGGCTTTTTCTCTCATTTACCTTGATGATTACGTATCCGACATCGACGGTCAGCCAGAAGACATGAGTTGGACATTCAGCGGGAATGATTACCTGAATGTCAGCATAGTGGATCGTGTGGCTACGGTAACAGTGCCAAGTCCCGACTGGTATGGGTTGGATACGATTACGTTCAGAGCGACCGATACGGGGGGGCTGTTTGATGAAGACCAGGCGATATTCACGGTAGATGCCGATCCCGAACTCGCCAATGTTACCCTCAGTTCGACTTCGCCAAATCCCATCAGCACTGACGACCTGTTCTGCAGCTACGACCTGCAGGGGAATGCTACTACCGCAGCCATAGCCTGGTACAAAGACAGCCTGCCTCTGATGAATCTGTACACCCCCTTCGAGGGAGACTTGCCCAACGCTCTTCTTGACCTATCTGGCAACAACCACACAGTCACAATGGTGGGCGACCCGACATTTGATTCGACAGGTGGTCACGACGGTAACGGTGCTTTCGATTTTGACGGGAATGACCACCTGAATGCAGGCGAGAGCTTCCCCACGCTGTCATCATACACTAAAGTGGCGCGGGTGTGTATGACAAATGCCGCCGCCAGCAATAACATCATTTCAAGCGGAGATATCACCGGCGGGCACACCCTCTATGCCTCCCAATCTCAAGAAAACAGACTTGCTGCAGGGCAAGTCGGGACATGGAACATCGTCAAGGATCCCGTGCCCCTCGAGGTATACAAGTGGTATTTTGTAGCGGTGACGTTTGACTACGCCACGGGGATGATGGTTCTGTACAAAGATAACAGTGAGGTTGACACTGCCACGGTTCCGGTGGATAAATGGAATATCACCGATGCAACAACGCTCATCGGTGCTTTTATAGGTTCGGCCCAGTGGAATGGACTGATAGATGAAGTGAGGATATACAATTATGCACTCTCCTATGAGCAGGTTTTGGCACTATACCACGGATCCGACACAATAAAACCCTCTGAAACCAGTATCGGTGAAGTCTGGTACGCCGATGTTACCCCGTTTTCCACAACGGAAATAGGTACTACTGTATCATCGAATCCGCTCACAATTGGTTTTGTCAACCACCCACCATCGTTAGACACAATTCTGCCACAAACCGTGGACGTTGGGGATTCTCTGACCTTCGATATTTCTGCCAGCGATCCTGACCCACACATTCCCCAGCTGACAACTTCGCAGCTACCGGATGGAGCAGCTTTAACCGATCACCAAAACGGCACGGGCACTTTTGAATGGACACCTGACTACGATCAATTCGGTGATTTCGACATCACCTTCTATGCCATCGATGATTCCCTGGCTGCTGATTCCCAGGTGGTTGTAATCTCTGTCATACCCGACACAGTTGCGCCTTCAGTAGACCTCGTTTCTCCGGTTGATGACAGTGCAACCACCAATCCATATATGCTGCTCACCGTGACAGTGTCAGACGAAAACCCGATGATGCTACGGGTTTATGGTGGCATGACAACAGATGCTGCAAATCTGATTCATGTCCAGGAGAATATTACCAGCACAGTGGTGGATTATGAATGGACATCACCCGTATTGCAACCTGATATTGCATCCACGGTAGGCTTGTGGCACTTGGACGACTGCGACAGTGAATTAGTCGCTGATGAGAGCGTGTATGGTAATAACGGCCAGTTGTTTGGCAGCAAGGCTTGGTCGCCAGAGGGATACTTTGGTTATGCCCTCGAACTCGACGGCACTAATGGTTACGTGGAAGTACCTGATGATTCCAGTCTTGACATCGATCCAGAGACCGGAGCGGTTACTATGGAGGCCTGGATTTGCCCTGATATTTCTGGCGACGGTCAACTACGGTCGATAATTGCTAAACGAGCCTATGGCGGCAAAGCACGGACTGTGAACTACGAAATGATTCTTAACAACGATCGGAAACTGATGTTCACTGCCGGTGAAGGGACATCTGTCATGTATCTAAGTTCTGTAGTGATCCCTGCCGGTAAGTGGTCATATGTTGCTATAACGGTCGACGCCAGCGAAGGCACAGCTCGATTCTGTTTGAATGGTGAAGCAGCGGACAGTGTTCAAGACGTGTTGCTCGGACCAATGCATTCTGAACCGTTATATATAGGAGGCGCTGGTCCAAGCTCGGAGCCCTTCATTGGGCGAATCGACGAAGTGCGCGTTTCCAACCGGGTTCTGGAGCCGCTCGAAATTCAGGCCAATTCCATGCTGGCGAATGGCACGCACTACTGGCGGGCGGAAGTGACAGATGCGTCAGGAAACAGCGACACGTCAGCAACAAGAAACTTCCTGGTGTACATGCCCGGGTTTCAAGCTCCAGAGCTGATCGCTCCCCCAGACACTCCTGATTCCATTCTTTATGATATGATCCCGACGTTTTCCTGGACCGCCTGGATAGGACCATGTCCGTATGATACAATCTACTACCGTTTACGCATAGCCAGAAGGAGCGACTTTTCACAGGAGACAGTGATTGACTCCATAACGGATGTGTCTTTCACATGGATTGATTCTTTGAGCTTTGATCAGCAGTTTTGGTGGAAAATCGAAGGTTGGGCCAACACCGACACTGGTCTGGCGACCGTGTCCTCTAACGTACTGAGCTTTTATACCTGGACTCTGGGCGATATGGATCACTCTCATGCTGTAAATGTTGCTGATCTTACCTACTTGGTGAAATTTCTATTCCAAAGTGGAGAGCCGCTTGACCCGCATTTCATAGGTGACTTGGATGGTAACTGCCAGGTAAATGTGGCTGACCTGACATACCTGGTTAAGTATTTGTTTAAAGGTGGTCCGCCTCCGAGGATCGGGTGTGCATAACAATAGGAGAGTAACTGCAAGTCGAACTAGCTGAACGGTCCCTGATGAGTATCACGGGTAGGTCTTTCGCAAGAAGATATTCCGTAACGTTGAGGAACATCAGATTGAGCCGAACCGCCGGCTACATTTCGATAAATAGGAATAGACGTATCAGGGGAGATGGTGTCAAGGTCACATTCTGATTGCAGTCTTCACTGGCGGAAAAGGATTGGCGATGAAAGCAGTACTGATATGTGAGAAGGAACTGACAGCACAACCTAAATCTCACAGAGCTAAATGACTGTTAAGTCAACTCTCATTCAGTGTGGCTCTTGCCGCTGAGCTCTTGATCACCCAGTTGACGAAATCGTCTCGTCACCCCCCCTTGAAGTCTTACGGGCGTGACCTCAAAGGTGTCACAGTGCGGTCATGCCGCAGTTCTAAAATAGTCCACTATTGCCAGCTTTGTTTCCTCTCAGCTTGACAAATTTCGAGACGATTAGTATTATTTGTAAGACGAGGAGGTGGTGAGATGCCGTTAAGCGGGTGGCGCCAAGTAAGCTGGAAGATCACCCCATTGCTTTTCATTACACTACTGTTTTTAAACTTTCAATCTTCACTGGCAAGGACCCGGTGGACAGACTTAGCTACTGCCCCCCAGGACACTCTGAATGTAATTATACTCTCCGTATCACAGCACGACATTGGCAGGTTTAAAGTATCAGTTTTCGACAACGGCCTGTTCGCCAGGATACCATATGTCGGCGGCATATTGCTTACTGACTGCATCACCGGCGATGTTATTTACACCGGCAGTGAGTTTCCCATTGGTTCCGGCAGGATTTACATTGGCGTGGCCGGTCTCTGGGCCGGTGGCGTGGTCGGAAGTGACACCCTGGTCACAACAATCGGTCCTACGCTTCTCGGAGGATGGGAATGGACTTCGGGTTTGATAATCGGACAAGAGATTGAGGCTCGCTCTTCGCTTGTTCCCTTCGATGTGAAATATCGTGGCGCGGTGTCTGAGCAGGATCGAATTGTGACGTATACCGATACCATAATTCCTCGTCATTGGTACAGTTCTGATCCCTATGAGCATCGCCGACACAAGCCCCTGGGGATAGTGGTCACTCAGGAGTCCTACGCCTGGTCCTACAGCTACGCCGGGGATATTGTCTTTTTCAACGCCCGCCTGCGCAACGTCGGGGACTTGAGCATCCGAAATACCTATATTGGGTTGTGCGCTGAGATGCATGTAGGGTACCTTCCGATGCCGGTTGCACCGGGCCCCGACTTCGATATGCGGATCGAAGAGGTATGCGGTTTTCTCAGAGAGTTTCCCAGTCCTTCCCCTTGCGGCCTGATTGACACTGTCAATGTGGCGTGGGGAGCCGATAACGACGGTAATCCGTATAGGGGGCAATGGGTCGAAGAACCAATCATCGATCCGGTCACGCAATCTATCAGGGCTTCAGTTCGCGGTGTTTTCGGACTGAAATTGCTACAACCACCGAACCCTTTTCAAACCCTGTCGTTTAACTGGTGGTTGGGATCTCGTTCCTTTTTTCCGGACGGCCAGAGGAAAGACTATGGTCCGCAACGGGGGGAGTCCTTTCGTGATTTCCACTACATGAACAGCGGCTGGCCCGTGCGAGATGTCAATCGCTACCATGTTCTGCGCAACGGGGAGATCGACTTTCCCTCATTCTTCACGGCCGACTTTGCCCTCAGTGGCAGGCCGGGGTGGGTGAAGCCGCCGATATACATGGCTCCGGAGATTGCCGATGGTGATGATGTTGTCTTCCTGCTGTCCTATGGTCCCTTTGACATCGACCCGGGGGAATCGCTGCCGTTTGTGTTTGCCGTCTTCTGCGGCGATAACTTTCACCTGTATCCGAACAACGGAGAGAACCTGCCGTATAGCCCGAGGCAATGGTTGGCCAATGTCGATTTCTCCGGACTGGCTAAAAACGCCGTCTGGGCGGAGAAGATTTACGACACTCCGGGCGTTGACACCGATGGCGACGGCTACGCAGGTGAGTACCGGGTGTGCAACCTCGACTCGATTTTCACCGGTGGCGAGTGGGTCTACACCGTGGCTGACACGGAGTGGTACAGGGGGGACGGCATTCCCGACTGGCGGGCGGCCGGGCCGCCGCCTCCGCCGGATTTCTGGCTGACGCCGATCCTCAACGGTCTGCACGTGCGCTTCAACGGCAAGGTCTCCGAGACTGCTCTTGACATCATGACACAGCAGATTGACTTCGAAGGGTACAACATCTACTTCGGTCGCGACGAGCGGGAAAGCAGCCTGTCACTGGTGGCCTCGTATGACTGCGAAAACTACGACAAGTACGTGCTGAACTTAGCCAGCGGTCGCTGGGAGCTGCCGGAATCACCGTTTACTCTTGAGGAATTGCGCTGTTTGTATGGTTCTGGTCCCGACCCTTGCACCGACAGCAGTTTTGATCCCCTCCGTTCCTCCCCGACCTACATCTACCAGCATCCGCTCTTTCCGGATTCCCTGTTTTACTTCACCAAGCATGGCTACAATGCCTCCGAACCGGGCGTGACCACCCCGATCCGCAAGACGTATCCCAATATGATCGATCCGAGCACCCTGCCGGCCGATTCGATTCATGACACCATGTACACTGAAGACTGCTATCTCAAGTTCTACGAATATGAGTTTGAGATCACTGACCTGTTGCCGAGTGTGCCGTACTGGATGAATGTGACGGCGTTTGATTTCGGCTCGCCGGAGTCAGGTTTGCTGCAGCCACTGGAGTCCAAGAAGACCCAGGGCGCTAAAGAGGGTTTCCCCCTGCACAACCTGGATGCCCCCATCTCCGGCAGCGGCAAAATCTATGTCTATCCTAACCCGTATCGCCTTGATGGGCGCTACCGGTCCTTGGGTTACGAAGGCCGCAACCAGGATATAATGCCAAATGACAAAGTGCGGGCGTTGCACTTTGGTAACCTGCCGCCCAAGTGCACGATCAAGATATTCTCGCTTGATGGCGACCGGCTGATCACCATCGAGCATGACAAGGACCCGTCTGATCCCACTGCGCACCACAACAGTTGGAACCTGATCACGCGCAACCACCAGCAGCCGGTGTCGGGGCTGTACTACTGGGCAGTCGAGATGCCTGACGGTAGGACGCAGATAGGCAAGTTTGTGATTATTATGTGAGACAGTTCTATTGGTAACATAGTTACTACAAATATCATAACAATGAACCATGACGCTCCAATGCCGCATTCTTTCCAACAATTTTCTAACTAGGGCGTAGAAAAAGCCTTTCAACATACTCTGAGCAGGTCGAATTCGTCATGCCCGTGAAAACGGGCATCCAGTAATCCGTTGACATATCTGGATTCCCGCTTTCGCGGGAATGACACCTCACCAGGGTAAGTGCGCTTTAAGGCTCTTGTCTTGAGTTTTTCAACAGCCTGCTGGTGAATTCCCTCGGTATTGCAATAGTACCCCAACAACTTTTTAACTGTAAAGTCACTTATTGCCGATAGTCCAGTAGGTCGAAACCCCAGCCCCGAAGGGGTGCCGAAGGCAGGTTTCGACACTCTCTTCTTTTCCGTCTCGTACATTCTCCGCATTTGTCAGAAAGCAGAGCTGTCCCGGTTGCCAATAGAAAGAAGATGTCGAAACCTCCGCTGCGCGGACCTGCTGCGCAGGCAAGGGTTTCGACCTACAAGACTGCCCAGGAACCCTCTTGCGCCCTGTGGGAAATCAGCTATATTAATTAGGTAAAGGAGAAGCCTATAGGTTGCAGGAAAGCATGTTGATTACGGTTCTCAAATCTAAGATCCACCGCGCGACGGTCACCGACTCCAACCTCAGCTATGCCGGGTCAATCACTATTGATGCTGATTTGATCCGTTTGGCCGGTCTGGCGCTGTGGGAAAAGGTGCTGGTGGCTAATGTCAGTAACGGCGAGCGGTTCGAGACCTATGTAATAGAAGGCAGGGTGGGAAGTGGTGTGGTCGCCCTAAATGGCGCGGCGGCTCGCAAGGGGTCTGTAGGTGACATTGTCATTATTCTTGCCTTTGGCCATATTGAGAAGGAAGCCGCCGCCCAGTTCAAGCCATCGATTGTTCATGTCGATAAAGATAACAAGCCCATAAGAGTGTGACTCTCCTCAGATCAGAGAGGTCTTAAGAGACTAATCCGAAAAAACCAGATGTCTAACAGCAGAGCGGCAATAGTCCTGGCGGCCGGCAAGGGAAAGCGGATGAAATCCGACATTCCCAAAGTCCTGCATCGCATACGCGGTCGGGCGATGATTACAATCCTCATGGATACTCTGACCGGTCTCAATTTTGCGAGGCTGGTGGTTGTGATCGGTTTCAAGGGAGAAATGGTCAAGAAAGAGCTTTCCGGATACCCTGTTTCGTTCGTGTGGCAGCGGCAGCAGCTCGGCACAGGCCATGCAGTGCAGATGGCCCGCAGTATCCTTGGCGATTTCACCGGAACAACGCTGGTGACCCTTGGCGATGTGCCCTTTCTATCGGCGGCATCTGTTGAGCGGCTCTTTGCTATCCACGAAGAAACCGGCGCTGCGGCTACCTGCCTATCCGCGGTCCTCGATAATCCGGAGGGCTACGGTCGGATTGTCCGCGTTGGTGACAGTAATTTGTTGAAGGCCATCATAGAGGATAAGGACGCCTCCGAAGAGGTGCGCAAGATACGGGAGATCAATACCGGGACGTTCTGTTTCGACAACCAGCAGTTGTTCGCTGCCCTCGATAGAATTGATAACCAAAATACCCAGGGTGAGTACTACTTGACCGATGCTATTAAGATAATGTACGGCAACGGGTTGCGCGTATCCGTTGTTGCTTCTGAGAATCCTGACGAGGCGCTGGGAGTTAACTCAGAGGAACAATTGGAAGCTCTGGCAAAGAAATTCGGCCTCTCTGGTGGGCGGGAGCAAGATTTTTTGCATCGAAACCGAGGCTTGAAACGTTAAATATGCAAGTATAGAGATGCCCCAATGTTGTCGACAAATAGCGTTGGGTCATAAGTTTTTGGTTGACGTGGAAGTTGACCTGGGTTAATTTAAGGATGAGTTTGCAAGGTAGAAGCGTTCGCGAAGTGAAACAGATCTTGACAGTAGTGTTAGTATTGGCTATGGGGGTGACGGTCTCGGCTCAACTCTCAGACGAGGCTCAGCTCAATGCCCTGACGCAGTCAAACAGCTTAGGAGTCAAACCTGCGGCCAGCCCGTTTTCTCTTCTTGATTTGTCTCGCCTGCGGTGGTCTCACAGCTATTCCATGTCATTCTTTTCAGGCGATGGCTATTCCGGGTCGGTCGGTCTGCTGAATTCGATGATGCTTTATGATCTATCGTCCAAACTCACTCTGGGCCTGAATCTGGGCATCGCTCACAACCTTGGCGGCTGGAGCAATACCAATCAGAGGGCTGCAATTTTCCCCGGATTCTGGCTTGACTTTCATCCCTCCAACAAGTTTAATATGAATATTAGTGTCCAGAGGTCTCCGGGTATTTATGATCCCTTTGCGTACCGGAGTCATATGTGGCCGCGTTATTCCAGTCCTTATTAGAAAGGGAAGATTGACCGTATCAGCTATGCTTCCGTCTCCCATCAGAGCTCGTTTCCATGTTTTAACTCCCAGCAAGTTTGAAGATAAACGATAGTTGACTTGTTTGCAGTGTTTCCATGAAAAGACCAAAGAGTATCAAATATCTGGGAATTGGAGTCGGCTTGGCTTTCCTGGTTCCATTGCTGTATCTTCTCTCGTCGACATTGAGAGTTGCCGGCGGTTTCTCGGAGGTGATCGATACGCCAGCGCACCTGGTGAGGCTTCAGGTGGTCAATGGGAGCAGTGTTGACGGACTCTCACGGAAGGTGGCCGGGAGCTTGTCGGATTACGCTGATGCCACCCTGGAGGTACAGGTTGTCGACACTGTCACTTTTGGGCTCAAAAGACTACCAAGGTCATTTGTGATATCGCGGCAACCGGATAAAACTGCGGCCGCTCTGCTGGCTGAAAGGCTTGGGCTCGATCCCTCGGAGGTGGTCTATAAGCCTCTCGAACACAATAACCGGCAGGTTTCCGCCACTCTGGTATTGGGTGAGGACTACCAGGCCATGAGGTTGCCGTAAACCGTTAGTAAGGAGACCTGGCTGCATATCTTGAAAAAACTGTCAGCGCTCGCTGTCGCTCGAAAGGCCGGACGCCTGGCCCTTTCCAAAAGAGGGTTTGACGTAAGGATATTGAAAATCAAGGAGCTGTCATCGGTCTGTGACTATTTTGTGATTGCCTCGGGAGAGGCTGATATTCATGTAAAAGCAATTGCCCAGGCCATTGACGAAGGGCTTTTGAAGGAAGGGTGCAAGCCCAGCCACCGAGAAGGAGTAAACGAAGGGAACTGGATTCTGCTTGACTACATCGATGTGGTGGTTCACATATTCTACGAACCTACGCGTCGCTTCTACGCTCTGGAGAAGCTATGGGGCGACGCCCCCGTCGAAGAGATGGTGGACAAGTAAATGTTCAGATGGATGCTTTGAAACGGATAACAATCATCAAGCTACAGGATAAATTATGCAAACAGAGATAACAGAGCTCAAATCGAAAACCATTGCGGAGCTTCTCAAGATTTCAGAGGACCTTGATATTCCCGGGGTATCGGGGCTGAGAAAGTCGGAGTTGATTTACAAAATCATGGAATCGCAGTCCTCCGCCAATGGCATAATTCTCGCCGAGGGCGTTCTGGAGACACTTGACGAAGGGTATGGTTTCCTTCGCTCTCCGGACTACAACTACCTGCCCGGCCAGGATGACATTTACGTTTCGCCGTCTCAAATAAAGCGCTTTGATCTTCGCACCGGCGACATTATCGCCGGACAGGTGCGCCCGCCAAAGGACAACGAACGGTACTTCGCACTGCTGAAGATCGAGTCAGTAAACTTCGCCGATCCGGAATTCTCCAAGCATGTTAGTCTCTTTGACAACCTGACACCGCTCTATCCCGATGAACCGTTCATGATGGAAGTTGACAGTGAAGACCCGACAACCCGGATTATCGATCTAATGTGTCCCATCGGGAAGGGCCAGCGAGCGTTGATAACCTCTCCGCCGAAAGCTGGAAAAACAATCATATTGCAGAAAATTGCGCGGTCCATTACTACTAACCATCATGAAGTCAAATTGATTGTGCTGCTGATTGATGAACGGCCCGAGGAAGTGACGGATATGAAGCGTTCTGTCAAGGGGGAGGTGGTTTCCTCAACCTTTGACGAGCCAGCCGAACGCCACGTGCAGGTGGCGCACATGGTACTGGAGAAGGCTAAGCGCCTAACCGAGCACGGTCATGACGTAGTTATTCTTCTGGACTCGATCACGCGGCTGGCGCGGGCGCACAATGCCGTTGTGCCGCATTCGGGCAAGATTCTTTCCGGCGGTGTTGACTCCAATGCACTGCACAAACCGAAGAGGTTTTTCGGCGCTGCCCGCAATATCGAAGAAGGGGGTTCGCTGACCGTTATTGCCACCGCTCTCGTCGAGACCGGCTCGCGTATGGACGAGGTGATTTTTGAAGAGTTCAAAGGTACCGGCAACATGGAGATGGTGCTGGATCGCCGCTTGTCGGACCGAAGAATATTCCCAGCCATGGACATCAATCGCTCCTCGACAAGAAAGGAAGAGCTGCTTCAGGACAAAGATACTCTCAACAAGATATGGATCCTGCGCAAGTTCCTGGCCGAGATGAATCCAACTGAGGCGATGGAGTTCTTGCTAGATCGTCTTAAGAAAACAAAGAGCAACCAGAAATTCCTGGCTTCTATGAAAGACTAGTCAAAATAACAGGGCGGCGGAAGTCGTACCCTGATGAGCGAAAGTGGGTGGTAAAATTTTCTAACAAACTGGCAGAATGAGTCTTTAGCAACGGTGCCCCTGTTTGATAATGTTTTGGCTAGCGAAGATAGAGCCACTGTTTGTATCTATCTCTCTAAGAAACATTACTGGGCAGAAAGAAATAACTACTTAGGAGGTAGAAATGCAAGGCAGTAAACTCTATGTGGGAAATCTCACTTATGCCGTCACTAGTGAACAGCTACAGGAGTTGTTCTCCAATTATGGCGAAGTGAAGAGTGTAAACATAATCGAAGGTAGAGGTTTTGGATTCGTTGAAATGTCCAGCTCTTCAGAAGCTGAGCAAGCTAAGGAAGCCCTCAATGGTAACGAACTCGAAGGACGTACCTTGAGGGTTGACGAGGCTAGCCCGCCAAGAGGAGGTGGACAAAGGAGGGATAATCGAAGATATTAGGACCTGAACTAGGGGTTCTGGTGGGGGGTACCTGTCTGGTAATGTCTTTGTGGGAAGGGTCATAATTGCTGTTTGGTCTTCGCGCACACCTTAGTCATTATCGGACATTGAGAAGTGAACATTGAGGAGAATGAAATGCAAGGCAGTAAGCTTTACGTAGGCAATCTCAGTTATGCCACAACGAACGAGCAGTTGCAGCAACTGTTTTCCGGTTATGGTGAAGTCAAGAACGTCAATATCATTGAAGGTAAAGGTTTCGGATTCGTTGAGATGTCCAGCAACGAAGAAGCCGAAAAGGCAAAAAAGGAGTTGAACGGCACGGAGTTTGAAGGCCGGACACTGAAAGTCGACGAGGCTCGTCCTCCAAGAGAAAGGCCAAGGAGAGATTTCAGAAGATAGTAGAATAGTCAAGAACTAACACTAAGTCTCAAGATACCTCTCGTCGATTATCACGGCCACCCCTGTTTACGCCGGGGTGGCCTTCTGTATGGTACAAAGAGTCGGTAAGGCCACTAGTTCGAAGGCCAGCGTGGTTTTGATATTCGATAGGCGGGAAAAAACTCCACTGCGAGTGGAATCGGTCTGCCAGAGGCATGGGCAATGTGCAGATTATTTATAACGGAAGGGGTGGGAATCGAACCCACCGGGAACAATGCGATTGCCCCCCACACGGCTTTGAAGGCCGGGACCGCCACCAGACGGCATCCACTTCCAGCTAAAGTATATAACATAGCCGCACCATTGGCAAATGTCGCTTCAGCGGATACCCTGGCCGGATCGCCCTGGGTTTCAAAGTGGCCTTATATCACTTTCTAAATGTCATATTACAAACTGTTTGGCAGTGGCAGGTCTCTCCGAGACCTGTCCTACCGCTCCTCGTACGGTTCAAACCCACGTGTCATACCAGGACCGTAAAGGATGGCGTTGACGAACATCTTGCGTGTGCCCCAGAAGTAAGCGCGTATGTTCGGGTCACTGGCAAACATGATGATTTGACCCTTGCCTTTCGACTCCCGGGTGACATAGGCTGTGCCCATCCAACGTTGACGCGCTTCCGGCCACAACAGTCCCGACAGGCGGAGATTATTACCGTCAGGAGTGAATCGTGCCACCGTCCTGACCGGCGATGATGACATGAAAGCATGGTCAGAATAGACCATAACGGGGACTTTGTTCCTCATGCCAAAAGCCAGCCAGTCCTCGGTGTCGATATCAGCCCGCAGGATAGCGCCACGCGGGAAAAACCGCCGCTGCCACTTATCGAGGTCCTGGGCCTGCTTCCCACCGGTTTTGGGCGGCGGTGCGGATGCTTCTGTTTTTTCAGTCGGAACTTTCTCCGGATGCCAGAGAGCCAAAGTATCAACAGCAGGCGCTTCAGCTTGAAGTTCTCTCTCAATGCCCTTTTTGTAGAAATCCAGTTTGTCCAGTACCTGCCGTTTCAGACGCACCTGCGAAAGTGCCACCGACGTATCGGCGGTCCAGATAGCAGAGCGTTCGGTGACAACCAGAGTGCCGCCATTACTGACCCACTTTTGCAGTTTGCCTGCTCCCTGCTTTCCAAGCATCCCATTCAGCGCATCACCCCACACCGATGGCACAATGATAACGTTGTACGGGGAAAGATCGATGAAGGAAAGGCTGGAAACCTGGAGAAGCGAATGTGGCAGTTCCAGTTGCTTGTCAATCGTATACCACACCGAGCCGACCGACGTGTAGTCCATCCCATCTCCCATCAGAAGGGCAATTCGAGGCTGAGCAAGAAGGCGGAAAGTCGGCGCGCCAAGATAGGAGCCTTCAGTGGAGCGACCTGTGTTAACACCGTAGATATTAACGCCAACCTCCTCTGCCAGTTGTGTCAGAATGTCGGTAAGGTGATCCGGATTACCGCGCTTGCGCAGTAGGAGGGCGCCGGGCTTGAACGATATGCCCTCGACCGTGAACGGTTCCTCAGAGCAGTATACAATTAGTTCTCCAGCAAAAAGATGATTGAGGAGCCGGTAGGTTTTCTCGCCCTCCATGTTGATGATAAAACCGAACTGGGCTTCGGGGTTGATAAGCCGCCCCTCGGAAAGCTTAATGCTCTTCACCTCTTCCGTGGCAACGGTAAATGACGCCGTAGTGTGGTAGGCATCAATGTCATACGCCAGCGGCAAGGACCACGCGCTAACTTCGTACATGCGGGTTTCGTTGTGCTTCTCAATTTCGCGTCTCTCCTCCACCAGAAACTCCTGTTTGAGGTGGGGGTCAAAATCCAGAATTGCTTTCGCCAGCGCGCCGGACGGTTGAGCGGTATTGACAATATAGGTTCCTACGGGGAACTTCACTGATCTATGTTCAACGTGATAGATGTCGGTTGCCTTCCCTACCGAGAATTGCTTTGTCGCACGCTGGACAACAATACACTGGTTTACAAGTGATTCGATGAAAGTCTTCATCTTCAGCTCATCGTCATCAGGCACAAAGAGGAATTGCAGGTGGCTTTTCCTGCCGTTCTCCACTATCCCCTTTCGAGCTTCATAGTAATCTTTCAGAAGCTGTCTGCGGTTGTTGGCGGCAGTGAAAAGATTCGCCAGAGAAGAAGTGAATTGGTGGTTGACGGATTCGTGGTATGATAGGATGTAGCCGTCACGCTGTTTGACAATCGCTCCATCGACTCCCCCCTGCTCATAAAGTATACCCACTGTGCCAAGAAAGGACGGCCAGGCGGAAGTGTAGCCGGGATACCACTGCTCGTTCCATTCTCCTGAGTAGTACGGCCAGCAGTGACGGTCAAATACCGCCGCCTGATCTTTGTTGAAGATCTTCCACCACTTGAGAACATTGGGAGGCGTATTGTAGTTGATCGGTTGACGTGGCGGCGAAAACAGGAAAGTCCCATAAGCACCCATTTCGTGGGCGTCCACTGCCAGTACCGGGTGCCATTTTTGTATCGTTCTGAGTTTGCCGATTGTTTCCGGCTGCGTAGCAAGGATACAGTCACGGTTGAGGTCAAAAAGGTAGTGATTGGTTCGGCCCCAGGGCCAAACGCCACTGTGTTGCATGGCATTGCGGTCATAGTTAGGGACGTGGCTTTTGTAGGTTTGCAGTATATTAATGAACCGCTCGCGTCCGTCTGGATTTTCGAGAGGATCAATTATAACAATAACGTTCTCCAGAAGGTGCAGTGTGGCTGAATCATTGGCGGCTGCCAGATGATACGCAAGTTGGATAGCAGCATCTGTACCAGACAGCTCATCCCCGTGAATCGTGTAGCCCAGCCAGGCGAACGCCGGGAGTTCTTCTGTCAGTGAGTCCAGTTGCGCTTTTGATTCTATCCGACCCGGATTGGCTACCATGTCCATCCTGGCGCGGTGTTGTTCAAGATTCCCAATATTATCAGGAGTGGATATGAAGAGATTGAACAGATCGCGTCCCTCGTGTGTCTTGCCGCGTGTCTCAAGCATCACCCGCTCGGAGTGTTCCGCCAGAGCCTTGATGTATGTCGTCTGTTCGCTGTAGTGTAAAGGCCACGATCCCAAAGGCTGCTCAAGGAAGTCGTTCGGTTTGGGCACTGCGGCGTCGTAGCGGCCTCCTTCATAAAAAGGCACCGTGTCTACGACCGCCTTCTCTGAATAGGAAGGGTGTAACCCGGCCAATACGACAGCAGGGACACTGCCCAGCAACAAAGCGCTTACGAGCAAAACTGATAAAGAGATTGATCTTGGGGACATAATTCCTCCTCGCAGGGCTTCTGGTCTTCTACCTTTCGGGGCAAATAAGGGTTGGCTTAGCCCACAAGTAAAGCGAAAACTGCCAAGAGGCGGCCTTCCAGAGTTGCTACTCCCTACCAAGAACCATTGCCCTACTCAGCCACTGGAGGAACTGCATTGGTGACGGCAACAGCCTGAGGCCCAACATATCCCGTCATCCGCATAAAGCCGAGTGTCCACACTGAGCTCGCAAGTGTGCCAAAAAAGGCTGAAGAGAGAATGATTATCAGTAGTCCCACTCCAATACCCGGAACAAGACCAAGCCAGAGATTGGCCATGCCGGCAACGATAAACGGTATTGCCAGGATCATCATGCCGATTACCAATGCGCACCAGAGGACTAATTGTGTTAAAAGCGATGAAAACGCCACTCCCAGCGTCTTGCCAATGTTATCCCTAAACAGATTCCAACCTCTGCCTATCGCGTCAAGCCACGGTATGTCGTTCAGTACCGCGAATCGTATTGCCCATCCTTCAATGGAGATAGCCACAAATATTATCACAAGCAAGATTGGAATGGCAAGAATAGTCAGAGCGAGCCCTAGACCTACAGACGCGAAATAGGAGGGGACAATAACAAAAGCGAGGCAGATGACGACGAACAGTACTGCCAGTCCGGCCAATAGCATAATGCCGAATAGCCTGAAAAACTTTCCCAGACCTACTGACCAGCAGTCAGCAAAGTTCACATCGAGATTAGATTCCTTTCTGGAAATACCATGTATGAGTGATCCTTCGGAGAGGACACTCATCACCCAGAAAACGATCCATAGTGCAAATGCTGCCAGAACAAAGAGAACCAGCACAGCAGGCTCGATGCGGAAGATGCCAAAATCGCCGAAGTCGGCAGTCCACTCGTCTCTGTCAAGTTTGTCCGTCCACCAGTGACCGCCTCCGAATCCATCAGCTACCGATACAAAAAACCCAAACAGCCAGAGGAACTTGTATTTCCAGGCGTTGCTTATAGACTTCTTGACGAGCTCCATGTAATCCATATATACCCTTACCTTTTTCCCATGCTCAACATACTTCACGCCTAACGCAACGAAGTTATTGGTTATCGATACGAAAATCCAGTAAATTCGTTTTGCTTTACTGAATATACTACCACGGTAGAGAATTATTCAAGGAACATGATTACCCACCCGTCAGGAGGGCTACACGTCCGTGTGTGGTACCGCCACTGAGGAAGACTTCTCACAACAGAGCTGTGGCCCACCCGTCACTTTGTTGGAGGACATACACTTGCCTGAAATAAGGTCACCGGACGCCGTTGGGCATTTACTTATTCTTTTTATCTTTTTTCGCCTTCCGTTTTTCCTTTGGACTACGCTCTGCCTTTTTCTGTTTTTCCCTTTTGCCTTTATCTTTACTTCCTTTGTCACCCATGTCTGTTTCTCCGTGTTTAAAATTGACCTACGCCAGTCATGGTGGGTCTCTTTTTGTTCTGATATCTTACCAAAGCCGCACTCCGATGATAGAATATAACAACAGTGTTTGCGAAGGGCAAGAGAAAATCCCAGCGATCACCGGGGTCAATATCTATGACGG
>CAYQDB010000031.1:0-22720 GCA_964416195.1 uncultured Ignavibacteriales bacterium
GTAAATGACCACTCTCCTTTTAAGCAAGTGTCAACTCAAGTCCGTCCTGATACATCTGAATTAAGGGATGAGATTCCAATTGCGCTTCCTCCTGTGCCAACGCGACGCACAGCCTGCCCCCTGCAACAACAGATTTACCCTCAATCTTTCATTTCAAAGTTGACATCGCGCGAGCCCTGCTCTTTCACTCATGACTTTTTCCTTCCCTTCAGAAGAGCCTTTGTGATTTCGGCCACATGCCTACCCTGGAAGCGGGCAATGGCGAGCTCGTTCTCGCTTGGCATACGCTTTCCGTCAGGTCCGGTAATGGTAGAGGACCCGTATGGCGAACCACCCGAGAGCTCATTGATATCCATAAGGCCCTGCTCAGAATAGGGAACTCCCACGATAATCATCCCGAGATGCAGTAGGGTAGTGTGGAAACTTGTGATGGTGGTTTCCTGGCCCCCATGCTGGGTTGCTGTTGAGATGAACACACTTCCCACCTTGCCGATAAGCGTACCTTTCTGCCATAGGCTTCCGGTTTGGTCGAGGAAGTTGCGCATTTGAGCTGCCATGTTACCGTAGCGAGTGGGCGTGCCAAAAATGATGGCGTCGGCCTCCGCCAGCCTATCGACCTCCGCAACAGGGATATGAGCAAACGCCTCACGGGTAGCCTTGGCCCCGCTCTTCTGCAGAATGTCATCCGGGACCAGCTCCGGCACCTGGTATAACTCCACAGAAGCTCCTTCAATCTCCCGCACTCCCTCACCTATAGCCTCAGCCAACTGATAAACATGACCATACATGCTGTAGAAGATAACATGTGTTGTCATTTTTTGATCCTTTCCAGTTTATTCTTTAATTTTTACCAACCGTGGATCAACTTTGCATCTATCTAAAATCCAATCACCCGCCTTCATTCTTATAATCCTTGTAAGATCAAGTTGCAATAGAAATTTTCAATACGGTATTGCCCCTCATATGTCAAGCAGTTATCAGGTGAGCTCATCAATGGACGGGTGGCGCCATCAAACTTGTTTTGGGGCGTTTTTTCAAAGGCGTTCAACTCCAAGCAAGTTTGGATTTGAACGCCCCGCACGCGAAAACTCGGCGAGCTTCTTGCTTTCTAAAGTAGTCATTGCACAATCCCTAACAACCAAAGTGGGGTGGAACCGCTGGGGGGTTCCATCCTACAACTCCGTAGGGCCAAGTAAATCTATTAGTTTGTCGTGAAGAAGCGGTGGACCGGCTACGATCCATCCCCTATTGTTTGAAAACTGTCCGCCGGCCTCCGTCAGTATAACCTGACCGGCTGCAATATCCCAGAGCTTGGCGCCGCTATGCAGACTAACGTAGGCGTCAAAACCGCCCATAGCACACCACGACAGGCCAAGCGAGGCAACGTGAATTAACCTCACTTTCCAAGCATTATCTATCAACAACCTTAGTTGATCAAAGGACCGGTTTCTCTCTACAACAGGTGAATGCTTGTTGGGTATTTCGGCGCAGACAATGGCGTCGGCAGGTTCTTTCGTGTGTGAGCAATGGATACTGCGACCATTCAGAGTCGTACCGGCACCGACGCTCGCACAGAACATCTGCTCCGGTTCCGGGCTGTAGACAATGCCAATGACCGGTTCACCCTTGAACTGCAAAGCAAGTGATATCGAATATAGAGGGATGCCCCTCGCGAAGTACTTGGTCCCGTCAATGGGATCCAAAACCCATATATAGTCGGCATCTGCCTGGTATGCTCCTCGTTCTTCGGATATGAACCCATGATCCGGATATGATCCCGCTATGGAATCGAGAATCTGCCGCTCAACCAGCAGATCTCCTTCGGTAACAAGGTCACCGCCTTCTTTAGAGCGCAGAACTTCGGAGTGATTGGATGCACCTTTGACGATGCTGCCGGCCTCTCGGACAATTCCCTCCGCAAACCGTAGCAATTTGTTCATGGCTTTTCAGTATCCTTTATCATCTGAATACTGTCTGCTACATGAATTGTAAGATACAGGGTTATCCCCTCGGCGCCTTGAGCATCTTGCGAAGGCCATCCATAATTATCTTGCCGTCGTTACGAAGCTGCTTTTTGGTCTCAAGCAGATTTGCTTCCGTGGGGTTGGCGTGGAGCTGGATGTGGAAGCGCAGGGAATTACCAGTGCCGGAGGGCCTGATTGTCAGATGCTGAAGTTTACCATCGTCAAAGAAGAATCTGATGCCTTCATCCGGGAACAGGTAGTCATAGGTCGGTGGATATATCCTATCATATTTGCCGGTGCGATAAATTACCGCAGACTTAACCGGGCGTCCGCCGATCTGGAGGTCTCCGGCCAGCGCCAACTGATAAAAGCCGAGCGCTCTGCGGAGGATGTTTTTCTTAAGACGGTCGCCTTCGATGCCGGGATATTCACCGTCGAGAGGATCAGGTTCGTAGAAAGTTGTAAACAGACCGATGTCAGGATCGAGGTATATGTGCTTATCGAGAAGTTCAATTATTGTGGTACCCTGTTCTTTGGCCCAGGCGGCTATTTCTGCAACCAAGAGAGCCGCGAAAGTGCCATCCTTGTCGCGAACATGACCGCCTATCCCCAAAGACCGAGAGTCCAGAGGAGGTCCACCGAGGATTGAAAAGCCATTGCTCTGCTCCATAGCTGCCACGTTGATTGAGCGCTTGCCGTTATCCATACCGAGGCATTCGCAGGTAAAGGGATGGCACAGGTCTACATACTTGTCATCGCGACCGTCTACCAGCCGCAGGAATTCCTTCTCCTTGCCGTTCCAGGTATCCCGTGTCACGGCAGCTAGCGCCGCAAAGCCGACCCAGCTCTTGATTACCCCAAGACCGTGTTTATGGGCCAGGAATGTGATGCTGTCGGAAGTCGTATGCGAAAGGACCACGAATTTCTTCTCGGCATCCATCACTTTACCGTGTTTTTCAATATCCCTGTGTAAACGATACCAGAGCACCAGCGTCCATACATCGTCGGCAGGAAGCAGGTAGTAATCCTGATCGCCATAGATGTGCTGCTGATCGTGCGGGACTTTGACGACAATGCCAGTCCGGTCGGCGTCGGGATCGGTTCCGATAAGAATGTCGATATTGTCAAATTCCCCGGGGTAATCCTCCTTGAAAGCTTTTACCGCCGTGCGAGCAGCACGTGGATCGCCCGGGTCCGGTTGTTGCTCCCGTCCCGGTTCACTGCAGAAGGCTGGAAAGAGGCCATTGAGTTCATTGAGGCCCATGTTGCTCTTGTTGCCGTTGACTGATTTAATGTCGAGAAAGCCAACCTCGCTCAGGAGTCGAGGCACCGCTATCACACCCGCGCCGTGAAAAGCGCAGTATGCTATCTGCAATGGTTTCGCAGCCGATTTCTGTCGCTTGGCCAGGTCTTTGGTAAGCAGGAAGGTCTTGATGTGCTCGCGGTGCTTCTCGTGCATATTTATAATGAAGCCTTCCCTGCCGGCATAATCGAAATCTGCTACCGGCTCATCTCCCCCGAGAAACCAAAGCTTCCCTTCCGGCACGTCCTTGAAGGGACATAGCCGGACATCCTTGGGCGTAGCGTTCTTGATGTACTTGTTGTACATTTCGTCTCGTTCCTCAGGATCGAATTGTGAGCCGTTCGAGCAGGATAGTTTGTACCCGTTGTATCTATAATCGTTATGGCTGGCGGAGATCAAAACACCGATGTCGGCCTTGACGGATTCATTGGGGATAGCAAACGTCACTTCCGGATAAGGGCAGGGAGCATCGAAGAAATAGACAGTGTAACCATAGGCCAAGAACAACTGAGCCACGAGCGCAGCAAATTCGTAACCTCGTATGCGGCTATCATAACCAACGACTACTTTTTCCAGCGGCGGGCTCTGAGCATTCCCGTACTTGGCTACGCCTGCGGATGTCAGAAGAAACACCAAGTCGTTTATGGTGTTGGTGCCTTTCAGGATGTCGGAGTCGACGCCGTTTTCTTTCAGCTTAATAATCGATGCTTTGTCGAACGCCATCATGCCGCGTATCCCACCCGTGCCAAATCGTACCGACTGGCGGAAGGCATTGACGATGTTCCCCCATTTCTCCTTGCTGATAGTGTCGGCAACACCCTTTTTCAGCAGCGTTGAAAAAGTTTCTATGTGAGGATCGGTGAGCCATGCTTTCAGATTGGAGAAGGTATTCTGTAGTGCGTCATCATATAGCTGTTGATCAATTCGTCCTGACTCCTTTGCGGCCTGCAGGTACTGTTTTATCCCCTGCTCCGCTGCTTTCAGGATCGAGTCGATATTCTCAATGTCCACTTCAAATTGTTCCTTTCTTTATCTGTCAAAATATCATGTTCCGGATAACGCAGGTTGTTCCCTATTCCATAGGGGCACTGTATCCACCGTTGGGCGTGATGGAGTTCGTAGCAGGCAGACAAATAAGATAGCCGACAATACGTCGGGTAGCGAATATTGGGTTTCCCGCTCCATGCTTTTCTGTTTGGAATCCCAGTTCCGAGGCTAACCGGCTTTCTTCTTTGCGTGAGTGACCATTGTTGGCTTGGCGCCTTCGGTGATCGTCTTGGCAGTGACTGTAACCTCGGCAACTTCCGGGGCGGATGGAATCTCATACATCACGTCCAGCATGGCCTTTTCAAAAATGGACCGAAGCGCCCGTGCCCCCGTTTTCCTTTTCTGCGCCATTTCTACGGCCGCTTTCAAAGCTCCCGGTTCAAAGCGTAGTTTGACCCCTTCCATTTCAAGCAGCTTTGTGTACTGCTTGGTAAGGGCGTTTTTGGGTTCCGTCAGGATGCTGATCAGTGCTTTCTTGTCGAGAGGTCTGAGGGCCGCCGTGACCGGCAAGCGACCTACCATCTCGGGAATGAGGCCATACTCAATCAAATCAACAGGCATGACATGGTCAAGAATCTCTGGTGACTCATGATCAATGAACCTTTTATCGGCATCGAAACCGACCGTCCTTTTGCCCATCCGGCGAGCAATGATCTTCTCCAGGCTGTCAAAAGCGCCGCCGCAGATGAAGAGTATATTGTTTGTATTGATCGGGACGAGAGCCTGCTCCGGATGCTTGCGGCCTCCCTTAGGGGGGATATTGGCTACCGTCCCTTCAAGAATCTTCAGCAAGGCCTGTTGGACCCCTTCGCCTGAGACATCGCGGGTGATCGACGGGTTGCCATCCTTACGGGCGATTTTGTCAATCTCATCAATATAGATAATTCCGCGCTCGGTTTTCTGCTGACTGAAGTTGGATGCCTGGTACAGGCGAACCAGGATGTTCTCAACGTCCTCGCCGACATACCCGGCCTCTGTCAGAACGGTGGCGTCGGCTATTGTGAAGGGGACTTTGAGGAACTTGGCCAGGGAGCGGGCAATGAGAGTCTTGCCGGTGCCGGTAGGACCGATCAACATGATGTTCGATTTCTCTAGGTCGATATCGTCCTCTTTACCGACAGTTTGCCCTGCCAGACCGGCACTGACCTGGTAGTTGACTCGCTTGTAGTGGTTGTACACAGCAACCGCGACCGTCTTCTTAGCCAGTTCCTGGCCGATGACGTATTGGTCAAGGAAGTTTTTGATCTCCGCAGGGGAAGGGACTTCCTGAATCACTTCAGGCTCGTCGATACCAGGGACAGTGTGCAGCAGATCGTTACACAGCTCCACGCATTCATTACAAATGTATGACTCATAGCCGGAAAACAGGCGCTGAACCTGATTGGCCGACTTCCCGCAGAAAGAGCAGCGGTGCGGCATTCTCGGAGGCTTGGGTTTCTTCGGCATTGGTTGCTACTCCGAAGGACAACGTTTGCTTTTCCCGACGGCGGCGTATTGTCGTCGGTCGCTTGTCCCGATTTTACTCCTTTTCTTTATGGGAAAACTCGTATACTTTATCTATAATACCGTATTCCTGTGCCTCCTCGGGAGACATGAAGAAATTGCGGTCACTGTCTTTCTCAATTGTTTCCATCGATTGACCTGTATGTTTCACCAGCAATTCGTTTAGTCTCTTCTTGGTTTTGGCGAACTCTTCGGTCATGATAACGATGTCTGAAACTTGTCCTTGAGCGCCAGCCATCGGCTGATGAATCATGACGCGGCTGTTGGGTAGAGCCGCTCGCTTGCCCTTGCAACCGGAGGCAAGCAAAAAGGCGCCCATCGAGGCGGCAATACCCATACAGGTAGTGGCCACATCCGGCCTGATGAACTGCATGGTGTCATAGATGGCCAAGCCGGCTGTGACGGAGCCTCCGGGCGAGTTGATGTAGATGTAGATATCCTTCTCTGGGTCCTCCGCCTCGAGAAACAACATCTGGGCGATGACCAGATTGGCGACCTGATCGTCAATCGGTAAACCGATGAAAATAATTCTGTCCTTGAGCAGACGGGAAAAGATATCGTACGCCCGTTCACCCCGTCCGGTCTGTTCGACCACCATTGGCACCAAGTAGTTGGAGAAAATGCTGTCAGTCATAGGTCATTTATTCCTTCATTATCCGCACGTTTGTCTGCTTGTATCAAGTTTTCTTTTTTTTATCTAATGGTACAGCTTTGGCTTTACCAATCAAAAAGTCAAGCACCTTTTCTTCCAGCATGGTATCACGGATACTGGCAATCTTGCCCGACCGCTCCAGAGCCTGCTTGGCTTGTTCAAAAGTCATGTTGTAGTTACCGGCAAGCCCTTCTATCATCTGGTCGGTATCTGACGATGAAACTTCAATCTTTTCCTGTTCTGCGATGTGGTGGTAGAGCATATTCCAGCGGAGAGTGTTGACGGCAACTTCGCGGGAGCTCTTGCGCACTTCCTCTTCGTCGAGCGCCGGATCGTTTGATTTCTCCTCCTCGACAATGGCATTGAGGTAATCGCTAACCATCGATTCCGGGATCGGTATCCGATTTTGCTCGCATACCTGGCGGATAATCTGACTCTTGTGAACCCTTCGCAGGTCGCTGGCCTGCTGACGTTCTATATCCTCTCGAAGCTTCAGTCGCAATTCGAGGGCTGTTTCCGCTTTGCCGGTTCGTTTGGCCAGGGAGTCGTCGAACTCAGGCAGGATGCGTTCCTTGACCTCTTTCACTTTACAGTTGTACCTAATGCACGCCCCGGCAAAAGCGGAGTCGGGGTAATCGTCGCCGTACATGACCTCAATCTCCTTTTCGTCGCCGACCTTCATCCCGGGCAGTTGCTCTTTGAATTCTTTTACAGTGGATTTCTTGGCGAGGTCGATCTCAACATCGTTTATCAGATCGCTTTTCAGGACCAGCCCCGGATCATATACTTTCTTCAGATCCGCCACCATCACGTCGTCGCTACGTATTTCCCTGTCGACATGGCGGAACTCGGCGAACATCGTACGGACGGTTTGCGCCAGCGCGTCAACGTCTTCATCCTTGACCTGCATATCGATCGCGGTAACCTCAAGGTTGCTGAAATCGATGGCATCGATACCAGGCATAACCTCAACTTTAGCCGTATATTGGAAGGCGCCCTCGTCGTCGAAATTTAGATTGGTCACTGTCGGCTGGGAGGCCACCTTGAGCAGATTCTCTTCGATGGCCTTCGGATAGCTGGACCGAATGAGCTGATCCGCGACATCGGCCTTGACCTCATCGCCATACTTCGACTTGATGATGTTCATCGGCGCTTTCCCTTTGCGGAAACCTTTGATGGCGGCGTTGCGGCACAATTCCGAAAACATCTTTTCCATTTCCTTGTTGGCAACTTCGGCCGGTATCTTTATGGACAACTCTCGAACCAGTTCTTCGATCTCTTTGATTTCGACTTTCACTTCCGCCCTTTCTGCTACAGAGGTAAGTTTATCCTATTTCCGGAGTTACGGGTCATAAAGCGGATACGAGTATGCTCGCTTCGCCCAGGCTCCGCCCAACAGACTGAGCCAGATTCACCGGTACCTATGCGAAAGGGGGGATTCGAACCCCCACTCCTTTCGGAACTGGATCCTAAATCCAGCGCGTCTGCCAATTCCGCCACTCTCGCATCCTTATAACTATCTGTACTGCAATAGGTTAATTTTCACGTCACACTTCACCCTTTTAGTCGGGTGTCCATATAGTGTTCATCAGAATGCCTCAGTGTTTCCACCGCCTTGTGCTTGTGGCCCGGACTGAGCCGTGAGTAGCGAAATGTCATAGTGATTAACTTCCGGTCCAGCAATTTCTTTATCGCAAATGGGTTTGTACCCCGTCTGACCTTTCAAATGTTCGGTTACCAAATCTCCTAAGTTTCTCCACTTTGATAAAGTATGAAATTGGTATCAAGAGTCAAGTTGCGAGATCGACATTTGGCACACTTGCTCAGCTAATTCTTTGCCTTTGTCGGCGAGTAATATCCCACACGAACTTCCTGATCCTCCATCGAGCAATCCTACCGGCATCGGACTTTCCATTGCCACGAGCGTTGTAACAGGCAACAATTGAGGCTGTGAAAAGCGTCAAGGGGGAGATTAGACTTGTTTGTAAGAAGTCGTTTATTTTTCTTGTAACGCTATGTACTGATGAATAATCGGGGAATTTGCCGGTAAGATAAGAAGGAAAAAGAACCATGTGCAGTGATGCGGCACTGGTGATGGATATCAAAGCAGGCAACAAGAAGGCTTTTGGGAAACTGGTAGAGCGGCATAAGAAGCTGGCCTACCGAATGGCCCTGGGGCTGGTGGGCAACAAAGATGATGCCTACGATATTTCCCAGGAGGCATTTATGAGAGTATACCGATCGGCAAAAACCTATGACGAAGCCCAGCCGTTTCTACCCTGGTTCTATACTATCATTGCCAATCTGTGCCGCACTTGGCTGCAGCGGCGGGCGAAGCGGGAAAGCCGGATGGTCGGCATCGACGATGCATCTTTCCTTTTGATTACCGAGGGCACCCCTGAATCAAGACTGATCGCCAAGGAGACAATTGCCAGACTCCGCGAGGCGCTGATGCAGCTTCCCTTCGCCGATAGGGAAATCATCACCCTGCAGCACTTCCGTGGGATGACGTATGACGAGATTGCGGTTTTGTTGAACATCCCCCGGGGAACCGTTATGTCCAGGCTCTATTACGCCCGCAAAAAGCTGGCGACCCTGATGAGGCGAAGCGATGGATAAAAATCTTCGAAAGCTGCTGGCCGGCTATGTTGACGGTGAGCTTACTGACGATGAGCGCGTGGCGTTCGAAAAAGAGCTGGAAAGCAGCGCAGAACTGAGAGCCGAGATGGAGGAGTTTCGAAAACTGAAGGAGGTGACGAGCATGGTGCGGTATGCGGACCTTCCCGATGAGGTCTGGGAAAGTTACTGGCAGTCGCTTTACAGGAAACTGGAGCGCGGTATCGGGTGGATTCTTCTGTCCATCGGCGCCATATTGCTTTTGGGTTTTGGGCTTTACCATGGACTTAGCGACCTATATATTGCCCCTGACGTTTCAATCTGGATAAAAATCAGCGTTACAGCCCTCGGAGGCGGCGTGATATTTTTGCTTGTCTCTTTTATCCGGGAGAGGCTCTTTGCCTACAGACGTGACCGCTATCGAGAGGTAATGAAATGATAGTCACCACTAATCTTGAGATTGCCGGCAAGCAGATTGTCAGGACAGTCGGGCTGGTCAAGGGAAACACGATCCGCGCGCGCCATCTCGGAAGGGACATTGCTGCTCTCTTTCGCAACATCGTCGGTGGTGAGGTGAAAGAGTACACCAAGTTGATCGCCGAGGCGCGCGAGCAGGCCATCGATAGGATGGTCGATGACGCCAAGGCCAAAGGAGCCAACGCAGTTGTCATGGTGCGCTTTACCACTTCCGAGATCATGAAGGGCGCGGCGGAGCTTCTGGCCTACGGCACGGCAGTGGTGGTGGAAGACGCATAACCAGCAATCGTAAAGCAGAACCCTGCCAAAGGTTGTCCTGACGGAAGAAACTTCGCAGAAGAATACTTTTTTCTATAAACGTTCCGCGTGTCTTCCTCGTCTGACTGTTGAGAGATTAAAACAGGTTGTCGTTGCAAAACTTATATGGTCTATTATATTATGTGAGAGAGGATTTCTTGCTGCTGTACCGAAACAAAGATTATAACGTATAATAAGGGAGGTCCATATGCGTATGTTCGTTAGAGTTCTTCCGGTTGCATTAGCTGGTCTGCTATGGCTACAGTGTTCGAAATCGACGGCGCCGGATTCCCCTCCTGAGCCGCATCGAACACCAGCCAACCTGACGGCGAACGAATTAAGCCTGATCGAATCGTCCAATCGCTTTGGTCTGAAGCTCTTCCGGGAAGTGGCAATGCGAGAAGATCCGGACAGTAATATCTTCATATCTCCCCTGTCGGTTTCGTACGCGCTCGGCATGACCTATAACGGAGCCGCCGGGGATACGCGTGATTCGATCGCTGCCACACTGGAGCTGGCCGGACTTTCAGTGGAGGAGATTAACCAGTCCTACAAGAGCATGACGGATCTTTTCATCAAGCTCGATCCTGAAGTAGTGTTTAAAATTGCCAATTCCATCTGGTACCGGTTGCATCTTCCTATCAAACCCACGTTTGTTGAGCTAAACCAAACCTATTTTGACGCCCTGGTCCGCGAACTTGATTTTGACCAAGGCTGGGCCGCTGACACGATTAACAGCTGGATAGAAACGAACACGCAGGGTCGAATCGACCATGTGATCGATTCGCCGATTGACCCGTCAGTTCTCGTATACCTCATCAACGCCATCTACTTCAAGGCAGCCTGGGCAAACGCCTTTGACGCCGACTCGACGTACGATGCCAACTTTCACCTGCCCAACAGCGCCGAGACTCCCTGCCGAATGATGCCCAGACAAGACACGCTACGTTACTTAGAAAATGATCTCTTCCAGGCAGTTAATTTACCGTATGGCAACGATGATTACAGTATGTCCCTTCTGCTTCCAAAGCCTACCGTCACGATGGACCAGCTAATAGAAGCACTCAACCCCGAGAACTGGTCTGACTATGCTGTCAGCTTACGAACCGAATGGGTCACTCTCGGAGTGCCCAAGTTCAAGTTTGAGTACGAGACCGGTCTCAACAGTGCACTCAAGGCGATGGGAATGGCAGTCGCATTCGGCGGCAACGCCAATTTCAGCAACATGATGACCGGTGGCGGCTATATCGATACGGTTATACATAAGACCTTTGTCCAAGTCGATGAGGAAGGCACCGAAGCCGCCGCAGTCACCGTAATTGCCATTTGTGGGATGCCGTTGCCGCTGATTTTCGACCGACCGTTCTTGTTCATCATCCACGAAAATGTATCGGGGGTTATCCTGTTCATGGGCAAAGTAACCAACCCCATCTGGGACGAGTCGGCAGGATAGCTGCTTCGCTTTCTCTGAAGGTGTAGTCAGCAAGAGCAGAACCCGAAGGGGATTGTCCCAAAAGTTAACTCCGGTTACACTGGACATGGCACCAAATGAAGTCCCTGTTCGCTAACTCCGCGTAGCGGCGGGCCTTGTGTCCGCCGATGATAAGGTGGGAGACAAGCCCCCACCCTACGCGAGCCAGAATAGTTGCTTTTTTGAGACAGCCTCAAAGCCGTTCTGCTGACCCAAAATCGCAGATGCACAGGGAGGTTGTGTCATAAATCCAGAGTCATCGCGAACGACCGGAGGGAGTGTGGCGATCTCAATTGTGTAGCTGTTTGCCCTGCATGAGATTGCCGCGTCGTCCGGCCAAGGCGGACTCCTCGCAATGACGATTTCCGGTGCTCATGCGGTCAAGAATCATACTTTTGTCACATCATCGCAGAGGTTCTGCCCTATAGAATTGACACGGCTAATCCCTGCAGGATTTCTTTCTATCAATGAAAGTCAGGCTCGTCGCACGGATTGGTGTCAGTGGTAAGCTCACCGTTTAAGTAAGCCGACACAATCTCCTCGGGCTTCCTGTTTGGTGCCCCAATGACAACTTCGATGCCACTTTGTTGGAACATTCCAATGGCCCGTCCGCCCATCCCGCCGGCAATGATAGTGGTGCATCCCATCTGGCTCAACCATGTCGGCAGTACACCGGGTTCATGAGCTGGTGGTGTCAACATCTCGGACTTGGTGATCTTTTTGCTCTCAGGGTCGGCCTCGACTATGGTGAATTGATCGCAACGGCCAAAATGGGCGGATAAGACTCCGCCTACGACTGGGATAGCGATTTTCATGTTTCGAACTCCATCTTGTTACTTTGAACTGTCTGTAATGCGTTCTGAAGATTATTCCACAATACCTTGACCTGCGCTGAGACACCGTTGTGGGTATACTCGACGAAGGTGGTACCGGCTACCTGGGCTTTGGTGACTACAGGATCGTAGGCGATTTTGCCTAACATCACGATTTTCTTGTCTTGGGCGAAGGTCTCTATGCGGGCGGTCAATTCGGGGTTAATGTCATACTTGTTGATGCAGAGACCAGCCGGTATTCCGAAATGCCTGGCTAGCTCCCAAAGCCGCTCCATGTCATGAAAGGCTGACAGGGAGGGTTCGGTAACGATCAGGATGAACCCCGCCCCGGTGATAGAAGCAATGACCGGGCAGCCGATGCCTGGAGGACCGTCTACTATGATCAGGTCGAGCTGTTTTTCGACAGCCAGGGACTTCGCCTCTTTGCGTAACAGGGAAACCAGCTTGCCGGAATTGGATTGCGCAATTCCAAGACGGGCATGCACCAACGGGCCATAGCTTGTCTCGGACAAGAACCACTCGCCGCTGACAGTCTCTTTGAAATCGATAGCCTCCTCAGGGCAGAAACGCGGACAGATGCCGCATCCGTCGCAGGCTAATTCGTCTATCCAGTACCTTTCTCCATTGGGGCTGTCGCTGTCAGGTTCGTGCTTTATGGCATCGAAGCGACAGTAGTCCAGGCAGAGTCCACATGCCGTACACTTCTCCTGCACGATCGAGGCCCGACTGCTGGCTATGAACTCGGTCGATTCTCTTATCTTATGCTGGAGGATTAGATGAAGATCGGCGGCATCGACATCACAATCGACGAGCACCTTCTCCTGAGACAGCACCGCCAGCGATCCCGCCAGACTCGTTTTGCCGGTGCCGCCTTTACCGCTTACTATCACGAGTTCCGTCATGGTTGACCTTGCTGATTATGGTTTCGTAAAGTTCATAGAGGTTTCCCAGGAGACCCGAATTGACGAGGGAAACCAGTTCCCCCTTCGAATAGGCTTCCGCTATTTTTCGGTTAAATAGAATCTTCATCAGGATGTTGATATCCTCAGCTTGACAGTATTCTTCGACTCCCTTGTCGCCAATGTCGGAGCGGTTGATCACAACGCCGAATGGAATATGCATCTTACGCACCATCCCCACGGCCAGCTTAAGATCATTCAAGCCAAACGGCGTCGGCTCGGTCACCAGGATCACGAAATCAGTGCCGTTAATCGCTTCAATGACGGGACAGGAGGTGCCGGGCGGAGCGTCGATGACGACCACTTCGGACTCCGGCACAGCTTTCTTCAGGGCCTTGGTTACTGGAGGCGAGAGAGCTTCGCCGATGTTGAGGCGACCCTCATAAAACGTAAGCCCATCCCCGTCTCCGCTGCTTATGACACCGATTGTTCTGGGAATCTCGTAAATGGCCTTCTCGGGACAGATCCAGTAACACCCACCACAGCTATGGCAGAGGGACGGAAAGACCATCACTTTGTCCTTGAGAACGGCAATAGCGTTGTACTCGCAGGCCTTGGCGCACTCGCCGCAGAAGGTGCATTTCTCAAGGTCTACATTGGGTATCAGGACAGGCACCGGCTCCTTCTTCTTTATCTCCGGCTTGAGGAACAGGTGGCCATTTGGCTCCTCAACGTCACAGTCGACGTAGGTAACGTCCTTGCCTCTCTGCGCAAGGGTGATGGCCAGATTAGTGGCTATGGTCGTCTTGCCGGTGCCCCCTTTCCCGCTGGCGATTGATATTTTCAAAGCAAGGTTCTCCAGTTTCTTACTGCCTTGTCATCTTCTGGCCACACTTTGGGCAGTTTTGTTCAATGCAAGGTACACCTTGCTGATGTGGAGCGGTCGTACCGCAATTGGGACAGATGCACTCGCCGCTGGGACCAAGGGCGCGGCCGCCGCGCCCCATGCCACGTCCACCCCCACGACCCATGCCTCGTCCGCCACCCTGGCCTTGTCCGCCTCCGCCTTGACCACGGCCACCGCCTTGTCCTGAACCACGTCCGCCTGATGTACCCTTCGGTGACATCATATTCCTTTTGTCCTTTCTTTTTTGTGTTCCTTTAGTTTTTACCGTTTCTTTCTTAAATTCATCAGCACGCACTTCGATATCAAGAACATTTTTGAAGTCCCGAACTTGTTCTTTCTAGTGCATGAATTCCTTCCAGAGATCCAGCTTGACTGCCAGACTCTCCTTATGACGCCGCCACCTCTTTCAACTCAACAAGCGAGATGGCCTTGCTCGGGCACTCGTCTACGCATGAACCACAACCAGTACACCTTAGGGGATCGATCACCGCTATGTCGTTTATAGTGATTGCTCCCTCTGGACATACACTGTCGCAGATTCCACAACTCACACATTCTTCTTCGTCTACGATTGCAGTTGTTCTTCCGCCTCTCGTGTCATCCGAAGTTTTCCTGCGCGCCTCTATATCTACGACATCGGCGGGCGCAGGCGCTTCTTCCCCTTGTAATTCGGAGATGCGTGCATTGATAGTCTGGAACTGAGCCAGTATTGTATCAGCCTGGGCTCTGAGCATTTCGATTTCCTGGTCCGGGCTCTCTGGCCTTAGTCCTTCCGGGCCAGGGCGTTCAGGGTTTGGTTGGAAGTGTGGTAACTCGGCCGGACTTGGAGATGCCTCCATGCCCATGCCTCGTCCCATACCTTGCCTCATGCCACGGTTGCCGCCACGACCCCGGCCCATACCTTGACCCATACCTCGTCCGCCGCCCTGTCCTATACCAAGTCCACCACCTCGCCCGCGGCCACCACCTCCACCTTGTCCGCGGCCACCTCCGCTGCCGAATCCTCCTCCGGGTGACACAATGCTACCTCCTACTTCTCCGGTTTCTTTTCTGCTTTTTTCTGAAGTTCCTCGACGCGTTTGTTGATGTCATCGAGCGCTTCCGTGAAGTACCGAGCCTGCTCTTTCAGATACGCGAGCTCCTCAGTTTGAGCTGTTCTTGAATTCGTAGCTGTCCTGGGAGCAGCCTGGAATCCTTCAGGATAAGGATATGGATAGGCATATCCGGGAGCCCACCCGGGTAGTCCGGTCGCGTGGTACCCGTAGCCCCAGCCGCGTCCGAAGCCCATGCCGCGTCCACGGCCAAAACCACCCCCCCAGCCCCGGCCCCGTCCAAAGCCGCGACCGTAAGCGGGATTCATATACCCGGGCACATCATAGCCGGCGCAGAAACCGGCGCCACGACCTGTCATCGGTCCGGCGCCCCATGGTCCAGTCCTGTCTCCACCTGGCATTTTTTGTTCTCCTTTCTTTTGTAATTCCAACTAATTGCTTATTGATTTCTCTCGCTGTTGTTTACGATAACCTCGACCTTGTCGGTGATGTCAATAGCCTGTACCTTGTTCGTTCTTTTCTCGAGGAGCTTTCTGGTGGCTCCGCCGATGAAGGTGCGAATCAGGCTGTCGGGCTTCTTGAGATCATTGACGACAAGACCAAGCAGGGGCGCGGCAATCGAGGTTATACCTATCGCCTTGCCCGTTTTTCCGGAAAACCGACCTCTCAGACGCCGGCGTTCTCTAGGCCTACCAGTCTGCATTGTCCACATCACCTTTCTGCAAGCAGCTTGACTATTGCCAGTGTCTTTCCACATTGGCACTGTCTGTTGGTTTGAGTTGATCGTTGCGGGCAAGCTCAATGGCCTGGGAGACCTTGCCCTCAGCCCAGGTGGCGGTTTTTATTCCCGCTGCCGAGAGAGTCGCAAAGGCCGTTGGGCCGAAATTGCCCGAGATTACAATATCAACCTTTTTGTCCGCTACGATTTGAGCCGCCTGAACCCCCGCCCCATGAGCTGCCTGAACACTCTGTTCATTATTGACAACTTCAACGCTCTCGTCGCTGGTGTCAAAGATCAGGAAATACGGCGCCCGCGCGAATCGTGGATCAACACTGCTTGTTAGATCCGTGCCCTGAGATGAAACTGCTATTCTCATAACTCCTCCTTAAAAAAACTTCCTCTGCCAAAGCCACCCCCCCGGCCCCGTCGCCCACGCCTTCCGCGACGACCGCGGCCCCGACCGCATCCCGGCAGGAAGAAGTAGCCATTTTGCAGGTTGCCGTTGGCATGTGCGGAGAGAACCTCATCGACCTCTCCTCTTACCCATGGGACTATTCTTATCCCAAGGGTAGCCAACATCGTTTCAAGTTGACGGGAGATTGCCCCGCAGATCACGGTATCAACCCCCAGGTCACACACAAACCTCGCCATCTGGACGATGTGCATTAGCGGGATATCAACTGTTGTCCGCGAGGTCTCCTGACCGTCCTCGACATCGACTACCAGCAACTGGCGAGCGGTGTCCAGAACCGGTGACACCCTTCCTTCCCATATCGGAATTGCAATCTTCATAATTTGTAGAATAAGTAAAGCAGGATGTGTGCCGAAATGTGCTCAGTTGTGGTAGAATGTTTGTAACATTAAGTAATACAACAAAATATCAAATACAACGAAGAACGTGAGATGCCAGCGGCGGCCATTATCATTGCAATTACGCAACCATTTGCCTGGCGTGGGCTGCGATAGTGCAACTAAACATTACTCAGGGGTTTTTATCCCCAGCTTCTTCATTTTGCGCCACAGCGTGGTCTTGTGGACCCCCAATTCCGCAGCCGTTTTGAGTCGGTTCCAGTTGTTTTTCCGCAAGGCTTCTTTTATGAAGCCGGCCTCAAAGTCGTCAAACGATGCTGATGGCGCCTCTTGAGAACTTTTAGCGGGCCGCAGATGATTGGGCAGGTCGTTGACGCCAATGATTGAGCTGCGGCAGAGGACAAAGGTGTGCTCGATGATATTCTCAAGCTCTCGGATGTTGCCCGGATAGTTGTAGTTCATCAGTATAGACAGAACTTCCGGAGAGATCCCGGCGATCAGCTTGTTTTTCAAGTTGTTGAAGCGATTGGTGAAATGTTCTACCAAGAGGGGGAGATCTTCCCTGCGCTCTCGAAGAGGCGGCAGCTTGATGCAGATGACATTTATTCGGTAATAGAGGTCCTCCCGGAACTTTCCTGCTTTGACCAGTTCTTGCAGGCTTTTGTTTGAAGCGGCGATGATGCGAACATCGGCCTTAACTGATTCAGTGCCTCCCAGCGGTTCGTACGTACGTTCCTGAATCACACGGAGCAGGCGCACCTGCAAAGCCGGCGACACGTCGCCTATCTCGTCTAAGAATATCGTCCCCTTCTCGGCAAGGGCAAAGCGGCCCGGCTTGTCTTTACGGGCATCGGTGAAGGCCCCGGCTTTGTAACCGAACAGTTCAGCCTCCAGCAAGCTGTCGGGTAAAGCGCCGCAGTTAATAGTGACAAGCGGACGGTCTTTTCGGGCTGACAAGTTATGGATAGCGCGTGCGATCAGCTCTTTGCCGGTGCCGCTTTCTCCTTCAATCAGCACGGTGCTTTCGCTTTCGGCTATACTTGGGAGGATATCGAAGATATTCAGCATCTCGCTGTTCTTGCTGACGATATCCTGAAAGGAAAATCTCTTACCCAATTCCCTCTGAAGTTCTTCAATAGCGCTTAAGTCTCTGAACGTCTCGACCCCCCCGATGATATTCCCCTCCTTGTCCTTGAGCAACGCTGTTGAAATGCTGATTGGAACGCTATTACCGGAGGCGTCAATAATGTACACGGGTCTGTTAACCACCGGCCGCCCAGTCGCCAGGGTCTCTCTCAGGGCGCAATTGGTCTCGCAGATAGATGCCCGAAAGACATCGCAGCAGCGCTGCCCGACCGCCTCCTCTTTGGGAACCCCGGTTATCTCTTCGGCAGCCCTGTTGAAAGAAGTAACCCGCCATTCGCGATCAACGGTGAACACCCCGTCGGCTATGGAGTCGAGTATAATCTCGGTCGTATTGTCGTCTTCGTTCTTGTTGGCCATCTCTATCACACCCAACGGGTTTCAATATCTATTCTACAACATGCGTTGCAGTTTCGCAACCCATATCATAGATTAACTCGGAGAGAAAGTAGGCAAGGTCTCCTAGAGACCTGCCAATAGAAAAATATCTCTGTGGGTTAAGAGCCTGGTGCTCTTGACTTACAGATGGCAGGTCTGTTCCAGACCTTCCATACCCTGTTTGGGACCAGTGCTGTCTGAAATACCTACGGGCATGGCGGAGGTGAATTGGAACCCCGGAAAATGTACGCCGCAAGGTATGTCAGGTCGGCCACATCAGTGGGGCCACCGAGACCGACAACTCCATCGACATTCCCCTGTTCAGGGCAGGGAGGTGTGGGACCACCCTTAAAGAGGTAAGCAACGAGATATGTCAAATCAGCTACGTCGACCGGACCGCCAATGCCAACAACATTGTCAACATTGCCTCGCTCAACACAACAGCAGGCATCGCCGATGCCGTCGCCGTTGGTATCTTCCTGTCCGGGGTTGACCGTGTCAGGACAGTTGTCAATTGTGTCGGGTATGCTGTCGTTGTCAGTATCGGCGTAATCCCTGCAGTTTGGACCGAATACCCCAATGAGTGTGCCGCATTGATTTAGAGGGCTTGCTGCTGCGCAGGGGGAAAGGGAATCAATGTGGTAATCAATGAAAGTCGTGTCGCAAAACAGCGGATCAAGCGAGATGTTGCCAAACGAGATTGCCGAATCAATCTGGCCATGTGCATAGTCACCACCTGGATTGCCATAGGAGTCGTTGCAACGGACAATGGCTGCAATGACGAATGTCTGGTCGAGCTCCAGACCCATGTCGTCGTTAAAGGCAAAGACGCAGTTCATAACGGCGGCGCTGTCAAAGACCTGTTTAACCGAACTGCCTTTTGGGTAGTTGAACCAGAAGGTCATTCCACTCGCATTACCGACAAAGGTACAATTGGTGACAAAGTAATCCTCTCCAAACGTGAGAATCAACAGGCCACTGTTCTCGTTATCCCTGACCAGACAGTTGGACATCTCGAGCACTCCCGACCAGGCGATAAAGACACCGTTACTGCCGTTGTTTGCAATTTCGCAATCACTTATTCGGATGGGTGGGAATGCAGCGAATGAATACACTCCCTCCAAAGTGTTGTTAGAGATTATACAGTTCTCTATATGTGCTGATGATTGGTACCCATAGAACCCATTACAGTCATTGCCCGTGATGATACAATTACGGATAGTCGGAGATGCTAAATTGCAGGTTACGGCTCCATGACCATAGCCCGTATCGGCAGCCCCGGTCAGCGTAAAGCCATCGATAACAGTCAAAGAATCCTCCCCGTTAGAAAGCATGAACCCGCTGAAGTGAATCCCTTCACAATCGATGACTGTAGAATCTGCTCCACTTTCAGAAATGAGCAATAGCTGTTTGCCGCGAAGGTCGATCACACGGTTACCGACACCGGTATACGTGCCTGCCGCAGCCAGTACCGTGTCGCCGCTAATAGCTGAATCGATAGCTGCCTGTATCGTCGGAGCATCGCCGCTTCCGTCAGGTTTGACGTACCACATTCGGTATGTTTCGCAGGCATCACCGACGCCGTTGTGGTTCAAATCCTCCTGATCAGGGTTGTACACCAGTGGACAATTATCCATCAAGTCGGCCACACCGTCGCCGTCGGTATCGGTCGCCAGCGTACAGCCGACATCGTAACGGCCAATCAGTGTTCCGCAGGAATTAAGCGGGCTGGATGCGGCGCATGGCGAGAGAGCATCTATTGTATAGTCTCCCAGTGTAGTGTCACACAAGAGCGGGTCGAGTACGTAGTTGTCGGATGTGTCAGCCTGGATGTCAACGTTAAGCTCGTAGTCGGCCGTGCCGTTGCCGTAAGAGTCATTGCAGCTAATGTTGAGGCTGTATGGGTACTGGGGGGAATACAGCCCGTAGTTGGTATTAAAAGCGAACAGGCAGTTTTCGATGACGGATGTGTCCATCGATGTCTCTGCGTTTTCGTCACTGCCTTTGGGAAAATTCCATGCGTAATGCATTCCGGTCCCATTGCCGACAAACGTACAGTTGTAGACGTGAAAGTCAGGTGCGTCAGTCCAAATGTATAGACCTTCACCGGTGTTACTTTCAAAAAGGCAATCGGACAGATCCAGCTTATTCCACGAAGACCATTCCATGCCGTATTGACCGTTGAACGATATCTCGCACCCGGATACTACTGTTGTCCAGGCCTCGCTGAAAACTCCCGTACCACTGTTGTTGGTGATTCGGGAGTCATACAGTAGTAATGTGCAATCCAGAGCGAAATCGTGATAGATGCCTTTGCCGTAGTTACTGGTGATAATGCAGTTCCTGACCGTCGCCGAGGCATCCTTCATCCATACTGCGCCAGAGCGCCACTCGGTGAGGTAGCTATTGGTGATGGTTATGCCTTCAATAGTGGCAGTAGTGTCTTCGCCATTCTCAAGAATCACCCCATAATGTTCGTCAAGCTCGTTACCCTGGCAGTCAATGATTGTAACTTCCGGCCCGCCTTCTGATATGACTACGATATTCTTGCCGTTGAAATTCAGATCGCGGTTGCCAGTGCCGGTGTATGTTCCCGCCGCCAGCATAACAGTATCGTTGCTACTGGCCGAGTCAATAGCCGCTTGAATAGTAGGTGCATCGCCGCTGCCGTTCGGTTTGACATACCAGACCCGAATCGGATCACACGCGTCTCCCATACCGTCACCGTCGCTATCCTGCTGGGACGGATTGTATACGTTTGGGCAGTTGTCCATGCTGTTGGTGATAAAGTCACCATCGTCATCAGGATGATCACTGCAGTTGACGCCCCAGGCGCCGATAAGAAAGCCGCCCTGGTTCAGCGGGCTGTGAGCTGCACATGGTGAGAGCGTGTCGATATGCCAGTCAATAAATGTCGTGTCACAGATCAGCGGATCCAGAGACATGTTGCCATCGGCATCGCCATGGTGAGCATCCGTGCCCGCCCAGTCGTCGTTTTCATTGCCATAGGAGTCAGTGTAGTGGGCATCGAAACCTGAAACGCCCGCATAGACTTGTATGCCGATTGTCTGGTTGAAGGCAACGATTGTGCGGAAAAGAACCACTGTAGCCTGCTGTGCTGTCCGCCCTTTCGACGGATCGCCCACAAATACGAAGCCGCCACCCCCGTTGTGAACGATAGTGCAATTGCGGATGCCTACATTCCCTGCAGAGTAGGCTGTGATACCTGCGCCATCGTTGTAGTAGATCGTGCTGGTTTCCATGGTTACGTTGCCGGTCAGCGAACCGGAGCCTGCTACCGAAATACCATCGCCGCTGTTGCCGGCTATTTCGCAGTTGACAATCCACGGATGGGCCGCGTCGCCGATGATACGAATACCGTTAGCGTCATTGAGGTTAATGATGCACTCACGTATCATAGGGGAAGATTCGCCAATATAGATGGCTCCGGAATCAGGAGTTCCCTCCGCATGCGCGTTCGTTATCAGGAATCCCTGCACAACCGCAAACGTGTCCACCCAACTGTGAAAGTTGAACGCCCGATGCGGTTCCGATGCACTGCCCCCGCAGTCGATATTCGTCACGCCGGCACCGCTGGACGACATCAGGACGATTTCTTTGCCGTCGAAGCTGAGATCGCGATTTCCCACCCCAACGTATGTGCCCGGTGCAACCAGAACCGTATCTCCTTCCAGCGCCCCATCTATCCCTGCTTGAATTGTTGCCGAATCGCCGGGAACATGGATTATGGCTCCAAAAGCGAATGGTGAGAGTGCCATTACCAATACTGTCACAACTAACAAGTATGTGATTCGGTTCATAGAAACCCCCGGAATAAATAGTAAATAGTACGGTACTTATATCCTCAAATAAGATACGCTATTCACGCCTAAAGTCAATTATAAAGGTCGGGTTTCTCTCTGCCGGAGGCGGGCCGGAACCCGACCTATGGGGACGGTAGACGAGGAGAGGTTGTCCCAAAAGTTTGTTCCAGTTGAATTAGGTTTACGCCAAACGAGGTCACCATTCTCTAACTCCGCGTAGCGGCGGGCTTTATGTCCGCCGTTAATCGGTGGGAGACAAGCCCCCACCCTACGCGAGACAAGACAGTTACCTTTTGAGACAGCCCCAGGATGCCCGCCGTCCACAAAACGTCTACGCCTTTGGGCCGATCATTTCCTCTGGGCGGACCTTGGCGTCAAACTCGTCTGCCGTCAGAATCCCCAGCGCAACCGCTGCCTCTTTGAGAGTAGTATTCTCGGCGTGGGCCTTCTTGGCGATCTTGGCAGCATTGTCGTAGCCGACGTGAGGATTCAGGGCTGTGACCAACATTAACGAGTTCTCAAGATGCTTCTTGATGTTGGCTTCGTTTGGCTCAATACCTACTGCGCAGTTCTCGTTAAACATCTCGCAAGTATCAGCCAGCAGACGAATCGATTGCAGCAGGTTAAAAATCATCACCGGTTTGAAGACGTTCAGTTCAAAATTACCGGACGCGCCACCGACATTGACAGCTACATCATTGCCGATCACCTGCGCAGAAACCATCGTCATTGCCTCCGACTGGGTCGGATTGACCTTGCCGGGCATGATTGACGATCCCGGTTCGTTCGCCGGAATGTTGAGTTCGCCTAGGCCGCAGCGCGG
>CAYQDB010000032.1:0-22030 GCA_964416195.1 uncultured Ignavibacteriales bacterium
AAAAGTAATGAAGTCGATAATGGGTAAGTCACTCCTGGAATATCAGCTTGAGAGGCTGGAACGCTCAAAGTTTGCCCAGGAGATAGTGGTAGCGGCCACCACTAACGAAAGCGATGCACCGATTGTTGACCTTTGCCGGCGAGTTGGCGTCTCGCTGTTCCGTGGTTCCGAAGAGGATGTGCTTTCTCGCTATTACGGTGCGGCAAAGGCACATCGGGCCGACGTCATAGTACGAGTTACCTCCGACTGTCCCCTAATCGATCCGGAGATCATTGACAGAGTTATCAGTTTCTATATCAATCATGCGAAACAATATGATTATGTCTCAAATACCCTTGAACGCAGCTACCCACGCGGAATGGATTGCGAGGTCTTTCCTTATGGGGTGCTCGAAGAAGCTCATGTCGAAGCGACAGCCCAACCGGACCGAGAGCATGTGACGCCGTTTATTTATCGGCATCCAGAGCGGTATCGGTTGGCCAACATCGCCCATTATGAAGATCAGAGTCACTACCGGTGGACAGTGGACACTCTCAAGGACTTTGAGTTAATCAAACGAATAATGGAGGCGCTCTACCCGACGAATCGCCACTTCACGATGCAGGACTGCCTGACCCTGCTTGACAGACACCCGGACTGGGCAGCGATCAACGCAAACATAGAACAGAAGGCCTACGGGCAATGAAGGCCGTTATCCGAACCGATTCGTCAACTTCAATCGGTAGCGGGCACCTCATGCGATGCTTTACTCTTGCTGATATGCTGCGGGAGAAAGGCGCTGATGTTTCTTTCGTTTGTCGTGAATTGCCCGGGAATCTGAGTTGGTTGGCAAGGGAGAAGGGATATTCACTTTTCCTGTTGCCTTTCGATGGCAGGGAGTCGGTCGATGGGGACGTTCCGTCGGATTATACCCGATGGCTGGGCACTGACTGGGCAACCGATGCCGATCAAACCCTGACGGCGCTGTTGGGTGAATCCGACATTGATTGGCTGATTGTTGACCATTATGCGCTGGACGAAAAGTGGGAAAAGCGTCTGCGTCCCCACGCCCAGCACATTATGGTTATTGACGATCTGGCCAACCGCCGGCATGATTGCGATCTGCTGCTGGATCAAGACCTGTACGACCAGCTCGGGATACGCTATGATGGATTGGTGCCTGGTCACTGCAGGAAGCTGATGGGTCCGCAGTTCGCTTTCCTCCGGCCTGAATTCACCATGGAGAGAAAGACTATGCGCCAACGTGATGGCCATATTCGGCGCGTACTGGTTTCCTTTGGCGGCGCTGATTCGAATAATGTTACCTTAAAGGTAGTGGAAGCAATCCAGAGGTTAGGTCGCTCGCATATCGTGATTGATGTTATTGTCGGGGCCGCCAACCCATATTATAAGTCGCTTGAAAGGTCGTGTCGGTCTTTTCCCAGTTGCCGACTGCACCGTCAAGTGAAAAATATGGCTGAACTGATGTCTGAATCCGATCTGGCCATAGGCGGGGGAGGTTCGACCACCTGGGAAAGATGCTGTCTTGGTCTTCCAGCGATCTTTATCGCTACTGCCGAGCACGAGCGGTATGTCGCTCAGGTGTGTGGCAGCGCTGGGATAGGAAAGTACCTGGGTTATTACGCCGACCTCACTCCTGATGATATAAAGGAAGAACTCGAAAGAGTCTGTGATCAAACTGAAACTGTCAGGAAGTGGAGCGAGAAAGCAGCTTCGTTGGTGGACGGCCTTGGGACAGGACGCGTTTGTGGGGAGGTTATGAAGTTGTGTCGGATTGAGGCGGCGTCATGAACATTTTGCTTTTAGGCCCTGAACGAAAAGAATTGATGGAATTTATAGCCTCATTCGGCGACGCGGTGAAATGTACGTCTGACAAGATAACGGCCGATTGCGAACTGGTCTGGTGGGCCGACTTCCTTATCAGTTATGGGTGTAACTACATCATCAGCAAAAGTGTTCTTGACAGGTTCCCAAAGCGCGCTATCAACCTGCATATTTCTTATCTGCCGTGGTGCCGAGGGGCGGACCCTAACTTGTGGAGTTTTATCTACGATACCCCCAAAGGAGTTACTATCCATTATATGAACGAACGCGTCGACAGAGGTGACATAGTCGCCCAGGAACGGGTTGATTTCGAACCGGATGATACATTGCACACCAGCTACGATCGGTTGATAGAAGCTATGAATAGCCTTTTCAGAAGGCATTGGGCCGACATCAAAACCGGCAAGGTGAAAGCCGTGGCTCAACCACAAGGATTCCCGACTTTTCGCCAACGCGACCGTAAGCGGGTCGAGCATCTTTTATGTAAGGGGTGGGACACGCCAGTATCAGAATTGATCGGCGCTGGACTGGAAAAACATTTAGACTGAGTAGTGCCAAGCTGATTTTGTCATGTAGTTATTGCTGTTGTTATGGATATAAGTTATGCTAATCTTTGACGACTACAACCTTCGAAAACTAAAAGAGCAGGACCTGGAACAGGTACTACAATGGCGTAACTCGGATCGAATTATGCGACTTGGGTACACTGACCATGTTATCTCGATGGAGGAGCACCGCGCTTGGTTCAGTCGTGTTAAGGATAGTTTGACCGCATTGCACTTCATATTTGAGCATCAGGGACAGCCAGCAGGAGTGGCCTATTTCAATCAGATCAACCGCACTCATGGCACATGCATGTGGGGGTTTTATCTGGGTAAGACCGACCTGCCGCGCGGAAGCGGCATGATACTGGGTTATCTTGCCATGAACCACATATTCGGGGAAGAGCATCTCTGTAAAGTAAGTGGGGAGGTGTTCGATTTCAACGAAGCCAGTCAGAGATTCTTCCAACGCCTGGGGTTCATAGAGGAAGGACAAAGAAAGCGGCATGCATTCAAAGATGGAAGGTACATAGATGTTATTATCTTCGCTTTGTTTGCCGAAGAGTGGGCCAACAGTTGTAGACTGGCTGTGGAGCAGATACTACGAAACGACGGGGAAAGGCAACGTATAGAGGTTGGTACTGGCAACCAACCGGACATGATGTGAAGGGCAGAACAACAATCTTGGATGATGAATACTCAGGTGGATAATGAGTGACACTGTCCTTGTGATAGCAGCGCATCCTGACGACGAGGTTCTCGGTTGCGGCGGCACTATGGCTCGCCACGCCAAAAGCGGCGACACGGTGCACGTTGTTATTCTTGCCGAGGGTATTACAAGCCGGGACCAAAAGAGTAACCGTGAGAACAAAGAAAAGGAATTGTCCGCGCTCGGTGAAGCGGCCCACCGAGCCAACGAGATACTCGGTGTCAAGACAGTGGAGTTGAATGACTTCCCGGACAACCGCATGGATTCTCTTGCACGACTTGACGTGGTAAAAGTTGTTGAAGGCTTCATTGATCGTTTCAAACCCGATATCGTCTATACGCACCATGGTGGTGATTTGAACGTCGACCACCGACGTGTCCATGAAGCTGTCGTCACCTCCTGCCGGCCCATGCCCGGGAATCAAGGTGTAAGAACGCTCTTATTCTTCGAAGTAGCTTCGAGTACTGAATGGCAGCCTCCCGGCTCAGCGAGTCCGTTTACGCCCAACTGGTTTGTGGACATCTCCACCACACTGGAGCTCAAATTGCAGGCGCTACAAGCCTATGAATCTGAAATGCGTCCGTGGCCACATTCCCGTTCTGTCAAGGCGCTTGAGCATCTTGCTCAATGGCGGGGCGCTAGCATTGGAGTTGAAGCTGCCGAAGCATTTGAACTTGGGCGAAGATTGATATTGTAGGATCAACTTGGTTTGGGTGATCTTGTCTGTTAAGGCAGCCTTATCCTCAGTTATGAGTTGAGGGAACAGATTGACTTTTTATGTTGACGTTGCGGTAAGGAAAGGGATAATCTCAATGCGAGCCTGCTGATGGTTGGAGATATGAGGTTTCTGCAAATTGGCACACTTGCGGGACCTCAGACCGGAGTGAATAAATGAGAAACAAAGATCGCGTTTTCATAATAGCCGAGGCCGGTATAAACCACAATGGAGATGTCAAGCTGGCCAGGGAAATGGTATCGGTTGCCAGGGAGAGCGGCGCCGATTGCATTAAGTTTCAAACCTTCAAAGCAGAGGAGTTCGTTTCTGATCCGAATCAGACTTATATATACAAGTCGCAAGGGAAGGTGGTCACAGAGTCGATGCTTGATATGTTCAAGCGGTACGAGTTCACCAAGGATGAGTGGTCAAAGATAGTCGGTTACTGTGATAAAGTTGGCATCGCCTTTTCCTCGACGGCACAGAACCCGTCCGATCTCGAGTTCTTGCTATCAATTATTGACCTCCCTTTTTTGAAGGTTGGCTCGGATGATCTAACCAACCTGGAGCTTCTGAAGTACTACGCTTCCAAGGGCAAGCCGATGATTATCTCTGCCGGTATGGCTTACGCTTATGAGATTGAGGATGCTGTTCGGACGATACGCACCTGCGGAAACGATGATATTACCGTCCTGCATTGTGTGTCATCATATCCGGCTGATCCTGGGCAGGTTAACCTTCGTAAGATTCCGATTATTCGAGACGCCTTCAATGTGCCGGTGGGGTTTTCTGATCACACTATAGGATCGGCCGCTGCAGTCGGTGCGGTCTGTTTCGGCGCGACGGTCATCGAAAAGCATTTCACCCTGGATAAAAACCTGCCTGGCCCGGATCACTGGTTCTCGATCGACACGAAGGAGCTAAAAGAATATGTCGACAGTATTAGGTTCATTGAAAGAGCCATCGGCTCCCCGATGCTGTGTCCGACCGAGAAGGAACAAGAGATGAGGCAGGCTTGCCGCCGCAAGGTGGTTGCCGGTCAAAACCTCGCCTGTGGCGAAAAGATAACAATTAACAAGATCACCTTCAAACGGATCGGTGCCGAAGGAGGCATTGAGCCAAAGGACGTCGACTTTATCTTGGGACGGCGCGTCGGACGGAATATCGTCAAGAACGAACCGATCAAGTTGAACCATCTCGAATAATGTCTGAGCGAAGGAGGCTGTGTCATAAAGACAGCGTCATCGCGAACGACCGGAGGGGGTGTGGCGATCTCTATTGTGTAGTTATTTGCAAAACAAAAGATTGCCACGTCGTCCGCCCAGGCGGACTCCTCGCAAAGACGGTTGCTGAAGTTTTTACGGTTAGGATTCATAATTATGACGCAGCTTCAAAGGATGAGGGGGCAAAACAGTGCCTGAAGATACGCAAATAGACGACGTCGGTCTGCAAGATCATCACACACCGGTTCCTATTCCGCATAATATGCCGTGCTTGGATGAAAGCGATTCCCAAGCGGTTTATGATGCCGTATTGTCCGGATGGGTCGCCTACGGTGAAAAATCGCAGAAACTGGGAAAGAGAATAAGTCGTCTGATTCTTGATGCTGATGACGGCTGTGTTGTCTGTTCCAGTGGAACGTCTGCCCTTTACCTAACCCTCTACGCCCTCGGCGTTGGGAACGGTGATGAGGTTATCATGCCCAGCTATATGTGCACCGCTGGGTTGAACGCCGTTATGATGGTTGGCGCTGAACCTGTTATCGCCGACATCAACAAGGATAATCTTTCTTTTACTACTAATGAAGTTCGACGGCATGTTACAGGCCGGACAAAAGCGATTATTGTAGTCCATACATACGGCATCCCGTGCGAATTGGAAAGTATCAGGCAACTGGGGATTCCGATTATTGAAGACTGTTGCCAGGCGCTTGGCTCCAGCTATGCTGACGGACAACCGGTCGGCTCCAAAGGAGATCTGGCTACTTTTTCCTTTTATGCCACCAAATTTGTAACCGGCGGCTACGGTGGGGCAGTGGTGGCAAAGAAGAGGGAGGATGTCGAGGTCCTCCACGATTACATAAACTTTGACTGCCCTGAGCAGTACAAGCCACGGTTCAATTTCCAGCTGTCTGACATTCAGGCGGCACTTGTTCTAAGTCAGTTCGATAGACTGGATTGGTTTCTTGAGCGTCGCAGACAGATCGGCAAACGGTATTGCAAGGCAATCAATCAGGATGACAGGTTGCGATACTCCTTTCGGAACGACGGCATCAATTTCTTTAGATTTCTGGTGAACTTTCCCTCGGAAAACGAGCTATCGCGATGTAGGCGTTACCTGACAGATAGAGGTATCGGCAGCATAGTGCCCCTGGAAAACCGCGAGCTCCTGCACAACTATCTGGAACTTGATCGCAGCCTCTATCCTGTGGCGGAGGAGACGTCCCGGACCATACTATCACTTCCGATCTATCCCTGTCTCAGTGATCGGGATGTTGAACGTATTGAAAAAACGCTGGCGAGGTGGGATTTCAGATGATTGTCTCCGCACACCAACCGGCATACCTGCCTTGGTTAGGTTATTTCCATAAAATTGTGTTGTCTGACATCTTTGTTGTCATGGACGACGTTCAGTTCGAAAAGAACTCCTTTATCAATAGGAACAGGGTACTTTCCGGCGGGAAAGAGCTGATGCTGACTATACCTGTCCGATTGAAGGGTCATACGGACAAGACTATCGCCGATATCGAGGTGTCTGATCATTTTTGGAGGAAAAAGCATCTCAAATCCATCGAACAGGCCTATTGCAAGGCGCCTTATTTCGACACGGTTTATCCTCTGATTGCTCCGATTCTGGAAAAGGAGCACCGCTTTTTGGTCGAATATGTTAGCGAGCTGACCGCGATATTCTTGGATTACCTGGATATTCGAACTAAAATCCTCCTCGCCTCAGAGCTGGAGATCACTTCGCGAAAACTTGATTATGTCATCGAGCTGACTCAAAAAGTCGACGGTGATATATTCGTTTTTGGGGCATTGGGTAAGGACTACGGCGACATCGACCAGTTGAACCGTTACGGCATCAAACCGTACTTTCAGGAGTACTGCCACCCGGTCTACCGACAGCTATCAAGAGAGTTCGTTTACAATATGAGTATCCTGGATATTATGTTCAACGAACTACGCGATAAAATCGCCGACATTATCATATCCGGCAACATTACCAAGGAAGAGCTGGTTGAGTGTGTGGCATAACCATAGAAGACCCCGATCTCAGTGGCATCCCGCTTGACGGCTCGCCGGTCACATCCGGCTACTTTGAAGGTCCGCGAAGGCCAAGAGTGGGTCGTGAGACGACGCAGGTGCGCACATTGGCATTGGAAACGAAAGTGCTTTCCATGCTCTCAGTAAAGTAATTTACAAATAGACCGATAAAGGAATGAGGTTTTTGCAGTTGCGCAGTTGCCTGTGAGTCATGGAGGACACAAATACCGGGTATGTCTTCACATCAGACAATCCACGAGCGAGCCAGCCCGTTCTTGGGTTGCTGCCAAGGTGTTGCAGCGGATTGTCGGGGCGATAACTATTCCGTGATCTTGCAAGGGGGGCACTGCAGCTTGAGATTGGTCGGGCTACTAACCTGAAAGGGATTATTAAAATGGTGGGCAAACTCAAAAGAGGAATCAGATGGCTTCTACCCAGGGATGTTACGTGCCGAATCTACCGGTGGCAAGCGAAGAGATATGTGGACAATCTTGTATTCAATGTAGATTTGCAAAAAAAGACCTTACTGGCACTAAATCACTTCTATAGGGCAGACTTACAAGCTCTGGCCAATGCTAATAATCTGTATAACCTGGTAGTAGTTGATGCTCCTATTCTCTTTAAGGGGGCCAAGATTTACTTTTCACAGCCGGTGATAGGAATCCAGGCAGCCTACGATAGTGAACCTCAAGAAAACCGGATGCGCTACCGTGAAGAATGCAGACTAATCTTCAATCGTCTTCAGCAACGGTTTCACCCTGATTTAATTGTGACTGCCAATGACAATTTCTACTGGGTACGCGAGTTCATTCTGGTTGCCAGGGAGTATGGAGTTCCGACTGTTATTCTCGACAAGGAGGGGACAAGCTCCCCGCACGCGTTTGAAGCAGAGGCCAGGCGTGCCCGGGAACTTACGCCCTGTATATCTGACCATGTCTTCGTCTGGAGTGAGCGACAAAAAACATACTGGCAAAAGCGTGAGGTAGAGGCCGACCGCATAACGGTAATCGGTCAGCCAAGATCGGATCTGTTCTATACCGAAAAAAGGCATGACATTGACGAGCTTTTCCCGTCAGTGAAGCCACTTGTTACCTTTTTCTCCTACCATGATGATGCCTATATCCCGGAGGATTTGGCTCTCAAAGAGGGGCTTAACTGGAGCGGGATGAAGACTGAAACGCACGATGAGGTCTGTCGGCTGGCGCAAAGGTACAAGGACTACAACTTTGTTGTGAAGGTGCACCCCCAGCAACTTGATCGTGCGGATCTGCAGGCAAGATACAGGCTGGATAACCTACGGGTGATCGGCGGATCGGCACTTGCTAATGAACTCATACAGCGGTCTGAGTTGATAATTGCGTTTCAGACAACCGCTGTGATCGAAGCTATGTTCCTAAACAAGCCTGTTATCTATACGTATTGGGACGCTCTCCTTCCCAGGCTGCAGGAAGACCTTCTGCCGTTTCACCGAGCCAAGGGGATACTGGTGGCGAGGTCACTGGAAGAGTTCCACCAGATATGTACACGCTTTCTTGATGGCGACAGAAACGTTTTAGGGTTTTCCGAAGACGAACTGAAGGTTCGTGAGCGGTTTGTAAATGAGTACCTGTACCGGCCCGATGGCCACGTTTGTGAACGTTTCTATAGCTCGATTGAGCAGTTGGTGAAATGAAGCGACTCTTTAGCAACACGGTCTTTACCGGCGTCGACGGCTTTGTGTTGGTGGCGCTGAACCTGCTGGCAACACCGGTTCTAATCAAGAACCTCGGCATGGAAGGATATGGCGCCTTCGTCTTTTTGAGCACCTTTAGTATTTTTGGGCTGCTAATGTGCTTTGACTTGGGGATGGAAGGGTCATTGATGACTTATGTGGCCCGCTTTGAAGCTGCCGACGACAACCGCAAGATTCAAGACAGCCTCGTAGTCTCGCTCCTCTTCTACGGGATGATGGGTCTAATTTTAGCGTTGGTATTATACTACTTCGCTGGTTTTATCACATCGCGGTTCATAGATGAAACTGGCGCCCTCAATCGTGCCACCGTCCTGACTTCAATTAGTATTATTTCAATAAACGTCTTTGTGCAGTTTCTTACCCTGCCGTTTACTGCGATCCTTCAAGGGCTCAGACGTTTTGTCATCACCAAGTCGCTCAATGCTGTCCTAACGGCTGTTCAGTATATCATGATCATGCTGGCAGCGATATACTTCCACCGCATCGACATTGCTTTCATGGTGATTCTTGGGCTGACGTTGGTGAGGCTTGTATTGCTCATCTGTCTTGTGTTGTACAAGCTACCGCATTTCCGGCCCATGAGGTGGAGGGTCCATTTCGGTATTCTCAGAGTGCTTTTCAGTTACAGCTGGATACTGTTTGTGAGCCGGATCATCGGTATCATCTTCAACCAGATGGACAAGTTCCTTATCTGGCTTTACCTGGCGGTCTCCCAAATGGCGATTTACGCCGTAGTCGTCCGTCCCGCAAATTTGATTCGCATGTTGATCAGTATCCTCAACTCGGCGATTATACCGGAGGTGGCGCGCCTTCACCACAACAAAGAAACGGCCAGAATTCGAACACTCTTCATCAACCTTGTACGTTATGCTTACTTGATCATATTGCCCCTTTTAACGGTCACTTATACATACATGGATAATCTTTTGAGTTTGTGGGTAGGGAGGGAGTTCGCCCCGTATTCCTATATGGCTGTGGTTATGCTATCGGTATACCTCCTGGCTCCTATCCCTGCGATGGCTTCAACTATACTGACCGGCCTGGAACTGATCAAAAAGACAATCTGGATATCGATCGTAGCCAGCATCATCAATATCGTTCTCAGCCTGATCCTGTTGAGGTCCATGGGGCTGGTCGGTTTGTTGGTGGCGACGCTGGTCGCCGAAATATTCATAGTGTTCCCATACTTAGCCATGATGATGCGCTTCCTTGAAATGCGGGCATGGGAAGTCCTCAGGCCGATGTTACAGATTATTGCTGTAGCTGTCCCGTTTGCCGTGCTAAATGCAGGTGTCCATGCTACATTTGGCCGCCATCCGATTGTGTGGATACCCGTAGTGGCAATTCTTACCCTTGGCCATTACGCTGTGAACTACGAGTTTCTGCTGAGTACCGAAGAAAAAGTAGGCGTTTTCAGTAAACTGAAGATCCACAAAGCACGCGCCATTCCGGAGGCAATGCATCAATGAAGTACAGTATTGTTTTTGTTTCTATCTTTGACCTGACCCGGGTGTTCTACGAGATTTCCAAGAACCTTGCGGCCAGGGGACACAGTATATACTGGATCACCACCAACGAGTTATGGACCAACTGGCTGCTGAGCCAGGGCGTCAAGGAGTCCGACTTGCTCCAACTTGTCTATGGCGAGTCGGATTTCTTGAGTGAGACCGAGAAAGCGGAGCTGCAGGGCCAGATTGTTGCCTGTGAGGCAAACGCAGACCTGTCGATCAATCAGTGCCTGCTGATGGATCAATTCGTGCGATACAAGAACAAGCCGACTATCAATGATTACATGTACCTTTATTACCGAGATATTAAGAACTTCCTTGTAAACAAGAAAGTTACCCATGTTTTTGCGGAGCCGACCAACGTTAACGAGTTGATTACGTATATGATATGCCGGGAGTTGGGTCTGAGATTCCTCTCGCCACGGGATATGCGGTATCCCCACAGGCGACTCGTCTTTAACGATGGCTATCTGCAAAGCCAGGTTCTGGCTAAAGAAACCGTACAAAGTCGCAACGGGGACCGGGGTAGGGAGCTATTGGAGCAATTTGCCGAACGGCAGTCAGTGCCGCTCTATTTCGACAAGCTGAATAAGGAAAGAGTGATTACAGTTAAAAAAGCGGTGACTTCGACAATGAATCGTATCAAGTCAGCTCGCGTAAGCAGTCGCAAGCACCTAACTCATCCTGATCTACCCGAACGCCTGCAAAGGATGGCCACGCGCGTGGTAAACGGTTTCTACTTACGTCACCTTTGTTCCTACACTGACCTTGAAGACGTGTCAGGTCGTGTGGCGTTCTATCCTTTGCACGTTCAGCCAGAGTCTTCGATTGATGTGCTGGGTTCCTACTTCAGTGACCAGTTGAAGCTCATCAAGGATATTCGGCGTGCCCTTCCGTTTGATACGACACTGGTTGTCAAGGAACACTCGAATCTCCTGGGATTGAAAAGCATCGGCTTCTTCAGGCAACTGCGCCGTATTCCCAATACAAAACTGGTGCGTCATGATGTGTCTACTTTTGATATCTACAAGAGATCATCGATCGTGTTCACGGTTTCCGGAACGTCCGGTTACGAAGCAGCCATGCTGGGTATACCGGTAGTGACCTTTGCGCGCATGTATTTTGACGGCCTTTCAGCGGTACATTACTGCCACGATATAACCGAACTCAAACCGCTCGTTTTCAAGCTACTTAACGGTTTTGAGCGGGATTATGAGGCTGATTGCCACTTCATGAGTGATCTGATTAGCCGATCGCAAGGCGGGTACTGGACTGATCCGCACTTTGACCCGGCCGTCATGGAGCCAGCCAACATGGAGAAGTTGACGGAAGCATTCGTCAGGGTTTTAGAAGGTGATTCTGCTTAACGCCATATCAGTGGTGCTGTACATCGCAAGCGGCCTGTATATTCTGCACAGGTTCAAGAAGGTTTTTATCCTCTACGTCCTCTACTTTGGTTTACAGGCTTGGGCGCTGGTCTCCTGTTTCTATAATGACCTCGGCGTCTATAATCCGGAGCTGTTTCGTTATACCGAGACGAGTCTGGCGACGACCCGGTTGGCAATCTTCTACCTGGTGTTCAACGTCGGGTTTCTTATCGTGGGATGCCTAATCAACAACCGTCCACTGACACGCCGCGACTGGCTCATCTCACGGCAGACAATCAATCTGGGTAACCTTAAGCTGATCGTTTATGGGTTGGTTGCATTGTTAATCGTGTATGAGGGGTATTCCTTCTGGGCATATGGCATACCCGTTCTGCAGGGGATGGACCGGTGGACCTTCCTGCAGGAATCCGGCCCGCTCGAGTGGTTCCTGGTAGGCTACGGATACATACTGGCATTCCTGCTGGGCTATTTCCGCAAAAAAAGGAAGTGGATATCGCTCAATGGCGCTGTTATAGTCCTTTTTGTGCTTTATTTGCTGGCCACCGGGCATAAGTATTCTGCCCTGGTCGGGATTATTATTCCCTACTACACGCCGATATTCGTGCGATACCTGGCCAAACGTCCGTGGGTGAACCTCTTGAGGATCAGGAACCTGGTGTGTTTCGCGACTATCGTCTCTGTTGTCTTGTGCTATAGTTTTATCACTTACCGCTACCGGAGCGAAAGCGATGCCGCGGCTGAGTATTTTTTGACCAATCGGCTTTTGGCCAATCAGGGAGAAATCTGGTGGGCAGTTGACTATGATTACTTTACGTTCGACACTTATGATCCCCGCCACTGGCAGGACGAGCTGGACCATATCCTGTCGCCTGCTCACACGCCGATTGAAGATGTGGGGATGAGGTATTTGATGGTGCAGATTCTGGGGCCTGAGAAAGCATACATGGTGTTCGATCACGGCTACCTGTACACGATGGCTTATCCCGCGATCCTGATTATGACCTTTCCGTATGCAGTGGCAATAGGCCTTCAGCTTGTGGCTGGCATGTTCTTCTTTGCTTTACTGTATTATCTTTACTACTGCGTTCTCTACCGACATATCGTTCGCGCCGTGCTGACAATACTCATCCTTTGGCCATTTATGAGTGTGATGGCCGCGGGCAATTTCGTGGTCCTTTGTACGATCGGTGTGGCTGTCAAGATAGCCCTGCTCTTGGTGGTGGAGCTTGGCATACTGCGAACCAATAGGGTGGAAGCGCACCTATGAGCAAGTTCCTATCTCAAACTTATGCTGACACCGGTCAATGTGATCACAGGTGGCGCGAGAGAAAAGGTGCCGGTGTATGAGTCTCAAGCTTCTGATAAACGCAACGATTCTGAATGGTCGCCGGATGACAGGGCTGGGCGTCTACACGCGTAGTCTGCTGTCCGAGCTGATACCGTTACTTTGCAGGGACGATCAGGTTCACTCCATCAGGCTTATCGGAGATCGGCAGCGTGTCTCCGAATTGTTCGGGGAGCAGATTCGGCATGACAAGATCAGTATTGATCATGTCGCTACAAACCACCCGGTACTGCGGTTGCTGTCACTGAATCGCATTGTCGGCAGAAAAAAGTGGAACTCAAACAGCCTTTTCTACTCACCTACGCACCACGGTGTTATTGTCGATGGGATAAGACAGGTCTTGACCATACATGACCTGTTTGCACTGTTGTTCCCCCGCAATTATAGGCTTCAGAACTATTATTTTCGGTTCTACATGCCCAGTGTGCTTGCCAAAACGGATACGGTAATCACTGACTCCAAAAACACCGCTCAGGACTTGAGAAGTTTTTTTGAGGCCTCACCGCGAACGGTCACGGTCTATGCAGCAATTAGAAACGACTTGGCTTCCATCACACCCAAAGCTGTCCCCCAGCTTATTGGCGATAGATTTTTTCTTTTCGTTGGCCCTAACTATCAGTACAAGAACGCCGACCGCTTGATCGATGCGTTTGCACAATTCCATCGGCGTGATATTGCGAAACAGCATCGCTTGGTATTCGCTGGAGGCCAAAGCCCATACGTGGACAGCCTCAAGAGCCGCATCAATTCTAGTTATCCATACCTCGAGAAGGACATCCTGTTTCTGGGCTATGTGAGTGAGGAAGAGCTGATATGGCTTTATCAACAAGCGGTGGCTGCGATGGTCACGACCCTTTATGAAGGATTCGGACTTCCAGCACTAGAGGCTATGCATTATGGCTGTACGGTTGTCGCCTCGAATGTGGCCTCACTGCCTGAGGTATGTGCTGATGCCGCTATTTATGTCGACCCGTACAATATGGATAACATTGCGGAAGCGATGTGGCGGTTGACAAACGATCAAAAGCTGAGAGCGGAACTGATAAAGAGGGGGGCTCGAAACGTACAACGCTTTGACTGGCTTAAGGCAGCTCATCAGGTGCATGACGTGCTCAAACAGTCGGTGGAGTAGCCTGGAGGTACGGTCTGACACGACAGGCGGCAGGAACATGGCATCGGTAGAAAATCCAGGAATCGCGTCCCGTCTCGGAAGAGCGGCCTACGATCAGTACTGGAGCCGTCCCACTACAATGGAACATCACGTGGAGCAACTGGAGGGGGTCTACCGCTCAATACTCAGCACACAAGGTGAGGCCGCTCGGCTGTTGTGACTATGATTCGGAAAGATTTGTACCTCACTTTGGGAAACATGTTCCTGCACGGGCCTTGGGCCCCACCGGGACCGTTGGGCCTGTCGTGTAACATACGGGTGTGCAGAGGCTTACGTTGTTTGTCCCGTGTGGGCATTTCGGCAAGGAATTTGATTGCTTTGTTGATAGCTAAATGTGAAAGGGCCGAATGACGAGAGAAACAAATTGGCATCCAGAAAAAGGGGACAGCGACGCAGAAGTGCCAAGCGGTGGGTTATCCGGAGTACCACAGTATGTGTCGGTTCCGGACTCTGAGAGTGGATCGCGAAACCGGTTTGAGATCAACCTCTTTGAGTTAGGGCATTTGCTTGTACGGAGGCGGAAATGGTTCTTCGCCATTGTTATTCCAGTGGTGTTGCTCACCGCACTAGTGATGTTCACGACACCCAACGTGTATCAATCGAAAGCGATCATCCTTCCTTCTCGTGTCAAAGCCAAAATGTCGACCATTGGAGAGTTAGTGGGGTTAGGCAGTGGTATGGGCTCTGCAGATGAAAATTCATCTGTCCTCTATCCACTCATTTTACAGTCGAACCTCATCAAGGACTCTGTCCTCAGCCGGGTTTATGACGTCAAGTTCAAGGGGAAGTCCATACGTGTGGTGCCTTCCGAGTACTTCGGCAAAACTGATCCCAACAAGCTGCGCAAATGCCTCGGAGACGCCACGACGGCTACGGCAAGCAAGCGCACGGGTGAGGTCTATATGTCGGTTGAGACAGAATATCCTGAGTTATCACAGGCGATCCTTGCAGCGTACCTGGAACAGCTCGATAACTACAACCGCTTCAGCCGAAAATCGTCGGCAAAAGAGAATCAGCGCTACCTTGAGGAGAGACTGGTCGGGGCCGGTCAAGAGTTGGAGCAAGCAGAGGATGATCTGAGGTCATTCCGTAATGCCAATAGCAACTGGGCTGCGACTACCAACGCTGATATCCTTCGTGACCTATTGCGATTGGAGCGCAACCTGCAAATAAAATCCACTACTTACCTGTTTCTTCAGAAGCAACTTGAAACGGCCAAGTTTGACGCGCAAAAGGACATTCCAATCGTGCGGGTACTGGATCAGCCGTCGCTTCCAACTATCAAATCCGGTCCCAGACGGATTATCACCATTTTCTTCTCAGGGGTGATCTCCTTTGCGATAGTGCTTATTGGTATCTTTCTTTATGACCTGTGGCGGCAGGGGACAGGCGGCAGCAACCAGGAATCATATGGAGCTCTTCGCCGAAACGTTACGCAAGCGTTTCCTCGGTCGACACGAATACTCAACCTGATCAGACGAGTCCGAGCACCGCAGTTCGTACGATCAAGACATAAGGTGGGGGTATGAGTTTCCAAAACTCCGCATCGAAGGAAGTGAAGTAGAGGTCTATAGGGGAGGCCGGAGTACTGCTGTACAGTTGTTGTTCGTTCGAATCGTCGCGTGAGAGCATGTCATGCGATTGCTTGCCCAATTCCTTATAATGTTGATTACAGGCTACCTTGGCGCGGTTTGCTTGCTGTGGAGACGCTGTGTCTTGCAGTGACTCCCGTATAGTTTCAATAGCCCCTGACTTTTTCAGACGCAACATCTACTCTTATCTGGTTCATGTCTTTGCGGAGCTCGACTTGGTTCTGGAAATTCTCAGCTGCAGGGGTGAAAGATTGGACAGTGGTGCCGATAATATGAGAAGTTAATAGTTTTCAGTTGGCATAGTCCATATCCGGGTACAAGTAACGGATGCGAAGACCGTACGACACGAAGGGGGAATCAAGTTGCGCACGAGTATACAACCCAGCTCTATTGGATTTTCAGAAGGGGCAAGCGCTGAGGTTTCCGTACACAAAAAAAGATTCAGCCAAGACATAAGCGATCAGAAAGATACGATCGCTCTAGTCGTTCCCACGCTGAACGCTGGGGAGAATTTCGTGAGGTGGTTGCAGGCGCTGCAGTCACAGTCCGTGAGTCCAGGCCGCCCAATTATCATTGACTCATCATCTACCGATAGAACAGCAGACATCGCAAGCGAAGCAGGCTTTGAGGTACATATTATACCACGCGATGAATTCAGTCACGGTGGAGTCCGCCAGATGTCGGTAGCGATGTTGCACGACAGGGATGTTATAGTCTTTATGACGCAGGATGCGTTGCTGGCTGATCCCAACGCGCTGGCCAATCTGATTCGGCCTTTCAAGGATTTGACTGTCGGTGCGGCCTACGGTCGTCAGTTGCCGCGAATAGGGGCTGGTCCTATTGAGGCTCATGCACGGTTGTTTAACTACCCATCTGAAAGCCACGTTTGGGGGTTAAGTGACGTTCCAACTCACGGCATCAAAACCTCCTTCATTTCCAATTCGTTTGCGGCCTGGCGGCGGGTAGCGCTCATGGAAGTAGGAGGATTCCCGTCACACACGATCCAAAATGAGGATGCCTACGTTGCGTCCAAGCTGATCCAGGCGGGCTGGAGGATTGCTTATTGTGCTGATGCGACGGTCTACCACTCGCATGACTACGGCTGCGCGCAGGAATTCCGGCGCTATTTTGATATCGGAGTTTTCCATGCACGTGATCCCTGGATTCGGCAGTCATTCGGACAAGCCGAAGGAGAAGGGATGCGCTATGTGAAATCCGAGCTTAGATATCTCCGCAAGACGAAACCTTCCATGATTCCCTCGGCGCTTCTCCGTACCAGTCTGAAACTGGTAGGCTACAAGCTGGGCAACATGGAGAGCAGGCTTCCATGCGGCATAAAAACTCGTCTAAGCACGAATAAAAGATATTGGCTGCAAGGGGGTTAATATGAGTTCTTGTGTGATTTTTGGTGGGGCCGGATTTATCGGGACGCATCTGGCCAGGCACTTCCTTGAGACCGGCCGGTTTACCCATGTTCATCTGGCTGACATCAGACCAAGCAGCCTGGCCGGAGAAAACGCTATCAGCACTTCGCTCACTGACGTTCGACGGCCAATTCCCAATCACTTGGTCGATAGCCGCCCGGAGTGGATTTTCAACCTGGCTGCCATACATCGCGAGCCGGGTCACATTCGCGAGGAGTATTTTGAAACAAATCTGGCCGGTGCCTGGAACGTCTGTGCGTACGCTGAGACGGTCGGGTGCAACAATATCTACTTCACCAGTAGCATTTCGGTGTACGGTCCGACCAGTGGTTCAACGGACGAACGTGCCCCTATCCAGCCGTCGACTCCGTACGGTGGGTCAAAGTATCCGGCTGAGCTGATTCACAAAATATGGCGACAGACCCGCCCAGGTCGTCGGTTGATTATTTCGCGCCCCGGCGTGCTGTATGGCCCAGGAGACCCTGGCAACATCCTCCGCATGATAAAGGCTATCAAGAAGGGTTACTTCGCCTTCCCGGGGTCGCCGAGCGTCTACAAATCTTACGGGTATATCTACGGCCTGCTGGACAGCATAGATTTTACAATGGACAGTGAGCGGGACTACTTCTGTTACAATTACGTGGAGACCCCAACCCAGCCGCTGGGCGAACTGGTAAGCGTTATCAAATACCACCTTGGCACTCACGCTTTGGTACTATCGATACCATTGTGGATACTGCTGCCGACATCAAAGCTGATTCAGGCTGTGTTGGGTTTCAAGAATCCAATCCATCCGGTACGGATCAGGAAGGCCGCAACACCGACACACATTGTACCTCGAGCCTTGATGGAACTGGGATTCAAGTTCAGATACGGTTTCCAGTATTCATTGACGCACTGGCAAACAGTCTCGCCGGAAGATTTCAGTCTGCCCGCCCGTCGGACTGTCGAGTTGGAGCGTACCAGACTAAGGCTTGAGCGGCATCCTGAAGGCGCGGAGCCTCCAGTTCTTGGGTCTGTTCATGAACGTATAGAGACCAGGAAAGAAAACCAAGTTGCTAAATGAAAGCAGATAGTACAAGTTCAATTGACTTCAGTGCTCTCAAGCTGGCTATTTCATTCGGTTGATCGGTGCCGTGTGCTGAGAGCGAAATGGTCAGGGAGTAAATACCGCACATCTGCACCCAATACCGACCTGGAAGGTAGACCGATAGCATACTCGCTACAAGGCTGGTGCAATCCGTCGGATTCTTAACCAACATTTCAGTTGATTTTCTGTTGACTATGACATATTATCCAAAAGCTCAGCAGCCTTTGAAGGGGACCTGTCAACCAAACCGGTTGCGTGGTCTAAGGCTATAGTTGAGAGGGACTTTGTTCCGGACTTTCTGGTGGGGTTCCCGAGTGGCCAAAGGGAACAGACTGTAAATCTGTCGGCGAAGCCTTCGGAGGTTCGAATCCTCCCCCCACCACTTTCTCCAGTTGTCACCCGGCTTTATTACCGTGATACCAATAGTTGATCCCAATAGCATTAAGGCAGGATTAGAGTCAACAATGGGTTGAAGACTTTTATCCCCACAATATATTCCGCCGGCAATGCTGTAGACTGCTTTTAGCCGCTGTATTATTAAGATGCAATTTGTCCCTTTAGCTTTCGAAGGATATTTTGTATCTTACTTTGCTCTTAGGAGATCACATGTCCGACACCGTTGAGAAAAAACGAGCTGATTATACTGAGGGTTCCGTTTTCTATTCCATTATAAAAATGGGGCTGCCGTCCATGTTCGGCTTTCTGGCTCAGCATATCTATTCCATAGTGGATATGTACTGGGTATCGCGGCTGCAGCAGCAGGAAGCGGGAGTAGCGGCCATAACATTCTTCGGCAATATCCTGTGGTTCTTCTTTTCTTTTAACTCGCTGGTCGGCCCCGGCTCGGTAGCTGTAATCTCTAGGCGCTATGGCGAAAAGCAGTACGACCAGACCGAAAAGGCAATTAAAGAAACTCTGATTTTGAAGCTGGTCTTTGGCGCTGTCTTCGGGATCGTGGGGTTTCTCTTCGCAGGTCAGATGCTCCGGCTGATAGGCGCTGAGGGCGAAACGCTGAGGTTAGGTATCGACTATGGGCGCATCATGTTTGCAGGAATGGCCATTATGTATGCCACTTACTCCATTTTCACCGCCATGCGGGGTGTTGCCAACCCCCAGATGGCGATGATTCTAATGATAGGCTCGAATGCCCTGAACATTGTGCTTGATCCAATCTTTATTTTTGGTTATTTGGGCTTTCCAGCGTTAGGTATAAAAGGGGCCGCCTATGCATCGGTGCTTTCGTATGCGCTGACACTTTCTCTGGGGCTGTTGTTGTTCTATGGGAATCGTACCAATGTCAAGCTGCACCTCCGAGGCAGAGAGCGGCTATCTGTCTCCTCCATGTGGAAAATAGTCAAGATAGGTATTCCCGCCTGGTTTGGGGAGATGTCGTTTTCGGGAGCGCGGTTGGTAATAATGGGCATGGTGGCGCCGTTTGGAACAGCCGTAGTAGCGGCGTACGGGGTAGGCAATCAGGTGACGGCTTTCGGTATTATGCTTCTGGTTGGCATCGGATTGGGGCTTTCGTCCCTGATCGGGCATAATATCGGTGCCAACAAACATGTCCGGGCAAAGAAGACGGCCGATCAATCCATAATGCTGGGCATAGGGATCATGCTCGTGTTTGCCCTGATTACGTTTTTCTTCGCGCGGGAGATCATGAGTCTGTTCTTTGATGCTGACAGCACGGTTGCCGGCGGCGCTATTATGCTAAGGATATTCGCAGTTGGATTCCCGTTTATCGCAGCCTTTATTATGATCGAGGAAATCCACGTAGGGGTAGGTATGAATACTCCAGCCATGGTGATGAATATCATCCACTCCTGGGCACTGGAAGCACTTCCAATTTACCTTCTCGCTGTTGTCTTAGCATACGACCAGAACGCTGTTTGGTGGACAATCTCTGCTGCCAGTGTGATAACCTCGGTCATTTTCTATATCTATTACCGGCGGGGGAGATGGCTGACCATCAAAGTGTAAGCAGATTTACCACACAGTCAATTGGCCAGCACATTAACACGTTACAATAAGCCATGTTGCATGACATTTTCTCAAGCAACACTTTAATGTGTATGAGATTGCTTTAAGCTGCTTGCGGCTAGGGAATGGCCTCGCATCAGGATGGAGACCAGAGATGCCGGTCAAAGTCAATGGTACCGCTGCTGTCAAATGTTATTCCTTCTTTTTCTAGCAGCGCCTTCTGAATTTCATAGCCAGAGCCAGGTTTCAGAGATATGCGTCTTTGTTGATTGACAACTCGGTGCCAGGGCAGGTGTTCTTTTCGAGAAGAGGAGTGCAGTATCATGACGACTTGACGGGCTGCCCTGGGATGACCCGCCAATGCCGCTATCTGACCATAAGTGGCAACCCTGCCTTCAGGTATCTTTCTGATGAGTTCAATTACGCGCTGATGAAAACCGGTGACCATACTGCTTTCTCCATAGCATGTAGGAATATCTATTTTTGTATGCAGTTCAAGAGGAATTTTCTGGGCCGTTTTTTGTGTTAGCCCTCATCCCCAAACACTTCAGCTTGATTCCCCGTACGCAACAATGCTTGGGACAGTTCCGTTGATGAACTTGTTTTATAGTTTCAACTATGAATTCAAGCCTTCCAATCGATAGTATTTTTATAGTGCCCAATTGTTCGATAAATTATATTGTAAGGAGAATTAGAAATAAGTGCAAACGCACGAACCTCATACAAATCGTTAGGCATTGTAGGGGAGAATATGAGAAAAATCAGACTGTGTATAGGATCGAATGATGGTAAAAATGTTGCTGAAACCCATATGGGCGATATGGATTATTTTTATATTTATGATATTTTCGAGAATTCAGAGCATTTGTTTGTGGAAAAAAGGATTAATACCGCCAAAAACTTGGGACATGCAAAAAAAGAAAAGATGAAAGGTGTGATTAATATAATCAAAGACACAGATGTTCTCATCGCAAGAAAGAAAAGTCCGAATTTCATAAGAATAGCAAATAAAACAAAATATCAACCTGTGGTGGTGAAAACCGAAAAGATTTCAGACGTACTAACGATATTGTATGAGTCATTCTGTGAGATTTATGAGTATATTATAAGAAGAAGAAACGGCGAGATGTTTGATACTATACCTGAATTGTAACGACTCCTAAAAATGAACAACAAATCATTCTACCTGATCTCTTTTTCGTTGCCCTACAAAGTTGCAGGGGCAAATTCCTTCATGTATCTGCCCTTTGAAGCCGCATAAAAGCCTCTTGCGAGATCTCTTGGTTGATCTTAACTTGTCACCAGTCATAGAACTGTCAATGTCTCGCCGGAGTGGTGGAATGGTAGACACCAGGGACTTAAAATCCCTTGGTCTGAAAAGACCGTGCCGGTTCGAGTCCGGCCTCCGGCATTAGTTCACTCGGGCCGAAATAACGCTTGACAGGAAGCATCGGCAAGAGTAACCGTTACACACTTGACTTTTTCCCGAACTGTGATTAAATTTGATGTTAAGTCCATGTAGGGCTCGTGCGTCAACAGGGGCAGGAGCACAGCCTGGGGCTTCTTTCCTTTAGGCGCGCGAGAATACCTTCAGGTTAATGGGTAAGATTTCTTCTTTGCCGCGTAGGCGAGAGTATTATAAGTCACCTAGCAAGTGGAGAAAAAGGAGTTATGAAGCAGGGTAACTTTGTCGCGACAAGCACCACACTTTCCGGTGCAAAAAACTGAGAGGCTTGTTTCCGAATTG
>CAYQDB010000033.1:0-20333 GCA_964416195.1 uncultured Ignavibacteriales bacterium
CATCATGCGCCGATACGAACTACGCTCCGTCATCATGACCTCCAACCGACCCCTGGAAGAATGGCGAAAGCTAATAGCTGACGCGCCCACCTATCCCTTCAAACCCTCCAACGCAATCCGGATCTTCTCCTCCGCTGAGAACTTCCGCCGGGTCTGGCGCCGCATCTCTTTCACTGCAGATTCCGGGCTCAGGCATTTTATGGCATTCATCAATCTGGCCTGTTTCCAGCGCCAAACCTGTAAAACCATAGCTTACTCAAAGCCAACACCTGTGCACTTTATGCTGAGATAGAACTGCAAGCATTAATTTCCTGTTCAAACACTAAACTTCAGGTGATGGTTGTCGATAGGTATTACTGTTAGAGATATTCTGGATTAAGCTAAAAGGGGTTAGACACCTGATGCGGGGCTAATAGACTGCCGTAAATATCGCCCGTTGAAATTGACAAAGATTCACTAATCATTGCTGATGAAAAGGGGCAGGACGTATTCTGCTGAAACAAGATGGTAACCTGGTTCTGCGCAATGTGTGATTTCGATGTTGATTAAACCCCGCGCCCAGCGGTCTGGGCGTGGGGAATCCAAAAAAGAAAGGAGGTGATGAAAAGTGGCAGTAGAAAAAGCAATCGCGTCTTCCAGCCTGGTCGAAGTTGTCGACCGAATTCTGGACAAGGGCATCGTCATTGATGCCTGGGTGAGAGTCTCTTTGGTGGGCATAGAGTTGCTCGCTATTGAAGCCAGAGCAGTCGTGGCTTCAGTCGAGACCTACCTTAAGTATGCCGAAGCTATCGGCCTGACAGCTACAGCAGCGTAAGACTCCAACTTCGTTGGAATTACGCGACCCGCCGTGCTAACACGAAGCCGATAAATAGTGTTCAATTTTTTCATAGGCAGGAGGATAAGATTATTGAATGCGTCAGTCCGGGTGAATCGGTTAGCTGTGAAGGTGTGAAAGAAAAGCAAATAGACGCTATCTGAACCAACATCCTAGACAAAGGAGTGTGAGATGAGAAGAGCGTGTGTAATCGCCGGCCTGATGGCCAGTTTTCTGCTGGTTGCGGGTGTGGTGGCAAACGCTGCCGACAAACCCACTTTCGATCTGAAGTGGTACGGCTATTTCAAGCTGGACGGGTCGTATGACCAGAACCTGACCAGCCACGGCAACTATGTCATGTGGGTAGAACAGCCAATCTATGACAAAGATGACGAGCAGTTCAACATGACCGCCAACGAGACCCGCTTTGGGTTCGTTGCAAACGGAAAAGGATACAAGGATGTCCAGGTCGGTGGAAAACTCGAGTTTGACCTGTACGCCGGTGCTTCTGGGTCCTCTGTTGTCCAGAACGAGACGACGCTCCAGTTGCGTCACGCCTACTTGACCGTACAATCCAGCAACACCAAACTGCTCGCCGGCCAGAGCTGGGACTTGATTTCGCCGCTGAACCCAGCTACTCTGAACTATGCGGCTCTATGGGGCTGCGGCAACATTGGCTACCTTCGCCCTCAGATCAGCCTGTGGCATACTGCCCAGCCCAGTCCGCAAACGGATGTCACCTTTGCTGGCGGCTTCTTCCGCACGATTGGGAGTGATCTGACCCCGACCCTGACTCTTGCAGTCGGCGAGATCAGCGATGGTGATGATGACGGCACTGATGCCGGTATCCCCTCTTTCCAGGGACTGTTTGAGGTCAAACATACTTTGCCGTCAGAGGCATCTGTTCGCGTTGGCGCCTCCGGGCTGTGGGGGCAGTTGAAAGCTGAAACCAGCCAGGGCAATTCCCAGACGTACGAAAGCTGGGCAGCGGTCGGCCACGTGATGGTTTCATTCCCTAACGGTTTTGGATTTGCCGGCGAAGCCTTCACCGGCTCCAATCTGGGCAGCTACCTTGGAGGTATTCTGTTAGACAGCTCAATCGATGGCGTGAAGTCTTTCGGCGGTTGGACCTCGGTCTGGGTTAAGCCGTCGCCAAAGGTCAATCTTGCGGCTGGCTTCGGACTGGATGATCCGAAAGACGAGAACCTCATCAGCGGTCGCTCGAAAAACACGAGCTACTTCGGCAACATTCGTTACTACATCGTGCCGCAGGCTTCGATCGGCCTGGAAGTGTCCCAGTGGGAGACTGAGTACAAAGACGCCGAGACCGCCAAGAACCTGCGCACGCAAACATCGTTTATTCTGAATTTCTAAGCTTGAGACGGCAGTTCAAGCAGGGCAGAACCCGAAGCGGTTCTGCCCTTGTATCTTAATCTTCAAAGAGTAATAATAGAGCGGATCGGGATGAAACTGAGTCCGCCGCGGAGATTCTGTGGTGGGGTGATCTTCAGATCGCCCCGCGCGACAAAGGGCTTTCCCGCCGGGTCTGGCGCTGCATCTCTTTCACCACCACAGATACCAAGCTCTGACTCTGTGTGCTACTGATCAATCTCCTTTCTGCAGCGCTGAATCTGCACACTGAATCTTAACTCAAAGCCCAAGCCTGTGCACGCTGTACTGAGATGGAACCGCAAGAAAAATGATCGCATCCGAACACTAATGTTTTGGTGACGGTTGTCGATGAGTATCAATGTTGAAGATATTCGGGACTAATTGTTAAAGGGGCTAGACACCTGATGCGGGGCTACTACACTACTGTAAATATCGCCCGTTGAAATTAACGAAGGTTGACTAATTATCGCTGACGAAAAAGGGGCAGGACGTATTCTGCTGAAACAAGATGGTAACCTGGTTCTGCGCAATGTGTGATTTCGATGTTGATTAAACCCCGCGCCCAGCGGTCTGGGCGTGGGGAATCCAAAAAAGAAAGGAGGTGATGAAAAGTGGCAGTAGAAAAAGCAATCGCGTCTTCCAGCCTGGTCGAAGTTGTCGACCGAATTCTGGACAAGGGCATCGTCATTGATGCCTGGGTGAGAGTCTCTTTGGTGGGCATAGAGTTGCTCGCCGTTGAAGCCAGAGCGGTCGTGGCTTCAGTCGAGACCTACCTTAAGTATGCCGAAGCTATCGGTCTGACAGCTACAGCGGCCTAAGGGACGCAGTTAGTCACCAAAGGGGGTTCTTGCCGGGTCATCCTTGTCCTATCAGGAAGGGTAAGCATGACTCGCCAAGAAATTCTTTCCTTTAAGAAGATAAGAAGAAAGGACTAAAATCAATGGGAATCGCTGAGGACATGAAAAGACTTACTCAGGAAATCGTTTCTTCTTATCAGTCGAGAGTTTCTACAATAGGCGTGATTATAGATGATACTCATCAGCTTCTTGAGGATTTTAGGACCAGAAGAAGCGGAATGACTAATCAACTCAAGGAAACTCTCGCCAAAGGTGGGTCCTTAAGGAAAAAAGATTTTGATAAGATGATGAAAGACATCCTTTCCTGTCAGGACGAAAGAGAACAGCAGGTGAAGGACTTACTAAGGACCTTCTTTGAAGAACAGAAAGAGATAGCTGAAATCGTCAAAAATAATCTGGAAGAAGGGGAAAAGGTCAGGATATATGATTTCAAGAAGACGTTGCAGGATATCCAGACAAGGCAGAAGACCAGAGAAAATGAAGTGAGCATGACGTTAAAGGAATTCCAGAGAGAATATAGGGAGATGGCTGAGTCACTGCGTAGCCTTTTAGATAAGGAAGAAGTCATACAGATTAAGGACTTCAAGGAGGCGTTAAAGAATATCCGGTCAAGACAAATCGAGCGGACAAAAGAAGTCAGAGCAAAACTGGATGACTTTAGAAAAGAACAACAAGACGTCGTTTCTGAGTGGCACAGATTGACCGTTGTCAAACCCGATAATAGAAGGACTGGTTCTTTGAAAGGGGGGGTAACTCAAGAACAAGAAGAAGTGACCGTGGTTTGATTTTAGGCCGTGGATGAGCAAAGGGATTAATAAATAAGCAGTCAGTTCATAAGAACAAATTGAAAGGGGCATGAAATGCGAACAGTTGATGACATGAAGAAACTGGGCGAGGACATTGTCGCTTCCTACGATACGCGCATTAAGGCGGTAGGAGAGTTGGTGAAGGACACCCACAAGATGCTCAAAGGATTTGAACGCGAGCATAAGGAAAGGGCAGCAAACCTTGGGACAGACCTTGCAAAAGGAGAAGACAGCAGGCTTAAAGGAGAAGACAACAGGATTAAGACCTTTAACGCCATGATGGCAGAAACCCAGAAAGCAATAGAGGGTATTGAAGTCGAGGTCAAGAAGAAGCTCAAGGAATTCTCTAGTGCCCACACTGCTATGAGTAAAGAGCAGAAGAAGGAGCTGGCGCAGTATGTTCATGGTATGGTTAAGGCGACAGAGGATCTGATGAGTGATATTCAACAACGAATCAAGGATATTCGAAAGCGACAGAAGGAAAGGAAGGCGGAAGTTGTCGACTTGAAGGCAGAAGCTGTCGACTTGCTGGAAGGCTTCAAAGCCGAAAGCGAAAAGATGGCTGCTAATTGGCAGACCCTCACGGCTACGATGGCCAGGAGAAGAAAGGGTCACCCTACATCACCTAAGTTTGAAACGCGCAAGAAAGTAACTACGACTACGGTTGAGCAAATACTCGGTGAGGGCAAACCCAAAAGGAAGACCGCAAAGAAGCGCCCGGCGAAGAAGGGGAAGAAGGAACTGGTCCATTCTCTTAATTGATGAGGGCTGAGATTATCAGCCCGAGGCTGAGCAGTTCTTGGCGAAAAAGCCAGTGAAATGTAAACAGAAATAGAAGGGGCTAAGTCTATGAGTGAGATAACGTGTGCCTTCTGCAGAGGTGTGGGCAAGGACCCCTTTGACCTTTTATCCGAACTTGCCATCTGCCAGGTGTGCGGTGGGACAGGCAAGGTTAAAGTCGGGGAGCCGGCAGTCAAATGTGCTTTTTGCAAAGGCACTGGTGTTTACCCTGACAGTCGGGTTACCTGCACCGTATGTGGTGGCAAGGGGATAATAGTTGCTGTGGACGGCCCGGCCGACCAGTGTCCTGAGTGTAAAGGCACAGGCGCGGCAACCAGTGGGCTACCCTGTCTCAAGTGTCAAGGCAAAGGGGTCGTTGCCAGAGGTAAAGAGGTTGTTGCCACAAACAAGAAGGTCGTTTTAGAGGGGGCGCCAAATTGAATTCTCCCAGAGAACACTTTGTTAGAAAGAGTAAGGAAGCGCTGACCAGACTCGTGTCCTTCGGAGAAAGCTTCATCAAGAGGAGCGGGGCAACACTGGTCAAGTTGAGGTCCTTCAGAGAAAAACGCGGAGCTTCAGGAAAGGAGAGGCGCGCGGACACAGAAGAAGCAGGCAGAGTCAGGAAGAAAACGAAACGGCCGTCGGGCAGAAAAACACAATAACATCTATGACATGAGGAAAGGGGATGAAACAGAAATGATTGATGAGATAACTACAGTGATTGAACCTTCTCCTTTACCGGATTTTGTGGAGACAAAGTATGTAAAGGAGCTTACCAACAGGGCACTTTCCTATATTAAAGCAGGATTTCCTGTTCACTTTAGAGGGGTTTCAGGTACCGGCAAAACAACTCTGGCTATGCACGTGGCAAGTAAAATAAGCAGGCCAGTGGTAATGATTCACGGCGACGAAGAGTTCTCAACCTCCGATCTGGTAGGTGGTGAATACGGTTATAGAATCAGGAAGGTTGTTGACCGATTTGTGTCCCGGGTCTTGAAGATGGAAGAGGATATGGTTAAGCGGTGGATCGATAATCGCTTGACTGTAGCGTGCAAATATGGATTTACGCTTGTCTATGATGAGTTCACGCGCTCCCGACCAGAGGCAAATAATATACTTCTTTCCATTTTGCAGGAAAAGATGATGGACCTGCCGGCGGGAAGAGGGGGTGAGGAATCATACTTGAGGGTGGATCCAGACTTTACTGCCATCTTTACATCCAACCCTGAGGAATATGCCGGTGTTCACAGAAGCCAGGATGCTTTGAGGGACAGGATGATAACTATGGACTTAGACCACTTGGACTGGGATACGGAAGTGGCCATTACGAAAGCAAAGTCCAAACTCTCCCAAGAAGCAGTTGAGAAGATAGTCAACATTGTACGTGGTTTAAGGGAATCAGGGAAATGTGAATTCGCCCCCACTGTTCGTGGAAGCATAATGATTGCCAAGACGCTCAAAGTTGAAGGTATTAGTCCTACAAGCGCCAATAGTACCTTCATGCAGATCTGTCAGGACATTTTGGCGTCAGAGACAAGCAGGGTGGGCTCTAAGGCGAATCAGGTCACGGTCAAGGAAGTAGTTGGGGCACTTATCAAGAAAGAACTTGGCACGGGAAAAACCACCGGTATCGGAAAGAAAGCCGGGAAACGTACCACCTTCGGTATCGGAAAGAAAGCCGGGAAACGTACCACCTTCATCGATTCACATGGGCGGAAGAAAGTGGATGATACAAAGCAGAAAAAGGAAAGTGAAAATCTGATTGGGGTGGCTGGCTAATCAAGAAAGCAATAGAGGAGGATAATCCCATGACTCTGATGCGAGCATTTTCCAAACTGGACAAGGACGGCACGATAAAACTGCCCGGCAACATTCAGCGAGCGGTAGACCTCAAAGAAGGTCAAGTGGTCGAGCTGAAGATTGTAGGAGCAAGCAGAAAGAAGAATATCTTGCTTTCGGCCAGAAGCGCCGCAGGATAAAGATTCTACGGATCATTGTGCAATGGTGCACAACCAGGGGGATCTTAACACCTTGAAAGGAAGGCACACTATGAGAATCATTTGTCTATCATGCGGGTGCAAGGTTGATATGGACAGAGCTTACGATGACTATGAGGGTGAGATCAGATGCATCGTTTGTGGCTCAATTCTGGCAGTCAAAACCGAACAGGGCAAGTTCAAGTCGGTCAGTCTTGTGAAGGCTGAGCCGCGCCCCACGCCAAAGAGCGTTTGAGCACTAAGTAAACTGGCCGAACGGCTAAATGGCCTCGAAAGATATTTAGATGTCCGTGCCAAAGGGACGGTTTCCGTGCGATTTTGCAGTACTGAAGAGTGACTGACAGGGGGCAGGTCATCTTAGAGGTTACTGCAAGAGGGAACAGCCCAGTATGTTGATAACTTAAGGAGACGAAGTAGCATGAAAGCACAAATCCGCAGTTTGCAGGCCATACGTAGTATGCAGTCAACCGGCCAGAGGTCCATCCCGAAAGTGCAGAGATCCACCTACCTTGACCTGTATATGTCAACGAAGGAGAAAGAGAGATTAGAGAAGGAAATTTCCAACTTGGATAGGAGAAAGCAAGACCTTCAAATGAAACTGGATAATGTCAAGAGCAGGATGGATGAGTTGCAGAAGCCAGAAGCGGCAAGAAAGGAAGGGGCTTCGCAAGAGTCTGAAGAACAGTCTTCGGCGAAGGATTGGAAAACAATGTCGGTAACATATTGAAGGGGGAACACATGACCTGGCAAACAATAGATATGAGTGAGCGCAACATAAGACGACAACGACCGGGCGAAGTTTTGACTGGGGACGTCTATACATGCGCATTCTGTCGGGGCACAGGTTTCTTGCCTGGCAACAAAGGGATAAAATGCCAGGTTTGTCGCGGCGCCGGTGAAGTCAAAGTTGAGTCTCCAGCAGTGATTTGTGCGTACTGTAATGGAACCGGGAAAGTGGAGCCGCGGACTACTCTTACGTGTACCGTCTGTAAAGGCGTAGGCGTGGTTAGGGTGGAGACAACAGAGATCGAGACCTGTCTTGCCTGCAAAGGGAGAGGCAGAAAGAGCGGCAGCAGACTACCCTGCCCGACATGCAAGGGCGCGGGTGTTATTTCTAAAGAGTCAGATAGTGGCGTTTTGTCATAACATAGCACGGAGGCAGGCAATGACGAAAGCAACGAAGAAAAGAGAAGACGAGGGATTGGATCTCGATTTTGGCATCGGGAAGCTGAGTTTGGGGGGATTGTTCAAAGGCATTGAGAAGTTAGTCGATCTCGCTGAGCACTTGGAGGAAGCCGGCGGTAAGATATCAAAAGAAGGTGAAATAGATTTAAGCCACCTCAAGAAAGGTATGAAGGGTGTGTTTGGCTTCTCGGTAAACACCGCGACGGGTGGCAAGCCGGTAGTTGAGTCGTTTGGAAATATCAAGAGAACTCCCAAAGGTCCTTCAGTCGACGAAGAGCGAGAACCCATCACCGACGTCTTTGATGAAAAGGAAGAAATCCGAGTCTATGCTGAGATGCCGGGGGTGAATGAGAAAGATACAAAATTGGATCTAAAAGGAGATATCCTGGATATCTCAGCACAGAGCGGGGACAGGAAGTATCATAAAGAGCTCCTGCTTCCCGCAAAAGTAAAGCCTGAGACTCTTAAATGGAATTACAAGAACGGTATCTTAGAAGTGCAAATGATGAAATGGCTTTAACGCGGTTAAACGGAGACGCGTTAAAGCTGATTCTATTTGGCGGGAAAGGCGGTGTAGGAAAGACGACCCTGGCATTAAGCACTGGTCTTGGTTTGGCTGGACAAGGCGCCAGGACATTAGTCATTTCGACCGATCCGGCACATTCTTTATCAGATAGCTTAGGACAGAAAATCGGCGACCGGATAACGGAAGTAAAAGGAGTAAAGAACTTGAGCGCTCTTGAGATCAATGCGGAAAATGCCTTTTCTCGATTTAAGGTAGAGTATGAAGATGGGATAAGGAAAATCTTCGATACCTCTACCTATTTGGACCAGGAAGATATCGACTCTGTTTTTGATTTGTCTATCCCCGGCCTGGATGAAGTGATGGGCTTTAAGACGATAGTAGATCTGATAGACGAAGCCGAGTTTGATAAATATATCGTGGATACCGCGCCTACCGGCCATGCTCTACGACTCTTATCCATGCCGAAGCTGCTTGATGACTGGATTAAGGTTTTCGCAAGGATGAGGTGGAAGTATAGGCACATGGTAACCAGCTTTTCTGGGAAATATTCTCCTGATGAAGGCGATGACTTCCTCCTTGCGATGAAAAAGACAGTGAAGAGAATTGGGAGCTTACTTCGCGATAGTCAAAAGTGTGAGTTCATTGCAGTAACAATACCGGAAGACATGGCTATTCTGGAAACCGAGAGACTCGTGGAGGATTTAGGCAAGTATGGAATAAAGGTTAAGCAGTTAATGATGAATAATGTTTTGGAATCAAGAGACTGCAAGTTTTGTCGTGAGAGAAGAAAAGGGCAGGAGAAGTATCTGAATCATGTAAGAAAAAAACTCGCTGACCTGGAGACGACGATTATATCCTTACGGCCCAGTGAAGTTAAAGGAATAGATGCTTTGCATAGTTTTAAGGAGGCGTTATTTCAATAATGGGAAATGCAGACAACAAATCTCTAGCTCTGAAGGTAAAAGAAGCTTTACCTAAAGATGTAGGCAGGGCAATTGCCAGGATCGACCCGGAAGACATGAAGGTCCTGGAATTAGAAGTAGGTGATATCATACAGATCGTGAGTAAAAGAGATACCCCCGCTAAAGTGATGCCCTGCTACGCCCAGGATAGAGGGAAGAAGATCATTCAGATAGACGGGATATCAAGAGAGAATGCTCAGATCAATTTGGATGGGAAAGTACAGGTTCGTAAAGCTGATTATAAGCCCGCAAGAAAAATAACACTGGCGCCCTTAACTGTGTCGAGCCTGCTTCAGAGGGATAAAGATACCAAGTACATCGGTTCGCTTATGGACGGGCTTTCTGTCGCTGCCGGTGATACGGTCAGAGCCACACTTTTTGGTTCGAGGTCCTGCGATTTCAAAGTGTTGAATACTGTCCCTGAAGGAATAGTCCTGATAGGCTCGACTACCCTAATAAGGACGGAAACGAAAGAGCTGGCAGAAGGGCCTGCCAAGATTTCTTATGAAGATATAGGAGGACTTGGCGCTCAGATTCGAAGGATCAGAGAGATGATCGAACTTCCTCTGAGATGCCCTGAAGTATTCGGGAGGTTAGGAATTGATGCGCCTAAAGGTGTTCTTCTTTATGGCCCTCCAGGTACAGGCAAGACTCTGATTGCTCGCGCCGTAACCAATGAGACCGATGCATACTTTACGCATATCTCAGGCCCTGAAATCATGGGCAAGTTCTACGGTGAAAGCGAAATGCGACTTCGAAGTGTATTTGAAGATGCCGAGAAACACGCGCCCGCCCTGATCTTTATCGATGAGATAGATGCTATCGCGCCCAAGAGAGAGGACATGGGTGGGGAGAAGCAAGTTGAAAGGCGGGTGGTGGCTCAACTCCTGGCCTTACTTGATGGATTAGAATCGCGCGGACAGGTCATCGTCATCGGCGCAACCAATATCCCCAATACTTTAGATCCTGCTTTGAGAAGGCCGGGGCGCTTCGATAGAGAAATCTCCATTCCCATTCCCGACAAGAAAGGAAGATTAGAAATCCTGCAGATTCATACCAGAGGGATGCCTCTGGCGGAAGATGTCAGTTTGGAGAAGCTGGCGGATATCACTCATGGATTTGTAGGTGCGGATTTAGAGGCTCTCGCGAGAGAAGCGGCAATGAGTGCTTTGAGGAAGGTGTTGCCCAAGATTGACTTTGAAATGGCTGACATTCCGTATGAGGACTTGATGGAGTTGGATGTTACTATGGACAATTTTCTGGAGGCGATGAAGGAGGTCGAACCGTCGGCAATCAGAGAGGTCTTTGTCGAGGTCCCGGACGTAAAGTGGGAGGATGTTGGTGGTCTAAACAACATCAAAGAAAAACTGAAAGAGGCAATAGAGTGGCCGCTCAAATACTCGGAGGTCTTCAAGAAAGCAAACACTACTCCCCCTAAGGGGATTTTACTTCATGGGGCACCTGGAACAGGAAAAACACTTCTAGCCAAGGCAGTGGCAAATGAGAGCGGGGTTAATTTTATTTCGGTGAAGGGTCCGGCTCTTATCTCCAAGTATCTGGGCGAAAGCGAAAGAGCAATCCGCGAAGTTTTCAAGAAGGCAAAACAGGCCTCTCCCACGATTCTGTTCTTTGACGAAATAGACAGCCTTGCACCGAGGAGAGGCTCAAGCAGCACAGACGCCCATGTGACCGAGCGAGTGATAAGTCAGTTCTTGACGGAGATGGATGGGATTGAGGAACTAAAGGGAGTGGTGGTATTGGCCGCCACCAACAGGATAGATCTAGTCGAACCCGCCCTGCTGCGATGCGGTAGATTTGAGCTTTTGTTTGAGCTTCTTCAGCCTGATGAGAAAACAAGAGAAGAGATATTCATGATACATACCAAGAACAAGCTGCTGGCAGGGGATGTTGATTTGAAACACTTAGCCATGCAAACTGAAGGCAAGGTGGGCTCTGATATCGAGTCTATCTGTCGCCAGGCTTCTATGCTGACGATACGGGAATATGTTGAAAACCACAAGCCACAAGCCAACGATGACAGTATGGAAGTCAAGATCAGCCAGCGACATTTTGAAAAGGCTCTGAGGTCGGTGCTAAATCGCAACGGCGGCGGGGAATAATGTACCTGATTTTGTTTACGTTAACCGTATCTCTCAACGTTCCTCTCGGGGTGTCCAGAAGCTTCAGAAGACATATAACGAGGTAAGATACTATGGCGGAAATAGGAAAATACATTTACGGTGTTACAAATTCACATGCACAGTTGGATTTTTGTGCTCCCATGGATTCATCGGAAACGGAAAGGGTCCACACAATTCCTTATCAAGGGATCAGTGCTGTTGTCAGCAACTCCGAGATAGTCGATTATACCAATATGCGTAAAGATGTTCTGGGAAGGCTTTTGGTAAAGCATCAACAGGTTATTGAGAAGGTCATGAGCTCAGGCCGGACTGTGCTCCCTATGAGATTGGGGACATTTGTTGAAGGTGAGACCGAGGTCACAGATATCCTGCGCAAGGGATATAATCTCATAACGAGCATAATGGAGAAGGTAGACAATAAAGTAGAAGTGGATGTGGTGGCTACCTGGAGTGATATTACCTCGGTCATCAGAGAGGTTCAAGGTGAGAAAGAGATCAAGGAGTTTAAGGAGCGACTCTTATCAGGTTCTCAGAGAATAACTGTAGATGACCAGATGAAAGCGGGGTTGATGGTTCAGAAGGCTTTGGAAAAGAAAAGAGTAAAACACGCGGTTCAGATACAGAGCGAGCTTAAGACCGTTAGTGAGGGTATTAAAGAGCATGAGCTCATGGATGATAAAATGGTGGCGAATTGCGCCTTTCTACTCGGGAAATCGAGACAAGACTGGTTTGAAAGAAAAGTGGACCAGCTAAATGCTCAATTTGAGGAAAAGTTGAACTTCAGATGCGTGGGTCCGCTCCCACCTTACAGCTTTTATACATTGGACGTAAAGAAGATGCAGTACAAAGACCTGGATTGGGCCAAAAGAAAGCTCAGGTTAGGTGCTTTCTCAAGCAGTCAAGAGATTAAGAAAGCGTATCGTAGGGCAGCGCTATCTTCCCACCCCGATCACAACCCCGGTGTACCCGAGGCAGAAAAAGAACTTGATGATGTAAAAAAGGCCTATGAGATACTTACTGATTATGGTTTGGCCTACCAACAGGCGGATAAAACAGATAGTTACTCTCTTGATGAGGAAGAATTTGAAAAGAATGCAGTATTGGTCACCGTTAAGTGAAATGTCCCGGACCAGGGTCAGGACTGATAGAATATGGAAAAAGAAGGCAAGTACATATACTGTATAATAGAGTCAGATACACCTCAATCGTTTGGCGCAATAGGGATCGGCGAGAGAGGCGATGAAGTATACACCGTATGTTCTAATGGATTGGCGGCAGTGGTGAGCAGCTCTCCCATCAAGAAATACCCTCTTTCAAGGGACAATTTGCTCTGTCATCAGCGCGCCGTTGAAGAGGCCATGAAGACTCACACGGTTTTGCCGGTCAGATTTGTCACCATCGCTGAAGACGAAGAACAAGTGAAGAAAATACTGGAGAAAGAGTATGATAGACTTGTGAGTTTATTCAGAACCTTTGAAGGCAAGAAGGAATTGGGGCTGAAGGCAATGTTCAAGGAGGATGCTATTTATAAGAAAATCTTAGGAAAATACGAACATATTGGGGCAGCGAAAGAACACATTGCCTCACTTTCCCCCCAAGAGCAACATTATCAATTGATAGAGATAGGAAGACAGGTTGAAGCTACTCTAAAAGAAGAGAGGGAACTCTGTGAAGAAGCTATTACAAGTACCCTATCACCCCTATCTGTGGACATGAAAAGGATCGATCCTTACGGTAATATGATGATTCTCAATGCCGCCTTCTTGGTAGAGAAACGCCGAGAAGAAGAGTTTGACCAGAAGGTCGAGGAGCTCTCCCAAAGATATAGCGATAACATAAAATTCAAGTATGTGGGGACGGCGCCTCCATGTAATTTTGTTAACCTAGTAATTGAGACGGGGAACTATTAAGGTGGCCTTTCTGCTTGATGATATATTGCTTGCGCCGGTAAACGGTGTAATCTGGCTGGGCCGAAAGTTTGATGAGGTTGTACAAAAGGAATACTCCGGCGAGGGCCGCATCAAAGAACAACTTATGGAATTGCAACTGCGGTTTGAGTTGGATGAGATCAGCGAGGAGGAGTATAATGAACGGGAGAAAGAGCTCTTGGCACGATTAGATGCTATTAGCGGGTAGATGCTATTAGAAAGCAAAAGGAGAGCTAACAATCTCGATTAGAAATGTAATGATACTGCTCTGATCGGCATTGTGGGCTGCAATCATTTCAAACACAAAGGGGTGCAACAATGGCTAATGTAGAAGAGGTACGAAAGGCAGTTGTGGAGTTTCTAAAAAGAACTCTTGATGCGACAGATGTAAAGGTTACCAAGGTTGCAAAGGCAAGCGATGGGTGGGAGACTTATGCAGAGGTATACGAGGAGAGTTCTTTCATAAAATCCCTTGGTCTGCCCACCAGAGTGCAGGACAAGAACATCTATGCTGTTAAGCTCAATGATAGTTTGGAAATTGAGTCCTACGAGCGAACGGATCAGCCGGTACAAACAGAATAGCTTGTTATAGGTGTGTAGAAATATGACCGTGGGCTCCCTTATCTATTTGTATTGTGTTACAGAAGAAGTGCCGCAGCTAATAAGCGTGGAGCACTTAGTTGATGAACTGTACTTCATCAAGCACGATGGTCTTTATGCTGTAGTCAGCAAAGTTAAAGAAAGCGAATTTAACGAGGAGAATTTAGAGAAGAATATGGCCAACCTTGAGTGGATCAAGACAAAGGTAACTACTCATGAGGAGATAGTAGAGCGCATCATGCAAAGTGCTTGTGTGATTCCTTTCAAGTTCGGGACCATATTCAGGACCGAAGATAACGTGAGGATAATGCTCGCAGAACATGCGGACGATATAAGACACACGTTAGAGAAGTTAGAAGGCACAGAGGAATGGGGGGTAAAGATTTTCTTTGACAGAGAGAAGCTGAAAGAAAGTCTAAGCCAGGAGGTTGAGGGGCTCCCCCAGATAGATGAACAGATCAAATCTTCTGCACCCGGCAGGGCCTTTTTCCTAAAGAAGAAAAGGGAAGAGTTGCTCAACGCGGCGGTAAAGGAAACGATCAGGAAATACGGTCAGGACAGTTATAAGGTGCTTAGCAGGAAGAGTACCGCAATACGAAGGAATGAATTGCTGCCAAAAGAAGCAACGGAAAGAAAAGATGAGATGATTCTAAACGTTACCTTTCTGGTGGAGAAGAGCAGGGTTACACAATTCCTGCTAGTGCTGGATGACCTGAAGGTAAAATATGGCTATAAGGGCTTGAGTTTTGATTGTACGGGTCCCTGGCCACCGTATAATTTCTGCCAGCTCTCAGAAGGAAAAGCGCAACATGGATAATCTGGTTACACAATCGGAACATGTAAACCTTTTGGAAGTTCTTGATAGGGTGTTAGATAAAGGTGTGGTTATATCCGGAGACATTGTTATTTCCGTGGCTGATGTGGATCTTATATATTTAGGGTTGAAGGTTCTGCTTAGTTCAGTGGAGACTATGGAACGCTTAAGAGGAGCGCCAATCACAGGCCCCATGCAGGAGCCAACCTGATGACCCATTCGACCATGCGTACTTCGGCTTCACCTGGCACCCGTCGAGCTATCCCGAGCAAGGTCGGACGGCAGGGCCGTCCTGAGTTAACGAAATGAGTCGAGGAATGAAAATATATATCTATGGCATAGTAGACTCTAATGATGGCATAGACGAATCCGTTTATGGGTTGAAAGGAGCCGGCGTCTATAATATTCCTTATCGTGATATAGGAGTAGTGGCAAGTGACCTTAATGGACAGATCGGGGATATAACCCAGGACAGTGCTGTGGACCACGAGCGGGTTGTAGAGAAACTAATGATAAATTGTGCCGTTCTGCCGGTTAAGTTCCGTACCGTTTTCGCCAGCCGAGAGGATATTCTTTCTATGATGAAGGATTATTATAGTGATTTCAAAGACAACCTGGATAGGCTTCGCGATAAAGTAGAGTTCGGGGTAAAAATCGTCTGGCCCGGGGAGGCGATAAGAGAGCGTATGGTTATTGCCTGTAACAAAGGTGATGCCAATGTCGACAGATTAGCTGATTCACCGGCAAAGAGTTTTCTAATGAACGCGTTCAAAAACTACAAGATAGGCAAGGAATTCGAACAGAAAGCGGATAGATGTGTTACAGTCGTGGATCATTTGTTTAGTCGAGTCGCCGTCGAAAAGAGACTTGAAAAATTGAGAACTGACAACTTGCTTCTAAACGCGGTTTACCTAGTTGATAAAAACAAGCAGAACGATTTCAAGAAGGCGTTCGAGCATACAAGAAGTGTCCACAGAGGCTTCAAGTATCTGTTTAGTGGTCCCTGGCCTCCATATAATTTTGTTAGCTTACCGAGGAAGTCTCATCCGCTCAAGGATTGTGGGTCAGTAAACGTGTTTACTGAAGCATTGCAGCATGAAGGCATGCCACGAGGTGATGCAATATGACGATGAATAGGACAGTCGAGACGGATTTCCCCGAAACGTTTATCGAGGAGATAAAAAAATCGCAGGAGGCTTTTGGCGAAAGAATTGATGCTAACCCCACAAATGTAGAGAAGGGAATGGCAAAACTTGTCCTAACGCTTGTAGAGTTGATCAGAAAACTATTAGAAAAACAGGCAATGAGAAGGGTAGAGGGGGGCTCTCTCACCGATGAGGAGATAGAAAGAATTGGCGAGACTTTGATGAAATTAGAAAACAAGATGGAGGAGTTAAAGGAGGTATTTGGCCTTAAAGACGAAGAGCTTAATCTGAATTTGGGTCCCTTGGGAGATCTAATGTAGGTGGAGACTATGGATAAACTAGCAGAGCCTGTGATAAGCTGTCTTACGTTTCAAGAACAAGAACCAATACTGAGGGATGCCGCAGACAAAATCAATAAGGCCAGAGGAGCGCAAGATAGGATTAGATTAGCCAGAGAATTACAGAAAGAAGTAGATGTACTGCTCTCTTGCCCGACTTATGATAGTGAAACCTTTGATTGCAGGAATTGTCGTTTCATTGCGAATTTACGCAGGCAAACAGCAGCGGTGTTTATAAAAACCGAAAAAGATAGGTAACGACTAGGAGGCTGTTGAAAAACGATGCAAGCGTCATCGCGAGTCCGCCTTTGGCGGACGTGGCGATCTCTAAGTTATTACCACACAATAAACGGAGATTGCCGCGCTCCGCTCGCAATGACAGAAAGATCACTTTTTCAACAACCTGCTAGACTTATGTCACTTTATTCCATGAGTTAGTCGTCATTGGAAGGGGAAGAAATAATGGGGGAGCAAAGAATGCAACATGCCCTTGAAGCTACAAATCTTGCAGATATTCTAGAAAGAGTTTTGGATAAGGGACTTGTTATTGCAGGGGATATCAAGATTCAACTTGCTGATGTTGACCTTCTCAACATCAAGATAAGGCTCTTGATTGCTTCTGTGGATAGAGCTATGGAAATGGGAATAAATTGGTGGCAGCAAGATAAATATCTATCTGCTGAGTCGAGAGCCTCTGAAATAGAAAGGGAAAACGCCGACCTGAAGAAAAGGTTAGAGCGTTTAGAAGAACAGATACCAGTGTAATAAGTCGGATCGTTTATTATGAGGAAACTGATTTACGTTCCAGTTATACATGCAAGCGCCGACCTTGGGTCTGTGGCTAAAGAAGCGACAAGGCGAGGCATTGCCGGCTTAGGCAAAGATACCTGGGAAGAACATAGAAAGACTATAGACGGATTTTGGGACGCCATATCGCACTATTTTGATTCCATAGATGTGGCAGGGATGAAAATATACCAGGATGGCATGGTGGCGGATGGAGAGGTTGGCGAGAAGTTAGTTCAAGAAGGAGTCAAAACAGGAAGTAAAAACTATGAGTTAGTTGCAAGGCTCCTCAAGCGCGGGGCTATTTTGGTTAAGACAGAAGAAATTAAACTCGTCAAGCAAGAATTAGATAGATTACTTGCTATAACCCAGGCGAAGTCTTTGCCAAAGGAATTAATGGCATTCATAAAATACAAGCTGATCAAGTCCATACTTCTGAATAGAAGAGATGAATTCATTGCCAAGAGAATAGATGAGACTTTAGATCATGGCGAGGAGGGAATTATTTTTATTGGTGCCTTTCACAATGTCATGAGAAAACTTCCTAAGAGTGTTCAAATCGTAGAGGTCAAGCACATAGAAAAAGTGAGAGAGTATCAAAAGCTGCTCCCATCTTGCCAGAAGAATAGAGAACGATTCGAGGAACTACGTAAGTACCTTGTTTCCAATGCGGTGTAGTAGGAACTTAAATTGCACTGAACGAGGCCTGATTTGACGGCTATCTGCCTCTGAGAGGCTCTTGATTAACCGGTCAGTTTGTCCTCACACGTCAATTTCGCTCTCTGTGCCAACTCCAGTCCGTCAGCGAAAGTCGCCGTCGTGGTGCGGCCTTCACATCATGATGGCTGAAGCATTTTCACTGCAGTGGTACGGACTGAGTACTCTAGTTGAGCTTGCTTTTTTTCTACGATCCGTCCAAGATTTTCTAACAATCTTCTAACAACGAAGTTGATCTAACTTGCTTGTACTTGAAGTAACTTGATGGAACTTGAAGCAAGTTAACGCATTGACTGTCATCAAAATACGGGCAATTTGCGCTCTATCAACAAGTTAGCCAAAATACCCTACGTCGAATCCCTGCCTCTCCGCCATAATTCTTGCTGTTCCTACAAGTATTTACTTGACAATCCCTTAAGTTGTATGATATTGAGTGTAGAAGGTGGCTGTGCCCAATATGTGCCACATTGGAGATACTTGGTTTGGCTCGAATCTATAAAAGAGGCAAGGTCTGGTACTTGGATATTCGCGTCAGCGGACGCAGAATCCGAAGAAAGGTCGGTCTGTCAAAGAAAATCGCTGAGCTGGCTTTACAGGATGCTGTGGTGAAAGCGGAACGAGAGGAGTACGGCTTTGCCAAGAAGGACATGTCCATCCCAAGGTTCATTGACAAGTTTCTGGAATACTCTTCTGCTAATCATCGATCTGCAACCACCAATCGTTACCGTGCCGTCACCGACCATTTCCGATCATTCCTTGGTGATAAGAGACCCGATATCAGTTTTGTTTCCCAGATAACAAGTGAGGTCATCGACCAATACAAGGTCTACCGTAAGGATGAGTGGGTTAATCCTAACGGGTCGGAGGTAGAATCCGAGGAGGACATCAAAGAGTACACTCGCAAGGGCGCCAGAGCGCACACCATCAACTTCGAGGTAGGTGCCCTGAGGACTATTCTCAATGTCGCCATCAAGTGGGGCTATCTGAAGGAGAACCCGACCAGAAACATCAAAAAGTTGAAGGTGGATGACGCCAAGCCAGTTCGATTCTTAACGGTTGAGGAGTGTCATAAGTTGCTTGAAGCCAGCCCACCTGATCTGTATCCGATCTACTTCACTTTTCTCAACACCGGAATGCGTAAGGCGGAACTTGAGAACCTTGAATGGGCTGATGTTGATTTCAAGCGAAGGAAGATCAAGATACGGTGCAAGGAGTTCTGGCAACCGAAGGCCGGTGAGAGGGAGATACCGGTCAGTCAGCAATTGTATGATTTACTAAAGAAACTGAAAGAGGATAATGAATCGGGTTTGAAAAGCAACTTTGTTTTCTCTCACAAGGATGGGGGCAGAATAAGAATGAAACTGCGGGAGAAGTTAATCCAGATTGCAGCCAAAGCCGGCATTGAAAACCTAACCAAGTTGCACACGCTCCGTCACACATTCGCCAGTCATCTTGTTATGCAGGGAGTAGACCTTCCTACCGTTAAGAAGCTAATGGGCCACTCTGACATCCAGACGACCATGATCTACGCCCACTTGGCGCCGGACCACTTGGCTGATGCAGTGAACAAACTCACGTTTTGATCTTACTTACTTCCTCTTGATCTCGGAGTCAACAGTGGCTGACCTTGTTTTTTTGAGTTGCCTCGAGCCCAACGGGACTCTATCTTGCGGTTAATCAATGCAGTAGCAGCGTGTGATCGGCCAAATGAGGTAACTTGCCTATGGTGGCAGATAATTCAAATGATGAGACGAAGTCGTTCGTAGCCCTCACAGCTGGCACCGAGGTATCGCACTACAAGATCATTTCTAAGATCGGCTCCGGCGGGATGGGAGAAGTGTACCTTGCTGAGGACATTGAACTCAATCGCAAGGTCGCTCTCAAGTTCCTTCCACCGCATTTGTGTCAGGATGAAGATTGCCGAGTTCGGTTCACGCGGGAAGCTGAAGCACCCTCCGGCCAGGATCGAAGCGATCTCTGTTACGACCTCGTCGGGTTCCGTTGGGAGGTGATCATCATTATCCATGTGTTCCTCCTTCGCAGGGGAGGCACCTGGAGTAGATTGTGTGGATGTCGCCGAGGAAAGGATGTTCGACCGTCGAACGGACGATGCGAGTCCCTTCGGCTCTGTCTTGGAGTTTGAGCCGGCGACACCCATAACAGTTTCCGTTCCACGGCCATCCCGCTGTCTGGTTATTCAATGACCGCCGGACATGACTTGTCCGGCTTCCGGCGGATACCTACCGGAGCGATCCCCGAAACGTCGAGGCGGGTTCGCCGGAGACCACCGACCTGTTAAACGGCGGGCATCCGGAAATGGAGAAACGGAGAATCAGGAGGGAATATTCGCGGGCATCGGGTGCATATCGTCCGGTTTGTTTTTCACCCCGGAGGGAACGTCTCGGAATGGAGAATCAGGGAAGATGTACGGAAGAGCGTAACTCCGCTCCACTCAAACGGAAACGACAAAACCCCGGCCGGTTGTCCCGTCGGGGTTTGCGTTAAACAAAAACCGCCAGAGTTGGCGGATTGAATTTTGGCTCCC
>CAYQDB010000034.1:0-20071 GCA_964416195.1 uncultured Ignavibacteriales bacterium
TAGGGTTGACAGGGAACAACTATTGAAGCCGACCGCCTTGACATCCGATTCCAATTGGGCTTAATTCTGCCCAATTTTGACCAGTCAATACCTCGTTACTAATCTTAGGAGGAGTTATGCCCCGATCACTATGTCAAATCACCGACCTCACCATGGAAGAGCTGAACGAGATTTTCAATCTCTGTTCCAAAATGAAAAAGGGGGAGATCGCACCCAGGCCGCTGGAAGGAAAATCCGCAGCCTGCATCTTTACCAAGGAGTCGCTGCGTACTCGGATTTCATTCGAGGTCGGCATTAGCGAGCTCGGAGGGTACCCTGTTTACGTCACAGGCAATGAGATCAAGCTCGGCCAGCGGGAGAGTGTCGCCGATGCCGCCAGAGTCCTATCCCGCTATGTCGGCATGATCATAATCCGCACATTTGCCCAATCAGACGTTGAAGAGCTGGCCCGGTACACCTCGGTTCCTGTAATAAACGGTCTGACAGACCTTGTTCACCCATGCCAGATTCTGGGAGACTACTTCACGGCCATGGAACACCTGGGACCCAAAAAGTGGTACACTGTGGCTTATGTAGGGGACGGCAACAACATCACCAACAGCTGGCTTAATCTGGCGTCACTGGTTCCGCTGGACTTCCGGATAGGAACAGCACAAGACTGCCAACCGGCGCCTGAGTTTGTCGCCCGCGCCAAAACCAATCCCGACAGTAAAATCTTGCAGACAGATGATCCTAAAGAAGCGGTTGCCAATGCCGATGTAGTCTATACAGATGTCTGGGCCTCCATGGGTCAGAAGCATCTGGCAGATGAAAAGACAGAGAAGCTAAGGAAATATCAACTGAATGGTTCACTGCTGGCAGTCGCCAACCCAAAAGCTATCGTGATGCACTGTTTGCCTGCCGAAAGAGGACGCGAGATTACGGATGAAGTTATGGATGGTCCGCAGTCGGTGGTCTTTGATCAGGCGGAAAACAGGCTGCATATCCAAAAGGCGATCATGACTTTCCTTTTGGAACGGGCATAGTCGATTTGGGTGGGACCCTCAGCAGGGACTATGAAGCAGGAAAGGAGACGTGCGATGCGTTCCTACAAGCTTGTTCTCGTTTTGGGTGTCACCCTCCTTGTCGGCTTGTTTGCGATGTTCGTGGGTTGCGGCTCGGACAACGACAAGTCGACCGGAAACACCGCCGATTACAACGATCCGGAATTCGTGGTGATGCAAGGGGAAGTCAACGGCTTTGTTGACTCAACGCTCGAGTTCTTCACTAACGGACTGAGCAATATCTACGGTCTCGCCACCGATACCGTGGTCGATCCTGTCCAGTACGCCCCGGGTCCCATCGACACCATAACCGATTCGATCAGCGCCACCTATGCCGGTGGTTGGCACGTCGTCTATATTGGCTTTAACCGATCGTCTTTTTACTCGGTTCTGCGGGATTCCATCCAGTTTCTGAAGGACGGTCAGCCACAGCAAACCGCCTCTGATCTGGACAACCTTCTCTACAGGCATTTCTGGACGTACGACGTCATAGACACAGCTGTTACACATCAGTCTTTTGTCGGGAATGCACGTTATTCGTTTGCCGGGCTGAACACAACACAGGCTACCATTACTGGGACGGACGACTGGCAGGCTCACTCCAAGTATGTTTGTCCGGATTCTACTGTCTGGTGGGACGTAAATATCGACGCCGCACTTACGGACATAGTGGTGAAGAAATCCGGTATTGGCTGGGTGGAGAGTTGTCCCAGTTGCGGATCAGTCTCGGCTACCATCCAGACGGTATACAAGAAAGATACCGACTTTCCTGATACCACCAGCTGGGCGGTGAACCTCACGTTCAGTGACGGCAATCTCTACTCCGTCGTTACCAGAGGGACCTCCACCTGGACCTACAACAGGCAGCTTTGCACACCACCGAGCTACTAAACTCATTGATTGAAACAGAAGTTATGGCCCGATGTCGTCAGACATCGGGCTTTTTTTGCGCCAGCCGGCTGAACCGAATTGGGCTTCGTCCCGGCGCAGTTTACTTTGACATCCAGCCTGCTTTGTCGCTTCATAGTCACGATGAAAGAAGTTCTGAAGTACTCCCGCTGTTTTGTCTGCGGCGATAAAAACGATAGTGGTCTCAAGGCCCGATTTTACTACGACGGCAAACAGGCTGTTTCTGAAGTAAGCGCCCTGGAGCAGTTTGAGGGATATCGCGGAATCTACCACGGCGGCATCCTCTCGACTCTGCTTGACGAGGTTATGATCAAGTCTATTCTTGCGCTGGATCGGTATGCTGTTACCGCCGAAATAACGGTACGATTCCTCCAGCCAGTTCAAACCGGCGACATGATCAGACTGGTCGGCAGAGTAACGAAAAGCAAAGGGCGGGTTTTCCTGACGGAAGGAACAGCGACAGGAGAACGCGGCCAGGTTTTTGCCGCTGCCAACGGCAAGTACGTAGAAGCCAGTACCGACCTGAGAGCAACCTTGATGGACTCTGTAGAATAACTGCAGATCGACCATTGCAGCTATTTGAGGTCGAAAGTTCCTGTCTGCCGTTTGCAGCCCACTGCTTGGGGTTGGCACCGTCCTTGCTGCTTTCACAGGCATGGATAGGCCCGATTCGCCAATCATGTGTTATACGGCGGCATTTCATAACACAAAAATCGACCCATATCTTGAGCAGAAGGGGTTTACCCACGGGTTGGTCGCCTTCTCTGTACCTGCTTTCGGGGTGCTGTTTCGCTGCCGGGCGCAGGGCACACTGATTGACCTCGAGTTTGCAGCTTTCTTCGCCCTGCTGAAGTTCGTCAAAACCCGCCTTGCAGAGGCAAAGGTGAAAGCGCTTACCATCCTATCATCAAACCCCGAATTCGTCTTTTCCTTTACCGGCAATTCCCGCCATCTGGAAACCGGGAGCGAAAGAGCCCGATTGCTGTCCGAGTACGCTAGGGAGTTCAGACTGTCGATTGCATTCACAGAGCCCTTTGGGAATAAGGCGCTGATCTCTCCGGCCGATTATCCATCCCTGCCCGATCCCAACGCAGTGAGACTAAGGCCTGATCGGGAAGATCTGAAAAAGACTGGCTTCAGACCCTTTCAGAGAGCCGTAAAGCTTTGAGCCGTCCTCCAGTGCAAATCCTTGTGTGCAGACCTGATAGTTTCGGACACAGGTTCAACTGGTCATTCATCCTTGCCGGAACCAACTTTTGAGACAACCTCCTAAGGCTTACTTAGCCTGAGCTCTCTCGAAAGTCAGGTTGCATCTCCTTGCCGGTAAGGAAACCGTTTGCGCACTCCATTTTCAGCATCAATAGAGACTATCAGACACATGGGAGCAGCCCCATAGGCCGCCCCGCCCATAACCTGTTAACTTCCATGGCGTTACGGTAGGCAAGTCATATCCCGCTTTCGACTGGCAACGTTCCGTCCCTTTTGGGTATAATGGCATATAGGTTGCGGTAACAGTTTATGGAAAAACAATATGTTCATTTGTGCTTGCCGGTACCATGGCCGGTGAGGAGCTTCTTGTGAAGCGGAAAGGACAGCATCTATGAGATACCTCCAGAAGTTTATGGCAGCGCTGGCAATCGTAGCTTGTACATTACTGTCGACAGCTTCAGCCCAGACATATTCGGGCATAGTATCCGTCGACACGGTCGAGGCGACGGCCGGTGGACAGATCGGGGTCCCTGTCCGGCTGAGCAATAATAACATGCCCATTTCCGGCCTGGTTGTTCCGCTCAAGTTCTCCAGTCCGTATCTAACGGCCGACTCCGTCTCATTCGTGGGTTCCATGCTGCCGGCAGATTTTGCCGGCCACCGGCATATCGACGCCGCCAACTCCACTATCAAAATCTTATACATGGCAAAGCTCGTAAGCCCAACACCTACAATCACGGCCACAGACGGCACTCTCGCGACCATTTTCTTCTCAGTCTCCGCTGCGGCTCCCGAGGGGACCATCCCTATCGACTCGATCAACATAGACTCTGTTATCCACTTCGACACTTCGGAAGTACATATCCACACAAGAATAGAAGCCTGTGACCAGAGTGGAATGGTATTATTGTTGCCCAGCTTTATTCCCGGGGGAATCACGGTCAAATCAGCGACCGGAGTAGACGATGGTCTTGAGCCTTCCGGATTGCCTGCCTCATTCAACCTTTCCCAGAATTACCCCAATCCGTTCAACCCATCTACAGTCATTGAATTCGCTTTACCCCAGGCGAGTCAGGTTCGGCTTGAGGTGTTTAACATTCTGGGCCAGAAAGTCAGGACACTGATTGACACTCGCCTGTCAGCCGGCAATCATAGGGTGGAGTTCGACGGCACCAGCCTTACCAGCGGCATCTATTTCTACCGCTTGAGTCACGATGGGAAAAATTTGACCCGAAAAATGACACTTATCAAATAAACGAATTGACAAAATCTGTCGATTGTATAAGGGATAGCTGTATTTTCGGCTGTCCCTGTTTTTTTGAGAAAGAGATGATGATAACAGCCGAGCCTGTAGAGGAAAGGAAATCGATCAAATTCGGTGAGTACCTCCTGACCGGAAAGATCGGCCAGGGCGGAGTCGCCGAGATCTACAAGGGGCGCCAGGAATCTCTGGACCGCGACGTAGCGATCAAGATTCTGTCACCGAAGCTTACCAGCGATCTCGACATCGTCAGACGTTTTGAAAGGGAATCCCTTGTCATAGCGAAACTAAACCACCCGAACATCGTTCACGTCATCGACCGGGGGACTGCAGGTGGGCGCTACTATTTCGTCATGGAATATATTGACGGCACCTCGTTTCGAGAAGTGATCGACTCCGACCGGATCCCCCTGAAGACGAAACTTGAGATGATCGTTGAGGTCTGCAAGGGGCTGGACTATGCTCACAAGAACGGAATCATCCACCGCGACATCAAACCGACCAATATCCTGATTGATCGGCAGGGCAACGCCCTGGTGACGGATTTCGGCGTCGCCCAGATTGTGGGCGCACCGGAGACCGAAATGACCGCCTCGGACATAGTGATGGGCACCGTTTCGTATATGTCACCGGAACAGAAGGTCAGTTCCACGAACGTCGACCAGACCACCGACATCTACGCTATGGGTATCATACTGTACGAGATTCTTGTGAGGAAAAAGCCCTTTGGCCATTTCAAACTTCCTTCTAAGATCGACCCCAAAATAGATCCGACGTTCGACGAGATCGTTCTTAAATGTATGGCTCAGGAACCGAAAGACCGTTACCAGACGGCCGTCCAGCTCAAAGATGCCATCCTTGAGATCATAGGAGGAAATCATTCCGGCGTAACGGAGAATGCTTTCTCCGTTGGAGGGGTGGACTCCTTCATGGGCAAGTGCCGTTACCTTGACACCATTAAAGAAACCCGCTTCAGTTCGACAATTCTGGTGGAGAATCGCATCAACAAGAAGCTTTACATTATCAAGAAACACAACAGAGGCGAGGCGGGACGCAAAGAAGCTACTCTGTTGACCTCCTTGAAGAACAAGAACATCATCAATATCCATGGGGCCGGAGGCGATCGAAAATCGACCGTCATTATATCCGAATATGCGCAGGGCGGTTCATTGGCAGACCGCATGGCCCGCCGTCACAAGTGGCCAAAGACGATGGAGACAATTGCCTCAGTGGCCTCCGGGTTGGATTTTGCCCACAAGAACAACATCATTCACGGTAACCTGCGACCATCCAATCTACTGTTCGACGCCAACGAGGTGGTCAAAATATCGGACTTCGGCATGCCGGTTCATTATGACAGCCCGCACAAGAGAAACTGGTACAGTCCGCCAGAGCGGAAAAAGTCCCGCCTGGGAGATATTTACTCCTTGGGAGTTATTCTCCACCAGATGTTGACCGATCGTAATCCCAGTCACGACCTGGGTGACAATCTCCTTCTCGACGATGTCAAGGGGGATCTCCCCGAGGAGATTCGCAATATGCTGTCGAAGCTTCTTGCCATCCGGGTAGCCCGCCGCTATCAGAGCTGTGAGGAATTCATAAGTGATTGGGAAGACTTCAAACAGCGCCCCAAGGCACCTGCTATCAAGGAATTCAGTGAGGTCGAACCGAAGCCGGTGAGTAAGGGGAAAACGTCTTTGTGGGTTTACCTCCTCCCCCTACTCGGCATCGTTGCTGCTGTGATCGTAACCCTGTATCTCACCAGGGTATTAGGATAACTGCCTATTGTTACCATAACCAAAACCATTCTACCCTTCAGCCCAACCGATCCCCGTCCCCGCACAAGCTCATGTGCCAGACTTTTCTGAGCGCTCGATGTAGTTTCTCCAACAAAAGGCGACATCGTCATAGGCGCCGGTTGCCCCGGCGCGGTTTTTTCAGTATATTTATTTTCACAAAAACTTGGGATGTTGACAATGAGTGAGTCGACTCGCATCAAAGCTGATATCGTTCCGTACACGGTGGAATATTCAAAGGTTGTCCTCTCCTGGATCGATTCAGAGGAGACATACCGCAACGTTTGTCGGGGGATCCAATTCCCTCCACCCGATGATCTGGTTGACGCCTGGCAAAGGGAGGATATCTCCTCCTATCTCCTCTTCACCTCCGGCAAACCGGTGGCCTACGGAGAGCTCTGGGGCAGGCCGCTGGAAATGGCGATTGAAATCGCCCATCTCATTGTCACCCCTCCCCAACGCTACCGGGGATACGGGACAAAGATACTGGAACTGCTCTATCAAAGAGCCGCCCAGAGGCAAAACGTCACCAAAGTAATCCTGAACTTCTTCGGCAGCGACGAAGCTGCTCTCGGGTGCTACCTCAAGGCCGGCTTTGAACTGGAGAGCATGTCCCGCTATTCGGCCGGACTAAGAATGGTGCGGATAGTGAAGTAGTGCGGAGGACACTTCTCAGTAGGGCAGAAGTCCCTGACTCCTGCCAATTATTGGCAGGTCTCGGAGAGACCTGCCCTACTGTCTATTTCGAAGTGAATTGCAGTAAACAATCATACATGTCAATCTGTGACGAAAGGGTTGAAGAATGACCGAATACAAGAACCTACTGGTCGAAAAAAAGGATGCTGTTCTCATTGTAAAGATCAGTCGTGAGCAAGCCTTGAATGCCCTCAATAAAGAAGTCGTCAGGGAACTGCAGCAGTTGTTTAGCGAGCACTGGTCTGACGACAGCATTAGATGCGTTATCATCACCGGGGCGGGTGAAAAGGCCTTTGTGGCCGGGGCTGACATACGCGAACTGGCTGAGCTTAATGTCCGCACCGGTACCAACTTGGCGGCCCGAGGGCAGTACCTGATGAAAACAATCCAGAACTTCCCCAAACCGGTTATTGCCGCTGTGAACGGCTTTGCTCTTGGTGGCGGGTGCGAACTGGCTATGGCCTGTGATATCCGTCTGGCGTCGGAGAAAGCCAGGCTCGGACAGCCGGAAGTAACTCTCGGTATCATCCCCGGTTATGGCGGCACACAGCGTTTGTCTCGCCTGGTGGGACGTGGTAAGGCGATGCAACTGATTCTCACCGGTGAGATGATTGATGCCAACGAGGCACACCGGGTCGGCCTTGTGGACGAGGTCTACCCACCCGAAGAACTGATGGACAAAGCGATGGCAATGGCCAAACTGATCTGTTCACGGGCGCCGATTGCAGTTGAAGTCGGCAAGGAGTGTGTCAATCGTGGTTTGGAAGTCACTCTATCGGTTGGGTGTGATCTTGAAAAAGCCTATTTCGGCCAGACTTGCTGCACCGCCGACAAGGACGAAGGCATGAAAGCCTTCATGGAGAAACGCAAGGCAGAGTTCACCGGGCATTAGAAAACTCAGGCCATGCCGACTTGCGGCGTGATAAAACGAATGTCAAGTCCTAAGTGGGCTTGACCTACGAATCTGGGCAGCTTGCGTCCTTACAGTAGAGCCCATATTGCCTATCAGGATAGCTCGGGGATATAATGAAGAGACTGGCTATAATAACAGCGTTTGGCTTGCTTTTGTTGGTCAACCTACATGCAAACGCCGGCAAACTGGAGAAAGTGAGCCCGCAGCTGGAGTACTTCTATAACCTCTACTTTGACCCTGAGTATGTTAATGAAGGAAAATATCTGGAGGCGTGTTTTGGTTTGCTATTTGCAGGTGGGATTCCGTACGTTCAAACAGGAATATTTTACGAGGGTGATAAAGCTGACCTGGAAGCTCTTGGGGTGGAAGTTGAACACCAGTTTGTCAGAGTCGTAAGAACTCGCTTTCCTCTCCAAGTTCTCCCAGACGTAGTTTCCCTTCCATCTGTGAAGCGGTTTTGGGAAGAAGGACCGGTTAAATTCAAACTGCACGTCGGAGAGAAGAATGGACCTCATGAAGAGGTTAAGCCAGGTGGGGTGTTCGGGGCACTCCTTCTCCGTATAACTATGCCGGCTGATAGCACAAGGGTTCAAGCGCCTTTAATTTACAATCACCACGGGGCGCTGGTACACTGGGATACTCGTTACTTCGACCTGACTCAAACTGGCCAAAACGTCATACCCATCGACAGCATCCCCATCGGCGTGTGCCACCTGATTCTCAACCCTGCTGACACAACCTTTACTCGGCACAGTGTCTGCAACATCGGCATCTTCCCTGATTCCTGTACGCTGGTTGACCTTGTCATGCGAAAAAGGACAACCGAGGATACACTGGACATTGAGTTTCTGGAATGGCACCGGAGCGACTCGAATGTGACAGTCATTGATAGCTATCGATCCGGGTCAGGCGAAAGCAATAAAGAGAAGTTCGACTAAATCACAGCTCATTAAAATATAAACGCATCAGCTTACACGCGCTCAAATGTGAAAGTGGCTTACAGCTTCCGTTGAGGTGGCTCTCAGAACGGCAAGCTGAAAGGTGAGGTGTGCATTTGAGATTAGGGAGGAAGAATATGACACAATAGTCAATCTCGGGCAGAATCTTTGAACAACCAACCACCATACCTCGTCTATAGATTGGGGTAGAAAAAAGATTAGAGTAAGTAATGAAAAAGGCAATGAAAGCATTAGGCTTGGTCCTCTTGCTTGGCACCCAGATCAGCTTTGGGGATCAATTAGGAACGGGAAAAGCCATGAGACACTTCCCTGGAGGCCTTGTAGAACCGTTTGCGCCTGGCTTTGAAGTGGTCTCGTATGCAAAGAACAGCGGACATCTTACCTTGAAATTTACAATTACTTATTTCCCCGACGCCCAGCTCCAGCCGACCTGTGACCTGTTGATGATGACAGTCTATCCGTTCGATGGACTGACATACACCGGTCCTGAGACATTACTGGTTCCATACAAGACCGAAAATCCGTACTCAACTTTGATGGAACTGACTATCCCACCTAACGACACTAGTTATTTGATCTTTCGAGAGGAATGTGATCGTGTCGCTTACCACTACGGCATAACCTTTGTAACAACGGGCGACACCCTGGTGACACGCTGGGAGTCTGGCGGGCGTGATAGGGAGCTGGCTATGGAGTGGACTATTAGACACTGGCCGGATCCACGGGAGGATTACGAGCGCGCCAAGCGGGAGTGGGAGGAAAGGCAGGAGCAACTTCGGCGTTTTAAGGGCAAAAGCACAACGGGACATGGACGACGGCTGAGCTCGGAAGACAGCACTCGACTCGGACCGATGCGGAAAGAAATTACGCTCGACAGTCTTCACAAGCTTGAACTTGAACCTCTGACAGACCGCGATGCCCAGGTAATGCAGGTTGGAGATATCTTGTATATTCGCAGGAAAGGTGAGTACAAGTTCCAGGTCGCCGAAACGTTTAATAGCTGGGAAGAATATCTGGAGTCACGGCAACATCGGGAGCCAGACGATTGGTCACGTGAAGTTCACATAGTCATGGACCTCCGTGATCCGGAGAATTACAAGTTCGTCAGCCAGCTGGTCGACAGCCTGATTCCTATGGAGAGACAGGGGTACTACCACACCGTAACAACATTGCGTGTCATAGATGAGATCAGAACTCGCCATATCGATTATGTTAGATACCCGCGCTACCCGGGGGAATCGGGTCCCCCGCCGAAGCCGGGGCGCAAGAATGAGAAGTCCTCTCGGATAGATTGCCCCCCTGTGAGGGGCGACAGAAATAGTTGGGACCTTTTATTCTATGATGGATTTGAAGGCACTTTCCCAGGGCCCTGGAGTACGCTCGACTATAACCCGGACAACGGAGAGGACTACTGGGGCAAACTTGATACCAGTGTCTGTACACCCTCAGCGGGCGTGTGGGCGGTTTGGTGTTCCGGTGTCGGCGATATGATACCGGGTTCATGGTACGACAATGACATGTTTTCCGATATGCGGATGACCAATGGCGTCGACATTTCCAACTATACGGCTATCGAGGTGACGTTTGATGTGCTTTACGACACCGAAGACGGATATGACTACATGGAAGTCGAAATGCTCGTGGGTGATCAATGGTACGATCTGGGTCTTTTTACGGGTTGGGGATGGTACTGGAGCACGCAGACATATACTCTGGCGGTCAACGCTCCGCAAGTGAAGTTGTTTTTCTGGTTTACCAGCGATAAATCAACTGTCGGACCAGGAATCTATCTGGACGAGATTTACATCTACGGTGACGTTAAGTATCCTGACTTAACGTGGGACGTTCCGTCCGGCTGGCCATTGCCGATCGTGCCATCACCTGTGCCATTCACCAACTCACTCGACAACCTGTATGCAGGTGAAGCAACCTATATTGACTGCGCAATCTACAACTGGAGTGACATGGGAACAGGATCCTTTCATGTTGCATTGTACCTCGATGATTCACTTCTCCAGGAGCAGCCGGTTTATGGCCTCGGTCCTTATGAAACTCTTGAATTTTACGATCTTCAGACAACTGTGGCCATTGGTTACCACAATTTGAGATTATGGGTCGACAACAGAAACGAAGTACAGGAATGGAGCGAAGCCAACAACACATACGATTGGGACTTCGAGTGGCTTCAACCGGAAATCACCTACACCGGCTATGTCTACTACTGGGATATGAATCCGCCGGCGTCTACCGAGCTGGCACGCAATGTGACAATCAAAATGTGGGATAAGGACGGCTCTGGCCAACAATTGCTTGACACGGCGAGAACAGATCAGTACGGCTACTTTCAACTTGGCCCCGTCACCAACAATAATGACACACAGGATAAAGACGGCGTGCAGCAAGATATCTTTTTTTCGGTCCATTCTTATTATTATGATAGCCTATGTTACGTCATTAAAAGCATAGGAGATGTATACCAGCACTCAACATCGGCTTTCTATAATCATCGCAGTGGCGTATTTGACACGACGATCCAGATACCGGCTGACTCCAGTGGAGCTTTCTTTGTTTTTGACGTAATCTTGGCAGGCCATGACACATGCTATAACACGTGATCCGATATGTATGTGCCACAGACAGATGTTTACCTCGATGCTTATACTCAATGCGAATATGTATCTGATCCTCCTCCCCCGCTAATTCGCATTTCTACTCTCACAACAGGCTATCACCCGGAGACCTGGGACAGAGATATTATTCTTCATGAATATGGGCATCGGGTGGCGGATTTCCATGACTTCTTTTTCTCAGATACAGGAGTTCATGCATGGAATGACACTCTCACGCTTAATTTAGCCTCAACCGAAGCATGGGCGGACTTTTTTGCCGCCTGGGTTACAGGTGATCCTCTTATTGAAGATAAAGACTACGGTTTTATGAATGTCTACCAATGGAGTTGTGAAAACGGCGAGTGGGGTGAAAACGGCGCTGTGTATGGTTCTGCCAACAACTATGGCAAGTACACACAAGGCGCTGTAGCCGGAATACTGTGGGATATATTCGACCAGGCTCACGACGATTATGATGGGGATGACAGAGGCGACACGCTGTGGGATGGGATTGACAATATCCTCATAGCCCTGAAGGATCGCACCGTCAATGGCCACCACCCGGACAATATCGATGAGTTCTGGGAGGCGTGGTTTGAAATGAATTCAATGCTTGGTCATAGCAATGCTATGCAGGACATCTGGTACGAGCACGGCGAGATCATACACTGTTGCAACGGCGACGGCATGCGCGGCAACGCCGACGGCGTTACTGGCATTGGTGGGGCGATTGATGTGGGTGATCTAACTTACCTAGTCAAGTACCTCTTTAAGAGTGGCCCTCCGCCCCCGTGTAAAGAAGAAGGCGATGCGGACGGCAGCGGTTCTATTGACGTTGCTGATCTGACCCTCCTTACTTGCTATCTTTTCAAGGGTGGCCCTCCGCCACCGTACTGCCCATAGCTGGTAGTAGCCTGACAAAAAGAGGTTAGGGGCGTCCTTGCCCAATTCTCCAGATTACGCCGCTACATCATATCATCAGGATCAACATCGATAACGACTTTGATCGATGAGGGGAGCTTGAAGCGTGGTTCGCGGTTCTCCCAGTCGGTGAGCATTCGTACTAACTTCACGATCTGACCGGTCTTGACAATCAGGTGACGGCGATAACGGCCACGCAAGTAGTACAGCGGGCAGGGCGCCGGGCCAAGAAGGTCAGCTCTTAGATTTGCTGCCCGTATTCTCGTCAGCAGGCTCTCTCGCAACGACAGCGCCGATGACTCCAGTTTTTTCTCGTCAGTGGAGGAGAGGATACAGTTGACCAGTCGCAGGAAAGGAGGATAGCCGAGTTCCTCGCGCGATTTAATCTCGCGTTTATAAAACGTTTCATAGTCCTGGGCAGCGGCATCGCTGATAACATAGCTCTCAGGATAGTATGTTTGGATCAACACGTCACCCGGCTTGTCGGCTCGCCCGGAACGTCCGGCTACCTGCAATAACTGTGCAAACGTCCTTTCGGAAGCACGGAAGTCGGGAAGGTCCAAACCGAGATCGGCAGCCAGCACCCCCACCAGCGTCACTCCCGGCAGGTCCAGTCCCTTGGTCACCATCTGCGTTCCCAGCAGCAGATTGTATTTGCGCTGAGCGAACTCTGATAGTATCCGGTAGGCTTTGGTTCGTCCCGCAGCCGTGTCGGAGTCAAAGCGCACCGCCACTGCTCCATCAAACAGACGGGGGATAGCTTCTTCCACCTTCTGAGTTCCCGCGCCCAGGTACAAAAAATCAGAGCTGCCACATTTTGGACAACTGCTATAATCGATCATGACATATCCGCAGTAGTGGCACGAAAGCTTGTGACCTGCCTTGTGGTAAGTCAGGTTCACACGACAGTGCGGGCACTGCGCCACGTAACCGCAGTCAGCGCATTTCAACATGGGCGAATGACCACGTCGATTGATATAGAGTATGACCTGTTCATCTCTTGCGAGTCCGCTTTGAACCTCTTTCTTCATCGGGTATGAAATAAACGGCAGGTCTCCCCGCACTCTCTCAGCTCTCATATCTACCACCCGCACCTGCGGCAGGGTGGCACCTGCCGGACGTTTTGTCAGGCGAAGCAAACGATACCGCCCCGAGCAAGCGTGGTGGTATGACTCGACTGATGGCGAGGCCGAACCCAACAGTACGGGAATGTCGTTGATCTTAGCCCGCATGATAGCGGAGTCGCGGCCATGGAAACGCGGGGCAGGATTATCCTGCTTATAAGAGCCGTCATGTTCCTCATCGATAATAATCAGTCCCAGCGCAGGCAAAGGCGCAAACACCGCTGAACGCGGCCCCACGACAATCTTGTATTTCCCCTGCCTGATACCCTGCCAACTGTCAAGTCGCTCCCGCTCAGTCATGGCCGAGTGAATCACCGTGACCTGGTCACCGAAAAACCCCCGGAAATAGGCCAGCGTTGTCCCCGCCAGAGCAATCTCCGGAGTCAGAACAAGGACGGTTTTCCCCCAGCGCAAAACTTCCCGGCTGATATGGCAGTAAACGATTGTCTTGCCGGAGCCGGTTACACCATGCAAGAGAGTCTGGACAAATCCTTTGCCGAGAGACCGGCGCAACTGTTCGAAAGCGTCCTGCTGCTCGTCGTTGAGTTGAAGGTCGACAACGTTTTCCCTCGGCCGGACATAATCCAGAATGGCCCTCAGCCCCTCGCTATGGATTGGCTCCAGGATACCGTCGGCCACAGCCCGGCGGATGAAATAGTCAGTCCATCCCCCACTCTTCAGCTCTGCATGTCCCTTGATCCCGTCAAAAGGTTCGGCTCGTAACTTCTTGCTTGCGAAATACTCACTCCACCTCTCAGGAGCCAACGCTCTGTAACCTGACAGTCGTCCTTTCTTGCTGCCTCCTGCGTCAGGCCACATTTCCACGATCGTCTCCTGCCGTCGCAAGCGCGTGAGCAACTCCTTGCTTTCCTTTTTGATTCTCTGGAGGGTTTGCCTTGACACTCGCTTCTGCGGCCTGATCATGGGAACAATCCAGGAAGGAGATAGATCGGGGCTGGCTTCTCCCCACACGAGAACTGCCTTGCGACCGGTCTTCAACAGTGGCGGCAAGGCGGCGGCCAAACAATCGGCCGGATTGGCGAAGTAGTAGTCCGCCATCCACCGGCAGAACTTAAACAGCTCTTCAGGAAAAAGGGCGCTCTCGTCGACTGCCTTGACCAGCTCTTTGATTTCGATCTGCCCCCGGGGTTGAGCGGGACCGAGGTAGAATCCGACTTTTTTTACTGAGCCGAAGGGACCCAGTACTCTCTGCCCTGGCTCCAGATGCTCAATAGACGCCGGGATACGATAGATGAAGCTTCTGCGAAGGGGGCCTGCCACAGCAACGGCGGCATACCTTTCCATATGAACCACTTTCAGAAACGACGATATAGATCAAACGGCAGGCTGCTCGCCTGCCGTTTCCACACACTTCTTGGACGCTGTATCAGACCGCTTGAAACAGTACCTAGTCGGAACCTCACCTCTTCAATTCTTTCAGCTTCTTGGCGGCTTCAGCTTCCTTGGCCTTTTGGCCAGTTTCAACGTAGAGGTCTTTCAGATGCTCCCACACTCTATAATTGTCAGGCTCCAGCTCAACCACTTTCTCATAAGCAACCACAGCCTCTTTGAATTGCTTCAGGGACAGGCGGCAATCACCCAGTGAAGTCCAGTTGTCTGCCCGCTGAGGTTCCAACTCGGCCAACTTGCTGAATCCTATAGTTGCTTCTTTGTAATCCCCCAGAAGAGCGCAGACGAGGCCATACTGTCCTGCGTTGGAGATATCATCCGGCTTGAGCTCGAAGGCTCGCCGGAAGTAAACACGCGAGGAATCAAACGCCTCCACCCTTTTCTCGGTCCATGTACTGGCCGTCTCGTCATTTCCCTCCTGCTGGTATTTTGACGAAGAATCGGCAGCGGTACGCGCCAGCGTGTTGAAGTAGCGGCCAACACTGGAAACGATATCGGCATTGTCGGGGTCAATGTCCAGTATCTGATAGTAAATGACCAGCGCCGAATCGTATAGACCGCAGTTGTTGTAACAGATGGACAAGTTCACCATGTTGGGGACAGGCGACACATTTTCAGGTGGGTTTTCAATCCATTGTCTATAGTAAGGGATGGCCCCGCAATAGTCATCCAACTGGATACAATCATACGCCAGCGAAAGCAGCACAGTAGCCGGGTCACTTGACTTATCGAAACCCTTCTGGAGCCATTCTATTCCCGATCGGAAATCCCCCTTCATCCCATACGCCTTGTCGATAATCAGGTATGGCCGGGAACTGTCGGCAATGGCAACAATAGAGAGTTGCATGTTCTCTATGCAGGAGTCCAGGTTGCCGTTAATATCACGTTCCATGAAAACGCGGGCAGCGGAATCAGTCTCCATCTTGAGGCCTTTCTGCATTTCTTCAGCGTCGCCCAATTGCCTGAGGCCATTGTTAAAAAATTGCCGCCAGTACTTAATCTTAAGCGAATCGGTAATAGTGACGAACTTCTTGCAATCCTTTTTATACCCTTTCTTTATCTCCTTGTTGGCGCAGCACATCTCCAGGGAATCAATATAGGCCACCATCCTTGCGACGTAAGGAGACTTCTCCTTGAGGCCTGGGGTTTGCTCTATGCCGTCAACCATTATCTGGCTCATGAGATACAACCCCTCAGCATGAGGACCATAGTTCATGAAAAGCGAGTCAAGCATGGCAATTGCAGTTTTGTACCGCTCAGGTTCCCCGGATAGAATCTCGATCTTTGCCGACTTCAGATAGGCGCCGACCGGAAGCTTGCGTCCTCCTCTCTGTGTCCATGCCGAACCGCACGCAAACAGTACCATCAGTATAACAACAAGCACCTTTGTAATCGCTTTCAAGACAACCTCCTTATATTCATAAAAACAAACTTCTCCACCAACGGCCAGAATCTAATTGTGGCCGTTAAACTTGTCAACTACCATTCACACTACCTGAGCTGGAAGCGCACCTTATACTTCAAAACCACAGTTTCCCCTGCGCCGACAGGTATCTCAAACAGGAGTGTGTTGGCATCTTTCTTGGTGTAAGCAAAGTTTGCCTCGATCACTTCCCAGAACCCATACAACTTTTTCTCAACTTTTACAGTAACTGTTTGCTCTTTCCGATTGCGAAGCTCTATTTCATAGTCCCGTTCTTCGACCTGCTTGGAGATGCGCTCTTGATTCATCAACCGTTCTTCGGCGGCAATATCGAAGGCATAGCCGACCTTGAGATTCAACTCCTCGTCTTTCGGCGTATGTTCGATCCGATCTTCGCCGAGCAGAATCAATGATCCATCATCGTCAGCTTTAAACAGCCTCACCCGCCCTGCTGGCAGCGGCAGTCCCAATCCCGTTTCAGTCGAGTTCTGTAACTTGATAGCCACTTCGACATTCTTTGGATTACGTTCCGGTTTGTAGACAAAGACCTTTTCGATAGCCGTCTCTGCCGGTTCGAAGAGAGAAATCTGTTTTATTTCCTTATCGGCCAAGGTTGCTTTTCGTGGCAGGGTATAGAGATGGTATTCAAAAAAGGCCTTCTCTTCAAATCCCTTGCCTGCTGCTTCCTCAGCCACAGCGAAGGTTTTCATGAGTGCCCGGGGCGGCTTCGCCTCAGCGCGGTGAATCTCCCCGGCAACCAGCTTCAGAGTGGCATCAGTGTAGGTCTTCCCCGAGGTGTTGTTTATTGCGGACCATCCCGAGAGGCCAAGCTTCTTTTCGTCACTACTTAGCACCCCTACGTACTCCGCTGACCAACTCATCCCAGAGGTTTGATAACCAACCCGGCAGTCAAGCTGTCCGTCAAAGTCGGATGTATAGAGCCAGAAAAGAGTCGGACGGGTAATAAGCCCTTCCGGAAGACTGGGGAAACTGACCTCAGTAACATTGGCCAACTGAATGATCTTGATGCGCCCTGATTTCTCCAGGAGCGTCACCGCCCCACCGCTATAGGCCAGAAGTGTACCGGAGTACAAGTTGCCTTCTTTGTCGACAAGCTCGATCTCGTTATCGATATATTTGGCATACATTTGCTCCGGGCTAACCAGGTCGAAAGCGTAGTTTTGCTCAAGAATGGCCACGTTCCGTCCCGAACCCTCGATGTCGAACCTGACCGAATTGGCATCTATCTGAGAGGGAACATCACGGAAAGCCAGCCGGTGAATGCCCTTTTCGAACTGGAGAGTACGGGTTTCGCTGACAACGCCGAGATTGCTGTTATAGACGGTCACTGCGATGTCGTCGGCAAACAGCGAGGCTGGCACAGCCAGTGCCAAAAAAACAGTTTTTAGAAAACTCATCGTTTTTTCCTCCATGTTTTATACATAAACTTCACTTTGCAGCCTTCATATTCCTACAAGATTGCCGAAGCGGATCAACCATAATATCAACCTGAATACTGGCGAACCTGGTATTTCTTCCCCGGAATGTACTGTCATACCGATTGAAAACCGGCAATAGTAGCATCAATCCGGTTTTGAATCTCACCCGGCCCAGGATTCAAATCAGCCGCAGTGAAAGCGCCCTTTTCGGGGTCAACCAGCTCAAATACTTGAAGATACAAATTGTAAACGATCTCCAGACTTAACTGGTATCGGGGCTTTAGACAGGGCTGAATCCGATCGATTTTCCTTCTGGCTTTTTTGCGATAATATTCGGTAAGCTGGTGGTACTGGGCCATCAGGTTCCGAAATGATCGGCTGACTTCCCCTGTTTCTGCAATTTCTCTTAACTGAAGCACGCTTAGGCCATGGCGCTCGACGAGATCGTGGGTAAGATAGTTCAGGCCGGTTTTTTCGTCTTCTTCAAAATCCCGAATGATATGTACCAAGTAGGAGAAAACCGCCAGCGGCCGCGCTGCTTTGCGGATGTCGAAGCTCGGCCTGCGGTATCCCCCTTCTTCTTTGGCAACACCGCACAAGTGCATAAAAACCGAAGCTGGGGACACGGCGGCGCCTTCGGTGTATCGCAGGAAGCTGCTGAAGGTCGGGAACTCATCGTATGAGAGGTCATAAGCCATTGCTGAAGTCAGCCTCTCCCAGGGCCAGATAGGTATCTTAAATCTCTCAATCGTATCGAGCAATGTCTCCTGGAAGGTATCGGAAGGCCGCCGGTGGCTGATTGAATCAACCCAGTCAGCTATCGTCCGGCGATACTGCTCCCGCTCCGAGTCTGTCATCGCGTTTCCGGTCGCCCGCCTGTCGTCAACGAGATCATCGATAATGCGCATTGAGCGATAGCAGATCTTGAACGCCTCGTAGCGCTCAGTTTCCCAGAATCGAGCGGCAATATCAAGGATGGGATTCGTCAGAATCTCACTGAAATCCAGATTCAGGGCAAAATCCAGCTCTGGATGACTTTGGTTAACCATCGTACCAAGATGAAAATACACACTGACGCCCCGGTAGCAATAGAATTATCTTTCACCGCCCCGATGATTTCTTTACCATACGCAGGATGGGAGACAAGATACGTCTGCTGGTACTGACTCACAACTATCCCCGCTACCCGGGAGATTTCGCCGGGGTTTTTATCTCTCTGCTGACCAGGCGACTGGCAGGTCTCGATGTGAAACCGGTCGTTCTCGCACCGCACGATCGCGATGCTGCTGAGTACGAAGAAAACGAGGGCGTGACAACCTACCGCTTCCGTTATGCTGAAGATCCCGGAGATGAAAACCTCGCTTACCGGGGGAATATGCAGCAACTGGTGTTGGGCTCGTTGAGTGGGCCGGTCAGGTTCCGCCGGTTTCTCAACCGCTTTTGCTCTGCGACCCTTAACGTAATCGAAAAAGAGAGAATTCAGGTCGTCGCCGGGCACTGGCTGATGCCATCAGGTATGGTTATGAAGAAAATCGCACACAAGAGGCCTCTTCCTATGATCCTCTCATCGCATGGCACCGACATCAGGCTGATGAACAAGTTCGGGCAGCTCCCTTACCGCTATTTGAAACAGTTCTGCCGTAGCCTGAAGAAATGGACAGTTGTTTCGAGCTTCCTCAAAGACCGGATCATCCGCATGGACGGCAACTTGGCGGATATTGTCGAGGTTCTCCCCTTGCCTCACGATGAAACCATCTTCCACAGGGACGAAAGCATACAGCGTGACAGCGGCCTCATTGTTTCAGTTACGCGGTTTACCGAGCAGAAACGGGTGGACTATCTGATCAAGGCTTTCGCAACGGTGGTGGCCAAACGCTCGCAGACACGGCTGGAGATATACGGCTCCGGGCCCTTGCAGGCCGGTATCGAGCAACTAATAAGGGACCTTGGATTGCAACAGCAAGTAAGGCTTCTTGCTCCTGTCCCGCAGGAAAAGCTGCGAGCGGTGTACAATCGAGCTGCCGTAGTTGTACTTAATTCTTATCAAGAAGGTTTCGGGTTGGCTCTCTCCGAGGCGATGATGTGCGGGGCGGCGGTGATCGGGACCAACTCAGGGGGGATACCGGATATCATTAAGCATAGGGAGAGGGGGCTTCTGGTTCCACTTGATGACACCGCCAGCCTTGCCAAAGCAATATTGGAACTGTTGGGCGATAATTCGCTGCGACAGACGCTGGCAGAAAATGGTTATCGCTTTGCCCACGAGAACTACGCCTCCGGGCCGCTGGCTTCACGATATGCCCAGACGGTGCGAGAGGCTCTGCTGTGGGGCAAGTCTCACCGAGACCTGCCGAAAATA
>CAYQDB010000035.1:0-19763 GCA_964416195.1 uncultured Ignavibacteriales bacterium
GCCGACTCGGTTTCATGGGAAAACGATTGCTGAACTGGATATAAGGAAGCGTTTTAGTGTCTCAGTTGTAATGGTCAAGCGTAAAAGTGATAAAGGGGAAGAAACGGTTAGTTCCGTGGTCGTTGCCGATACCGTACTCCATGCCGGTGATTTCATACTTGTTATGGGTTCCAAAGATAACTTGTCCCGATTAGAAAGCGGCCGTTAACCCCGAATCATTCATAGGCTGCTCTTTGGACTTTCAATAACAGCCTTCAACTAATAGTATCGCAGCGCGTTACATTGACTTTTAGTGTCTCGCTCGGGGATGGTTTAAGCCCCTCGCCTTTCGTGTGTGGCAGATGTCCACATCCGCCACAGCAGTGATCTCAGCGTTTCAGATAGACGCAAACAACCTACCCATTGGGTGAGCTACTGGCTTGCTCTGGTTTTGTACACATATTAAATTACACCATGCTGACTTATGCCAAACTGCGCACTGATTTGGTGTCTTCTTCAGCGATTGTCGATGGCGCCACCGTCTACAACATCAAGGACCCCGTCACCGGCAACTACTTTCGCCTGCGAGAACCGGAGTTCTGGCTTATTCAGCAGCTTGACGGCAAGACTTTGTACGAGGACATTGCCCATCGCTTCCGCTCCAAGTTTGATTTGAATATCACCGCCGAGGCCGTTGAGCAGTTCGTTGATAAGCTCGAGAAGTTGTTCTTCTTGGAAAACGCCCGTGCCGAGCAAGAGCTGTCCAGAAAAAGCTACAGCACCGGGAAGGGGCGGTCGCTTTTTTCAAGGTTGCTGTTTATTAAGATCAAAGCATTTACCCCCGGAAGGTTTCTTGACGGTCTTACCGCTTTGTACCGCCCTTTTCATAATAGATTCTGGTTTGCCATAGAGCTATTGGTTATTGTTTTTGGTCTTGGATTGTTAGTTGCCAATTCAGGGCACTTCTACGTTGACCTGGTTGAGATATTCAATATTGGCTCGGTACTGGCCGTGGTTCTGTCAATCTTCATTATTGTCATGCTTCATGAATTTGCCCATGCCGTTGTCTGTCGCTATTACGGTGGCGAGGTAAAGGAGATAGGTTTCTTGTTGCTCTATTTTCAGCCTTGTTTTTACTCGAATCTTTCTGACGCCTGGCTGTTCAAGAAGAAGTCCCACCGCTTAGCCGTCACCTGGGCGGGGCCATATTTTCAGTTTATTCTTCTCGCCGTAGCGGTGTTCGTGTGGCGGACTACGGTCATCGGTACGTTTGTTAACGATGTGGCCCGGATTATTGCTGTTGTTTGCTGGGTCACGTTGCTTTTCAATTTCAACCCACTCATCAAACTTGATGGCTATTACCTGCTGTCCGATTGGCTTGACATACCAAACCTGCGCCGGAAGTCATTTGCATACATGGGCAACATTTTTAAGCGAAAACTGTTAGGCTGGTCGATTGAACCTTACGAAGCCCTCAGACGGGAGAAGAAAATCTACCTGATCTATGCTGTCCTTGCCCTTGCCTTTTCAGCCTTTCTGATCTTCTACGTGCTAATCATTGTTGCCCGCTTTTTGGTGGCCAAAACGGGAGGGTGGGGATTATTGTTGTTGTTTGCAATTTTGTTTTTTACCTTAAAGCCGGCTCTTGTCAATCTGATGCGAGGGTTTGTTCAACATCTTTCGTATATGAAAACACTGATGAAAAATCCAAAGCGCCTGGTGGTGTACATTCTGGTAGTGGCTGCCGTCTTGGTACTCGTGTTTGCCGTACCTTTTCCGCACCGTGTTTCTGGAGAAGTGAGTGTTCGCCCGATAGAAGAGTTCACGCTTCTGTTGAACGAGTTCGGTCTTTTGGAAAGCAACTACTGCCGGGGCGGCGCCAATCCGGAGAACAAATCGAGCTATCTTCAGATGACATCCACTGAAATGGCGGCGTTGGATCTGGTACCGCTGGTCAAAGACGGCCAGAAGGTATGGCCCGGGGATACGCTGGCGGCGCTGATTTCCAACCAGGTAACAAAGGAGATTATTGCTAACACCGCGCTGCTGGAAAAGTATGAAGGGGAGCTGGCCCTTCTCAGGGCGCCGCCAAAGAAAGAAGAAATCGCCGAAACCGAGGCACAGGTGGTGGCGGCTCAGGCGAACTATGACCAGCACGTGCGAGAGATGAACCGTATCGAGGAGCTGACCGAAAAGGCCCTAGCCAGCATGGAGGAACTCGAGGCGGCACGATCGGCGGTGGAGATTGCGAGCGCTGATTTGGCTAATAGGAAATCGAGCCTGGAACTGCTTAAGTCACCCCCGAAGCCGGAGGAAGAGGCTGTTCTGCAGGCTGAGATTGACGAGCAAAGAGCAAAGGTCAATTTCCTTAAGACACAACAGGACGCTCAGTCGGTTACAGCTCCCATAGAGGGTACTATTACTACTTATCGGTCTGAGGATAAGGTCCTATCCGCTGTGAACGATCGTCAGATTGAGTTGCTGGTGCCGGTAAGTGATTTTGACATCAATCTCGTAGAGCCCGATCAGGTAGTGAAACTCAAGGTGCGTTCCCACCCTGATCGTACGTTCACCGGCCGTGTGGCTTATATCCCCAAGGGTGCGCTCAGCATTGGCAGCAGTTCGAGTTTTCTCGTGTCGGTCACCGTCGAAAACGAACACGGTTTGCTTCGTACAGGAATGACTGGCTATGCGAAGATCGTGGTCGGGAGATCATCTCTCTTCCGTTTGATCCTGCGCAAGATTGCCTCTATTGTGCGAGTGGAATTCTGGTCATGGTGGTGAGTTTTTTCACGCAGAAGGAAACGGTTTCCTAGTTTTCTGCAAATGATATTATCGTACGAGCAGTCTTCAGCAAAAAAAAACAGAATAAATCCGGTTTTACCTCTTGACTGTTATGAACTTTTTAGTATATTCCACGTTAAGGAAACAATAGTATGTGTCTGAAAGAGAAAACCTTCCGCAATGCGGAAGGCTGTATTCATTGCTTCCAAGGAGGTGAGTCATGAAGGATTACCAACTTAGCGTTGAAGTCCTGGAAGCAAGGATTGCTCCAATCGGCTTAAGTCCGGGCGGTCAGTTTCAAATTGGTCCGTAAAGCAATCCTGCGAGGGGCAGGGTTGATGTAGTTACGACCCTGCCCTTTGTTTTTGTCCCATCAATCTCCCCAGGCGTTTTATTTCACTAATTAAAAATAACGTTGATCGTTTTGTCTGATACAAGTGGCGGTCAGCTTCATTACCTATGTTATCCGCAATCTGTTTACAAATCTGTAGAGCACTTTTGTAGTTCTTGAAACACTGCTCATGTTCTCCCATGGAGAAATTAAGCCTTCCTTGCAAAGTCAGAGCGTTAACCATTTCCGGCATCAATCCACTCGCATCGGCAATCCTCTGGGCGCGCGACACGTATTTGAGTGCCGACTGGCGGTTGTCGATTGCGATCATGAGTTCGGCTGCAACGTTGCACATCCATGGCAGCTCGATGTCTTCCGGTATCCCGTCAAGCTCTGAAAGAGTCATGTCCACGGCATCCTGAGCTTCGTTGATCTTCCCTTGCTCTAAGAGCGATTCGATGTGGTTGAAATGGACCAACGTACTCTCTCGTTTCAAGTGGAGTTCGCGAGTCAGAGACAGGGTCCTGTTTATGAAGTGGGGATCATCGGAAACTCTCGTAATGACCAAGAGGGCATTGAGTTGGGCCGACTTGTCATTGATTTCCTCGGCACTATGGAGTGCATCCGAGGCTAACCTTAACGCATCTGTATTATCTCCCAGAAAGTGCCTTAATCGCGCCCGCTGTATGGTCACTTGCACACTGAGCATCCGATCATTGATCTCCTTTATAATTGAATCAACAATCGCAAATCGCTCATCGGCTTCGGAGAATCGTCCCATACGTTTGAAAACCATCCCGATGGTGAGATTGAAGACACCGTAGTGCGGTCTATCCCCAAGTTCCTCGGAGAGCGCCATCCCTTCCTTCAAATATGAAAGCGATTCTTTCAGTTGCCCTGCGGTTATCATGATAGCGGTCAGATTTTCCAGGTTGTACAGAACTTCCTTTTTGCTGCCGATGCGTCGATTGATTGAGAGTGATTCACTCAGGCAGGCGACTGCTTTGCCAGGCAGCCCACTCAGATGATAGACGTAACCGAGGTTGTTTAGAGAACGCGCTATCTCGCCGGCGTTTCCGATCTCTTTTTTTACCCTCAGAGAGAGGCCCATAAGATGGATGGACCGTTTGAAACGTCCATTGACGACATAAATCATGGCGATATTTCCCAAGGTTGATGCGACATCAGCCATTACTTCCAGCCGTCGTTGGATCCGCAGAGCGCTACGATAATGGACTAATGCCTGGTCAAGGTCGCTGGCGATCCAATGGATGTTTCCGATGTTGTTCAAGGTGTGGGAAATCTCCAGCTCGTCACCTAATTCCTTATATATTTTTAACGCATGATACAACGCCTTAAGACCGGCTTCACAGTCTTGCCTCATCCTGTGCAGATCACCGAGGTCTTTGTAGGTTTCCGCAAGGAGCTTATCGGGAAGGAGATCCGCATACAGGTCAATAATCTGCTGATATGTTGCCAGGGCACGTTCAGTATCGCCATTCTGTTTGTGGATATCGCCTAGGGTCATCAGCAGTTGACGCACGTTAAGCACTTTGCCGATTATCCGGGCGTAGTCGACAACTTGGTTAATAATTCCGACCGCAGCCTCATCATTGTGCTCCTTGTCAAGTATCATTGCCGCTTGATAGGCGCACCGCTCGGCGCCTTGAAGGTGCCCTGCCTGCAGATAGAGTTGTGCGGCTACCTTGTATAGCCCCAATTCCTCCGCCCTGGAAGCGTATGCGGCAGAATAACGACGGACAAGTCGTGGTCGGACAAATTGCCGTATGAGTCCTAGGAGTGGTTGGGAGATGTGTCGGAGCTGATCAGGCTCAGCAATGCCAAGGTGGATTACGCTTTCTCGATCACCAACAACAGCAGCTTTGATTACCAAGCGCTTATGACCAAATGGTAGGTGGCGGAAGGTTCCCAGTGTCTTGCGCCTAAGGATGGCCGGCCAATAGATTCCGTTTGCAAAGGTGAAACGCTCACCGGTATAGCGCAGGTTCCCTTTGACAAAATTTGCAGTCAGCAATAGCCGTAACCATGTGTCGCTGTCATTTCGAAGCAGATTGAGACGAGCTAACTGTTTTGCGTTGGCCTGAAGTACCATTGTCACACGCTCGTCATTATCCCCCTTAGAAGTGAAGAAGTGCGCTGGACGCAGAGCCTTCTCGAAGGGGTAGCGCGCCCCTGTCCTTCGAAGCGCCTGACATACTTCCCAACCTGACTGGGGACGATCTGATTCATCTTTTGCCAGCAAACGATCAACCAGATCAACGAGATTCTCAGGGAGGTCCTGTCTTAGCGAGGACAGTGGAATGGGATCTTCCTCGCGGACTTTGCTGTTGGTCTTTACCGGATCGTCCTCTGCATCCGCAAAGGGATGAACGCCGGTCAGCAACTGGTATGCAATCACCCCGAGGGCAAAAAGGTCGGATTGGAAGGTGACCCGCGATTCAGCAACGGTCTCGGGCGCCATGTACCCCACTGTTCCCAGCCCGACCCGTGCATCGTCAGTCTCATGGCTGAAACGGCCGAGGGAGAAATCCGATAGCTTGACGTAAAATAGCCGGTCTTTGTCAAGACTTCGCCAATCGGAGGGGAGAAAGATATTGTGCGGTTTCAAGTCGCCATGGATGATGTGACTGGCGTGCAGATACTCTAAGTCAACTGCAATGGCGGACAGTACATTGAGCGCCTGAGATAGGTTTTCTAATTTTCCACAACGGTCAAGGGTCGGACCGGAACACAGATCCATAAGGAGATACTGCGGTTGCTCTGCCGAAATCTCAAGAATCCTCACCAAGCCAGGAAACGCCAGTCCGCCAATGAGCTGCTCTTCTCGCCGAATGAGTTGTGCGAATGTGGCTGAGGATTGGGGTTGATCGTGGGGGGGATATTTGAGAGCGAGTTCGTATCCATGTCTCTCCGAGAAGACTCGGATAACCTCTGCTGTTCCGCCGCGACCGAGCTGAGCTATGGGCTGAAAACCAGTAAGCTCAGGTGGTTTGCTCATGTGCGTGTGCTTGGGACTTCTTCTTCGCTTGAAAGCGAGGAAGTGTCATTGTAAATGTCGAGCCGTGTCCCTCAGTTGATCGCGCCGTGAGCTGCCCATGATGTTGCTCGACGATCTTCTTGCAATTGGAAAGCCCCAGGCCGTGCCCGCCTTTCTTGGTAGTGAAATGCATCGCAAATACCTTGGAGAGGGTTTCCTTCGACATCCCTATACCGTTGTCCGTGATTTCCACAGTGATATTTTCATTGTCCCTGTCGCACGACGCCGTAATAGCGATCTCGCGCTTGAACTCTTTTCCTTCGGTTTCATCCTTGATTGCTATTTCCTCGATAGCGTCGGCGGCATTGTTCAGCAGATTCATCAACACCTGTTGGATAAGGCCTACGTCCATATCAAGGTTGGGAATCTCATGGCCAATGTCTATTGTGAAGTAGACTCGTTTGAAGCGCGGTTGAATGCGGAGGGAGAATAGCAGATCCTCGATAAGGTGCTTCATGTCATAGCTTATGAACTCGGACTCAGGTTTGGAGAAATCCATCAGGTTGTCAACGAATCGTTTGATTTTGTGGACGTTCTCCGCGATCGACTTGCTGTTAAATACAACCTTGTCGTATTTTTCTCGTTCGATGTTCAGCGCCATCAGCTCAGCGTTGTTGGAAGCGATGGCAAGGTAGTTGTTCAGTTCGTGTGCCACGGCTGCTGCCATTTCTCCCTTCGCTACCAGCTTCTCCGAAAGAATGACGTACTTTTCCATGAGCACTTTTTCAGTGATGTCTTCCACCGCCATGATAAGCCCGTCAACGCCGTTGAGGAGATCGAGCAGAGGCGAGATCTTTATCGAAAGAGCCTTCTCTACATAGCTGGTGTTATGGAAATAGCGCGGGTCGGAGAAGTCCTCCCCCGTGGTAAGGGCAGTGTCGATCATCGACTTCCAGCGCCGCCGTTCACCTTTGGGCAGCAGATCCAGGAAGAGGCTGGGTTCGTGTGTTTCGCCGATGACTTTTACCTCATCCTTATTCAAATCAAATATCTCAAGAGCCACGGAGTTAATCGTGGCCAGCCTGCCCTTTGTATCTATCACGACGATACCCACCGGTGACTTACTGACTACCAGCTCGTTGTAACGCTTGAGGCTCAACTGCGAGTTGTACATGTTCGCATTGTGCAAGGCATTGGAAACCATTTGAGCGTACAGTTCGAAGAGGTACAGATCGGATTTCAGGAACATCTTTGCCTGATTGGAATTGTCGAGGTAGATAACTCCAATCACTTTCTCCTTGACAGTAAGAGGAACACACATGATCGAGCGGAGATGTAATTCGACTACAGACTGTTTACTGGCGTAGCGTTCATCGGCCTGGGCATCTGAGGTATAGATCGACTTACCTGTTAAGGCTACCTGAGAGGTGATCGACCGGGATATCTTGAACTGCTCCTCCATTATCTCTTCTTTGTGGAGGTTATATGCTGATCGCACTTGCAGAGCGCCATTCTCATCCAGCAACATGACCAGGCCACGTTCCGCCTGCATGAGTTCTATCGCTTTAGTCATGACGATTTGCAGAATATCGTCAAGAACAAGCGATGAGTTAGTTGCCAGTGACACTTCCAGCAGTGCTTTCAGATCAGACACTGTCCGGGAAGAACCGGGTTGCTCTGCTTCGATGCGCGGGTTGGCCTCGGCAACCTCATCGAGCGTGGCTTCAAGATCAGCGAAAATATCCATAGGCTGTTGCTCTATCCTTTCCTTGATCGCATTGCTATTTTTGGCCTGTTCTCTATAGGAACCCCGGCCGCGCCTGCGGTACTTCACCGTCGGTTCGTCTTGGGTATGCTTCATAAGGCCATGACTCTCATAGAACTAGTTGTTTTTCTACTATATCGGAATAAACGGGTGGGGGATTAGCCCAAAGCTGTTTGACTGGGCTCAGCCACAGCAAGCCTAATCCTCGGAATCGATCTCAGATAGGGAAAAGGGGCCGGATTCCTCGATATACTCCTCCCGGCCAAAGTCAGTGAGACGCAAGAACTGCCTGAAAAGATACTTAATTGGAGAGCCGGATTTCTCCGACGGCTCGCTGTCGGCTGCTAAGTTGAAGTCTGTCAGCGAAATACACGTTACCTTGATTTCGAGAGTATACCGTCTTTGAGGGTCCAGTTCCTGGCAGTCGGCCAACTTTACAACTACCGAGTCGCTCAGGAACTGATGTAGCCGGGCCAGGGAAACAAAATGGCGGCTGTTTTCCCTGCCGAGCTGCTCGGTAGAGATAGAGTAACTTTCGGTTACGATTTGATAAGCGACTTTGATCAAACCGCGAGTTTTTGCTATCTGTTCTGCGCCCCAGAGGTGTCTTGGTCTTGACAGAATAAGGCGGTATTCAAAGGCGAGATCAATGCCTTCCTTCATTTGGTCGACGCGTTTGGAAGAGAGGAACTGAGCAAGGTTAAGCCAGATGGAAATACTGTCGCCACGCTTGAAGATGTCGTACTCAATTGCCTCTGAGATGCTCACAGCGGCAACTGGCCCGGCTGACAGCAGCATCCCCAGGACAAGGAGAGAAAAAGGCAGACGTTTCAACATACGCTATAGCCGCCAGCGTCTGACTCAGAAGACATGGTCAAGCCGGACGTATATTCGGGGGGTGTCATCAAAAGAGCGATCTAATCGTTTGGACACGTTGATGCGCAAATCGTCTCCCAAATAGACGGCTACTCCAACCGAGTGTTTAACTTCGATATCACGGCTTAACTCGGTGTCGTTGGCAATCTGCCCGGCATCCCAGAAAAGCGAAGTGGCGAGGTCTGTTCTGGGAAAATCAATCCGGTATTCGGCATTGGCCATCCAGAAGCGGCTGCCCATGAATTCCTTGTGACGATAGCCACGCAGGGTCCCCAGGCCGCCGAGATAATAACGTTTGTACATTGGCAGGTAGCCGTCGCTACTGCCGTAAATACCGCGTAGTAACAGTGTGACGCGTCTGTGGATTCTCTGGTAGCGGCGAACCGCCACTGTGTATCGGCGATAGTCAAAGTCTGAATTTAGGTCAGGATGAGACAACTCGATATCCCCCGTAACATGCCATGCCGACTGCTCGAATGGTTCCTTTCCATCACGGGTGTCGTACTCGATCCTACCGGACAGATACGCATTCTCAGTTGAATCTATTTCAGCGATACCCGTTCGCCGGTAATCGGCTTCAACCCGGCTGTAATTTTCCCGAAACAGCTTGTCGCCGCCAAAGAGCGACCACAAGTGAGGGTTTGCCTTAAGCCACTTGGTTTGTTCGAATCGATACCGCCCTTCCAAGCTGACAGTTGTTAGAGGCTTAAATACCAGGTATACCGAGCCGCCCTCGGCTTCGTAATAATCCTTGAAGTCCTCCGTCACCAGCAGTGTAAAGACAATGTTTTCCTTGTCGGCTAACAACCAGTCGTCACCGGAAGCGAGCCTGCGGTAAAACGATCCGCCAACAGCCAGCGGTCGGCGGCGCCAGATAGTCTGTTCCAGGCCGAAATCGTAACGCCACCTCTCGGAGGCGAGAGCATATCCTCCTAAAGCTTGGAACGAGGGAAGAAGCGAGTCACCATCGTCAAAGCGTACTCCACAAAACAAGGTAGCTCCGTCAACGCGGTTGTATTTGAAGTTGCCGGAAAGAGAGAGAGTCTTTTCTCTGTGGCGAAAGCGGTGCTTGAACGTACCTCGGTGTTTTTTCCCGGAGTAGATCTCTCCGTATACCGATGCGTCCTTGGCGACATCGATGCGCCCGGATACCGAGGCGATGTCTCCTCTGGCCACTGCTCCGGGACCCACGTAGACATTTCCAAAGAGTGAAATGATATCCTTGTTGACCTCGCCGTAGACCTCTATGTCGCCAGTCACCGCGAAGACAACACCCCTGACAAATTCATCTTCTTCGATAACAATGTCATTGCTGAATTGGATTTGGTTTCCTTGCCTGACTCGACGAGCTCTCTGCGAAGAAGTAGATATCGCGAAAAAAGCTATTGTAACGAGGCCATCGGTATCAGTAATACGCGTGTCTGATATCTCACGAAAGGGGTACGTATCCTCACCAAAGATCAATCCGTTGGACTCAAACCGGACCGACTCCCCGAGGGAGACAAACGTCTCCGCTTTTTCAATTTCGCTGTGAAGACAGGTGCGCGTTAATTCTTCTCCATCCTGGAACACCGTCACAGAAACTCTCTTCTTATCGAATGAGACCTCGAAGAACTCTTCCTGTTGACGTGATGACTTGTAATTCTTGTACTGGGTTTCTACGGCGAAAGCCGGAAGTTCCGGCAATACCGTCAGCGTGACCAACACGAGCCAGACACGAAGATTGGCTGAAGCTATTAAGCGCATGTTATCCTCCGTTTTCCATTATGATAGAACAAATTCCGTGCCGCTAAGTCAAGTTGTCAATCTGCATGCTGTTAGCCGAAGGTGGAGGACGCAGCTGTGTGTGGAGCACACATCGAGGCACAATTTCGGGTCAGGAATCCTTGAGTTTTAACTCCTTGACTTTCTTCGAGAGGTTGGCACGGTCAATCTTCAACAGACGCGCCGCTTCCGAGATATTCCCGGCTGTCTCCTCCAGAGTTCTTTGGATCAGGAATCTTTCAAAGCCAGTTACTTTTTCCGACAGTGATGATGCCTCTTGAGGGAGCGTTGCCGGGGTGCTGGGTGGAGTGACGTTTGCCATAAGATCGCTTGCCTCCACTATCCGATTGTAGAAAAGGATGGTCAGCCGTTCGATTATGTTCTTGAGCTGGCGTACATTGCCCGGATAGTCCAGTGTCGTCAGGTAGGCCAGAGCCTCAGCTGACAGCTTTGTTGTCCGAGCGGGATCAAAACGCCTGAGAAACTCGCCTGCAAGGGCAGGGATATCATCGATACAGTCGCGCAGGGGAGGGACTTGCACAACGAACACCGAAATCCGATAAAAAAGATCTTCGCGAAACTTCCCTTCACCTGTTAGTTTTCTCAGGTCTCGGTTGGAGGCACAGATCACCCGTACATCGACCAGTTGCTTTTCAACTGAACCAAGCGTTTCAACCTCGCCGTTCTCCAAAACCCGCAATAGTTTTGCCTGGCAGTCGAGCGGAAGGTCACCTATTTCGTCGAGAAAAATAGTGCCGCCGTTGGCCAGGACGAACTTGCCGGGGTAATCCTTGACGGCTCCCGTAAACGCCCCTTTGGTATGGCCGAATAGCTCGGACTCGAATAGGGTAGGCGGGATACCGGGGCAATTGACTTTGACGAACGGTCTCTCTCTTCGCTTGCTTTCCAGGTAAATACGCGTTGCCACGAGTTCTTTGCCAGTGCCGTTCTCGCCCGTGATGAGCACTGTCGCGTCGGTTGGAGCCACCTGCTTAACTATCTTGAGAAGCTTTCTGACAGCTTTAGAGGTACCAACAATCTGTGAATGGCTGTCGATGTCATTAACCATCAAATCCCGTTGGCGATTGGTTGCTGCCAATAGTAAAGAAGACCTCACACTTGAAATCAGTTTCTCCGCCGGCACCGGTTTTTCAAGATAATCAACGGCGCCCAGCCTTACCGCCTCAAGAGCGGTAGGAATGTCGGATTGACCTGAGATGACCAGGACCACCGGCGGACAGGGTTCCTCTTTAATCACTTTTAGGAAATCTATGCCAGATTGGCCAGGCAGACAGAGGTCTAACAGGATCAAATCAAAATCGGTTTTCCGGCATTCCGAAACAGCCTGCTCAGCCGTTTCAGCGGTTATGGTCTTGTATCCTTCATCTCGCAGGAGTGAGGAAAATGAGTGGAGGATGTTCGGTTCGTCATCAACTATGAGGATCTTTTGAGACATCTGCGGTTACTCTTTCCGGGGCAGCGACATTGTCACAGTTGTACCCTGTCCCTCTCTGGAACTGATCAGTAGTTGCCCGTTCATTTCATTGACCGTCTTTTCGACAACGGCAAGCCCCAGACCGCTGCCTTTTCCTTTCATTGTGAAGTAAGGCATACGAGCCGAGGCAACAACATCTTGGGACATACCCTTACCGAAATCCTGCACCACAATGTCGACAGTATCGCTGTTTCCTTTTAGCTCAACAATGATTTCATCGCCCTTGTTAGAAGCGTCGATCGCATTCTGCAGCAGGTTGTGCAGAGCTTCCCGGAAGTATGTCTCATCAGCCTCGGCATATAGTCTCTCCGACGGTAGTTTCAGAGCAAACTCATAGGAAGCAAGTTGCTCTCGGTACAGACTCGCCATCGAGGAAAGCAACTCATTGAGATTGGTCTTCTTGAGATTTGGGGGCGGCAGTTTGGCGAGTTCCGAGAACCGATCCGCCAGCGCCGTGAGGTGTTTTATCTCCTGTGAAGCTGCCTGGAGAGCTTCTTTAACTTGTCCGTAGTCGGTCGACGCTTCCAGCGATTTCTCAACGCGGTAAAGAGAAATGAGTATCGGCTGGAGAGGGTTTTTCAGTTCGTGAGCGAATCGCCGCGCCACATGTTGCCAGGCGGCGACCCGTTCACTTTGCGCCAGCCGGGTCGTGACTTTATACAGTTGTTGAGCCATGCGATTGAAGTTTGTGATCAATGCCTGGATTTCCCTTGTTCCCGATGAGTGTACCGTCTGCTGGAAATCGCCACTGGCGATCGCTTTGGATGCTTCGCTGAGTTCCGACAACGGACGGGCGAGGTTCCGGGAAAGCCGAGCAGAGAAGAAATAGGCCAGACCCACAGTTGCGAGCGAGAGGATAGCGAACATAACCGTTAGAAAAAACAGGTACCTGGGCCTGAGCTCTTCGGCCCATTTTCTGGAGGTATAGCCACTCTGGAAAGAGGCAAGTAGATGTGAGTAGAGACTGTCATGGTGAAGCCCGGCGCAGAGAGATGTAGTATCTGACAGTTTCCAGTAGGAGTACTGGTACATAGACCCGCCGAATTCAACAAAACCCTGAAGGCGGTTTTCCCCCGCTGATATTAGCTCAGTGACCAGAGTGGGGGAGAGGCCGGTATCGCTTCCCGAAAGCATGATCTCATCGTTTGATCGGAAAACGACAAAATCAAGCAAAGGCGGGAGGTCGCTACTGTCGGAAAGGTAGCGCTGAATGCAACTGTCTATACGCTGAAACAACAGATTGTTGTAGTAAGCTGTTAGCTCTCTGGCATACTGGTCGGGCTGTGTAGAAGGAGTAGAAATGGTTTCAGTTGAGAGGAAATATCCGGCAAGGGCCATCAGAACAGCGGGTACAAGAGCGAACAACAGGAACAGACGAAACAGTCTTTTCCCAAACGGTGATTGCATAATTCTATTTACTCTCGAAAACGCCTGATATAGTCGGCAAGCGCCTGACGATGTGCCTCAAAAGCAATGTCTTCAGGAAGATTGTCGAAGCTGAAGTAGCGTACTTCCAGAGCGTCATCAGCCGCTTTCAGCGTTCCACCAACGGTGCGTGCAAGGTAGAGTAACAGGAGAGCGTTTGTTCGAGGGTCGTCATTGCCGCTATATACTTCAAAGAAGGATGTCAATTCGACGTTCAGCCCGGTCTCCTCGACGATTTCGCGGATGGCAGTCTGCTCAGGATGCTCGTTCCATTCCATGAAACCGGCTGGGATGCACCACCAACCGATGCGAGGTGGGTAGGCGCGCTTGACGAGAAGTACCTGATCGTTTTGGACAATGATGGCGCCAGCTGCCGGGACAGGATTCTGATAATAGACATAGCCGCAGCTTTTGTCCTGGCAGATCATCCGCTGTCGACCTTCAACCTCGATGACAACCATCGGTTTGCCACACACAGGGCAGAAGCGATAACCACAAAAGGCATTTTTTCGCTTAAATAGCTCTTCTTCGTTAAAATCTTTGTGTTTGTCATCCATGTTTCACCATTATGTCATTTGTGTCATTCATTTTGATGGCGATAACTGTCGTGTCATCGCGTGGTGGATAGGTGGAATCATGGGAACGCATATCGCTCAGAATCATATCCACAAGAGCCTGTGGATTCTCGTTCCTATGCTCTAGAACCATATTGCGAATACGCTCTTCACCGTACTCATTTTCCTCGGTATTCATGGCTTCAGACAGTCCGTCCGTGAAGAAGAAGAGGATGTCCTGTGGTTGGAGTTGAATGTCACACGACATGTATTCCATGTGGGGAAGGGCGCCGATTATTGCTCCGCCTTCTTTCAGGAGTTCCATACTGCCATCGCTCCGCACCAAAATTGGGTAGTTATGCCCGGCGTTTGCGTAGCAGAATCGGTTGCTTTGTACATCCAATTCACCGTAGAAGAGAGTTGCATACTTCTCCGCAGAGGAACAATGCAAGATTTGCTGATTCATATTTCTCAACATGTCGGCAATGGGGCTTCCGTTGTTGACCTCACTGCGGACAATGGCTTGTATCTGGGCAATCATGAGGGCCGCCGGCATTCCTTTACCCGAGGCATCGGCAATGACAACAGCGGTGCGGTGATCGTCGATCCGGATGAAATCATAAAAGTCACCTCCCACCGTGCGAGATGGTGTGGAAAGAGCTGAAATTGTGAAGGAGTCGCAGGTGGGTGGTTGCGAAGGTAACAGGTCGAGCTGAATCTGCCGCGCCATCGTTACCTCTTCCTGCAACCTCATTCGCTCCAGCGAATCGACATACAGTCTGGCATTGGTAAGAGCGGTGACCATCTGGTTTGATAGCACTCCCAGCAGGTTAATATCTTCCGATGAATAGTGATACCCGGCAGCCTTGTCTGACAACGCCAAAATTCCTAACAGGTTGTTGGCGTCTTTAAGTGGAAGAACCAGCCTGACCCGGTGTTCTTCGAGAAAGGTTGCCAGCGGTGAACCTTCATGATAGTCAGAAAGCGAGTGCATGTATGTCGGCGTATTGAGGAGATTTATTCCCCGCAGCATGAGGTCATCGCGGGACAGGACAATGCGCCGTGGGTGATCATCACCGGGTAAGATGGCATACTCACGTACGGCGTCGTCAAACAGCACAAATTGAACTCTTTCAACCAGCAGCGTGGTCTTCAGCGTTTCCTCGATAATCTGCCTAAGCTTCTGTGGGTCAAAAAGGGAGATCACCTGACGTGAAAAGCGCTCGAGGACGTTGCGATAGTCTGTTCGCGTGCGGATAAACATAGAGCGAATCAAGTTGTCAATCGAATTGTTGATGGGTTGAAACAGCAACAGGATGAGAATGATGAAGGCATAGCTGACCACTTCAGCCTGCTCACCGAACATCGGAGTAAGAATTTGCTTAGACTGTACCACTACCAGAACATAGGCGCCGACCAGAATGGCGGAGGTTATCGTATAAACAAAAGACTGACGGAAAACCAGCCGAACATCGAGGAACTGATGCCTGATCGTGGCAAAGATGAGGTAGCCGGCCCAGGTCAGAAGCGCTACCAAGGATAACCCCAACCTGAGCTCAGTGGGTATCTTCTCAGGCAGGAATACGAAGCCGAAAAAGGCCGCGGTGTACAGCCCGGCGCCAATACGCGTGCCCCAGGCTACTATCCTTGTCTGGGTCAACAACCGTGGGTTAGTGATCAATTTCTTTCCGGATTCCAAAAAGTATATGGCGACCAGCAGGTAGAAGATATGTACCATACCGAAAATCGTCGTTTGGTAAGAACGTATGAGATCCATAAGGATGAATAGCAGGGAAGACAGCTTTGACAGGGGTTGCAGGATCACACTTGAGAACCCGCCTTCTTGGGCGCTGCTTTCAAGAAACTGGACAGCGTTAGCTAATTGCTCGAAGAAGAGGCACAGCACTATGTGCATTATCTGGGGCAGGAAGATCAGATAACGGATGCGTAGATGTTTGAATTCCTTCAGGCGATCCACAGGGAAGATCCATGTAAAAAGTAAGAGCAACGGGAAGAAGAGTTCCCAAACGTACCGTAGACGGTAGATGGTAGAGCTCTCGAAGCTTGCGGCAGCAGTCGATTGTTGTATGATGATGCCGAGACCCACGAAAACAGTACCCATGCCAGCGAAAAGAAGCATCGTCCCGGTTACTCTATTGAGTCGGCTGGCGAAATTGTCACGTGTCACCATCACGGCCAGAATGATCAAAAAGCCCCCCGTGATAAATGATGCGATGATTTTTGCTAACTGTAAATCCATACCTCGTTACCGGACGCGAGTCCCTCAGCTATCAGAAAGCTTTTGTAATTGTTACTGTCGTTCCCTTGTCGCTTGCCTTAACATCCACCGCATCCATCAGTGCACGGACGATAAAAATACCACGGCCCGCTTCCTTGAGGAGGTTCTCATCTGCGAGAGGGTCATCTATTTCGTCCGGATCGAACCCGGATCCCTGATCAGTAACGGTTATTGTGACCTTGCCGTTTGTTTTCCTGATGGCGATGACAATTGGCTCGTCAATCGACGACTTGTTGCCGTGAGCAACGGCATTGTTGACAAGTTCGGAGACGGAGATAGCTATATCGGCGATTACCGATTCATCGATTCCGCAGTCTTGCAGGAATCCTTCGATGAACTCGTCGACGTCGACAAGGTACTTCAGGTTGGAAGGGATTGTAATAGTGTTCCCCGAGATCGAGGGCTTGTCCATGGGCTCTTAATCTCCTGAAAAACAGGCAGGTCGCTGAGGAGCTTACCTGCTGTGTGGATCTAACTGCAAACCAAGGCAGTCTGCAGCGGTTATTTGAGAGCGTCTAATGCTGCCTCAACGGAATCATAGGTATCAAACACCATCACAAGTTTAGTTATGGTCAGCAAGGACTGTATTTTGTCCGTAACGTTGGCCAGTTTGAGCTCGCCATCGCTGTTGCGGAGGGTGGTATAGCTTGAAATCAGAATGCCCAGCCCGGTAGAATTCATCCAGTCCACCTTCGAAAGATCTATCACGACCTTTTTATTCCCTGCCTCAATAACCTCATGCAGCTTGTCGTGAAGCAGGCTGGCATCCGGCCCTCCCATGATCTTGCCCTTCGGCTGGAGAATAACGACTCCATCCTGTTCACGGTCGGTCAATTGCATCTTTATAGTGCCTCCAATAAGGGTTCATCTATGTGATACGCAACTTTCCATCCCAAGTTCCTTGGCTTCGTTTCGTCAGTAAGGTATTACTACTGGTCTTAGGATCGAGTACCGTCGATTCTCACCTCTTACTGAACTGGCACAAGTCGCTTATGTATTACGATGTGCCTGAAACATTAATCACTTGAATATCAATGGGGAAGTCAAGTTGATTTTAGAGCCCCAGCGAGACGCCACGCATTGCTAGGGTCTGCGATGAGATTTATGGGAACTGCCGGACTTCTCAGCCGGTAACTCTATGCATAGCTCAGGTAAGGCAGGAGCTATCAACTCCTGCCTTACGAGGAGATAATTACGGGCAAGGCGGCGGAGCTGGGCCGCTCTGAAAGAGGTACTTGACCAGATAGGTCAGGTCAGACACATCAATCGGACCACCAACGCCAACGATTCCGTCGACATTGCCTTCCTCTTCGCATGGCGGCGGCGGGCCACTCTTAAAGAGGTACTTGACTAGATAGGTCAGATCAGACACATCAACCGGTCCTCCGACGCCTATGATGCCGTCGGCGTTACCTCGGTTCTGGCAGCAGGATGCGGTGTACCACAGGATGCGGAGGTACGGATGTCCATGTCCCACGCCCGCCTCCTTGCTGTCGAAGCCGAGGTTGTTCGCGTCTTGTCCCTCGTCCGCCGTAGGCTCCTTCATCACCACGCTGTAGACCCCGTCGCCCGCCAAGGCCGCCTGAACGTCTGGCGTCACGTCCCAAGAGGTCCACACGCACATGCTGATCGTCTTGAGGTCGGTTGCAACGGAATTGAAACCGGTGGGAGCATTATTCCATGTGATCGATCCCTCACTCCAACTGTCGCTTGAGAGATAGTGCGCCCCGACATTGACTGCCGGGTAAGATAGCCAAGAGTTGTAGAGGTAGAGCTCCGCGGTGTTAATCACCGCCCCACTGGGCAGGGTCCCGAGGTCAAACTTGAGATAGCTGCGGTGGATGTTGACCGGGTCGAAATATGGGTAATGACCGACGATCAGAGAACCAGTGGTTCCGTAGTTCGCGTTTGGATCAGTATCTACGACGCAGGCATCATCTATCGGAGGGATATCGGTTTGGAAAGTAATGCTGAACAGTGTGACTCCATATATTCCCCAAGGGTCTCCCGCCTGGATCTGACGCCACAGGTACCAGTGGGTGCCGGTATCCCAGGTATCGTGTATACCGTATTTCATGGTGGCGTTGTCGTAACCGATCCCGGTAACAAAGTGATCGGTGTCGCCGTCGCCATCGGTGTCTACCAGGAACACCACCGGGCGGCCGGCGTCGATCTCGGCTTTGTACTCAGCCCAACTGAACCCGGCAAAGTACTTGTTTGTCGCAGTGGCAATGTACAGCGGGGCAACCAGATTGACATAGCCGGTAAAAGACACCGGAACATCACTGAACCAGCTCCAGCCGTAGTAGTTGCTACGTGAGCTCCAGGATGTCTCGAAGAAATCGGCCACGCAGTCACTGGCATGGGCTCCTCCAGTTTGGGATCTGTCCATTAACAGAGTGGGCCAGGAGTCTATCGGACAGGAGTAATCCTGGTAATGGTCTCCATCGGGAGCGGCACAATTGGGATTACCGCTGTCGTCAGCGATCGTAGCGTCGACAGCAGCAGTTTGGGTTGTGGCGTCACCGGGTACCAAGTCTGAGTATCCCTTTCCATCCCAGTATCCTACCACCATACCCACGGCAGTAGGGCCGCAGCCATGGTGCCACAGGTAGGCCGGCACGCCGGGGATTGTTACCTGGGCCCGCGTGGGAGGGCGTATACCACGATCTATACCCGGGGGCGGGACTGGCCCGGTCGTACTCTGCTGAGCGGAAACCGGCTCAGCCGCAACCAGAATCAGGATTGCCGTCCCAAGCATGCAAAACAAGCTGAAACTTTTGAATGTGTTCATCCTCTTTCTCTCCTCACCTTAAGTTGAAACCCTGGTGGTCTCGACAAATTCATTGTGTTAAGCAGTTAGACAGGCCAAGCCCACCCAGCTACGACACTGCTATTACCGGATACAGCGACAGCGCTACTTAAACATTTAATGTTCTTTTCATACTCTCTCCTCCTGACTTATCATGCGTTCACAAAGTGGTGTATCTAACAAGTTCAAAGACCTTGCCTTGGCACGAAGTATAAGCAGTAATAGATCTCCTGCTCAGACAAAGAAAAGATCGAAAGCCCAAAGATGAAACGAGATCAAACTACATTAAAAAATACTACTTTGGTCGAATATGTCAAGTATTTTGTTGGATAACCTCCTCACCATTCGCAACTGATCGCTCAACAAGATATTATGGGCGCTTAACGGAATGAAATGGCTGCCAAAATAGAACAGCCACCCCTGTCACTCAGGAGTGGCTGTTTCTTTGACTGGAATACTCAAGATTCTATTATCGTTGCTTCCTTACGGGCAAGGCGCTGGCGCCGGACCGCTCTTAAAGAGGTACTTGACCAGATAGGTCAGGTCAGCCACATCAATTGGACCACCAACGCCAGTGATTCCATCGACATTACCCTCTTCTATACATGGCGGAACTGGGCCACTCTTAAAGAGGTACTTGACTAAATAGGTCAGATCAGCCACATCAACCGGTCCGCCCAC
>CAYQDB010000036.1:0-18194 GCA_964416195.1 uncultured Ignavibacteriales bacterium
TGGTGAAGCGATCGACTGGGATATCCCGGCTGATTCTGACTCCCGCAACAGTTCCTACTTCAATCCAAGCCTCAATCTTATCGGCCAACGCGGTTGTGAGGAAGATACGGGAGGTTGCCAGTCGAACGATCTTCGGTGGGGAGGCATAGCCTTTCTCGACTGCTATTACAACGGTGTTCGCTGCACGGATTTCTACGACCTCGCTCCCTACGGCGCTTATACGCTTGACAACTATAGGTATGTCTATCCCCATGGTGGCTTCGCTGAGGACTCGCTGTACAAGTACATGGCCAACAGTGGCTATGCCCCTTCTGATTCGATGTGTTCTGAACTGCACACGGTTATGACCTTTGACACCCTGCATACCTTATTGCCCTGCGACACGTTTGACTTTTATACGTGTCTGGTTACGGAACAGAACGGGTCGCTGAACGATTTCGAGGAAAAGGTGCGGCGCGCCAAACAGTGGTACCTTGATCATATCAGCCCTGAACCGGGGGGCTGCGTGGAACACTGCGGCAATGTGGACGGTATTATTGGCATTGGCGGCCCGGTTGATATTGCTGACTATGTCTACCTCTTTCATTACCTCTACATGGGTGGTAATCCGCCGCCGTGTTACCAGGAAGGTGATATTGATGACTATGAACTGATAACCGTGCGTGACCTATTCGTGCTCGAACGGTATCTGTTTCACAGCGGTCCTGAACCGACTTGTCCACCCACCTACCCGCCATTTGTCCCACCCCTGGACCCACGCGTCTTCGTAGAGATAGCGGATACGGTTTTCCCGGCCTTCGCATCGTCAAAAGAGGTGAGGCTGTTTTTCGCCAATACCATGCCCCTCTATGGTGTCGCTCTGCCCCTGAGAATAAGTGTGGCAGGAGAGGCGCCAACCGGGATAACCATCGACACTGTTGGGTGCATACTAAACTTGTCAGACAGCGAGAAGGTCATGGTCAATCAGTTCACCTATGATACTGATATCGCTGTGATGTTTACCCAGTTGGCGTCGATCTGGGGCATATATACAAGCGAGATTGATCCCACTACCGGCAAGTTAGCGACAATCACATTGTCTGCGGACCCGTCGCCTTACCCACGCGCTATTTCGGTTGACTGGGGTCCATTCCCTCCCAGTCACTCTGTTATGGTTATTGATACCAATGATCAGGCCTATCAACCGGGCCTCTTCCGAGGTCGCTCGTATGCCCGCTGGAATTTTAGATTCTCTTACGGGGATGTGCCCGGTGGAACCTTGAGGGTTGTAGGAACCGTCGACGGCCAAGAACGAGACACGGTGTTCAAATCCTACGTGGATTCCGGTAAGACATACTCTGGCTCGGTCCCCGGCTACGCCAACGACATTTTTATTCACTTCTCATGGGATTGGGTCTGTGGCAACCAGGACCGAATCAAACTCGGTGTGCCCATGTTCGCCAACGGTAGATGGCAATTGTTCAACATTGGCTCTTGGATTCGCGGGTGGATCGGACGTCAAGCGGTTGAGCTTCCACTGATCGGTGATCCGACCGGCGACATCCAGGAATCGTTTTATGTCGTGGATCTTGAGCAGTGGTTAAGCGCCAAGCAAACCGTTCAGGACGAGTATAGTGTCATTAATGGAGTGTGTCCTGCCCTTCCCGGATATCTGATCGGCACCTCGCCGATTGTCTTTGATTCGCTGGCCGGACCGGACGAGAACCCCTTTTCAACGACACCGTTAACTGGCACTCTCTACCTTGATGGTCTGTCGACCCTGGAACCGTTCGCTTCGTGCTGTGTGGACCGGGGCAATGCCGACGGCATTGTCGGCCCCGGCGGCCCGGTTGACGTTGCCGATCTGACCTATCTGGTGGCGTATCTGTTCCAGAGTGGGCTGGTGCCTCCTTGTGAAGATGAAGGCAATGTCGACGGTATAGTTGGTATTGGCGGCCCGATTGACGTGGCTGACCTCACCTACCTGGTTACCTACCTGTTCCGGGGCGGTCCGCAACCACCGTCGTGTCCGTAAAATTCGATACGCCTTGGTAATCTTTCGGTTGTGTCTAAACAATTTGTATGTTTTAGGTAAAGAGACGATATTGGATTTCCTAACAGTTTTCTAACAGCGAAACGCACGGAACGGAACGGTACGGAACAGCATGGAACAGGACGGAACGGAACACACGTAATATCAAACAGTTAAGGCTTTTTTACGACGGGTGGCGCCTCCAAACTTGTTTTGGGGGTGTTTGCTCCGCTCAGTCTATCCTTCTCAGCAGGCCAACCACTTTTCCGGCAATGCGGAACTCCCCGGAGCCTGCCTGAGACTGACGGACAATAATCGGGTCGAACTCATCATTTGCCGGCTGTAGACGGATTGTTTTGCTGGCAGGGTAGTACCTTTTAACGGTGGCTTCGCCTCCGATGACGGCTACCACAATATCACCCCTTTCGGCCACCGGCTGCTTCTTGACAACGACAAGGTCGCCATCAAAGATGCCGGCGTCCTTCATGGAATCACCGACAACTTTGAGGGTAAACCTGTCCCCTTTGGGCAGGAACGAAAGGTCAAGAGCGATTTCTCCTTCAACATTTTCGATGGCGTCGATCGGCAGTCCTGCTGGAACCGAGCCTACCAGCGGGATACGGCCTACGCCGGACAGGGAGTGGGTCAGCTCCAGCCCACGGGAGATGAATCGCTCCTTTTTCAGGTAGCCCTTTTTTATCAAGGCGGCCAGGTGAGTCCTGACTCCGTTGGTTGAGCGAATACGAAACCGCTTACCGATTTCTCGAACGGTAGGGGGGTGTCCCCGAGAGGCTATCTGATTTTGAATGAATTCCAGCACCGCCCGCTGTTTTTCCGTCAGAAGCTTTTTCATCTGCTTCAAGTCCTTTCGAAACTTACTTCCGACCTCTCTTATCTAGATAATACTGCCCATTTGGGCAGATGTCAATAACAATTGGCAAGTAAACATCTGGAATGTGATACCGGGTCGGGCTTTGATAGCAGTAACGTCATATACGTTGGGCAGGTCTCCCCGAGACCTGCCTTTTTTCTGAAATGCCTTGCGAAATCGGGAATTGTGTGGTAGATTATGTGCGCAGGAGATTGCAACATAACAAAGGGCGATAGAGAAAGACCCACAACTACAAACTTACAGAAGGAGTAACATTATGAAACACGTGACTCTACTCACGGTCACAGTGATCATCGCGGTCCTGGCGCTGGCGTCGCCAGCCACTGCCGATGTGCCGCAGATGATCAACTACCAGGGACGACTGACCAACAGTTCCGGCGCCCCGTTCGACACGACCGTGTCGATCACATTCACTATTTATGACGACTCAACCGGAGGCGCAGCGAAATGGAGTGAAACACACCCGTCTGTAAGCGTCGACAGCGGCGGATTCAGCATTATTCTCGGAGCAGGAAGCCCGCCGATGCCGATTGAGGACACTGTCTTCAACCAGCCGGATCGATATCTGGGCATCAAGGTAGGTTCCGACCCGGAGCTTACACCGCGAACACGTTTAGTGTCCGTTCCCTATTCTCATCGCGTCAGTACGGTTGATGGCGCTACCGGCGGAACAATCTCAGGGGATGTAAGCATCCAGAGCGACCTGACCATCTCCGGTAAGGCTACCATTGGCCCCGGCCACACGAATTCCGGGCAAATGGCTTTCGTCGCCGGGGAAGAGAACAAAACCTCGGGGCAACATCCCACCGTCAGCGGTGGATACATGAACGAGGCTGCAGGCGACTTCGCCACAGTCGGTGGAGGAGTCAATAACACTGCCAAACATCGAGGCGCAACGGTAGCTGGGGGTGATAACAACAAGGCCGAACTTGATGCCAGTACAGTCTGCGGCGGTGGTGACAACAGTGCGAAAAAAAATGGAAGCACGGTAGCTGGGGGTATTGGCAACACCGCTGATGGTTACTTCGCTGTGGTCGCTGGAGGCACGAGTAACCAAGCCAACGGTCAAGGAAGTATTGCCTGTGGGGGATCTATGAATGTTGCAGGGGGGACTTATTCATTTGCGGCCGGTTGGGGAGCTCAAGCTAATAACGACGGTACATTTGTTTGGTCAGGTTCAGATGGGTCCAGTTTCGGCTCAACAGGTAACTGCCAATTTCTGATCGATGCTACCGGGGGGGTCGGAATCGGTACGACGAATCCCAAACGCCAACTTACTGTCCAGGGCGATATACTACAGAATAGCGCTACGGGAACCATGCTCTGCCTCATTGCACCCACGTCGGGAGGAAGTGGCGCTCTCGGAACGTACGATGCGAACGGCAACTACAACGTGCTTCTGGGAACACCGGTGGGCTATGCAGATCGGGGGTGGGTCGCCGCCGTCGATGCATCCAACGTTGATCAGGCCGGGATATACGTTGATGCTGCCGGTGATGGTATTGTGTACGGCGATACTAAGAGTTTCCGCATGGTGAATCCAAGCCAACCGGGCACTGACATCTGGTACACATGCCCCGAAGGGCCCGAAGCCGCAGCCTACGTCCGCGGAACAAGCAGATTGGTGCACGGGAAGGCGGAGATCGCATTTCCCGATCATTTCACAACCGTCATCAGTCCTGAGGGGATCACCGTTCAACTGACGCCCCTCTCCGCTGAATCGAAGGGCCTGGCTGTTGTAGACAAAAGCGCAGATCGAATTGTCGTTGCTGAACTGGGCAACGGGGACGGCTCTTACGATTTCGATTACGTTGTTATGGCCGTGAGGAAAGGCTATGAGGATTATCAGGTGATTAGACCGGCTATGCGGATGGAGTCTCCGTCAAGCTTGGAACTGAAACAAGGACAGTGACGAACAGGTAACTGCTCCGCAGGCGGTAATAACGTACTGGTAAACAGTAACTAGATACGAGGGATGATATGAAAATGTATAAGAGCACAATCAGGTTGGTATTATCAGTGGTTCCCCTGTTGTTATTGGCCGGTATGGGGTCTGCTGTCAAAGGCAAAAAGGCGCCGCCCGTCAAAACGGATGCAACTGTCGTAAAGCAAGAAAAGGTGCCTCCGGTACTCCCGGCACCTACCGAATCGGCTACCGGCGAAGAGATAAACTGGCAGGTGATTTCGTCCGGTGGTACGGATGGCAGCTCAACAAACTTTGCCCTCAAGGGCACGGTTGGGCAGACAGCGGTCGGCTACGGCAGCTCGATCAACTATGGGTTGAATCAAGGTTTCTGGCAGGAGTTTGGTGGTGGTTGCTGTCAGAACCGCGGGAATGTAGATGGCATTGTCGGTATTGGCGGACCGATCGACGTGGCTGATTTAACATACTTGGTCTCTTACCTATTCAAGAGCGGCCCAGCGCCGCCATGCGAAGAAGAAGGCAATGCCGACGGTATTGTTGGTATTGGCGGGCCAATAGATGTCGCTGACCTTACGTACCTGGTCGCTTACCTTTTCAAGAGCGGCCCAGCGCCACCGCCATGTTAATAGTTTTCTCTTGTAGGGCAGGTTACTCCGCGGCCTGCCCTACTATTTGTTCCGTCACAATTACAAGGGTATATCACAGAGTTTTCGTTGCTATCAAGTAGTCGCCTGTGGTATCTTGACAAAGAGGAAAACCATACACCCACAAGGGAGGAGATGTGGCTAAAATACTTCACCTAAGTCTGGCTATTGTGATTATAGGTCTCACCGCTACCGGTTACACTCAAGGGGAGACCGCGGTCGGAGAGTCAGCGCTCACAGCTGATGTGCAGCTATGTACCGGCATTGAAGACAGAATGCCGGTTGGGGTGGCAGAGTCTTTCGGCGCCGATGTCGAGCACATGTATCTCTGGTGCAAGGTGATAGGCGCGGCGGACACCACTTTTGTCAAGCATGTCTGGTCGTATGAGGGAAAGGAAATGGCCTCCGTGGAACTGCCTGTAAGAAGCGGGTCATGGCGGACATGGAGCTCCAAGACTATTCTTCCCGAATGGACCGGCAATTGGGAAGTCAAGGTGCTGGATGCCAACGGGGATGTTCTCAAGGCAGTTTCCTTTAGGGTGGGTGCTTCAGAGGCGCCGGAGCCTGTCGAGGAAGCCGAACCGACCGACAGCGCTGACACTACCGAGCCGTAGCGCGCCAAGGAATCAGCTATAACTTCGTTGAGTGAATCACAAGTATAGCCAGAAATAGCACGGCGCCGGGCCGTCCAGGAACAGATAGGTGACAAGGTAGGTAAGGTCGGCAACGTTGATGTCGTCAATACAGTCCACGTTGCCGGACTCCATGGGGTCCGGAGGCGGACCATCGAGGAACAGGTAAGTGACAAGATATGTGAGGTCAGCAACGTTGATCCCCAGCTGGCCATCCGCGTCGCCCGACTGCGTCCATACGCGAGTCGTATTCTCGATTAAAACAGCCTCGGAGCCTGAGACTTCGTGCTCAGGAATGTCGCCGCCGTCGAAGTAGCTCAACGCGCGGCAGCCCTCTTCGGAGATGCCAATGAGCGCCGTTTGCTCTAACCCGCTGGCGCCGATGTCCCGGTACTGGAAAAGGATACCGCCGTCTTGTGTTAACACGATCTCGAAATCGGTCGTTGTGTCGTCGGGATCATTGAAATTGCATGGGTGGTACCATTCGATAACACAGGTGTCGAGTAGCTGGCTCCGGTAGATATAAACACCGCCCTCTGGTACGAGATCAGGGTCAAAAATGAGATCGTTCCAGAAGGGAGCCACGAAGGTTGCAAAAGGCGGCCCGGGAAGATCGAAGATAGAGAAAAAACCGCCCACACTCAAATCAGCGTCTGTAAACGAAATAGCGCCGTTTATACCTATGTGGAACACCGTGTAGCTTGTATCATAGTACCAGAAGCTAAAACCAATGCCGAACGGACCGGCCGTGCCGTCATCAAGAGGGTTGGAGCCCGAGCCGGTAAAAGCGCTGTTGCTGACCTTGCTGCCAAGGTCCTTTGCTGGGATCCAGTTATATGTGGGACCGCTTGGTTCATCAGACGAGGTACCCCTGTATGTGGAATCGTTGCACGGAACCTCCAGAAACACCGGGACAAGGGTCAACGAATCCAGCGGGTCGCCGGTAGGTCCCCAGTTTATCTCCAAGACGCCGGTGTATGTCTCCACCCTATCCTCGATCACGGTAGCATCAAGGCTGACGTCAATCATAACTGAATCGGCTGGCGGGACACTGCCGGCTTGTGGTGAAACGACCAGCCAGTTTTCTTCGACGAGTTTCGCTAAAGAATCGTTATCGACAATCGAGAAGTCAAAGGCATCTGTGGCAGAGCGATTGATAATCCACAGTTCAGTAGCGCCCACGTCCCCTTCGCTAACGGTGGTGTCAATAAGAATCGGATAAGTGTACAGCGAAGGAGGAACCGTCAGAGCGGAAATACCGGTTTGCAGGTTGGGGCGCGGTCCGATGTGCAGCGAAGTGTCCCCCTGCTGCGGTGTGCCGGTGCCTGTTAGATTATCCCTGATCTGATCGGATGTCAGCACGGTTCCGTAGGTTGCTTTGTAGTATCCCTGAAGACAGGCCACAGCGCCGGTCACAATCGGAGAAGCCGATGATGTCCCGCTGAATGAGTAGGTGTAGTACTGGTTTTCATCACCGCCACCGTCAAATAGGCTGCCATAGCCGGTGGTATAGACACCGGAGCCATAGCCTTGGAGGTTCACGCGGGAGCCATAATTTGAAAAATCATGCTTTTGAAGGTTGTATGATGACGCCGCCGGATAGCCGGCCCCAACGATAATGGCGTGCGAGTTGCGATAGGTGGTATCAAAAAGAGGACCATATATGGCATCATCGAAATTTTCAGCGCCGTTGCCGCCGGCCTCGATCACGACAATCCCTTTTGCCCAGGCGTACTGGATAGCGTCGTAGTTGGCTTGCCAGTATTCCATACAGACATAGCCAAGTTGGTCCGGGCGTGGAGTGAAATCATAACGCGGGCCGGGAGCGTGTAGCTCAATCAGTATCATGTCACCTGGCTGGAGATTTTCAATGGCTGCGTATAGAGCCTCGGCTGTCGACCAGCCACCAACTGAAATCATCCCAATATTGGCACCGGGGCAGATGCCGGTGACGCCGTAGCCATTGTCACCGGCGATCATTTCGCCAATCACGGCTGTTCCGTGGTTGCGCCAACTTAGGTCATTGTGAGGGGTGCCGGCAATAATTCCACCAACCGCCTTGTCAAGGTCCTCATGGGTGGTCTGCCAGGCGCCTTCTATGTCAATGATCTTGACGTTGCTGCCGTTGCCGCCTGTGAGAGTGTTGGCATAATCTGCGTCAACACCATCCGGTGCAGCCTCACGGTAATCCTGGTTGGGCTGATAATCCGGAGTCGGAGGATCTATATCGCCGGCAGGTTCCGGTGCCACTTCAAGGTAGGCAATTTCGACCATATCCAGCGCGTTGAGTCTGTTTATGATCCCTTCCGCTTCTGCAGGACTGGAGACCTCGATCCGGTAATAGCTGTTCAAGTCAGCCAGTTGCCGCTTTGTTTTGAACTCCATCGCCAGCCGATTACGATCCAGTCTGGCTTCGGGCAGGCTCTTGAACAGACGCTGGAAACGGCTGTTTAGGTAAGGGCTCAGTATGCTCTTTGTCTCTTTGACGGAAGCGCCCCGAGTAGAGAAGAGATCGCCCATTCGATGCCGTATCTGTAAGTCGTCCTTGAACTTGACTACTACATGGGACACCTTAGCATTCGAACTGATATGAGTTATAGCCGGTTTCAAAGCTACTGGACGTGGTGACAACTCATATGAATAATTCGAGGAGCTTACTCTCTTGGCAAACCCGTCTGGGACCAGCGAAAGCAGCGGGATGGCTAAGATAAGAAGAAAAGCGGGATAGAATATCCGCCTGTGCATCATTTTTGCCTCCGGCAATTCAGCCTGTCTATCGGTTAGTAGAATAGCCAGGCAGATAACTCAGCAGTAGTGTGGGCTACACAGAAATATACCCTTAGTCTCGGATTTGTCAAGGGGGCTATCACCCTATGGGAGGTATCGGTTTCCGTGCTTGAAAAATGAGCCAAGCTTTGCGGGCCCTTTATGGCCTAACCTGACCTGGAGATTTTGTACCCAGCCGGTGCTTGCCGTTGACCGGAGGTATCTTGATAGGATACTTACCGGAGAAGCAACTGGAGCAAAAAGTTGTGCCAGGCAGGGAGTGCATAGACAGCATCCCCTGAAGGGAAAGGTACCGCAACGAGTCAACTTCAAGGTACCTCTCGATCTCTTCAACCGACATGTGTGAAGCAATCAGTTCTCTCTTGGTGGGCATGTCGATTCCGAAAAAACATGGTGAAATAATGGGTGGCGACGAAACTCTGAAATGGACTTCCTTGGCGCCGGCATCGCGAACGAGCTTCACCAGCTTCTTGGAGGTAGTCCCCCTGACGATGGAGTCATCTACAACAACCACCCGGCGTCCCTTTAGAACCCCCTTGACCGGGTTAAACTTTACCTTTACATCAAGGTCTCTAACTTGTTGCTGCGGATCAATAAAAGTGCGCCCGACATAGTGATTACGAATTAGACCTATCTCAAAGGGGATACCGGATTCCTCTGAAAAGCCAAGCGTGGCTGTATTGGCTGAATCGGGAATACCGATAACGATGTCGGCATCTACCGGGTGCTCATGGGCAAGCATGCGACCGAGCCGGCGGCGGATCTTGTCGACATTTTCGTGAAAGACAATGGAATCGGGACGGGAGAAATAAATGTACTCAAAGATGCAGCAGGCTGATTTTACTTTCTTGAAAGGGTAAAGTGATTTGAGACCGCCTGCGGATATCTCCAGGACCTCTCCCGGTTCAATATCGCGGACATACCTTGCTCCGATCAGGTCGAAAGCACATGACTCCGAGGCGACGACCCAAGACTTGCGGTACTTACCGAGAGCCAGGGGGCGGAAGCCGTGCGGGTCACGAGCAGCGACGATGGTTTTCTCAGTGAGAAAGAGCAGGGAATAGGCCCCCTTGACCTTATTCAAAGCGTCGCAGATGCGCTCAAGCCGTGTTTTTTTCTTCGACCTGGCAGCTAAATGCAGGATGATTTCAGTATCGGAAGTGGTCTGGAATATGCAGCCCTTGGCATCAAGGTCTGTTCGCAGTTCAAGGGAGTTGGTCAGGTTGCCATTGTGGACAATGGCAAGATAGCGAGAACGGTTGGTTATCAGGAACGGTTGGATATTTATCAATGACGATGCTCCGGTGGTGCTGTACCGCGTGTGGCCAATGGCTATCTTGCCACTAAGTCTGGAAAGTACCCCGTCCTGCGAAAAAACCTCGGAGACCAACCCCATCCCCTTGTGCAGATGAATTATACCGTTATCTGAAGTGACGATGCCCGCAGACTCCTGCCCTCGATGCTGGAGGGCATACAGGCCAAGGTAAGTTAGCTCAGCAGCCTTGGCGTGACCGAATATGCCGAAGACGCCGCATTGATCGTACACTACTGGGTCTAACATACGCTTCTCTCTTTGCGTAGTTGAATATAAAACAAAAATTATACCTCCGGCTATTAGAAAAGTCAAATGCTTTACAGTCGCTAAGTTGCGGTCGGGATGTGCACTGAAATGCAATTGCCGATCTCGAAAGAACCGCTGTTCAGCTTTTGCACATAGAAAGCGCTGGTGAAATGGTTGATTTTACAGTATCTTACGAGTTACTGCGTTACTACAGATGAAAGCGGAGATTCTCTTGCAGGGGCACTGCTTTTGCTCAATAGGGTTGGCAGCCTTAGGCGGTAATGATAATGGAGAAAAGCAACAACAGATTTCAAATCCTCAGGCAACTGGCTGTGGCTGCTTCAGGGGGAGAAGACCTCACCCAGTCCTCAGAAAGAGCGCTCAAACAGGCGTCCGAATTGGTCGGTCTGACAGCTGCGGCCCTCTTCCTTTGGGATGAGGATTTCAAGCCCATCGTCACTGTCAGCCACGCTGCATCCGAAGCCGACCGAGAGCGGCTCGTTTCACTTGAACAGGGGCTTTTTGGAGACCTCCGACAGAACCAGAATCTTGTCTCGGCCTACATGTCCTTTGGTGGCGAGAAACCCTACCATTCGTTCACGCTTCCACTCAAGCACGGGTCGAAGATCTTCGGGGCGGTTATCGGTTTGCAGGAGAGCGAAAGAACGATCATTTCCGAGGACGATTTTCTGGAGGCGCTCTCAGCTCTGCTTGCTCTCAACTATGCTGCCGAGGGGATGGGAAAGGGGGGAGCGCCTGCCAAGGAAGTGCTGGACAAGGAACGGCTGACTGCCATTGTCGAGACCGCTATCGCGGTTAACCACGAAGTCAATAACCCCCTGACGGCAATCCTCGGGAATGTACAGCTTTTACTGCTGAAGCGGAATGACCTCGATGAAGAGCTGGCGGCCAAGCTCAAGACAATCGAGGTCTCAGCTCTCAAGATCAAAGAAGTCACTCAGCGGTTGATGCATATCACGTCCCCTCGCTCAGTGGAGTACACTGAGGGGACAAAGATGCTTGATCTCTCCTCCGATGAGGAAGAGTAGGTAAGACTCCGAGTCCGCTATGTGCGGATGAGAAATCCGATATCCGTCGACTACGGACACAGCAGCGGCGCAGGACCATCCTGAAATAAGTATACAACCAGATAGGTCAGGTCCGCAATGTTTATACCTCCACTGCCATCAACATCTGCCTCTTCAGGACAGGGCGGTACTGGACCACTCTGAAACAGGTACGTAACCAGGTAGGTCAGATCGGCGACACCAATTTCGCTGCCTCCTGGTCCTATCATATAGTCGATGTTGCCACGTATACCGTCGCCGTTGCAGCAGGTGGTAACAGCACCCATGTTCAGCAAGATGGCGACGCTGTGGGAATACGCAATTGCCACGGCCAGGTCAAAGTCGCTGTCGCCATCCAGGTCAGCCGTAAACACTGACTGAGGGCCCCTACCTGCTCCATAGTTAACCGGTGCACCAAAGGTTCCGTCACTGTTGTTCAGCATGATGGAGACATTGTCGGAAACCTGGTTTGCCACGGCCAGGTCAAAGTCGCTGTCGTCGTCTAGGTCAGCCGCACACACCGACAGGGGAACATCTCCGGCCCCGTAGTTGACCGCGGCGCTAAAGGTTCCATCACCGTTGTTCCGCAGGATCGAGACGTTCTCGGAAGTCCCGTTTGCCACGATCAGATCATGATCGCTGTCCCCATCTAGGTCAACTGCACACACTGACCGAGGACAACTGCCAACCCCGTAGTTGACCATGGCGCTGAAGGTCCCATCACCATTGTTCAGCAGGATGGATACGCTGTTAGAACCAGAGTTTGCCACAGCCAGGTCAAAGTCGCTGTCCCCATCCAGATCAGCCGCATGGACTGACCAAGGACGAGTCCCGGCTCCATAGTTGACCGCTGCCGTGACAAAGGTCCCGTTGCCGTTGTTCAGCAGGATGGAGACATTGTCAGAACCCCAGTTTGCCACGGCCAGGTCATAATCGCTGTCACCATCTAGATCAGCAGCATACACGGAGATAGGTTCCGCAGCGGCTACGTAGTTGACCGCCGTGGCAAAGTTCCCGTCGCCATTGTTCAGCAGGATAGAAACGTTGTCGGAATAGTGGTTTGCCACAGCCAGGTCATAGTCGCTGTCGCCATCCAAGTCAGTCGCATATAGACAGTAAGGGAAATCCCCGGCAGCATAGTTGACTGCGGTGGCAAAGGTCCCGTTGCCGTTATTCAGCAGAATGGAGATGTTATCAGACCATCGGTTTGCCGTTGCCAGATCGTAATCACCATCCCCATCCAGATCAGCCGCATATACCGACCAAGGACCATTATCCGCATGGTAACTGACGGTTGCGGCAAATACAGGTCCAGAGGCTTGGGCTGTTCCTGATAAGGTTACCAGGACGCAAATAAACGTGATGATGCGAATACAGATGTTATTCATACCGAACTCCTTTCCAGCAGCTATGACATGAGATTACATAATTACTGTCAAGACGACTGTTCCTACCCTGACTGTGTTGTACACACTATAAAAATACCACTTCTGCTTAAATTGTCAAGTTCATCTCTTCTTGTTGTAAGTAATTAGATAGGCAGTAGTCCGGTGGCTCTTGCCCTGCAAAGCTACTTCGGGAACAGCCACACAAGCAGCTGATGCATCGCTTCAGGATAGCTGTTTATGATATTTGTTCCGTGGCCCTTACCTTTGAACACACGGAGAGTCGTACTTTTCGGGTTCAGTTCAGCCAGCTTTCGGGATGAAGCCACCGCATATGTATCGAGGGAAGTAGCGAATATCAACATCTTCGCCTTGCAGTCTTTGACCGCCTGGGCCGGCTCAAGACCGCGATAGTTCTCTCCCGGTGAGAGCATAACCACTTTGGATACTCCTGGTAGCAGCTCAGTTACCATTACCGCCGAGTTGGCACCGATAGAGGCTCCCACAACCATGATATTGCTGGAATCGATAGTATAGGTGGAATCAGCCAGTATGTGCAGGACCATCTCTCTGACATCGTTGGGTATCTTTTTGAAGTTGGCTTCGCCCATGCTTCCGTAGTGGAGCTCATGGTCGCCAACCCGTGTGGATTTTCCATGTCCACGCAGGTCGAAGTTCAGGATGTAAGGTAGAGTCATATTTTTGTGAGTTGAATCAGCCTGGACATGTTGGCGCAGCGCCTCGATAAAAGGGGTGTAACTTTCATGAGTCTTGCTCAGCATGTGCAACAGCACCACTAACGGAGCTTTCTGTTTCGCTCCGGGAGATGCCAGCCAGGAAGTCAGCGTCAGGCCGTCGCTGGCAGTGAACTGCTTTTCCTGAAACCGCCACGCGTTCCGCTGGGCAGCAGTGTTAACCGCACATCCACTCAAGAAGATAGCGAACAGCAAAAGTATCAGCAATCTTCTCATCTTTGCCTCCCATGTACACTTCTACGACACACAAAAAGGGAAGTTATCCCTATATGTATTTCTCGAAAAAGCCTTTTAGCTTCGCATCCAGCTCTATTGCATGTTCTTTGTACTGTTTCATGTCCTTCTTGTCGGAGCATTCTTTCATCCGCAGGGCCAGCTTTTTCATGGCGGCAATCTCGGCCAGGATGCTCGCCTGCTCTTCCTTTAATTCATCTGGAATAGTGGTGGTATCCGCCAGGACGTCATACATGGACATAAGAGTGTCCGTTGATCCAACAATGCCTTCCATATCGTTCTTGGGCAGGTACGTCTCAATGATAAGATTCAGAGTAATCACCACCGCTTCAATTTCCGGGTATGAGACCGGAAGCAGGGTAGAGGCGGTCATCTCGAAAGCATCGTGGAGCTTTGGCATCAGTTCGTACACGGTTTCTTTATCGCCCTTTTCAGCGGCGGCGGCATAGGTCTGGACGATTTTGGAGAAACTGTCATGAGCCTTCAGGAACGCTTTTTTGCGGGCTTTTGTCTTGAACGTCGGCTCCATCTTGGCGATTCCGGCAAACGCTTCCTTGAACTGCGGGCCGGCAGCCAACAGGGCATCATAATCTTTATCAGGCCATGCAGTGTGCCAGGCAGGGGCCATAATTTTGTGGAACGCTTCAAAGGAATCAAAGCCAAGTTTTGCCGCCTGATGTGCCGGACAGCCGGCATGGCTTTGTTCGTGTTTCTCTTCAGGCGGAGATTCTGCCGCGTATGTCAAGGGGACTACCAGCAGCAGGGCAGCCAGAATCAAAAGATGCTTCTTCATACATCCTCCTGCAAATGGTTATACTGATTATACATTGTACTGTCTATTATATTACGTTCGTTTCTTCTTTGATTATGCCGGTAGCAAATCTTTCCGGAGAGAGAGGTGATATGTCGACAGATGGCTTCTTGCCGGTTAGAATCTCACTGGTGACTAGCCCGGCTGCAGGCGCGTGCATAAAGCCATGCCCAGAAAAGCCGGTGACGTGGAACATCCCCGACACGGACGGTTCGTAGCCAATTATGGCACGGTGATCAGGTGTGGTCTCGTAAAGTCCAGCCCATTGATTGGCAATTTCGGCCTGCTCCAATTGAGGAATACGGTGCAGCGCCTTTTCTAAGATTGCGTCAGTATAGTCAGGGTCAAGTGATATATCAAAAGAAGGCTTAACCGACTTGTCGGCCCAACCCAACAGCATTCCTTTAGATTCCTTGTGGCAGTACAAACCTGATTTGACATCGACTACCATCGGAATCTCCGGCTTGAGGAAATCAAGCTCACCGGTGGTGACAATCTGCCGCCGAATTGGTTCCACCGGGACTTTGGCTCCCACCATCTGACCGATGAGCTTTGAATGTGGGCCAGCGCAGTTTATTACCAAGGGACAACTGATACTGCCTTTGGTGGTTTCGAGGCCGGTGATTTTACCGCCGGATACATGTATTGCTGTGACTTCAGCGCTAAGCTCGAAATCAACCCCCATCTTTCTGGCGGCTCGCTCGTATCCTGTCAGAAACTCATGCGGGTCTCCCAATCCGTCGTCCTGACAGAATGTTGCCAGCCTTATGTCGTCAGTGCGGACATGGGGGGCGTATTGTGCGATCTCCTCCGGCTTGAGCAATTCTACTTTGAGGCCAAGCGATTTCTGCAATTCGTAGTCTTTCTTGAACTGCTTAGCATCACTCTCATCTTCCAACAGGAACATATATCCGACCTGATCAAACAAGGCCTCCGAAGCGGTTTCCTCCTTGAAGTTACACATAATCTTTTCGGCTAGCATGGACATTTCGATATTAACCTGCGTAGAAAATTGCGCTCTGATTCCACCCGCCGCTTTTGAGGTAGCGCCAGCTCCCAACAGCGATTCCTTCTCAACAAGGACGATTTGGCCGTACTTTTCTCGCGCCAGGTAGAAGGAGACAGCCGCACCAATTATCCCCCCCCCAATGATTACTGCATCAGCTGTTGTTCGCATGGGTAAGCCTCTATCAAATCGAACTCGTGGTCCTTCGTGAACTTTTTCACCAAAAGGTAATGATTCCGTTTACCAAGTCAAGGCCATTTACATGAGTTGTAGATGAAAACAGGATATCGGCACGCGCCCCTTTGAAGATAGTGTGTCCCGTGCATCTCTGCTTGAAGAGCAGATAGCAGTTTATGCCAAGGTTCATGTTTTGCTACACCAAGGTGAAGGTTGACTTCTTGGTTGAGATGTGCCGCCATATTCTCTCGTTGAGAATGGACTGATCTGACACTGAAGTTATTGATTTTCGAGTAATCAGTCGCTAAGTAATGCCTTGCCCATCCAGTCGTGGCCGGTTACATTAGGCCAACATAAATGGTGAGTACTACATAAGATTTGAAAGTCACAGGGACTTGACGTCTTGGATTTTATCATAGAGGTATCTCAACGTATCCGGTCATGGCTGGGCCAACTTCGGGCAGAGATCAGCAAGACCGAGCATCTGTATATGGGAGTGGCAGCGCTGGCGGTAGGGTTGCTTGGCGGCCTGTGTGCTGTTGGCTTTCGCCAGTTAATTCATTTTGGTCAGCTTACTGCCTGGTGGCACAGTAGCTACACGCTGGACTATATCCGTAGCCTCCCATGGTGGTGGAAGGTTATCACACCGACTATTGGGGGACTGGTGGTTGGTATGATAACCTATTACTTCGCACGCGAGGTCAAAGGGCACGGCGTACCGGAGGTGATGGAAGCGGTCTCGCTTCGCGGAGGGCGAATTCGACCACGAGTAGTGGTGGCCAAGATGTTGGCTTCCGGTGTGTGTATCGCTAGCGGCGGTTCCGTTGGTCGTGAGGGTCCGATTGTTCAGATAGGTTCTGCGCTTGGCTCAACTATAGGCCAGTGGCTCAGGATAAGTCAGCGGCGGCTGCGGACATTGGTCGGCTGCGGTGCGGCAGCAGGGATCGCAGCTACATTCAACGCTCCGGTGGCTGGAGCGTTGTTCGCTGTAGAGATCATTCTCGGTGACTTTGGCGTGTCACAGTTCTCACCCATTGTTATCTCTTCAGTTGCCGCCACCGTTGTCAGCAGGGGCTTCCTCGGTGACTTCCCAGCCTTCCAGGTGCCTGCATACAGCCTTATTAGCCCGAAAGAGCTACTCGTGTATTCTGTTTTAGGGTTACTGGCCGGGATTGTAGCAGTTGTGTTTATCAAGGTCTTATATGGTTTAGAAGACGTTTTCGACAAAATTCGCCTTTATCAACCACTAAAGACAGCCATAGGCGGCACGATTATCGGCCTGATCGCTATAGGATTCCCTGAGGTCTTCGGCATTGGATATGAGACAATAGACGTGGCGCTACGCGGTGATATGCTTTGGCACCTGCTGCTTGTCCTGATGGTACTCAAGATACTGGCGGTGTCGGTTACTATTGGCTCCGGGGGGTCTGGAGGAATCTTTGCGCCTTCATTGTTCATTGGGGCCATGATGGGAGGGACTGTGGGAGCAGTAGCCAACATGATTTGGCCTGGAAGCGTAGCTGGTCCGGGGGCGTATGCCCTGGTGGGGATGGCTGCAGTAGTGGGGGCCAGCACCCATGCCCCGATCACTGCTATCTTGATTGTCTTCGAGTTGACTAGTGAGTATAAGATTATCCTGCCTCTAATGATCAGTTGTATCCTTGCCACGCTTCTGGCCACCCGATTGAAAAAGGGCTCAATCTATACTCTCAAGCTGTTGCGGCGCGGAGTTGATATTCACAAGGGGCAATCTCTCAATGTGTTGCGGGAGCTGAAGGTCGAGAGCGTCATGCGTCGGGACATAGTCACTGTTTCTGCCGGCACCCCGTTAATGTCGATTGTTTCGCAATTCGTCGAACATCCGAGCAACTCGGTCTTTGTGGTTGACAGAGATCATCATTTGCGTGGCCTGATCACACTTGATGAAATGAGACAAATCCTGGCCGATCCGCAATCGCTAAAGAACCTGGTAATTGCCCAGGACCTGATGATCGAAAGTGGCTTTCCTGTCTTCCACACCAGTGATAATCTGGCTGATGTGATGAAGCGGTTGGGCAGTCATAGTTTTGTGGTGCCGGTCGTCGACAATGGACGAATTGTAGGAGGCATCTGGCCAGAGGATGTGTTCAACAGCTACAATGCAGAGATCTTCAAACGGGAAATGGCAACAGGCATGGCTTCTACATTAAACTCCGAACGGCCAATGCAAGCTGTCCCGGTGGCGGGTGATGTCGCGATCGCGGAGATTCCTGTGCCGACTCGGTTTCATGGGAAAACGATTGCTGAACTGGATATAAGGAAGCGTTTT
>CAYQDB010000037.1:0-17848 GCA_964416195.1 uncultured Ignavibacteriales bacterium
AGTGTGTCGTCAATCGGAGTGTTATGATTTACTTCGTCAAATACGTAGGTGCTCTTGCCTCCTTTCCGACTCATTGAAATGCAGAACGGAAACTTGACACCGTCCACCTCACGGTAGTCTTTCAAAACCCAATAATAGCCGATTCTGATCAGAAGGCCCGTCTCGACATCGAAATGCAGCGCGAAATGTGCCTTGTCAAGCCCGGCCGGCTCCACTACGTATACCGTGCTTTCTCCTATCTGCTCTGTACCACCCAAAGACAGGCCGGGAAAGTACTCCTTTATTCGCAGAGCGTTTTGTGGATTAAGGAGCCAGGCAAACTTCGATCCTATTGGGTTTTCGGTGCGCTTGATTCCGTCTGCGTCCTGCTTCCAGCCGACATTGCCGTCAAACCCTGCTCGTTTGATCTCTCCAAGAGTGTGCTCGACTACAAGCGAGCGATTGGGAATCTTTGCGTAAGTCTTCAGAGGGATAACTTCAAATGGGGGTTTTCTCCAATGAAGGTCAGTTACCTGATACCCTTTGCAGACCCGGGTTGTCAGTTTTTTGATGGCTTCAGGTCCACCTATAGCCTCAATGTATCGCTCCAGAACTTGATCTACGGTTGGTAACGTATTGGACTTGGCTTCAGCTTGCTGAGCCGTTGCAGGAGGTACTATAAACACAGCTATCAATAGTGCTAAACCTGCAGCAACATATTGCTTCATTACCTTCTCCTTTTCTCATCAATATGGAACCATCTCACTAACTTATACTCAAGATGAAAATTCAAGCCTAAAACGCGAACTCAATCCATATTTTGTGGGCGGCAGATGTCCACATCTGCCGCAATCTGGAAGATATAATGTAATACTTTAACGTGAAAAAAGATTGTATTTGAGTATACACCAAACCGCTCTGAGGCCATCTCTCCAGCCAATCTTTTTCCCTTCGTCATACGTGCGGCCGTAATACGAGATTCCGATCTCGTATATCCGCACCCGCTTTCTGGCAATTTTAGCAGTGATCTCCGGCTCAAACCCGAAGCGCGGCTCTTTGATATCGATCGACTGAATAATTTCGCGGCGGAAGACTTTGTAGCAGGTCTCCATATCGGTAAGGTTGATATTGGTAAACATATTGGACAACAGCGTTAGAAAGCGATTACCGAGATAATGCCAGAAGTAGACCACCCGGTGTGGACCGCCACCCTGGAAGCGGGAGCCATAAACTACGTCAGCTTTGTCGGTTACGATCGGCTCAATGAGAGTGGGATACTCGTTCGGATCATATTCCAGATCGGCATCCTGGACTAAAACAATGTCACCTGTTGCTGCCTGAAAACCGGCCTTAAGTGCAAAACCTTTGCCGTAATTGCGAGGCTGGTAGACGACCCGGTCGACCTGGGCTTCGAGTTTGTCCCTGATTAGCTCACGGGTGCCATCGGTAGAGCAATCGTCAACCAGAATGATCTCCTTATCGGGCACGGGGGAGGCCTTGACCTGTCTGACAGTCTCCTCGATAGTGGAAACCTCGTTATAGATAGGGATGACAATAGAGAGCTTCATCTGGCTATCCCCTATAACGTCCCATAAGATATATTATGTTAACCCACACATCGTTTCCAACCCACCATACCACAGCCAGCTTTCCGCTTCATTCGCTTCCCACCTAATTCCTTTTTATAAATACACAGACAATCTTCTATTTCGTGCGGTTTCAACACATGGAATTCTCTGGGTAACTTACTTTTTTCAAGGGTATGCAACTTATGATTCAGACCGAGTGCTTTCACCCCGTCCCGAACCCCCGCATGTAAATAAACCAGCTCTGGTTCAAGACCAAGGTACGCCCCTATTCGGAGAGCCGTGTCGTAAACAGCCAAATCTCCGATTCCTGGGATACGCTTAATGCCCTTTTCTACCTTCGCATGAAGCTCTGAAAACGATTTGCTGTCCTCAAGATTGAGACGCAGAAGACTGTTTTTTGCTGTCTGGAGGACTTCTCCTGAAATGCGCCTTTGATGCGGGTGACGTTTACCACTCGGAAGTTTAGCAAGTGCCGCCTTTTCTTTGACTTCCGACATACTTCTTTGCATATTGTAAAACTGAAGTTGCTTAGATAGACTGGGGCGATAAAATCTCTTGTAGCTTCTGATCACATTACTTATGCATTGCCGACTGGACACAGTATCTCCTCATATTGTACTCCACCTACCAGACGGTAATTAATTCCCACTCGTTGGGTGGGCTACAAGTTGCTGTCATCTTTTATCTTTCAGTCCAATTGCCAAACCTATCGTTGCAATTGCTATTACAAAAAGCTGAGTCCAGAGTACAGGAAACAGAATATAACCGTCTGATGAGGCAAATAGGAACTTATACCCCGTAAATTCAGCTCCTATTATCCCTCTATCTCCACGTGTATCATATGTAAGGTAGCCGCTCGGAGGAAATACGAACGATATTAGCATAAGCAGCACCCCACAACACAGGACAATTCTTTGCTTCCTATTCAACATTAAACACCTCCTAGTCCACCGTTATCCCTTTCTCGTTCGGTCGGATCTTGCTCGCCTTTGGTGAGTGTGGCCTGACCGTTTATTTTACCACAATATTCAATATCCGCCCCTTGACGAATATCTTCTTCACAATCTGCTTGCCCTCAGTATGGGCTTTGATCCGACCCCTTTCAAAGGCAGTCTTCTCAACGGTCTCCTGCGAGGCATCCGCCAGCACAGTAACGGAATCGCGCAGCTTGCCGTTTACCTGCACTGCAATCGTTATCGTGTCGCCGACAACGGCATCAGGGTCATACTCCGGCCAGTGAGACCTAAAAATGGACTCCGTCCGTCCAGTCATTTCCCACATTTCCTCAGCCATGTGAGGTGTCATCGGGGCGACAAGTTGAATAGTCTTCAGAATGATGCAATCGTTCAGTTCGTCATCGGTGATCTTCTCTGGCTCGTAGTCGCGCACCAGCTCCATAAGAGCCGCTATAGCGGTGTTGAACTGTAAGCGGTCAGAATCTTCCGAAACTCTTTTGATCGTCTGATTCAGCTTGATATAGATTTTCTTCTCATCCAGATTAAACTCGTCTTGGTTAAAGCGTTGCTTTAAGTCCGGGTTTGTTCCTCGATAGTGTTTGACAATCGGGTATAGCCTGTTTACAGCGAATTTTTCCACGCCGGTAACGGTCTCACTGCTCCAGAGGACTTCCCTTTCCGACGGCGCCGTGAAAAACATGGCCAGCCGGGTTACATCGACCCCCCGCTCTTCCATAAGGGAAACAGGAGAAACGGCGTTCCCTTTGGATTTTGACATCACCTCTCCTGCGGAGTCCAACACCATCCCGTGGTTAAACAGGCGAGTGGCCGGTTCCTCGCAGTCGATCCATCCGATGTCATACAGGAACTTCTGGAAGAAGCGGAAATAGATCAGGTGGACGGTGGCATGGGTAATTCCCCCCACATAAAGGTCAATCGGCATCCAGTGCTTGGCTTTCTGCTTGTCAAACGGCTGACTATCATTGTGAGCGTCAAGGTAGCGCAGGAAATACCAAGAGGAACATACAAATGTATCCATAGTATCCGGGTCGCGCTGAGCCTCTCCCCCACACCGTGGACATTTGACCTCCATATACTCAGGAAGGTCGGCCAGCGGCGAGCGGCCCTTGGGCCGGTAGTTTTCAACATCAGGCAGCAATACCGGTAGATCAGATTCAGAGACAGCTAATTCACCGCACTTCGGGCAGTGAATAATCGGAATAGGACAACCCCAGTACCTCTGACGGGAGATCAACCAGTCTTTGAGCTTGTAATTGACCTTCTTCCGGCCAAATCCGTTTTGTTCGGCATACTCAGTCACAGCCGCAATCGCCTTACTACCAATCAATCCATTGAACTTACCGGAGTTGACCATTGGCCCGTACTCAACAAAAGCGTCTTCCATTTCGTTGGGGTTCAGCGTAGTATGCTCGTCAGGGTGAATTACTACTTTAACTGGAATATCGTACTTTTTCGCGAAGGCAAAATCGCGAGTGTCGTGAGCCGGCACTGCCATAACCACTCCGGTGCCATACCCGGCCAGGACATAGTCGGCCACCCAAAGTTGTATTTTCTCTCTATTAAACGGATTGATCGCATACTTGCCGGTGAAGACACCGTCTTTTTCTTCGTTGACCGCAACACGCTCAATATCGGAACGTATCATGGCTTTTTTCTGATACTCAGCTACCTTCTCTGCATGCTCGCCCTCAAGGTTGAGCCGGTCAAGTATCTCGGCTTCGGGGGAAATCGCCATGAAAGTAACGCCAAAGATGGTGTCGGGGCGGGTAGTGAAAATGGGCAGCTTCTCCCCTGTTTCTTCAATTGTGAAGTCGATTTCGGTTCCGTAGGATCGTCCGATCCATTCACGCTGCATTGTTTTGACGTTATCTGGCCAGCCGGGAAGTCTGTCCAGGTCGTCAATCAGGCGGTCGGCATAGTCAGTGATTTTGAAATACCACTGCACTTGATCTTTTTTCTCAACCGGGGTTCCACAACGCTCGCACTTGCCGTCGACGATTTGCTCGTTAGCGAGAACTGTTTTATCCTCCGGACACCAATTGACGAAGCCGCGTTTGCGGTATGCCAGTCCTTTTTTGAACAATTGGATAAACATCCACTGGGTCCATTTATAATAGTCCGGCAGGCAAGAGTTCACCTCGCGGGACCAGTCATAAGAGATACCGGCTTTCTGTAATGTGGAACGTGATATGTCGATATTGCTCAGCGACCATTCCTTGGGGTGAATCCCGCGCTGTATAGCTGCGCGCTCCGCGGGCAAACCAAAGGCGTCCCAGCCAAACGGATGCAGGACATCCTTGCCAAGCATCATCTGACGGCGTGCGACGGCGTCGCCGATGATATAATTTCGGAAATGTCCCATGTGGATGTCACCGGAAGGATACAGGAACATAACCAGCATGTAGAACTTGTTGTCTTTATCCGGCAGATTGGGGGCACAAAAGAGCTTCTCCTGTTCCCAGCGTTTTTGCCATTTGCTTTCGATTCTTCTGAAATCGTATTTCGGGTGCATCTTCTTCACCGTTGCCATGTTATATGAATTCCCTATTGTAATGAGATAAATGTAGGGCAGGTGTCTCCGACATCCGCTAGAGGGGGACCAGGAGTCAGAGACTCCTGCCCTACATCTACTGCTTTAAAAAACAATTGTGCTGCCGAACGAAAGCGTAAACGTCTTATAATACTCTTTGACCCGAAAGTCGTGAAACCAGTCGTTAGAAATGGGCCAACCTAATTCCACCGAAATCATCAATCTATCAGATAAAGGTCTATTGAACTCCAAGGTAGGCATTAACAAAGTCTCAGATTTACCACCAGTTGCTAATACTCCATAGCCACAATCAATGATAAGATTGCCTACTTTGGTTCTTGTCGATAAGTATAACCCCGCCGTAAAAATTACCGCAAAACTTCCACGGTCAGTCGTAACTTCAACATCAGTAATTGAGGAGTTTACTACAAAGCCATACGATCCGCGTATCTGATTACGGATTTTTAGACCAAACCCGTAACCCATTTTATTCTTGACCACGCTACGTCCATTTTCAAATTGTAATAGATGATTGGGAAAAAGGAAATTCACATAAGGTTTGACTTCAATTTTGCGCGGTGGAATTTCATAGGCACTTGATGATTGAATCAACACCCCCAAGAACAAGACTAATAAGGATAGCATTTTCAAAGACTTAATCATTATGAGCCTCCGTATGTTAATTACTGTTAATTTACCGGAGAATAAAGGTTCGACAATCAAAATGTCAAGCTCTACCATAAGGAATGTTATCACTCTGCCCCGCCTCATTGAAGCCATGACCTACAATCCTATTTTCGGATAAGCCTGTTGTAAATCACCGTCCCACCCGAAAGCCTGTTGGTGAACCGGGCTTTCCATTTCTCAACGCTGTAGAACGGCCCACCTGAAAGCTTCCGAAAAACTGACGCCGCGGTATCATAACCGTAAACACCAAACCGCCCGACAGCAAGAGCCATGTCGCCATCTTCAGGGAATCTCATAGTAAAACCCCTGGTGTAACCGGCCTCCAGCGCCGCTTCGAGCACTTCTTGATTATATCGGCCAAAGGGGTAACTGATAAAGTTGACTTGCGTGCCAAGCGTGTCTTCGAGCACCGCCTTTGAATGATTCAACTCATGCCGCAGAGTTTTCTCGTCACACCGGCACAAGTTGATGTGGCTGTGACCGTGCGATCCGAATTGGACTCCCAGCGCGGCAAGCCTCTTGATGCTTTTGGAGTCGAGATGAGGCGTGGATCGGAACAGGTGGCTGTAGTCCCAACTATTTGCTTTGCCAAGATATTTTGTGGGCAGGAAAACCACCGGCTTAAACCGGTACTTTTGCATCAGGGGCGGTAAGACGTCGGCCAGATGCTGGTAGCCGTCATCAAATGTAATTGACAGAGCTTTCGGGTCACTGCTCGAAAGAACTGACTCAAGTGTCTGAAAAACAAATCCCCCCTGCCCAAGCAAAGCCAGCAGCCGCTCGAAGCGTCGGGGAGGGTAGTTGGTCGAACCAAAGCTGAATTGTGGAATTACTTTATGAAAAGCAAGAACTCTGGCGCGGAACTGCAATGGTCGTAGATAACGACCTGGTGACAAATCAGAAGACATCGTCGAACACCCCTTTGTCCACCGGCCCCAACACGGCGATCGCCACTCGGGAGTGATCAAACAGCCGGTTTGAGAGTTCGAGGATTTGGCTGGGTGTAACGCTTTCCACTTCCTTGAGTATCTGCCTGTAAGACTTGTACGGTCGGTGCATCAATTCCTGACGAGCAAGGCGGCTCATGCGGCTTGTGGTTGATTCCATACCGAGAGCAAGCTGTCCCTTCATCTGCCCCTTAATCTTATTCAGCTTGGATAAAGGCAGCCTTCTCTTTTTCAGGCGGTCAAGCTCAGCAAGAATGATATCTACAACCTGTCTTACATGTTCCCGGTCAGTGCCGATACAGGCCTCAAAAACTCCTGCGTCCCGATAGAACTCATGGAAAGTGTAGACAGAGTATGCCAGGCCGAGCTCTTCACGGATTTTCTGAAACAGGACTGATGACATTCCGCCCCCGAGGTAAGTGCCAAGGGCAAGCGCCGCCATTTTACTGCCATCGGCGAATTTCAGGCCAGGATAACCAAGACACAAATGAGTCTGGTTGTTGCTGCTGGACTCCAGTTTTATATTCTTCTGCTTGTCGCGTTGCGCCTTTTTGGGCGCTTCAGCCTGCCCCGCCGGAAAATTAAAGCGCTCTCTTACAAACCGTACCAGCTTCGCATGAGAGACACGTCCCGAAGCGGCGACAACTATGGGTCCGGTACGATAGTGACGCTTAAGGTAATCAACGACATGCGATCTCTTCATAGCGATCAAAGTCTGTCGAGTTCCAAGTATCGAGCGACCGAGAGGGTGTTCCCCCCAGAACGTCTTCGCAAAAATATCATGGATATAATCAGCAGGGTTATCGGCTACTTCCTTGATCTCTTCGCATATCACCATTTTCTCGCGCTTGAGATTAGGCTTGGTCAGTGTTGCGTTACACATAATGTCTGAGAGAACATCGACAGCTGTCTCAAGATGTTCATCGAGAATGCGCGCCGTGTAGCAGGTATGTTCACGAGAGGTGAAGCCGTTGAGATTACCTCCGAGCGACTCCAGGGCAGCAGCGATCTGCCTGGCCGTGCGCCGTCGAGTACCTTTGAACAGCATGTGTTCAATAAAGTGCGACATTCCGTTTTCCTCCGGGCGTTCGTTGCGTGATCCAACATCAACCCACACCCCAAGAGAAACAGAACGGACCGAGGGCATTGTTTCGGTAACAATCCTCAGTCCATTCTTAAGGGTTGTCTTTTGGTAGACACCGCTATCAGTTATTACACGATTTCGCGCCATCCGCTAAGATCGTCTTGGTCTCGCCGGCTTGCGATTCCTGTCCCTATCTTTGTCCCTGTCCCGGTCACGGTCGGACCCCGGTCGTTTGGGCAACAGGGCTCTTCGGGACAGACGGACTTTGCCGTCTTGGTCAATACTGATAACTTTGACTGTTACGCGATCGCCGAGATTAACAACATCCTCAACCCTGTTGACGCGCTGGTTATCAAGTTCCGAAATGTGCAACAGACCATCGGTTCCGGGGAGTATCTCCACGAAGGCGCCAAAGCCGGTAATCCTTGTAACGGTGCCATCATAGACCTTGCCCACCTCGGCTTCTTCTACGATGGCTTCTATCCGTTCCTTGGCCTGGCGTCCAGCCTCAGCATCGACTGAAGCAATCAGTATCGTGCCGTCTTCCTCGATGTCGATTTTCGCACCTGTCTCCTCAGTTATCGAACGGATCATCTTACCCCCCGGACCAATCACATCGCCAATCTTAGAGGGGTTAATCTTGATCGTAATGATCCGTGGTGCATATTCCGATAGCTGATCACGGTGTTTGGATATGGTGCTGTTCATAATATCCAGGATCTTTAGCCGTGCCTGTCTGGCTTTCTCCAGAGCCTCCCGCATGATCTCTATATCCAACCCGGCAATCTTGATATCCATCTGGATAGCGGTCACACCCTCCGCCGTACCGGTCACTTTGAAATCCATGTCGCCGAAGTGATCTTCATCGCCGAGAATGTCTGTAAGTATGACGACCTTGTCCTCGGACTTGATCAGCCCCATTGCGATACCGGCCACTGCAGATTTGATCGGTACCCCGGCATCCATCAGTGCCAGCGATCCGCCGCACACGGAGGCCATCGATGACGACCCATTGGATTCCATGATGTCGGATACAAGGCGGATCGTGTAAGGGAAACCAGTCTCGACAGGGATTACAGGGAACAGGGCTCGTTCTGCCAGCGCCCCGTGGCCGATTTCACGACGGCTGGTGCCGCGTATTGGTTTTGTCTCTCCAGTCGAGAAAGGTGGGAAGTTGTAGTGGAGCATGTAGCTCTTGGTCGATTCGCCCTCGAGCTCGTCAAGACGTTGTTCATCGATTTTCGTTCCCAGAGTGACAGCCACCAGCGCCTGCGTCTGCCCACGAGTAAAAACGGCAGAGCCATGGACGCGAGGCAGGAAACCGATCTCACAGGTTACAGTCCGTATGTCGTCAGGCTGACGTTCATCGATGCGGTGGTTCTCGTTAAGGATCATGTTTCGCATTGTCTCGGCGTCGAGGTCATGGATGATAGTTCCGATGTCAAATCTGCTTTCAGGGAATTCTTCAGCCAGAGCTTCTATTATTTCCTGCGTCATCTTCTTTTTCTCGGCGCGGCGCGTCTCCTTATCGGCCAGTCGGTTGAACTCATCCAACCGGTTACCAACCATTTCCTTGGTCTTGGCCAATAGGCTTTCATCAATGACAGAGGGCACATATTCAAACCTCTGCTTACCGCACGCAGCCTTCAGCTCCTCAATCTTGGCGACAATCATCTTGATATGCTCGTGGCCAAACTTCAAAGCCTCCGCCAGATCATCCTCGGAGATCTCCTTGCCGCCGCCTTCAACCATCGCAATACTGTCAGCGGAGCCGGCCATCGTGATTGAGATGTCGCTCTCGTCCAACTCGCTGATCGTGGGGTTAATGAGCAACTGTCCATCGTTTCTACCCACTCGAACGCCAGCAATTGTTTTTTCGAAGGGAACGTCCGAGACCGCCAGGGCCGCTCCGGTACCCACGAGAGCCAGGATATCAGTGTCATTCTGTTGATCGTGAGAGAGCACATACGAAATGCACTGCGTCTCACCCTTAAAATCTGGCGGAAAAAGGGGTCTGATAGGACGGTCAATGATTCTTGCGGATACGATCTCCTTCTCGGATGGTCGCCCCTCGCGCTTGAAAAATCCACCGGGGATTTTCCCAGCTGCATAAGATTTCTCTCGATACTCAACCGTGAGCGGGAAAAAGTCAAATCCCTCTTTTGGTTCTGTGTTGGAACATACGGTGGAAACGACCATGGAGTCGGCGTATCTGACTGTTACGGCTCCGTTGGCCTGGTTAGCCAAGTGCCCACACTCGATGGTCATCATGCGGCCACCCAACTCAAATTCTACTTTGTGTGACATATAAAAGTCCTGTTATTTTTATCGTCGCAATCCCAGATCGGAGATAACCTGTCGGTAACTCTCCAGATCACTGTCTTTGAGATAGTCCAGCAACCGTCGCCTCTGACCCACCAGTTTTAATAGTCCGAGGCGAGTGTGAAAGTCCTTCTTATGGACTTTCATGTGCTCCGTGAGGTGACCGATTCGCTCTGAAAGGAGGGCGATTTGGACCTCCGGCGAACCGGTGTCAGTGTCGTGGAGACGGTTTCCAGCAATAATCTGAGCCTTTTGCTCTTTCGTCAGCGGCATGCTGCTTCTCCTTTTGTAATATTTGTAATGCTATTTCTTTGTCTTTTCCTATCTGGCGGGCAAGCTGCTCGGGTGAGTCGAATCTTCGGTTCTTCCTGATAAAATGAGTCGGATACACTGTGACCTCCTCCCCGTAAAGATTACGATCACAGTCAAGCAGATGGGTCTCAACTGAAACGCGAGCTTTGGGGTTAAACTGATTTCTCCCGATAAACATCACGCTCTCGTAACACTCCTTGGCGATCTCCGTCCAGCAGGCATACACCCCCTCCGGCGGTAGCAACTTACGCGGGTTGTACCTCACATTTGCTGTGGGATAGCCAAGCTTTTTCCCCAGTCTTATTCCCCTCTCAACTGGCCCATAAATGGCGTACTCGTGTCCCAGCAGACGGATCGCTTCCTGATACCGGTTTTGCATCATGGCCCGGCGTATACGTGAGGAAGACACAGCTTCTCCGTCAATCATGATCGGCCCGCACACTTCAACTTCATAGCTGAACTTCATCCCCAGCTTTTTGAGTTCCGGAATCGTCCCCTTGCGATCCTTACCCAGACCGTGATCGTACCCAACAATCAACTTCTTTACTCCCACGCTTTCAACCAGAATATCTTTCACGAACTCTGCCGGTTTCAGGTTCATCAGTTTCTCGTTGAAGTCAAGCACCAAAACAGTGCCGTCGAAGAAATCGGGGATGAATTTTTCCTTTTCCTCGATTGTCGTCAGCAGCAACGGAACATCATCCGGTGAAACGAGAACCCGGGGATGGGGATGAAATGTTACCAGTATGGGATCAAGCCTGGTCTCTTCGCTTGCCAAATGCACTCTTCGGAGAATCTCCTGGTGACCGAGGTGGATACCGTCGAAGGTTCCGATAGTTGCCACTGTCGGTCGATCGGGGCTTCGGGAGAAGTTCTCAATACCGTGCACAAACGTGGTGCTCAATTCAGTACCCTAACATAAGTGAATAGTTTTTGGCCATTCCCCCCGACAAACGCATCCGACGGCGCGTCGGCAGTTCCAACGGCAAGAACATGACCCTCAACATTTATGAGAAACACGCGGTCGCCAGCGGAGAAACTCCCCCGGATTTGGACTACGTCCCTAGACGTCAGCGCCTTCCCACAGATGACATATTCCTTGAAGTCGTCGGACACCGTGATGGCGCTGTAGGGTAGGACTGCCTGATATGTCAAGAGGTGCTCATGAAGACTACCGGCATCGTGATACTGCCTTACCTCGCTCAGACTCAAAGCCCGGTCTATATGCAGAGCGCCAACTGATATCCGGCGTAATCGGGACAGGTAGGCGCCACAACCGATCTTCTCGCCAAGGTCATCCGCAAGCGAACGGACATACGTTCCCTGCGAACAGGTTATGCGCACCTGCAGATATGGCTTGTGGTAGCCAAGAAACGCAATCTCCCTTATTTCGATTTCCCGTTCGGGCTGATTAACCGGAAGGCCTCTGCGGGCCAGACTGTAAAGCCGCTGACCGTCAACTTTGACCGCTGAATAGGCCGGAACCTTTTGCGTGATTCTGCCCTTGTACTGATCCAACAAGCAACCAAATTTGTCCTTGTTCAAGTCGGGAGCTGGCATTGACGGGTGATCGTTATAAACGCCTTCGCCGTCATAGGTCGCTGATTTCCGCCCGAAGCATATTTCCGCTTCATAGGTTTTGTCAAACTTGGAGATAAATCGGGCGATTTTGGTCGCTTTACCAAGACACATCACCAGCAAACCTTGCGCCAAAGGATCCAGCGTTCCCGTATGTCCCACCCGGCGCTGCCTGATAGCTCGCCTGATGTCTGCGACCACCTGGTGACTGGAAACACCAGTTGGCTTGTTGAACAGAAGGATTCCGTTGTAGCGATTATCTCGCTTGTCCATCCCGTGCCTCGCGCAACAGTTTGATCAGTTCAGTCTTCGCTTGTGCCAATGGAAGTGGTATGACACATCCCGATGCGTTGGGATGTCCCCCTCCGCCAAAGCGAGAGGCCAACGCTGCCACATCGATGTTGTTCCGAGATCGCAGAGAGACCTTCGTGCCACCCGAGTTGCCTTCTTTCAGCAGGGCTCCCGCAAGCACCCCTTTCGTAAACAACGTGAAATCGACTATCCCTTCCGATTCGGACGGCTCGGCGCCGCACTGGTCGAACATTTCCTGCGTCAAAGTCACCAGACAGATACTGCCGTTGTCGTAAAACTCAATGGAGTTTAACGCCTTTCCCCTCAACTTCATCGCCGAAGGGCGTAGGTTGAAATAGACATTATCACAGATCTTCTTGGGGTCAACGCCCGCATCTATCAGATGACCGGCGACAACCATCGTCCGGGAAGATGTAGACGAGTAACGAAACCTTCCCGTATCTGTTAAAATAGCGGTGTACAGTTGCTCTGCGATTTCGGCAGAGATTTGGTAACCGATGTGGGTAAAGTACTCAAAGGCCATCTCTCCTACCGAGGAGACATGAGTGTCCAACCAGTTGACATCGCCAAATCCCTCGTTGTCCTGATGGTGGTCGATGTTAACTATTGTCGTGTCAGGAGCCAAAAGACGATTTGCCTTGCCGATTCTCTTCATGTTGGGGCACTCAAGAATCAACGCCGTATCGACTGAGAGATTCTTATCATAGGACCTGATATCGGTGATGGAATCAGCTCCGAAAAGAAATCGGTATTTGGTCGGGACCTCGGCTTCACGAGCCAGAAATACTTCCTTTCCCAGATCGCGCAGGTACGATGCAAACGCCAACTGGGTGCCTATAGCGTCGCCGTCCGGGTCGACATGCGAAGCGACCAGAATCTGCCGGCAATTCTCAAGGACATGCCGTATGTCTGCAATTAGAGCAGACATAGCAACCCGACTGCGATTATTCTTCTGGAGGACTTTTGATTTCATCTAACAGCTGCTGTATCCGAATGCCTTCCTCAATCGAAGGGTCATATTTAAAGGTCAATTCCGGAATGCGTCGAATATGGAGATTGCGACCGATCAGATGCTGTATGCGCTTTTTCTCATTCGCCAGATATCCTGCAACGGCTTCCCTATCGCTGTCTTTTCCAAGGACGGAGTAATAAGCGGTGGCATAGCGAAGATCATCACTGACCCTGACATGCGTAAACGTCACCATGCCCGGTAACTGGTCACTCACCTCGGTCTGCATCAGAGCCGAGATGTCTCTTAATATCTGTTCCCCAACTCGTGTGGAGCGCTTGAACTGCCTCATTGTCAATACGACTCCGTCCCGTAGTCAACCAGAATGAGGTCTGACTCAGATTCTATCCTGTTCACAACTCTGGCAATGACCTGGTGTGCGAAACTGCTGCTGTTTGCCACAACAGCCGCCGCCAACGTTGCCGTTCTCAAAACATCGTTATCTCCTACTTCAGCGATGGAGATGTTGAAAGTATTTCTTAATCGAACCGTAAGCGATTTCAGGATACGCCTTTTCTCCTTGAGTGATGCGACACCGGGCAGCTCCAACCGACACTTTAACGTGACCGTAACCAAAAAGCGCCCCCACTCTACAGCGTACGCGCTTGCTCCACTAATTCGAAGGCTTCAATGACATCGCCGATCTTGATGTCATTGAAGTTCTCAATCCCGATACCGCACTCAAATCCCTCTTTGACTTCTTTGACATCGTCCTTGAAGCGCTTCAGGGAGGCCAAGTTACCGGCATAGATGACTCGTCCATCCCTGACAAGACGAACCTTGTAGCGGCGGCTGATATGCCCCTCTTTGACGTAACTTCCAGCAATCGTCCCAATGCGAGGGATCCGAAACAGATCGCGAACCTCCGCAACGCCGACGAAGTTTTCGGTGACGGTGGGAGATAGCAGCCCTGCAAGTGCCTGCTTGATGTCGCGTTCCGCCTCGTAGATCACGTCATATATACGCACATCCACGTTTCCCTGCTTAGCGAGCTCCCGAGCCCGGGTATCCAACGATACCTGGAAACCGATAACAATAGCATCCGATGCCTCGGCCAGGAGAATGTCGGATTCCGTTATAGTGCCGACCCCCTTGTGAATGATGTTGGTCCTGACCTCGTCAGTAACTATCTTGCCCAGAGTATCGCAAAGGACTTCAATCGAGCCGCCCACGTCAGCCTTGATGATGAGGCTAAGCTCCTTGATCTGACCTTCCTTTATTCGATCGAAGACCTTATCAAGAGAGATAGCACCGCGAGTTCTATGGTAATCCTGTTCCCTTTTGATCTGGCTTCGCTTGAGAACAATCTCCTTGGCTTCCTGATCGTTCTGGACGACCATGAAACTGTCACCGGCCTGAGGAACCCCATTGAGTCCCGTGATCTGGGCTGGGACGGACGGGCCTACCACCGGGATCTGCTGTTCACGATCATTAGTAACAGTGCGAACATGGCCATAGTACATCCCGGCCACGATAGAATCTCCAACGTGACAGGTACCTTTCTGAATCAAAACGGTAGCTACCGGCCCGCGTCCCCTTTCTAGCCTGGCATCGACAACAATGCCCTGACCGCGAATGGAGGGGTCAGCTTTCAAGTCCATCATTTCAGCTTGCAGCAGAATCATTTCCAGCAGTTTGTCAACCCCTTCTCCAGACTTCGCTGAAATTTCAACCATTATGTTTTTACCGCCCCACTCCTCGGAAACCAGGTTGTAGTTGGAAAGCTGGGTCCGAGTGGTGTCTGGACCGGCATTGGGTTTGTCAATCTTGTTTATGGCGACAACTAGCGGGACATTGGCGGCCCGGGCGTGATCGATCGCTTCAACTGTCTGAGGTCTCACGCCGTCATCGCAAGCCACAACCAACACAACGATATCGGTGATCTGCGCCCCTCGGGCACGCATGGCGGTAAACGCTTCATGTCCTGGTGTGTCCAGAAAGGTAATGCGCCCGTTGTCGAGGATCACCTCATAAGCACCGATGTGCTGCGTAATAGCGCCGGCCTCGCTGGCCACCACATTTGTCTTGCGAATATAATCAAGGAGGGACGTCTTGCCGTGGTCAACATGCCCCATGATCGTGACCACCGGAGCCCGACTTATCAGTCGTTCTTCCTTTTCGTCTTCTTTGACGGTCTCCCCAACGTCGGCCACCTCATGGACATCAAAACCGAATTCAGCCGCGACCATTTCAATCGTATCCATATCGAGACGCTGATTGATAGTGGCCATCATCCCCATCTCGAATAACTTTGCTATCACCTCGGCTGGCTTGAGATCCATGAGACCGGCCAGCTCGGCAACAGATACATACTCGTTGACTTCGAGCATGTTTTCTGACCCGCCATCGCTCTCAACCCCCGCGGATGATATTCGCCTGTGCTTCCGCTTCCCCTTGCTTCCACTTAAATGAGCCATAACCGAACGGAAGCTCTTGGCCACTTCGGTTCTGTCTACTGCCTGGTGGTTTTTGTGTTTGCGACGGTCTTTCTTCTTATGCTTTTTTTCGAGACGCCGCATGATCCCGGCTACAGCAGAGTGGGAATTATCCACCCTTATGCCACCGATCCTGGTGGCATGGTGCTCTACTGCTTCCTTGACCTGTGCCCGGTGTGCCATCTCCTTTTTGGCTTCTTTCCTTTCCTCCGTAAACTTTTTATTCACAGCGGCAATCATCTCGGGCATGGCCACCGACATATGTGATTTTGGCTCGAACTTGAGGTCGCGCAGCACGGTAAGCATAGCGTTGGAGGAGATCTTAAACTCCTTCGCCAGTTCGTATATTCGCTTCTTGGCCATCCTTATCTCACTTCCTCTCAACGCTTAAATAAGCCCAGCCGCTGTTTCGCGTCACAATCATTTTATTCCGGTCTCTTGGGCTCTTCATCTTCCACCCCTTCAAGTTCTGGGGCGGTAGCCTCCCGTACATCGTCAGCTTCAGTGACATAGTCTTTATCGTCCTCAAAGACGTCCTCGACAGAAAGTTTCTCCTCTTTTGCAGACTCCTCCCCTACGGCAGCTTCCTCCGTTTCCTTCTCCCGCTGATGGTACTCTTCTTCCAACTGCTGAACCAATTGCTTAGCTTTTTCAATCAAATTTTCTGCCGTCTTGTTGCCGATCCCTTCGATCTTGGTCAACACCTCAAGAGAGGTTGCCGCAAGCCTCTGGACAGAGCTGATGTTGACCTCAGCCAGACGTTCCTGGATCTTCATGCCGACGCCTTCCAACTGGCTGACCGGGACGAGCATTTCGGCCTCACGACGCTTAGCTTCCTCATACTCAGTCTCTGACATTATATTAATCTTCCAGCCGGTCAGTTTCGAGGCCAGTCGGGCGTTCTGCCCATTGCGGCCGATAGCTAACGATAGCTTCTCATCCTCAACCGCGACTGTCATCCCTTGCTCCAGCTCATTCACCTCGATGTAGGCAACTTTAGCTGGTGCCAGGGAGCGCGTGACAAACATCTCCGAATTCGACGAATACGGCACAATATCGATACGCTCATTGTTCAACTCGCGAACGATAGATTGGACCCGCACCCCCTTTATGCCGACGCAGGCCCCTACGGGATCGATACGATCGTCGGATGAGTAGACAGCGATTTTGGCGCGCTCTCCGGGCTCCCGCGCGATGGCTTTGATTTCGATCACCTTTTCGAATATCTCCGGGACTTCCAACGCAAAGAGACAGCGGATGAACTCGTTGCTAACCCGAGAAAGCACTATCTGTGGGCCGCGCAGCGATTTCTGAACGTCCAGAATATATGCTCTTATGCGGTCACCTTGGCGGAATTTTTCACGTGGTATCTGCTCCTTGATCGGCAGAATCCCTTCACCGCGACCCAGGTTAACGATGACATTCCCTTTATCAATCTGCTGAACGACGCCTGTAACTAGGGTTTCTACTTTGTCGATGTATTCATCATATACGCGGTTGCGTTCCGCCTCACGGATTTTCTGAATAAGTATTTGCTTGGCAGAAGCAATCGCGTTCCGTCCAAACTCAACCTCGTAGTCGATATAGATATCAATGTCATCACCAACTTCCGCCTCCGTGTCAATCTCTTTAGCTTCCTCCAACGAGATTTCCATATTTGGGTCGGAGACCTCAGCAACAACTTTCTTCGCGGCAATCATGAGAAGCTCATTAGCCTTTCGGTCAAATCTGAAGGAGATATTATCGGTGTTGTCGTACTTTTTCTTGGCAGCAGCCAAAAGACTCTCCTGCAACGTTTCCAACACCGTATCGAAATCGATGTTCTTCTCCCGGGCAATAAGCGTAATTGCCTCTGTCATATCGAATGCCATCCGCACCATCCCGTCTTAGAATACGATTATCGCTCTTTCCATTTCTGCCAAACCGACTGTGAAAACACCCGTAGCGTCCTTGAAAAGCACCTTGCTGTCGGTTGTGGACACGATTTCAGCCGTGCCCTGTTGTCTATGTGGATCTGTAAATTCGATCCTGACTGTTTCCCCGACCCGATGTTTGAAATCGCGTGCCGTTTTCAGCGGACGGTCAAG
>CAYQDB010000038.1:0-17597 GCA_964416195.1 uncultured Ignavibacteriales bacterium
GCCTGAGCGAGGTCATCAGCTCCACCTGAAGCACCACCGGAGTTGATCAGACCGGCCCGCCCCATGTAGCAGTTGGCAACTTGATAACGGCATAGATCGATCGGGTTGTCGGAGGTCAGTTCGTCGTACACTTTCTTGTGAGTTTTTCCAAAGTTCAAAGCAGTAAAGCCGCCGTTGTTCTCAGCCTGTTTCTGCTTGACGATGTCGGCCTCAATAGTTACGCCAATATGGTTGGCCTGGCCGGTCAGGTCTGCGGAAACATGGTAATCCTTGTCGGCTTTGAAAGCCGGGTTGCGCAGGTAGCACCACAGAACTGTAAACATACCCAGCTCGTGGGCTGTTGAAAAGGCTTCGGTCACTTCCTGAAGCTGCCGCATGCTTTCGTCGGCGCCAAAATATATCGTCGCCCCAACGCCCACAGCGCCCATGTGAAAGGCGTTCTCAACGTTGGCGAACATTACCTGGTCAGGTTTGTTTGGATAAGTCAGCATCTGGTTGTGATTCAGCTTGAGGATCATGGGGATTTTGTGAGCATACTTGCGGGCGATTGAACCAATCACTCCGAAAGTCGAGGCCACGCCGTTGCAGCCGCCTTCAATAGCCAGCTCGACAATCTTGGCCGGGTCAAAGTAATCCGGGTTGGGAGCAAACGAAGCGCCGCCGGAATGCTCGATACCCTGGTCGACCGGTAGGATAGAGGCATAACCGGTGCCGGCCAGTCGACCGGTGTTGAAAAGCCAGTTAAGCGAGCGTAGCACTGCCGGCGGACGGTCACTCTGGCTAACGACGCGGTCTATAAAATCCGGGCCCGGCAAATGCAGCCGCGATTTGGAAATGCCTTTGCACTCGTAGGCCAATAGATCCTTGTCGGCCCCCAGTAGCTGTTCGATTTTGCTGATCATCTCGGAATCTCCTATACAACTTGATTTAAGTTCCTGAGAGATAATTAACCGATTTCAACAAGGAAGGCAACTCGATTTAACTAAACGCCGAAGTATGATCTGGTTCCTGTTGAATATCAAAGGCAGAGTCTTGGATTTCCAACTGTGTGGGAATGACAATTCATCCAGGCCTCTGTCGGGATTATCACCGGCCTTCGGCCAATTCAGACCTGAACTGCTGTTTCCATGGCAGATACGTTCACACCAGGGCGCACCGCATTACCGTCACAGCATTGCCAGAGAGAATCACGCGGTCACCTTCTACGCGCACGCCCACCTCACCACCGCGTTTTGAAGCCTGGTAGGCCGCAAAGCGATTCCTTCTCATCTTGTCAGCCCAGTACGGGCCAAGGTAGCAATGAGCAACGCCCGTCACTGGGTCCTCGTTGATACCTACTGCCGGAGCGAAAAAACGAGAGATAAAATCATACTTACTCTGATCTCCGCGACTGGTGATTATTATCCCCCTCAGTGGTAAACGCATGAGCGCCATAAAATCAGGCTGACAATTACGAACGACTGTTTCTGAGGCGACCTCGACTAAATAGTCTAACTTGCTTTTACTGACAAATACCGGTTCAACACTCAATGCCTCGGCAAGTTCCGGAGGGCAATCACATGGCTCCGTCAGTTGGGCAGGGAAGTTCAGTTCGATAGCGTTGCCATCTCTGGTGGCTGTAAGCAACCCACTTTTTGTTTTAAAATGCACCGACTGATCCGGCGGTATATGCCCATCTTCCCAAAGTACGTGCGCTGTTGCCAGTGTAGCATGGCCGCACAACTCTACTTCAGCTGCCGGTGTAAACCAACGCAACTGGTAGCTATCACCATCCGGGTATAGAAAGGCCGTTTCGGAAAGGTTCATTTCATCTGCCACCTGCTGCATCCAGGTTTCGTCAGCGGGGCCATCCAGGATACAGACGGCGGCGGGATTCCCTGCAAACGGCCGATCGGAAAAGGCATCCACTTGTGTTATTTGCTGACTCATATCGTTACCAGATAATTCTTGAAAAAACTTTTGTCAAGACCCTGAGATATGCTCCTATGTACGAAACAGATACTGGAACTTAAGGAAAAACTGGCGCTCGCTCTTTTCAGGGTAGTGTGCCTTTCCCAACTCATACCAGAAGTTGTGCACCGACCCGACATAAAAGATCGTGTACGGGTTCAGTTTATAGGTCACCAGAGGTTCAAAACGGAGATCGTTGTCAAAGTCGTCATACTGTACAATCATCCGTACGAAAAGTTCGCGGGTAAACTGGTAGTTCAGGCGGGCGCGAATGACAGACCCTTCGTGAATCTTTTCCCCCGTGTCACGGTTGTTGAGCTTGAGGTAGTCGACTGACGGCTCAATAGTTAGTTGTTGTAGCGGTTTGATGATTCCCCACATGCTAACGTTGGTGTTGCGGCCCATCACCGGAAGAGGGTCTACATTACGCGCAATCGTATTGCCGTAGCCGAGATAGACACCCAGCCGGAATGCCTCAAACATGTCGTTATCAACATTGACACTCACGCGCCTAATATCGTCAAACCAGACTCCGCGCCACCGTTCACGGCTGAGCATGAATGAGGGGTGAAAGTGCGTTCGCTTGGTAAGGTGTATGCACAGATCGGCAGTCAACCATTCATCTTTTCGCGTTCCCCGGTAATCCCACACTCGCCCGAATCCCAGCTGGGGTGTAATGCTGGTAACAACTTTCCCGTTGGGTCTGAAGAACAGTCCTGTCCAGCCATCCACGCTTCGTGAACCGTTGCGGACGATAAAGCCGTTGTCGGCGCGAAAAGTCGGACTGGTCGCACAAAGGTCGATATCGAAGTTCCACAGCCGGGCTTCGCGCTCAATGCCAGCATACAGGTAGTGCCCTTCATACGATTCGGCGTCTAAAGCGACAGTGTGTTGGTCACCATCGAAATATGCCTGCCCGTATCCGTTCTCGACCGTGGTATCGATGGCGGTGGGGGCATCCGGTTCCGTTGTGTGGCTGCCCAGAGCTTGAAACTGTATCCGGTAGTTCTTCAGGAAACGGATGGATATGTCAGGCCCAAAAACAGTATTGGCCCCGCCACTTTCGATCTGCCGGTCGGTTACAAGCGCTCCAATATGAGAATCTTCGAGGATTGTGCGACGGACTCGAGCCACATTGGAAACGCTGTTTTCGAAAGGAGCAAAGGCTGTTTTCTCTTCAAGAGGTACGATGTAGGGTGTGTTTTCATCATGTGCCAACAGATAGAAAAAGCTCGTCCTATTCATCCGACCGGTGAGCTTGAAAGCTGCGTCGGGATCATTGATCGACCGGGTATAGATGGCGTCCAGGAAGGTGTTGTACAAATCGCTTCCTTCCTGGAAAAAGGGCCGCCGCTCTGGATAGGACAGGGCAAAGGTGGTGTTCACGTCGATCTGGGCGGCATCTGATTCCACCTGACTGAAATCAGGATTGATGGCTGCTTCGGCGGTGAGACCGGGAGTAATCTGGTAGCGGGCGTTAAGCGCTACTTCAGCGTCTGGGCTATCATTGTCAAAGTGAGAATCAAGATCGTCAGGATCACTCAACATGCCCGACTGGTATGCAATCACAGAGGGTAACAGATCCAACTTGCTGCCCGGTTTAACATTCTGGATTCCGGTCAGGTACCCGAACTGGCAGAAAAAGCACGGCTCACCGATCTTTAAGGGCGCCCAGGAATACTTGTATACGTTGTCACGGGGATGGCTCCGCCAAAAGGTCACCCGCCAGGTATGCTCCTTACCGTTCGGGAAGCGAAGCGAGCTGAAGGGGATAGCCATTTCCGCCTGCCAGCCGGTCTCGGTAATCCTGCCGGCAGTCTCGTACACAAGGTCAAACCGCCAGTCCTCGTCCTCGTTGGCCACCCAGCGCAGGTCACCCTGCACCCCGAGAGGGTTGACATAGAACTCATATGCCCAGACGGCGTTACCATACGTATCAAGGATGATCCCGATAAAATCATCGGAAAACATCCGATCGCGGTCGGTCAGGGTGGCGCGAATAGTGGCGGGATCGTCATGGCATACAAACGCCAGGTACAAATAGCTGTTGTCGTAGGCGACCAGGACTTCCGTCTCAACTGATGGCTTCACATTGTCGACGGGTAAGTACTGGGTAAAATCGGTCACCCGAGCAGCATCCCGCCAACCGGGATCGTCAAGATCACCGTCGATTTCTATCTCTCTGACCACGTGGGGGATTTCCAACGTGGGGGGAACCGGAGGTTGATCAGTTTGTTGTGCAGCGACTGATGTTGACGTCAGAAGAAGCAATAGCCAACGCAGCATTGAAACCCTTTCAGTGGTAACGTCATTCTTTTACTGGCTGAATATACGCAATAGAGTTGATAAAGGTTTCACCTCTCAGACAAGTTTGTCTCTGCTGAGAAACTCCAGGCTACAGGCGCAAAAAAAAGAAGCCCCGATAGGAGCTCCCGTATGGTATCTGTCCGGCCAGGGTCACGTCGCAAACGACTTGATTGCTTCCTCGCGACTGTCAAAGCACTCAAAAACCGTAATCAGTCGGGTGACGGTGAGTATTGTTTCAATCTTGGTGATATTGGCTAACACAAACTGACCGCCGGCATTTTTCACGGTCGTCATAGCAGAGATCAGCATCCCCAGCCCCACCGAATTCATCCAGTCGACTTTGGCCAGGTCAACTACGACGTCCTTTTTGTTCTGGTTGATGTATTCATGAATTCTGCCGTGAAACATGGTTGTCTCTTCCCCGCCCATAATTTTGCCGGAAACCCCAAAGATTACCACGTTGCCTTCCAGATGATCGTCAAATTTCATCGAACTTCCCCAATCTAACGGTTAACTTCCTTCATTACCAAGAACATTGCTATCGTCTCCACCGAGAGAAAACGGATTCCTGGGCCGCTCATGCCGAGACTCGCTGGCATTATTATCACGTGCCGGACGGAAAAAATCAAGCGGTTTTTGTGACTTCTGACGAAGTCTTGGCAGCCCTAAGAACCTGTTGTACCTCACACTCTTTCATGCTGACCCGCCAGGTCATATCCGCCTTTGGCGGACAAGGTCTGACGAAACACTGCCTTAACCTCTATTATTCGTAAACTCCAGCTTACCCTGCAACAGTTTGTCGGCGAGTCATCACGAGTGACCGGAGGGAGCGTGGTGATCTCAGTTGTGTAAGTGTTTCCAAAGCAAGAGATTGCCACATCCGCCTAGGGCAGATTCGCAATGACACCTGCAAGTGATGTTAGTACACTTTTGGGGGCAACTTCATGACCTTCATCGTGGTCTTGACGAATGCGCTTTCTATTTCCAGAAGGATTGCAGGATTCTCAGGGGAGCATAGACTGTCCAGGCGCTGCCGGCCTTAAACATGGAATTTAGCATCCAGGCGTGCAAAAACCTGCTCTTGCTGATACGCCATACAATCAGGTCATTAAGCCACCTGTGGGAAAGCCATCTCTCTGCTACATTATATCCCTGATACCTTGGTTTCATCTCCGTCACCAATTTCCCGGGGAACTCCTGAAGGCGCTTTATATCCCTATCTCGCAGCGCTTCCGATATGACTGCAGCAGCCATTTCACCGCTCTCTATTGCCGTACCGATACCCTCTCCCGTGAATGGCAGAGTAGTGCCTATCGTTTCTCCGACCGCAATCACACCCTCCTGGGTGACTGCTCCCATTCCGGATAGGCCACAGCGCAGAGCGGCGCCGCGAAAACTGGAGATGATTTCCCCTGCCTCTATTAACTGCCGTGCTGGCGGGAAATCTGAAAGGAATCCGGCAAACGTTTTCTTGAGGCTGCGTTTCCTTCCGGCAAGATGGCCGTAACGAGCTCCGCAGCCCACGTTGAACTCATTATGGCCCAGTGGGATTACCCAGCCATAACCCGGGATGAGTGAGCGGTCATAAGACAGAATAACGTGGTCCAAATTGACCTTGGAGCGTACATAGCACCGAGCGGCCACCGCACTGGGCCTTTGGCGGCTAACCAGCCCCATTCGGTTGGGAAGAGTGGTATTTGCCCCGGTCGCCAGTACGCAGATACGAGCCCGAATGACTGCCGCTGGCTCTTTTAAGGAGATGGTGATTCCATTGCTGGTGCCAGTCTCAATGCCGCAGACCTTGCCGTGAGCAAAGGTAACCCCAACCTCCACGGCCCTGTTGACCAGGAGCTGGTCGAAGCCTGCTCGCCTGATAGTCAGATAGTCACCGGGAATGTCCAGGGATATGCCCGAGGGGCTGTAGACAACAATCGACTTGACTTCATGTGCGATCTTCTGAACAACTCCGAGGAAACCGATTTTGCGAAGAAGTCTGATTGTGTCGGTGAACAGGAAGTCACCGCAGACCTTTTCTCGGGGGAAACGCTCTTTGTCAATAAGCAGAACGCGGTGGCCGTCACGGGCCAAGAAGAAACCGCTCATGCTTCCAGCCGGCCCGGCGCCGATAATGACAACATCCCATAGTTGGTCGGGAAGTGCGGTCACGGTCGGTTGCTGTGCCTCCTGTGCTGGAATCTCAGCCAAAAGGTTGGCCCCTCCGTTCTTCACATCCAAGACACGGTCGTTCTTTGGCTAACCTGGCGCAAACCTCATTGACGGTCACTATACTTATCCATGCAGACCTATTTTAATAGCTTTTTGCAAGTTTCTCCGACCAGGCTTTCGGGGATTCATACAATTCTTTATTCGCCTTATAACCTATTTGTAGGCAGGTCTCTCCGAGACCTTCCCTATGGTTTAATGTATTACAATTCAAAAATAATATCATCTGTTGTTTTTCTATATAGGTTGGTTGCTTCGGCCGTGTTAAATAAAGCCCATGGCCTAGCGAATGAAAGCTGTTTATTACCGACACTTTCAAGACAAATTAGTTGTAACGCATACAGTTGTGAGGTTCTTCAGAGATCGACCAGCGAACCCGACCAGCCGTTGGCAGGGTGGTTGACGTAGTTACTGTCTGCTGGTGTGCAGCTTACTGTAACCAGTCGGACAGGACATACTACTTCGCCATGTTTATAGCAAGATGTAAGATATCTCGGTACAGCTCATCAGAAGGAGGCATTGTTTCGACCTTCAGGAGTTCTGGTGATGACAACTCTTTGATGCGCTGGACTTCGTTGTCCTGGGCGGCCTCGGGCGTGATGAAAAGCAACGTGCGGCAGGCGACCGGCTTGATGTCATCGATATTGCGATACGGTGCGGCATAGCTCGACCGGATTCCGTACCACCACCACATGATTGTTCGGAAAAAGGGAACCCAGAACATGTCATACCTCTTTTTCAAAACATCCTGCAGCCGCCGGGTGGTCAGGTACGGGTTTGCGGCAACCACTCCGTCTATTCGTTTTTCTTCGAGGGCGGCCAGGAGCGCTCCATCGCCGCCAAGGGAAAAGCCGACGATGAGCAGCGGGTGTACTACCTGTTCCCGCAGATCAAGGTACCTGATTAACTCCTCGATATCGCTGGCCTCGTATTGGCCCTCGCCGTGATATTTGCCCGTTGAGCGTCCGCAAGCGCGCTGGTCAAATGCTACTACGGCAAATCCGGAGTCCACAAGCAGACGCGCCAGCGGCACCATAGCATCGCGGTCAACGTTGTCTCCATGCACCAGTAATACAGTTCCTCTGATCCCGTTTACGCTGTCGGAGTTGGGGGTGAGATAGAGGCAGGCAAGCGTGGTCAGGCCATCAGTCTCAACTTGGAAAGTGTCGGCGGTCAGGCCAGCCTCAATGTAGGCAGTGGCGTCGTTGAGGACAACCGAGTCAGGATTGTAATCGTCAAGGTTGACCCTTCCCATTGAGGCTTTGACACGATTGAGGGGATAGATAACGTAAACAGCCAGCAACACACCCACAATCAGGAGGAAAACAACTGTCTGAATAATCTCCTTCATCTGTCTTGATATACGTGGCATCTTTTTTAAGTCCTTAGCGGTTATTCCACATTTGTAAAAGGAATTATTAAAGGCACAGGATGGAGTAAGTCAACAGTAAAAAACAGCCAAAGACTTTCAGTCTCTGTTTCATGCTTGGTAGGCCAACGGGTGCCGTTTTCCGAGCTCCCATCGACATGACATGCCGGTTAGCTCGGAAAAGGCCTTGCCAGCGAACGCTTCCAGGTCGATCTTGTAGGTAGGTTATCCTGATATCACGAAGAGGTAGCTCTGTTGTCATACACGCGATCTCCCAAGAACGTACATGACCAGTACAACACAGCCGCAGCGGAAGCCTACTGGACAAACAGACTGCGTTCTGCTGATCCCCTCGCAGCGGTCTTGACCTATGACGCTCCCACCGAAGCCAACCGGGCCTACGATATATGGGAGAGGGAAACACTGCTGCGTCTTGTCAAACTTCCCCTGAAAGGCAGGAAGGTCCTGGACATCGGCTGTGGGACAGGGCGTATCGGATTGACTCTGGCCGCTCAAGGGGCATCTGTGACCGCCCTCGACGTGTCTGAAGCAATGCTTGACTACTGCCTCAGGGAGGCGCGGAGGCTGCGCGTACGGTCGCGAGTCAGGTCTCTTCACAGCCCGGCCCACGATATTCCCTGCCGCAGCGGGGAATTCGATATTGTTACTTGCTTTGGTCTGCTGGAACATCTGCCCCAAGCGCACCGGCGGGCATGCCTCGCGGAAGCAGCACGGGTCCTGACGCCCGCGGGAAGATTATTCGTAGTGACAAATAATAAGAACAACTTTTTTCTCAGGCAGAAATACAATATGAAACACCAGCAGGCCCGCGGATATTTCGTTACCCTGGTGGGCCTTGACTGGTTGAAACGGATCTGTAAAAAGCTGAGTCTGTCACCCATCCTAAGGGCGGCCAACCCGTTCTACGCCTTGGCTCACTACCACCTCATGCCGCACAGGAAGCTGTTTTCCCTTTCGACAGGAGAGAACGCGGCCATCTTTCAACTGGCTGTCGAACTGGACCTGCAACACCCCCTCGAAACGCCCTTGTACAACCGTCTTGCTAGTCATTTCATAGTAGAGATTGCTCGCAAAGGCAGGAACTGACGGTGTCTTTCGGGAAATGTTAAGTTAAGCATGTTCAATAGGTTAACACACGCCTGCCCGACTGTTCTATCGAAGGTGCTGGCATTCTTTCTGAGTCGATACCTTATCGACAGCAACTTCATCAATCTTCCTTCGCCTCGGGTATGCACAACTCTCACAGCATCCTGCCATATATATAATGTGCACAGGAACAGACAATAATGTTTGCATGGCTTCTGTAAGGAGGTATCTCGGTCGGTGTGAATTCTGGGGAAACCCGTAGGTTTGAGCCGGCTGTAAAGAAAATCGCAGTTCCGGTACTTTATGCGAATCCGATTGCGCCGACTTAGTAAGTAGCTGGTAACCTGTGATCCCAAATAGACTTCCCGAACTCGAAAGGGAAGACAAGAGTGGGAAAGGAGGAGGTGTTTTTATCAGGTAAGATGATCTCAAGAAAAAGGTAATATTTCTTGTTTTTCCTGTTGACAAGTTATGCCTTTAGCCTTATATTTCCATTCGGATGATAGGTGAGATTATCACCAAAAGGCTGATGTCAGATTTACAATTGTCGGCTTGAAGTAAGCCATAGTCTTCAGAGCACAAACTGCCCGGTACTTCTGTGCTGGATTGGCTGTGTAGGCTGAGTCAAAGCAACATTAGCAGGCTAGTTTACAGTAGGGCTTAACGCGTTATGGCAGGAAGTAGAGATTTCAGTTAGTCCTGCAAGGCTTTAAGCCAAAGTACGGGTCTCTTATTAAGACAGTTGTTGTCAAGGAACTTCTTATTGAATCTTGGTTAAGGGATAGCTGAACCAACAAGAATGATCCAAGATCAAGGAGGAAGGAATGTCCTTTGACAGAAAGCGCGTGGGGGGCGTTATCTCGGTTGCGGTGGTCATATGGTGTGCAGTGGCGCTACTGGCTGGTCCGTCCGCCCAGGCGCAGCTTCCTGAGTTGTGGGTGCGCGTGTCCGACGTCACATCCCCACCGGGTATGCAGAACGCAGAGATTTCGATTTACCTGAATAATTATCAGGATACTGTCGCGGGTTTTAACCTATGGATACAGCTTGATCGCCCTGATATCATGGAATTTCAAACTGACAGCTCCACGGTGGTTGACACAAGCTACTGGGAATGCCTGGAGTGGGATGGTCCCGTGTGCATCGACTCCTTGTTGACCAACCCCCTGGGGGACTGGGACTTTATCCATATCGACACTAAAGTAGTCGCGATAGGCAACTTCGATAGTACCGGTACGCTTATTTCAGGCTGGGAAATGGTCGATGCGCGCTCGCTTACCGGCGGCTTCGATTTGAACATTGCCGGGATCTCTTTTACTGAGCAAAATCCCGACAATCGCGGTATTGCCCCACAGCAAGGAGGCATGTTGATCAAGATTCTCGCTGATGTTTTTGACATCCCCGACACCATGACAGACCGCACCGTAAACATGATGATTCAGCATGCCGTCCTCGACCACTACAATTTCTCGCGTCCTGATGGGTCGTCAATTGGTATAGTCTATGACACGGTCCCGGATACGAACTGCTATATCTGCACCGCATGGGCCGGCGATGTATGCACAAACTGGGAACGCGTATCGCTCCCACCGCCCGGGGGATGTGATTCGATTGATATTGACACGGTCGCTGTGGCCCGTGTCGACACTACCACTGTTACACTGATCGACGGCTCCCTGACAGTTCTTCCGAGCTGCTGCGTTAATAGGGGTAATGCCGATGGTGTCATCGGCATTGGCGGCCCGATCGATGTGGCTGACCTGACCTACCTGGTTCGTTACCTGTTCAAGGAAGGTCCTGAGCCACCGTGTCTGGAAGAAGGTAACGCCGACGGTGTTGTCGGTATCGGCGGGCCGATCGATGTAGCTGACCTGACCTACCTGGTTCGCTACTTGTTCAAGGAAGGCCCTGAGCCTCCGCCATGCTAATGGATGATGAGATAGTATGGAGATGATATAGTACTAACCATTTACTAGTCAGATACTTTGAGGAAATTGGATTTTCTGAAGCAACTTTTGGTTAATTCAGCAATGGATTTTGTACCTGCTGTTAAGTGAAATAAAACGAAGGTCTTGAAAAATAACAAGAAGTGTCGCGCCCATTTGGGACGTGATGTTAACCTTAAACCCAATAGATGGAAAGGAGGACGCGTAAAAGAGGTATCTATGACACGCGCTCAAATGAAAGAACGGTTAGCCTATTCTTTCGCACTCGTTGAGAATCCTTCAGGATTTGGTGGCTCTCATCCGAGATGATTCGAAGCGGGACCTGAGGGGGAAACGTAAGTAAGAAAGAATATGTTTAACGGTTTTATAAGTTAATTGCTAACGAAGTATTTTTAGGAGTAAGAAATGAAACGATATTCATTGTTTCTTGCTTTGACAGCGCTGATGGTTTTTTCATTTGGGCTAGCCCATGGCCAGTCTGATGTCGTGCTGACTAGCGTTGACGGTCTCTTCGGTAGCCCCACGAGCGACACCGTCAAGCTGAACACCCCGCTCAAATTCATGTTTGGCCTGCACCAGAACACTGGGTACGACCTTTTGGCCTTCACCATGGGTTACCAGGTCTACACGAAACTGAGTGACGTCTCACCCTACACTACCCCCGGCTATTTTGATCCGATAGTTTTGGACACTGTCCCGATCGGCCCAAGCGGCTGGGTTTATGTCAAAGTCTACAACCCGCTCGGTTACTTCGACAACATTCTGTTCAACCTGTTCAGTGTCGACGGTATGGGTCGAGACACTGCTGGTGTTGGCGGAGTTTGGACGACAGGGGACGCGCCTGGTTTCCCGAACGGCTATTCTCTCACCGAGGCCTGGTTCGTTACAACACAGGCCCACACCGACGGTGATACTATTTGTATTGACTCCTCATACTACCCTCCGGGCAGTCCCTGGATTTGGTCACTGTCCGGCGGTACTCCTCCTTCCATGCAGCCGGCCTGGTATGGCCCCCATTGCTTCCACGTCTACTTTGTGCCGGACCAATGCCCGTTGTTCAGTAACTGTCCGGCCAGTACTATCTCCCACGATCACTGCCTGCCCTTTACGCTCGACCTCGATGCTGCTGACCCTGACCCTGAAAACGATGCAGTATTGTACCGGGTCGAGAACGACGGCGGTCTGACGGGTCTGACAGTTGGTCTCAACAACGGTGTGGTGTCGTATGGACCTACGATAGGCAACGTCGGTAACACCTATGCCGTCACCATTGAAGCGTATGAAGCCGATCTTGGTCCGGGCGCATGCCTTGGTAATGCCTGCACCTTCAACGTGACCTTCACTAACGTGGCACCCGGTTTCACCGGTGGCTGCGGCGTGACCGTTCCGATTGGTATGGGCAACACGGCGACTCACACGATGAGTGGTGAAAAGGTCGACTGTGATCCATTCCACTTCTCAGTCGGTCTAATGAACCCGACCCCGGACCCTCTCAGTAGTTACAACATCCATCCCACCTCCGGTTTGATCACTTTCAACACAACTGCCCCTGGTGATGGCGAGAAACTCTTCACGCTTCCTGTTTATGTGAGCGACGGTATTGACAGTATCATGTGCGAAGTCTACTTCGACGTGCTCAAGACCGAGCCGTTCGAAGTTCAGATTGAGAAGACCCATCTGACCCTTCAGGGCCAGCATGAGTACGTTGACGTGTACATGAACAAGGGCTCTGAACAGATGGGCGGCTTCGACATGCTGATGGCCTATGACCGCTCAGCATTGAACTTCCAGAAGGTTATGGAAGGCGATCTCTATACTGTGTGCGGCTGGGAGTACTTCAACTACCGTACCTGGTTCTGGCCGTCATACGAGCCGCACTTCTTCTGGGGCGGCATCGTGAAGGTGGTCGCTATTGCCGACATGAACAATGGCGCCATCCACCCGTCCTGCTTTAAGATCGACACGAAGCCGTATGTCCTGTTTACCATCGACTTCCTGGTTACCGACAATCGGCTCTTTGAGTGCCAGTTTGCACCAATCAACTTCTTCTGGACAGACTGCGGTGACAACACTATCTCCTCCAAAACTGGTGATACCCTGTTTGTCTCGCGTTATGTCTATAGCTTTAGCACGGGTGGCGATATCAGCGACCCGTACACTGGCTTCCCAACTTACACTGGTGTCCAGGCTGAGTGCCTTGTGGGCGGCGGCCAGGGCAAGCCGGCCCCGGTTCAGTTCATCGACTTCATCAACGGCGGTGTGGATATTGCCTGCGCCGCGGATCTTGACGCTCGCGGCGATATCAACCTGAACGGCTTGGTCTATGAGATCGCTGACGCGGTTGTCTTCACGAACTACTTCATCCAGGGTATGGGCGCTTTCCACGTGAATGTCATGGGTCAGATTGCGGCCACCGACTGCAACGCCGATGGTCTGACGCTGACGGTAGGCGACCTGGTCTACCTGATCCGTGTTATCGTTGGCGACGCTCTGCCGTATCCGAAACTGGCCCCTGTTGAAGCCAACTATATGGTCAACAATGGCGTAATATCCGTCGATGCCGAGATGGGCGCTGCATTTGTGGCTATCGAGGGCGATGTTACCCCGACCCTGTTGGCTGACAACATGGACATTCAGTATGCCTACGACGCCAGTGAGAACATCACCCGCGTCCTGGTTTACTCGTATGAAGGTAACGGCTTCAACGGTGAGTTCATCAATGCCAACGGCAATGTCGTCAGCATTGAGCTGGGCAGCTACGAAGGCGCTGTGGTCAAGGCTACCGAGATCCCGGCCAACTTCGCTCTGAACCAGAACTACCCGAACCCGTTCAACCCGACGACCACTATCAGCTTCAACCTGCCAGTGGCGACCAACTACACCCTGACCGTCTACAATGTGACTGGTCAGCAGATAGATGTGTTCGCCGGTTCGGCTGATGCCGGTACGGTCGCGATTGATGTGGACGCTTCGAATTGGGCTTCCGGCATTTACTTCTATAAGTTGAATGCTGGTGACTTCTCGGCAACGAAGAAGATGGTCCTTCTGAAGTAAGCCGATCATCGATTGGCATTATCTCCGGAGAGGTTAACCCCTCTCCGGGGATCTAATAAGTAAAGGAGGAAAGCTACTGAAGAGTTGTTAACGACACGAAAAAGGCAAAAAACAGTATAATAGATTTTGTGAGATGGCTTCTCAAATCAAGGTGGGAGAACAAGATAACAATAAGAGGGCCATCATTTTTTATATTTGGGCCTTCCCTGTCGACCGAGCGCAGAACTGTGCAGTGCTTTGCAGCATTGCAACACAGCGCAGCGACCCGCAGCAGAGGAAGCTCAGTATGTTGAGATTTACATCGCCTTACAGCATGCTTTGGAGGTTGTATTGTCATCTCGGATAAGGAAGTATTTACCGACTGGCGATAACCTGTAAGTCATTACGGTACTTGCCACTAAACGGATATTACGGCGCCGTTGTTTACAGCTTTATCTTGCTCCGCTTGTGTCAAGGAGAGACAAGCAAGCGTTTGAGTAAACCTTGCTCTTCCGGTCTGATTATTGCTTGGAAGAGAGAGGACTAGACTCGTGCAGTCAGATGGAGTGTTAGTTTATTACGTATAATACAGTATTGTTTAGTATGAATCTGTTGGTTTCCGTACACGAATCGGCCTTAGCTCAATCGAGCGCTCCCAGGCCGGAAGAGATTCCGGGAGAGGGTTGGGCTAAGCCCGGTATGGGTAATCGACACCGGACAGACAGCGAAAGAGAAAGATACTTTGATATATATTGCGGTAATAACTGGTTGAAGGGAAATATGTTATGACTTTTTCGGAGGTAAAAATGAAACTGACAAGAAGTGTTGTCACCTGTTTTGTGCTACTACTGGCATGGGCTGGTGTTTCCTGGGGACAGCAGATGCGCTGCGACTCGGTAGATATGTTCAGCATAGACAGTATCGGAATTGTGCAAACCGCCGGTCTGCCGGAGGATACTGTCTGGGTGCCTATCTATGTTAAGAACGACAGCAATGTCGCCGGCATTCAGGCGTACATCGAGTTTGACTCCACTGTAATCAAACCGCTCGTCAAATCTATCGATACGACTATAGACACGACAATCATCATAGACACTACAGTAGTCGATCCTGACACAACAATCGATACAACCACCATAATTGACACCTTTGTTGTTACGGATTACCAATTCCAGTTGACCCCACTGTTGGATACCACATGGACCTCCCTGCGGGTGGTAAATGAGCCCGATTTCTCTCCCTGGTCTCCCAGCCATCAGCGTATCAAAGTGCTCGGTTATCCTTGGGATTATCTTAACATCCACCCGCCGGCCATTGACCGAGGCAGTGGCGATGTGATGCTCATAGGGTTCGAAATCGACGCAGGAGCTACTATCGGCTCGTATGCACAAATCACTTTCTATGATACTACAATCTACAACGATGAATACCCGCCCGAGCAGATAGGTTGTATCTTCTCACAGTACTATGATACCACGGGCGTCTTTGTTCACCGGCTTCAGACGCGCCCCGGCAACGTTCAAATCACTGAGCCGCCGGAGGTGCCGGTCATCAATTCCTTTGTGGCGACCGAGTATACAATAGATGAGGGTGACGCGACCACCCTTTCCTGGAACGTTTCCAAGGCGACCACAGTGTCAATCAGTCCAACCATCGGTGATGTGGACAGTATCGGTTCGCAGCAGATATGGCCAACGGATACGACAACTTATACCATGACGGCAACGAATAGCGATGGAAGCGATTATGCAAGCCTGACTATTAATGTGATCCCGGCGGGGTCCAACAATCGGCCTGTCTTCACGCAGCCGACTCAGACCAGCTATGAGATAGACCAGGGACTGACACTATCGTTCCAGGTAACGGCTACCGACGCTGATAATGATCAGATAACGCTGACAGCCAACCCTATTCCGAGCAACGCCACCTTTGGCCCCACCAATCCGGTAGTAGGTGTGGGCAGCGTGACCGGGGATTTCAGTTTCACACCTGATTATACTCAATTGGGCACATACCAGGCGACATTCACAGCCGACGACGGCAAGCCTGGTGGTACGAGGCAATTGATAGTCTCGATCCTTGTCAAGGAAATCCCCTATGATCGTTTGTTTACCACCTCGGCCGAGGGACAGTTGCCTGAGGGCGGCCTGCCGGGTACACAAGCAATCATGGTGCCGATCAACTTGGTGACATCACAGAGCGTCTACGGCGTGCAGTTTGACTTTTTGTATGAGGAAGAGTATTTCGAGGTCGACTCCATTATTACTACTCCCCGGACAGAGGATTATGTCATCTATGAGAACATCGGCCAGGTCCCCGGCCAAATCAGAATCGTGACTTTCGGAGTTGGGAATGAGCCGATTGTGACAGATACCACCAGCACGGCCATTCTGTACGTGGTTATGTCGATCGATACCTCAGCGTTGCCGGGAGATTACGCGATTCTAATTGAAGATGGCTGGGAGTCAATTAACCCAGATCCAGATTACCCATCGCTGCCTTTGGTCACTGATTCCGGTATCATTCAGGTCGACCGTCTCGGGGATGTCAACCTTGACAAGCGTGTTGACGTAGCCGACGCAGTGAACGTTGTGGGCTATATACTGGGGAGTTTCGGCCTGAATTCACGGCAGTATGCGGCTGCCGACGTGGTCACTGACGGTACGGTCAATGTGCTTGACCTGGTTGGGATAATCAACCTGATATTCGGAATCCCGCCTTCACCGGTGGCCGGTTATTACGCAAATACCGACATGGCAACTGTATCTCTTGACTATTCAGATCTGAACGATGGGTCGACAGATATAATGGTGGTCAGGTCGGAGTTGCCTGAGCAGATCGCCGGGGTTCAGTTGGAGATCCGGTATGATCCATCGGCTCTGAGCCTGGGCAAACCAACTCTTGGAGACGATGCAGCCAAGATGGTGCTCAGTTCGAGAGACAACGGAAATGGCAGGCTGATGGTACTATTGTATTTCAAGAATCCGTTCCGGACTCAGGATTTGATTCAGGTTGGAAAGGCAAAGCTGGTGAATGTTCCCATAATGGCTCACTCCGAGATCGAGTCCGGCGACGAGTCGCGGATGAAATTGACAGGAGCGCTGCTTTCGACTTCTTCCGCACAGGCGGTTCGGGTGGAAGGGATGGACCTACCGCTGCCCTCCTCGTTTGTCCTCGAGCAGAACTATCCTAACCCGTTTAACCCGACAACTACGATTGAGTTCTCACTGGGAGCGGCTGGCGACGGTTCGCTGACCCGGCACGTGAACCTTGATATCTATAATATTCTGGGGCAGCATGTGAAAACCATGATGGATGAAAAATTGGTTCCTGGAAACTACCAGGTGGAGTGGGATGCCACTAATCGCAGCGGCCAGCGCGTTGCCTCCGGCATTTATCTGTACAGGTTGCAGATTGGCCAGGAAAGTAAATCGAAAAAAATGCTGTTACTGAAGTAGTCCATAGGGAGGATTAATACAGATGGATATAAGGAAGCTCATACTTGTAACCGCAACCGTCACGCTCCTGGCTGCCACCGTTCAGGCAAACGAACTACCGGTGCTTAATCCGATCGGGCCACAAAGTACGACTGAGAATGTGCAGTTACTCTTTGGCGTCTCGGCTTCCGATGCTGAGAGTATTCCGGTACTGACCACTTCCAC
>CAYQDB010000039.1:0-16963 GCA_964416195.1 uncultured Ignavibacteriales bacterium
CAGATTCATAGACCATATCCCTCGTTCCAGAAACGAAAAGTTGGCAGCTCTAATGCGAAGACTGAAGATCTGTGAAGAGCGTGGTGGCGGTATAGACAAAGTCATCAATGCGGTAGAGCTATATCAGTTGCCGCCACCTCTTTTTGAGGAGGAATCCGAATTCGTCAGGGTCACATTGTTCGGTCCAAGATCTTTGGCCAAAATGAATAAGCGGGAAAAAATCCGAGCTTGTTTTCAGCATTGTGTTCTGAAATATGTTTCCGGAGAATTCATGTCAAACCAGTCGCTACGAGGGCGTCTTCAAATTGACAAAAAAAACTACTCTACTGCTTCCAGAATTATATCTGAAGCCGTCTCCGTTGGTCTACTCAAGGAGAAAGACCCCTCCAGTTCATCGAAAAAGCTCACCCAATATGTTCCCTTCTGGGCCTAATTGACGGATTGCTTTTATGTGACTCAGAAAAGCTGTTCTCTAACCAGGGAAGACTAAGTTGTTGCCACACAATAGAATTCATTCGGCCCTTTATGTGATCGTAAACTGCAAGGCCGGTGTGGCCGCAATCTCTGATCGCGGTTCACCTTCTATTTAGAAAGGAGGAATCAGCCTTTGCTCAAACACCACCCACTTCTGAGAGCAATAGCCATGAACATCATCGCATGGATACTTTTTCTGCTGGTACTTCTTGCCTTGTATTTCGCCTGGCTCCGCGAATACCAAATGAATTGGGGGGCGACTGCCCAAGAGGTCAGCCGGTACATGGCGGGCGATGAATTACATGAGAATCCCAGGTTCGACGCAACTCGGGCGGTGCAAATTAATGCGACCCCTGAACAAATTTGGCCATGGATAGTCCAAATGGGTTACAAGAGAGCAGGCTTCTACGGCTTTGACAAGTTGGATAACGGAGGTATTCCCAGCGCTGAACGTATCATCCCTGAATACCAGAACTTGAAAGTTGGTGATTCTATACCAAGTGGTGAATACACTCGTGGGGAACACAAAGGTGAGCTATTCTATTTGTTGGAAGTGGTTGAAATGGAGCCTCACGAATCTATGCTCTGGGTTTTCCTAGGGACTCCCTGGATAGGGGCTACCTGGTCGTGGGGTTTATACAGAGTCGATGATAAACATACTATACTTGTTTCCCGTTTACGCCAGAGTTACACCTTCGACTCATTTGAGGCCATTATTGCGTGGTCTTTTATCGATACAATCGAGATACTAATGATGCGCACCACCTTGCTTGGAATAAAGCGGCGAGCGGAAAACATGTGAGTAGTCCTATGACATTGACTCATTGGTTATCCTCGGTATTTTTGAAGCAAAAGAGAGTTGGATCAATATGGTTGAAAAAGGTAGCGTAGTCACATCCGAGAATAAGATCAAGACGTATAGATGGTTCTTCTACATAAGTCTGTTACAATTACTGGCGTTCTTCATAGTCCCCGCACTTGTGTTTCCTATTAGATTGGTATTTCATATCGAGATTATTTCTGCTCTGACACTGGGACTTGTTGTCGCTCTGTTTTTCCTTTTGGTAAACGTGTGTGGTCTCTACATTGATAAGAGTCGGCGGTCACTTTATGTCTCAATGCTCATCATTATTGGCTTGTGGTTTCTGTGGGCTGTAATCTCTTGGTCATTCATAGAACATATGGACTATCTGCTTCGATAAGGAAAGTCAGTAGTAGGGAAGGTCTCCCCGAGACCTGCCACTTGATTCTCTGGACGGTGACAATGTTAATTCGCGATGAGTCCTTTGAAGTGCGAACCATTACCCAAGATGATTTGGGTGCAGTCCTCGATGTGTACCGACAGTGTGAGGACTTCTTGACGATGGGACCGGAGCCGACCGCATCTATGGCGGTGGTGCTTAAGGATATTGAGATTTCGCAGCGTGACGGCGGCGTTTTCTGTGGTGTTTACGCTGCGGATGGAACCATGATTGGCGTTGTCGCTTTCGCACCGAGCAACTTTAAGGGGGATCATCATAGAGCCTTCCTTTCTCTTCTCATGATCGGAGCACCTTTTCGCCGACAGGGGATAGGGACGACGATCGTCAAACTGATTGAGAATGAGATCAGGAAGGATACACAGGTAAAAGCGATTCTAACGGCGGTTCAAGTGAACAATCTTCAGGCATTGCGATTCTGGCAGAAGAATGGCTACCGTATTGTCGGAGGACCAGAACTGCAACCTGATCAAACCACCACATTTCATCTGCAAAAGGACTATAACCAGTTCGGTAGGTCAAGCCAACTTGGGGCTTGACATTTTGCTTGAATCGGATACCTGTCCATTGTATCCTTGTCTGTGTCTAAGTTACGGCGATATTACACCGGGTACCCCAAAACTCTGCTGAGGGTACATAACATAGATCACTGACTGGTGGATTTGCATTACATGACGTTTGGGAGTCATTATTAAAATACACACGGCAGAGCTGTGGGCGACCTGCTTCTTTGCCAATGACTGTGGAAGGTTTCTAAAGGAGGATTAAAGCCTGCATAAACGCACTGCCGCGTTTTACGATCTAATACGTGATCGCTCAAAACGGCGTGATGTCAAATTCTACGTCGATGAGTGTAGCCGGATGCCCGGACAAGTCCTGGAAGTGGGCTGTGGCACAGGCAGCATTCTACTTCCCATCGCAGAAGCGGGTGTCACGATAACGGGTCTGGATCTGTCCGAGGCAATGCTGAACAGGTGCAGGGAAAAGTTGCATCTGGTAAGCCCAGAGGTGCGGGATAGGGTAACGTTGGTTAAGCAGAGCATGGTAGACCTTGACCTCAAGTCGACATTCGATATAGTTATCGCGCCTTTCAGGGTTTTCCAACACCTGATTGAAGTTAAAGACCAGATAGAGTGCCTTAACCGGATTCACGACCATCTTTCGCCCGGCGGTCGCCTCGTCTTCGATCTGGTCGCGGTAGATATGAAAAAGATGTCTGAATTGAGTGACGGTAAGGAGGAGGTTCTGTCGAAGACTTCCCTGGCAGATGGCAGAAAACTGACATACTCGGGCTGTATAGCTGCAGCACACCCTTCCAACCAGTACAACGACGTCGAACTCATCTATTATGTGACGGACAAAGAAGGAACCACCGAGCGATTCGTGGACGCTTTCCCGTGGCGCTATTATTTCCGATACGAGGTGGAACACCTGCTTGCAAGATGCGGATTTCGGATCATCGACCAATACGGCGACTTCGACTTGTCTCCCTTGGATGATAGCTCGGCAGAGATGATATTCGTCACCGAAAAACTTCAGTTCGGTAGGTCAAGCCCACTTGAAGCTTGACATTCATTCTGCCACGCCGCGAGCCAGCGTGACATACGTTTTGTGGGCGGCAGACGTCCTCGTCTGCCCCTTGATACAACCAGCTTAATTTAGTACATTTGCATCATGGTACTGAGAAAGCGTTTATCCACACCTGGGCCGGCGATGGTCTTTGTCACGACAACCGTCAGAGAGTGGACGCCAGTTTTTGCAGATCCTATCTGCGCCGAGGCAGCTCTAATCCAACTTGCTGAGTCTGTCGCTTTTTTCGGCCATGCTCTGACTGCCTACATCGTGATGCCGACCCATCTTCACGCGCTCGTGGGACTTGCGAATCTGCAACAGCTATCGCGGGTAATGCAGAGTTTTGTAGGTCAGGACTCTTGCAGTCCTGACAATTTAAATAGTCAGGAGCACAAGGCTCCTGACCTACTTTTTCTGTCACCCATAGGAGAATCCACAGCAGAGCCGTGGGCGACCTGATTTGTTAAGAGAATGAAACATAAAGACTTTGACATAATTGTAGGAGTAGGCCATGAAAACCGTATCCTTCATCATAGCTATTGTCATAATGTGTGCGACTTTTATCGCTGGTAATGATCTCTTTATAATCGACAAAGATCTTGCTAGTACCTATAAGATCCTAGTACCAGGAGTGTTTGGTCGATCGGTTGTCCGTGATATTGATGGTCAGAAATGGTATGGTCTGTTTAATACGGACAGCGGTTGTGTACTTGAAGAGGTTAAGATAAAAACCAAATCATGCCCCTCACCTTACAGTGGTCATCCCGGCGACACGAATTCGGTTTCGATAACAGTGGAGCACCCTTCGGAACTTCTACTCTTAATTCACAGTTTGCACGGGTTCGAATCAGGTTTGATATCAACCTACTTCACCGGAGATAGATTCATACAAGCTGGAGTAATCATAAGTCTTGGGAAAGAATACTCTCTTACGGCCTTAGGTCTGGTGACAGACATTGGTTGGCGCCACCCAGGTGATCTACCTACATTTGACTATCGAGTCTTGCTCCTTAAATACCCATTTTCACGAAACGATCGCCAGATACTAATTCAACATCAGATTGCTGCGGCTGAGGATACTCCTTCTCTACTGTGGGCTGGTGACATAGATCGAGATGGTCAGATTGATCTCCTGCTTGATATATCCAACCATTATGCAGCGAGACACTACGCGCTGTACCTATCATCGGAAGCCGATGCCGGTGATTTGGTCAAGCCTGTTGCCGAACTGTTTATTGCTGGTTGTTGAGAGAATGATGTTATCTCTTTCTTTAGCGAAAAGGCAGAACAGCTAAATGGTTCTGCTCTATAGGATAAGATAATGAAACACAATGACTTCGACATTATCGTCATCGGTGGTGGGCACGCCGGGGTGGAGGCGGCTCTGGCGGCTGCCAGAATGGGTAAAACGACCGCCATTGTGACAATGGGTGCCTCTAAGTTAGCCCTTATGTCGTGCAATCCGGCGGTGGGTGGCATTGGTAAGTCTCACTTAGTCAAAGAGATAGATGCCCTTGGCGGACTTATGGGAGAAGCGATCGACGCTACCGGTATCCAGTTCCGGAGACTCAATCTGTCCCGCGGACCAGCTGTGTGGTCGACCCGGGCGCAGGCCGATCGCATCAAGTATAACCAGTTTGTCGTCAACTACATAGCAAATCAGAAGAATGTAACGGTCATCGAAGGGATTGCAGGGGAGATTCTTACCGAGAACGGCCGTGTTACTGGAGTCAAGACCGAAGATGGCCGAACAATTCTGGCGGGAGCGGTCATTGTGGCGTCGGGTACTTTTCTGGGGGGGTTGATTCACATCGGTGATAAAAAGATCAAGGCGGGACGCATGGGGGAAAAAGCAGCCTATCAACTCTCCTCCTCCCTGGTAAGACTCGGATTTGAGGTCGGACGGCTCAAAACCGGCACTCCTCCCCGGCTGGATGGGGACACCATTGACTGGTCAAGATGCGAGAAGCAGCCCGGAGAGGAGCCAATCCCCTTTTTCTCCTATCGCTCACCCAAAAGATCATTCCCTCAGGTCTGCTGCCACCTGACTTATACCAGCAAGAAAACGAAAGAGATAATATCGGCCAATTTCCAGCGTTCTCCCATTTTTTCCGGTCAGATTCAATCGACCGGACCGCGCTACTGCCCCTCGATAGAGGCCAAGTACCACCGATTTACAGATAAAGAGCGTCACCAGATTTTCCTTGAACCGGAAGGAAACGGCACCAATGAAATCTACCCCAACGGCTTTGCAACCGGTCTCCCCGAAGAGATTCAGTATGAAGCAATCAGGACAGTCGAGGGATTGGAAGAGGTAAGAGTCACCAAACCCGGCTACGCTATAGAATATGACTACTGCCCGGCTTACCAGATCAAGCCGTCGCTTGAGACAAAACGTGTGCGGGGCCTGTTTCTGGCAGGACAGATCAATGGCACTTCCGGCTACGAAGAAGCTGCGGGTCAGGGACTTATGGCCGGCGTTAATGCTGTCCTGTACATTGAAAAGCAGTCGCCTTTCATTCTTGACAGATCAGAGGCCTATATCGGGGTCATGATTGATGATCTGACTACCCGGTCAACCACTGAGCCATATCGGATGTTTACCTCCCGCGCTGAGTACCGACTGGCTCTTAGGGAAGACAACGCCCGCGATCGACTTGTCAACTATGCGAGGAAATACGGTCTTATCAAGGCTGACGAGTTTGAGAGTTTCCAGCTCTTGCGGCAGGAAACGGACAAAGCTATTGCCCATCTGCGAAAAACCAGGATAAGGGTCTCTGAGCTGGGTGAGTTTGCGTTGCGTTTCAAAAAGGTCGAGACGATCAGCTTGGAGCATCTGCTCAAACAGCCCGGCCTCACGCTGAATGAGGCGGTGCCTCTGCTGGCGAAGTTTGACGGCGACATTAAAGACAACCGGGAAGTATTAGAGAGAGCCGCTATTGTCATTCGCTACAGGGGATACATAGACAAGCAGCAGCGAGAGGTCGACAAGTTTCGGAAATTGGAGAATGAAAATATCCCTGAGGACTTCACATTTGAGTCGCTTCGCGGTCTGAAGCAGGAGGCTTTAGAGAAGTTCATCCGTTTCCGGCCAACTTCGCTGGGACAGGCGGGTCGAATCGAAGGTGTCACTCCTGGAGACGTGGCAGTTCTGTCTGTTTACTTGAGAAGACACAAATCGCTGGACCAGTGGGGCAGAAGCCCTGGCGTTTCCGGTACATACTGCGTTGAGCGGCCTCAACGGACCTAAAAGGAATGCAGACGTGAGAAACGAAAAGAATGACATTGAATGGAAAATACCCAACATAGACACCTACGCACAAAAGCTGTATCTGTCCGATTTCTTGAGAGAGCCTGTCATTCACTCTGCGATCCAGGCATTGCAGCTCCCCTCAGGAAGTCGAGGCCTGGATGCAGGATGCGGGATTGGCAGTCACACCCTGCTTTTGGCGGAGGTCGTGGGGCCTGCTGGACATGTTACCGGTCTTGATCTATCATCCAAGTTTATAACTTACGCGAAGGAGGCTGCAGAGAAATCCGACCTATCGGAACGGGTATCATTTCAAGAGGGAAACGTGAGCAGACTTCCCTTCGGCGATGACACCTTCGATTGGGTATGGAGTGTGGACTGTGCGGGATATCCTGCCATGGGACCGGTGCCTCTGATAAAGGAACTTGCGCGGGTTGTGAAACCGGGCGGAAGCGTGGCCATCCTTGCCTGGTCTTCTCAACAACTGCTTCCGGGATATCCTTTGCTGGAAGCACGGTTGAACGCGCCCTCATCGGCCATTGCCCCTTTCATCAAGGGGAAGAAACCGGAGTCGCATTTCATGCGCGCGCTGGGTTGGTTCCGCGATGCAGGTCTGGAGAAAGCCACAGCCAGGACCTTTGTTGGCGATGTTCAGGCTCCGATGAGTGATGATATCCGCAAGGCCCTGATATCACTCTTTGAAATGCTTTGGGACGGCGCGCGATCAGCGGTTAAACATCAAGACTGGGCGCAGTACCAGCGACTCAGTCAACCGGAATCATCGGATTTCATTTTGAATCTCTCGGATTACTATGCCTTCTTCACCTATTCGCTGTTTCATGGCAAGGTTGCCGAATGATCATTTTAATCAACAGCTGACAAAACCGTTCTGGATTGTGCTGTGCACATGTTAAGATGATGAATAGCAAGCAATTAACAATTACCTATGACACTGTTAAACTCCTCGGTCGATATGATCCCCAAAACAAACTTGAGCGCTACTATGAACTTCTGCTACAAGAGAACAAACGCGTCAACCTTGTTTCACGTGAAACTGCCGGGGGCAGTTCTACAGCCGGTCTTATTGGTCTTAGAAAGCTGGCGGCGCAATCGCTATTACCTCTTGAAAAGGTCGACATTGGTGAAATCGACAATTATCTCGATATCGGCTCCGGTGGTGGTTTCCCCGCAATACCCATCCTCCTCACTCGGAAAATAAATCAGACTTGTCTGCTGGTGGAAAGAACGCAAAAAAAGGCGGCAGCTCTCCGCAGAATTCTCTTGAAACTCGACGTCAAGGCTGAAATTGTAAGCCAGACATTTGAGGAAACCACGCTTCAGCCCGTGTTTGACTTGATAACGCTCCGGCTTGTTAAACTCACCCCGAAGCTGTTTAGAAGAATCCAAGCGGTCCTGAAACCGGGAGGTAGTTTCATCTACTACTCTACGCCCAATTTCTCGATTGCGACCGATAAAGTCAAAATCTTAACTTATTACCACTCAACCGATACCGACGATTCGTCCGGAGCTTTTACACTGTTCTGCAAAAAGGGATAGGCACCGAACATTTTAGTTGCGCACTCTCTCTCTGGCGTTTAGAATTCACTGCAATAGGATAATACCCAGACAAGGAGCGTTGGTTGGGCAAAATCATAGTAATCGCAAACCAGAAAGGCGGTGTCGGTAAGACCACAACCGCGGTTAACCTGGCTTCCTGTTTGGCCGCCGCTGAGTATAAAACCTGCCTAGTCGATATGGATCCGCAGGCCAATTCCACCAGCGGCATAGGGGTCGAAAAGAACAAGGTTGAATCGTCAATCTACGATGTTCTTATAGGGGCAATCCCGATACACGACGTGGTCATGGCTACCGATCTGGAGTACCTGGACCTAGTCCCATCGTCAATCTCCCTGGTGGGGGCGGAAGTAGAACTGGTGAGTGTGCTCTCTCGTGAAAGCCGTTTGAAGTCTGCGCTGACAGAGATTGTGGACAATTATACCTATATTATCGTCGATTGCCCGCCATCGCTGGGCCTGTTGACCATCAACGCCCTCACGGCGGCCAATTCGGTTATCATCCCCATTCAATGCGAGTATTACGCCCTTGAAGGCCTGGGACAGCTAATGAAAACGATCGAGCTCGTCCAGGAACATCTCAACCCGCAGTTGCAAATCGAAGGAGTCCTTTTGACTATGTATGACAGCCGGTTGAACCTTTCCCGACAGGTCTCCGATGAAGTGCGCCGGCATTTCAACAGCAAAGTTTATAACACGGTCATTCCCCGCAATGTGCGGCTGTCCGAGGCGCCGTCATTCGGCAAACCGATCATACTGTACGATATATTGTCTGCGGGCGCTGAGAAGTATATGTCCTTTACGAAGGAGGTGGTGTCACAATGAGCAAGGTGGTTCTTGGTAGAGGGATCGAAGCGCTGATTCCCGGTGAAGGTAAGCAGGTCGGAGGTCAGCAGAAGTATCGGCTGGTTCCTGTTGACAGCATTGCCCCCAATCCGCTGCAGCCGCGTCAGGACTTTGACGAGGAAGGTCTGCAACAGTTGGCCGACTCCCTCAAGCGCAATGGTATGATGCAGCCGCTGGTGGTAAAGGAGAACGAGTCCGGATTCACTATTATTGCCGGAGAAAGGCGTCTCCGTGCGGCAAAGATGGCCGACATAAAAGAAGTGCCGGTTGTGCTGATGGACGACGACATGGACGAGCCGCGGATGCTTGAACTGGCGCTCGTTGAAAACCTCCAGCGCGAGGACCTCAATCCACTGGAAGCGGCAGAAGGGTACCGCACGTTGATCGAACGCTGTGGACTGACACAAAACGAACTTGCAGCCAAAGTCGGCAAGAGCCGCACTGCAGTGACCAATATACTGCGGCTGTTGGGCCTACCGGAACCGATTAAGCAGATGATCCGCGAAGGAAAACTCACCGAAGGCCACGCCCGCGCTATCCTGGCCGCCGGTAGCGAAGAACAGATGCTGGTCCTTGCCCAGAGAGCCCTCAGGGAGGCGTTGTCGGTACGTGATGTTGAGCGGGAAGCAGGTCGAATAAAGCGGAAACCGAGAACAAGCATAAGAAAGAGTCCTGCCCTATCTGATGTGGAAACGTTCTTGAAACAACTGCTGGGGACATCCGTCACAATCCATCCCGGGCGAAAGAAGGGCCGGATAGAGATTGAATACTACGGCGACCAGGACCTCGACCGGTTGCTGGAGTTGTTTCGGAGGATTGCGCCGTAGAAAAGGCCTAGTCATGCTTCGACTACGCTCAGCATGACTTAGGAGGTGGCTATACACCATTATGGAATTAGAGAAGGTATTGCAACTACATACGCGGTTCCGAGACTGGATATATGAACATGTCCAAGAAGATGTTAACATAGAGAACAGCCTCTTTGGTATTATTGCGTTAAAAGCATTTGTCGTCTCGTTCAATTCATTCAAAGCCATCGGATTGATTCTTCCCGAACTATATTATGAATCGGCTGCCATTTTGGTCCGCAGCATATGGGAACACTCGCTAATTCTGCATTACATGGAGGCATTACCTGACGATCGAGCGCATCAATACGCTGAGTTCACATTGGTCGAATTCACCAGAAACCTTTCGGATAACCAGAGGACTGAGTTTGAAGGTATCATTGCAAGTAGACTCGCGAAGTATCGTCTTTCGACAAAGAAATCAAGGCGACGAGACTCTTATATGGACACCTGGTCGGGAGAGTCCACTTACAAGATCGCAAGAGAACTTGGTGGTGATTGGCTGACCGAATATAGGACAACGTTTAACTTGGGTTCTGCATACACACACCCCTCACCGGGTGCTATCCTTTTTTCATCCACCGTGGATCAGACAAATGCGTCCCGATCCGAGAAAGTGGAGCGGGAACGTACAGCAATTATTGCCTATGAGGCGATCGAGCATATGCGAAAAACATCTGCTTTGGTCTGGAGACATTCAAAGCTGAAGGACGGAGAGGTACTGACTCACATTCGTAGTTTGGTGAAAAATCTTATGCCCAATATAAAGGCCGGAGCCTTGTTGTGAAGATACTCCGGTACCCAAAGGATTTGTGGCCAATCCTGCGGGGTGAATTGGGTCAAGCGCCCGGGCAGGAGTGGTCGCGGTGTAGAAGCCGTGAGATGGGGAAAGACAAAGAAGCTAAAGAGTTGGAGAAACGGGCAAAAGAGATTCGTGAGCAGAGGAAAAAGTAGGTCGAAACCCCTGTGGTTCCGACTTGAAAAAGCGGCGCACAAGGACCCGCCAGAGGCGGGCTACGCACAAAGCGGCAGATGTGGACATCTGCCAGCCACCTTTGGAGGTGTCATTCCCGCGGAAGCGGGAATCCAGAATGTCGTGGTTCGACTCCGCCTGACAGGGCCGGACCTGGACGGCTCACCATGACGTATGTAGAAGATTACCATGATGTATGTAGGAGAATGTGAACAATGGATTCCTGCCTTCGCAGGAATGACAGGTAAAAGTAGTACATAATCAGCAGGTCTCGGCGAGACCTGTCCTACAAAAGATAGCCGTACAAAAGGTAGTCGTACAGAAGATAGGTGTACAAGAGATAGCATGAGCAAACCAAAGTTTGTGACGATAATGATAATACCGGACGGCACCGATGCCAGAAGGGGATTTCGTATCCGGCAGTGGCTTCTGAAAGCGATTGTTGGATTGACAGTTGTTCTGTTAGTAGGTATTATTGTTTTTTTCGCCTTTTATGGCAAGATGCTCAGCCGCGCGGCTATGACTGAGAAAGTGATCGCAGAGAACCAGAGGCTAAGTCGGTATCAGTATAAGGTTAAGCTGTTGGAAGAGAACTTGAAACAGGCTCGTGAGATTGTTAGCAGGTTGACGGAGCTGGCCGGTATCGACTACAAGTTCCCGAAGCTGCCTGAAGATTCCGCACTCTTTGCAGCCCTTGACAAGAACCAGGCAGCGGTGGTTGCGCGACCGGGCGGAGCAGATTTCTCCCTTCCGTCAGGTTTGCCTCTGCAGGGCTTTATCAGCCAGGATTTTGAAATCGAAAACAAGGAGCATTACCATCCCGGCGTGGATATTGCCTGCGCTGAGGGTACGCCGGTGCTTGCGACAGCAAATGGTGTTGTCGAACAGGCAGTTTTTGACTCCACCTATGGCTATCTGGCCGTTCTCAGGCACAATGACAGTATCACGACAGTGTACGGTCATAACAGCGAGCTGCTTGTCAAGGAGGGACAGCATGTTCCGGCCGGAGGCAGAATTGCGTTGTCGGGCAACACCGGGAAGTCAACAGCGCCGCATTTGCACTATGAAATCAGGATAAATAACCAACCTATAAATCCGTTGGATAACCCATATGATAAAAAAGACAAACTCAAATGAAACAGGTGGTTTGATGAACACCATTATTGGCAAAGATACCGTCATTACCGGTACCGTGGACGTGAAAGGAGCCTTTCGGGTAGACGGCACCGTCAAAGGCAAGATCATTTGCTCTGACTGTGTGACAGTCGGCGCCACCGGGCTGGTCGAAGCCGAAATTGAGGCCAACTCCACTGTCGTTGCAGGTCGCATGCATGGCAATATAGTTGCCACCGAGAAAATCGAGCTTCAGGCCAAATGTGAAATGGAAGGGGACTTGAAAACCAAGTCGCTGGTCATTGAGCAGGGAGCCGTTTTCTGTGGCGCCTGCAATATGAAAGACACCAGGCCGAATTTAGGTTTTCTCGCACCTGAGCACAAAGCTGAAGAAAAGGTGTTGGCTGACAAGCCTCAGAAGCAGAGGGAGGTTAAGTAATTCACAGTATTCGGCTCGGTGTGGAAAAGGCCCTGTTTTTGTGAACAACCCGGTATCTTGTTGTTTGTAAATAACATAGCACAAAACGGCACTGATTTTCCGTGGTCGGTTATCCACATATACGATTCGACTTAATTTGATAGTTTAGTGTAGGTTATGCCCCTGTTATCAAGTATAGGGTTATGCATTACCGGTACTATAAGCGAGATGTGGGAGTTACCATAATTCACGGAAACTTGCGTGAATCGTTTGATTTTTAACAACTTAAATAGTGGTTTTATCTACATGGCGGGTATAAGGTTCTTGATAGGAATGTTCATGATCACCCCTCATCGATGCGGAGGTAGCTTTGTCTCCAGTTGACACCAAGTCTGATTTAACCGCGGTTGAAAATCTCAATGTCGCTTATGAAAAGATTAGGTCTGAAATCGGCAAGGTTATTATCGGACAGGAAAAAGTAATCGAACAACTGCTCATTTCCCTGCTGTCGGCGGGACACTGCCTTCTGGTCGGCGTCCCCGGTCTGGCCAAGACGCTGTTGATTTCGACACTGGCACAGGCGTTGAATTTGAAATTCAGCCGCATACAGTTTACACCCGACCTGATGCCTTCAGACATCACCGGTACGGAAATAATCGATGAAGACCATGCCTCCGGCAAGCGAGGGTTCCGCTTTGTCAAAGGACCGGTCTTTGCCAATATCATTCTGGCCGATGAGATCAACCGCACCCCGCCCAAAACCCAGGCTGCCCTTCTGCAGGCTATGCAGGAGCACGAGGTAACGGCAGCAGGTGAAACCTACAAACTGGACGAGCCGTTTTTTGTTCTGGCCACTCAAAACCCGATCGAGCAAGAAGGCACCTATCCTCTCCCTGAGGCTCAACTCGACCGTTTCATGTTCAATGTCTACATCGACTACCCATCGGAGGCTGAGGAGCACGAGATCGTCAAGTCAACCACCGCTGTTCTTTCTTATGATCTTGACCGGATTCTTGGGGCTGAAGATATCATAGGCTTCCAGCAGCTTGTCAGGCGGGTTCCGGTCTCCGATCATCTGGTCGAATACGCGGTCGACCTGGTCCGAGCCACCCGGCCACCTGAGAAAGGCGCGCCTGATTTCATAAAGAACTGGGTCAACTGGGGCGCCGGGCCGCGCGCCTCGCAGTATTTGATTTTAGCCGCCAAGACCAAAGCGATACTGGAAGGCCGCCCCACACCGGGTCCCGAGGACGTCCGCTTTGCCGCCTATCCGGTCCTGCGCCATCGCATTGTCACATCCTTCAACGCCGAAGCTGACGGCGTTGACACTTTGGAGATCATCAAACGGATTTTGGAGAGGGTGAAGGAGAGAGGGTAGCCCGTTTTGTTGAACCGGTGGTTCGTCTGTGTGAACCCGATATGAATCAGTCAGAGACAGTCATTCCTTTTGCCATGGCCATTCATGGCGGCGCAGGTGCGATACTTAAAAGCAAGATGACACCCGAAAAGGAAAAAGCGTACCGCGCGGCTTTGACTGAATCGCTGGCAGCCGGGTACGATCTGCTCGCCTCAGGCGGTTCAGCTCTTGATGCTGTGCAAAGGGCTATCAATGTGATGGAAGACTGTCCACTGTTCAATGCCGGCAAAGGAGCTGTCTTCACGCATGATGGTCAGCACGAGCAGGATGCCTGCATCATGGACGGCACTACTCGCAACGCCGGTGCTGTAGCAATGTTGCGCCGGATTAAGAATCCAATTGATCTTGCAAGATTAGTGATGGAGAAGTCATCTCACGTTCTTCTTGCGGACGAGGGGGCTGAAGCTTTCGCCAAGGCTCATGGGATGTCGTTCGTAGACAAAGCGTACTTCTTCACCGAGCATCGCTGGCAGCAACTTCAGGATGCCCTCGAGAGAGAGAAAGACGACGCTTCGGAGTACACGCAGCTTGATCATTCGATTGAAGATAAAACCGGCACTGTCGGGGCGGTGGCGCTTGACCGTCACGGCAATCTTGCGGCCGCAACATCAAGCGGTGGGATGACTAACAAGCGCGCCGGGCGTATCGGTGACACGCCAATGATTGGTGCCGGTACGTATGCTGATAATGAAACGTGTGCTGTTTCCGCAACCGGTGTTGGTGAGTATATTATGCGTGCTTTGGTGGCATATGACATCGCGGCGCTAATGGCGTATAAGAATATGAAGCTTGATGATGCGGCCAATGAGGTCGTGATGAATAAGCTGACGGCTTTAGGCGGGAAGGGTGGTGCTATTGCCATAGATCGCTCTGGCAACATCGCCATGCCGTTCAACAGCGAAGGGATGCACCGAGGGTATCGTTTGCCGGAAGGTGAACCGTTTGTTAAAATATTCAAGTAGGTCGGGTTCCTTGCGAGTCCGATACAAAACGTTTTGTGCACCGTCAAGAATCCTTTCGTGACGGTTGGTTTAAGACGGTCAGGAAAGGATTCCTGACCGCGCGAAAACACGACAGAGGTATCGCGTGACACAGAAGCTGCAGAAAAGTCATTCCCGCGAAGGCGGGAATCTAGCTATATTGTTCTGTCGGGTTTTGACTCGCTCTTTTGTGCAGGTTGACAAGGAGTGGTCATAGCTAAAAGAGGACGGGTCGTGAGATTGGGCAGATGAGGGCATCTGCCGGGCACGGCGTTGAACGCGTAGCGGCGGGGCTTGTCTCCGCCGGGGGCGGAGCCCTATTGAATGGGGCGACACAAGGCCGCCCCCTACGCGAGAACGGAGTATAAGTGATAAATGCCCACTGACTACCGACAATACCTTAATCCCGAAACCGTCTCCAAGCTCAAGGGCATGGAGCTACGGGCGCGGATGGTGGTGGAAGGGTTTATCGCGGGTATGCACAAGTCACCATATCACGGCTTCTCGGTCGAATTTGCCGAGCACCGTCAGTACATGCCCGGTGACAACATCCGCGACATCGACTGGAAGGTCTACGCTAAATCCGATCGCTATTACATCAAGCAGTATGAAGAAGAGACAAACCTCAAGGCGTATCTATTACTGGATTGCTCCCGCTCGATGGCCTACCGCTCCGGCAGCCGTGTCATGAAGCTGGATTACGCCCGGCTTTTGGCGGCGGCGCTGTCATACATGATGCTGCGTCAGCGGGATGCCGTCGGGATGGTGGCGTTTGACGAAAAGATCCGGCGCTACGTCCCTCCGCGCTCGAAGTACGGGCATCTTCATGTGTTGTTGACTGAAATAGCCTCACAAACGCCCTCGGAAAAGACCGATGTCGCAAGTGCTTTACATGAAATGGCGGAGCGGATCAAGCGGCGCGGGCTCGTCATTGTTTTGTCCGACCTGCTGGACGAGGCCGGGCAGATCATCTCGGCCTTGAAGCATTTCCGATACAACAAACACGAGGTGATTGTATTTCACATCCTCGACCCGCGCGAGCGCGACTTTGCCTTCCCCCGCGAGGCAGTTTTCAAAGACATGGAAACCGGCGAAGAGCTGACGACGCTGCCCTATCAGATCAAGAAGGATTATGCCCAGGCGGTTCGGGGCTTCGCCGACGAAATCGCCACAGCCTGCCGCCAGGCCAACATCGACTACCACGCCATCGACACCGCCACGCCATTTGATAAGGCACTGTATGCGTTTCTGGCCAAGAGGGAGAGGTTGTATTGACCTTGACTCGTTGCTTGGTTTTTGTTGACTCAATACTTAGTTGACTGTACTTATGGTGAGAATCACAAGTTCGAATTATTAACCAACTTGTGATAGCGTTGTGCAGCGAATTGGCAGAGAATGTAAGAGTGGAAACAAAGGAAAACACACACAAAAACCAAAACTCGGGAAACGGCAAAGAGAACCGTGAGCTTGAGGGGAAATCCTCAAGAAGAAAGAAAGTCCTGCAGCGTCTAAAACAAATACAGAAGTTCATCTGAGACCCGATTCATGATATAGTTAAGATCGATAGTGACTTGTTATTAGATGTGCTCGATTCCGAGCCAATGCAGCGATTAAGAAGTATTAAACAACTTGGAACAGCATACCTCGTATACCCAGGCGCGGAACATTCAAGGTTTACGCATTCCCTCGGCGTTTATCATCTGGCCTTCTCTCTTTTGGATCAACTTGAGTTGGACGGTCATAGGATTGATGACTATGACAAGCTCGTAGTAAAACTTGCCGCTCTTTTGCACGATACGGGCCATGGCCCCTTGAGCCATCTTTTTGAAGCCGTACTCAAAGAAGTGGGATATAAATACGCTATGAAACATGATTCGTGGTCGAAAAAACTAATAATGGAGCACAAATCGCTTGCCGGTCTTTTCGACAAATATGACGATTATGACGATGTGCTCAAAAGGGATGTTACCGACGTGCTTTCAAACAGTTATAAGCCACTCTATCTGTCCTCAATCGTCAACGCTCAATTTGATGTGGACAGATTAGACTACATGCTGAGGGACTCGTATATGACCGGTGTAAATTACGGTGAGTTCGATCTACCGTGGATTTTCCGTAATTTGTCGCTGAAGCCTGTAAATGAACCCGATGAGGATGGAAGAGTAATTGAAATCGAGAGAATCGCTCTTGATGCGAGGCGCGGCCTCAGCTCACTCGAGGAATTCCTTCTGGGGAATCT
>CAYQDB010000040.1:0-16136 GCA_964416195.1 uncultured Ignavibacteriales bacterium
GACCTACAGCAAGCTCGTCGGTCCGGCAGCCCTGACCGTAAACGCCGTCAGCGGCGTCATCACCTGGCTCACCCTGGGTACCGATGTCGGTATCCATCCGGTGACCATCCAGGTGAAGGATTCCTGCGACGCCACCGCCTCGACCGACTTCGAAATCTGCGTCTTCAATCTCCCGCCCACCATCACCTGCCCGACTGACACCAACAACATCGTCTGGGGTTACACGGCAACCGGAACCGTTACTGGTAACGATCCTGACGGCGGTCCATCACCGCTTATGTACTCTATAACCTACTTCAACGGCCCGGGGACACCCTCAATCAACGCCGCCACCGGTGAGTGGCAATGGCAAACTAAAGAGGAAAATCCCTACATCGGCCTCTTTAAACTGTGTGTGGCAGTGAGCGATGGAGCCCCGGCGGTGCCTGGTTGCAGCGAGAGAAGCGCCGACACCTGCTGCCTGTGGATTCGGGTAATTCCGACTATCCGCGCTTACATAGAGAAGACCCACGACACCTACCAGGGTCGCATCGAGGAAGTCTCCATCTATCTTGATGACGGCATCCAACCCCCTAATGAGATGGGTGGTTTTGACCTTCTGATCGCCTATGACCGCTCGGCGTTGAACTTCCAGTTGGCTGTGCCGGGACAGTTCCTGGTTAACTGCGGCTGGGAGTACTTCACCTACCGCTGGTGGTTCTGGCCTTCCTACGAACCCCACTTCTTCTGGGGTGGTATCGTGAGAATAGTCGCCATGGCGGAGACCAACAACGGCGCCAATCATCCCACCTGCTGGGCCCCAGGGGCCGGTGAGTTGGCTGTACTGCGCTTCATGGTCACCGACAATCGGCTCTTCGAGTGCCAGTATGTACCGATCCGCTTCTTCTGGACCGACTGCGGCGACAACACTATCTCCTCTAAGACAGGCGATACGCTGTTTATCAGCCGCCACATCTATGACTTTGCGGACACCCTCTTGGCGAATCCACTTGAAGACCCCACTGCTGAGTTCCCCACCTACCTCGGAGCTAACTACACCTGCGACGTCGATACCGGCGACGGCAAACCTGATCCTCTGCGCCTGGTCGACTTCGTCAACGGTGGCGTTGACATTGTCTGCGCCGAGTCGATCGACGCCCGCGGCGACATCAACCTCAACGGCATTGCCTATGAGGTGGCCGACGCGGTGGTCTTCACCAACTACTTCATCCTCGGCCTCGAGGCCTTCCATGTCAATGTCGAGGGCCAGATTGCCGCGACCGACGTCAATGCCGACGGCCTGACCCTGACGGTCGGCGACCTGGTCTACCTGGTACGTGTTATCGTGGGCGATGCCCTGCCGTATCCGAAGGCGACCACGCCGGTGAACGCCTCCTACTCACATGGCCATGACGGTGTCTTGCGGGTGACTGACGATGTTGCCATGGGCGCCGCCTATGTCGTGCTTGAAGGGGATGTGACCCCGACCCTGCTGGCGCCTGATATGGAGATGAAGTACAACTTCAACGGCGAGAATACGCGTGTTCTGGTCTACTCCCTGGAGGGTAACAGCTTCATGGGTGAGTTCCTCAATACTTCGGGCGAGATCGTCTCCATTGAGATGGCTACCCGCGAGGGCAACCCGGTGGTAACCAAGCTGATCCCGGCCAACTTCGCCCTGAACCAGAACTATCCTAACCCGTTCAACCCCGCTACTATCATCAGCTTTGCGCTGCCGACAGCGACCAACTACACCCTGACCATCTATAACGTCAATGGTCAGGAAGTGGAAAGCTTCGTCGGTTCGCATGAGGCCGGTATGGTAGAGCTTGAATGGGATGCGGCGAACCATGCCAGCGGCATCTACTTCTATAAACTTGATGCCGGCAGCTTCACCGCTACCAAGAAGATGGTCCTGCTGAAGTAACTGCCTTCAGCTTGCCCATACAATAACCCACGCCCCGCGGCACTAAAACCGCGGGGCGTCGGCTTTAAAAACACAAACTACAATCAACCCCCTAGCCACCAGAGAGTACCCTCTACCCTCCCGAAGAACCCGATAGCAAAGAACTGTATTCAAGACCTTGCACAGGGCGATCTGTGACCCCTCGCATTTCCTGCAGTTATTTCACAGTCAAAACGGATTGACAAGAGCAGTGTGTTTTTGTATGATTGCTCGATTCGAAAACCTTAGAGAGGTACGGCCATATTGGCTCTTGTACCGTCAACGTTGAATACCTTGGAGGGTAATTGGTGAAGGAGTTTACCACAGAAAGAATTCGTAATATCTGCCTAGCTGGACAACGTGGCTGCGGCAAAACAAGTCTTGCCGACGCGATTGCCTATAGCACCGGGCAAAACAACCGCATTGGGCGAGTAGACGACGGGTCCTCTCTGCTCGACTATACCGACGCTGAAATAGCCAGAAAAACGTCGATATCTTCGAAGCTATTGGCCTGCCAATGGCAAAATAACAAGATAAACTTGCTGGACTGTCCGGGGCATTCTGACTTTCCCGGCGAGCTGCTTGGAAGCCTAAAGGTAGCTGACACGGTCGGTGTTGTAATAGATGCCGGCGCTGGTGTAGAAGTTGGCACTCAACTGCAGTGGAATGCGATGGCAAGCCGCAATATCGCACGCTTTTTCTTTGTCAACAAAATGGAACTGGAAAATGCCATGTGGCAAACCACCCTGGAGTCAATAAGGAACGCTTTCGGGAGAGAGACCGTGGCTGTCCAGATTCCGATTGGAGAAGCCGATAATTTCAAGGGCCTCGTCGATCTTCTCCAGATGAAGGCCTACACCTACGACAGTAACGGCAATAGAACTGATACCGACATCCCCGCTGACCTACAGGATACTGCTCAATCCGAACGCGAGAAACTTATCGAGGCTGCGGCCGAGGCCGACGATGAACTTACTGAGAAGTTTCTGGAAGAGGGTACGCTGCCCGATAGTGACATCCTCAAAGGGTTGCGTATGGGTATTGCGCAGGGAAAGATCTACCCGGTTCTGTTTGGCTCCGCAATAAATAACATAGGTGTGAAATTGTTGCTGGACTTCGCCGACAAGTACCTTCCTGCGCCCAATCAGATACCGCCAATTATGGCTCAGAAAAACGGCAGCGAAAATAAAGTCGAAGTTCTGTGCGATCCCGAGGACAAGCCGCTCACTTATGTATTCAGGACAACTTCGGAAGGTCACCTGGGCGAAATGTCTTTTTTTAGAGCTTTTTCTGGGACGGTAAAATCAGGAATGGAACTACGGAACCAGCAGACTAATACGACCGAGCGGGTCACGCAGGTCTACACTTTCCACGGCAAAAACCGCAGCGAGGTGTCCTCGGTTCCGGCGGGTGATATAGGTGCGCTCGTCAAGCTCAAGAACACCCACACCGGCAACACACTGGGACAGGCGGGTCTCTCGTTGACGATCCCTCCGGTCGAGTTTCCCAATCCTGTGATGGATGTAGCGATAAAGGCCAAGTCCAAAGGGGATGAGGAAAAAATCGCCAGCGGTTTGCAGAAACTCAATGAGGAAGATCCGACTTTTTGTGTCGTAGCTGATCCCGCCCTCAAACAGATGGTTCTGTGGGCACAAGGCTCAACGCATATTGAAGTACTGAGCGATAAGCTGAAACAGCGCTTTGGCGTTAACATCGATCTCGTTAAACCGAGGATTCCCTATCGGGAAACGGTGCGGGCCAAAACCGAAAAGCAATACCGGCATAAGAAACAGACCGGCGGTAGAGGGCAATTTGGAGAGGTCTATATCAGGATTGAACCCAACACTCGCGGTGGTGGTTTCGAGTTCATTGATGCAATCAAAGGTGGGGTAATCCCGAGCAAGTACATACCGGCTGTTCAAAAGGGAATCGTCGAGCAGATGCAACACGGCGGACTGGCCAGGTCGCCGGTGGTAGACGTAAAAGTCACGTTGTACTACGGTTCATTTCACGAGGTCGATTCCTCAGATATGGCTTTCAAGATTGCTGGTTTGATGGCCTTTAAGGAAGGTTTCCTGGAGGCCAAACCGGTGCTTCTGGAGCCGATTTATAATATCGAGGTGCTGGTTCCGGATGAGTTCACCGGCGACGTCATGGGCGACCTTTCCTCCAGAAGAGGCAAGATTGCCGGTATGGATCCGGAAGGTAAACATCAGCGAATCCGAGCCGCAGTCCCTCAGGCCGAACTCTACCAGTATTCGGTCGACCTGCGGTCGATGACCCAGGGACAGGGAGTGTATTCGATGGACTTCTCCCGCTACGAAGAGGTTCCTCACGAAATCGCCCAGAAAGTCATTGAGCAGGCAAAAGCCGAACGGGAGGCTGAGTAGCAGAATTTTCCTTCTAACTAACATGCGACGTTTCGATAAAGCGGGAGTATCCGACTCCTGCTAATGAATAGGCAGGGGTCGGTGATATCTTCCTTATTGGCCGTAGAAATACCCCCGGCAGGACGATTATAGAACTTTTCAGCCGGTCGTGGACTACTTAAGGCAGGCCGTTTGACATGCTCCCTGAACCGTGCAGAACTCAGAGCTTTTGAGCTGACCTTTTCTCTATAGATGGTGTACAGTCGCATACCAGTACCGGATACTGCTGAGAACGTTACCCAACCTTTACCATTGAACTCGCTGCACCGGCTGACTGTCCTGTGGTATTGGAATTGCCTTGCGGCAGCGGTACGGGGGAAAGAAACAAGCCCTCCGGTTTGAGAATATAGTACCTACGGCTCAGGGGGAACACTTAAGAATATGGGCCAGAAGGCACCCCCTACCACCCCTTTTAGGAGTCCCATGAATGGTAATCTTGGGTTCCCGTCGCTTGTGAGTGCCTACCGCATTTCCGAAAGTGCGAGAACGTCCCCCATCTCTGGCCGATCCAAGTTCCTACTCACACACAGGAGCGGGGCCACCTTGGAATAGATAGGCGACAAGATAGGTGAGGTCAGCAACGTCTATCGGTCCTCCGGGACCGGTAAGGCCATCCACGTTGGCTGCTTCGGGGACTGGTGGCGACGGTCCCCCGCTAAACAGGTACGCCACTATGTATGTTAGATCGGAGACGTCCACAGGTCCACCTGGACCGACAATGTCATCAATGTTGCCGCATATCCAGATCTGACAGAACATCGAGACTACGCGGACATTATCGATATTCCAACCGCAGAAACGCAAGCCGCCGTCGGTGGGTCCCATTGTCCATCGCAGATAGACCGTCGGCTGGTTGTCGGCATAGTCGGAAATATCGTACTCAATCTCCATCCACTCCAAATCGCCGATAATGGCCGGATTCTGCCACAGGGTGGTCCAATCGGTTCCGTTAGTACTGATCGAAACGGAGGCCTTATCGTAGACCGGCTGTTCGACTCCGAGCCAGCGGCAGAACCGAAGGCGCATCTCATTCGATCCGGAGCAGTCGATGGCCGGACTGGTGGCGTGCTGAGCCGCTATGTTGTTCTCGTAATCGCCCGCCAGGTTATATCCGAGCACGCTGGATCCGAGACACCCTTCGGTAGGATCCGGCACCGGGTAGTTCTGCTCCTGTCCGCCCTGGCCCAGCGGTACACCGATATCCCATAGCCTCGTCATGGTCCAGTCGGCACTATCTTCAAATGAGTCCTCAAAGACCACCTCCTCCTCGCTGATAGGTATTGCCGCCAACGGCTCGGTCGGCGGAGGGGCGTAACAGCGTCCGCCCTCTGATTCATCGAAACTCACGAAGTACTCGATGGTCTGGCCGCAGTCCAGCGACGGCAAGACCGCCTGGTACTGCTCCTGTCGGACTGATACCAGAGGCACAGCCATAGAGTCGGAGCCATCGATCTGGTAGTGCAGCAGACCACTCCCGGTCAGCGGTGTACCCTCGCCAATCCCTGTGATAGTGACATCGAACGTAGTTTCAGTCTTTGGCTCGACTTCCGTGGGAGTACCATTGGGGAACATGATGGCAAGGCTGCGGATAGGCTTTATCCTCACTGCCGGGTCAGCGAACAGGTTGGTTTCATAGTAGGTCCAGCGAATTGCGGGTTCGTTGATCCGGCTAGCCAGGTCGAAGCGGGCATCGAGCATGGCCATACCCAACTCCGGACAGCCCTCATCGGCACTGTAGATGGCATCCCAGAACTCGCGATTGAAAACGTGAACCGGATGCTGAGTAGTGCGCGAGCCCAGACCGGCTCTGGAGTTAGCCACGCATGCGAATCCCCCAGCGGACAGCTTGGTCGTGACGTACTCGGCCCAGCAGTCGTAGAAATCGAATCGCCCCGCGCTGCAGCCCTCGGCATAGAGGAAACAGTAATCGGTGTTGGTCAATTGCGACTTGACCATACCGGTGTCGGTACGCATGGCGTAGCCGATATTGCTGTGGCCGAGGTGATCGACGATATGCACACCCTCGTTGATGCGAGCGATAAGCTCCGACGGCGGCCAGTAATTGTACGGCAGGCTGGTCAGGTCATACAGCTTCTCGATATTATACTGGTCGGCGGCGAATCCGTAGGTGGTGAAGCCATGAGCGTCAGAACCGTTCACCATCTCGTCCATGGCGTAGCCACCGTATTCACCCAGGCCGCCAAATCCGAGGTCCTCACCTGCCAGCAGGACTTTGGACAGGTAGTCGTCATTGCTCTCCAGGTAGAAGATGGTCTTGTTAATCAGATTGGCGACTTCGGCGGCATCGCCAGCCGAAACTCGACCGAGTCCGATCTCCGGCAAAAGGTCGATTTCTCCGCCATCCTCACCGTCGCCAGGCTCACCCCACCAGCCGTCCCCATCGTAGTTGAAGGTACCATCCAGGCAGGCAAAGTAGAAATCCCCTGGCATGTCATACGCAGTAATCGACCCGGAGGACAGAATGACATTGACGTAGAGATCCAGGGCAGGAATGATGTCATCGTCACCCCCGAGCAGGACCAGCCGGATACCGCTGGTGAGGTACTCATTGCGAATGTAATCACGAACCGTATGCGGATCGCTACCGCCAATCTGGTCCAGCGTATGGATCTCGGTCGCGATGCCGTTGCCGTCGTGATAGTCCTTCAGCGGCTGAAAGGCCGATGCAAGCGCCGAGGACGTGATAATCAACATGTCGTAGCCGCTTGTGCCAACCTTGCTTGCGGATCTGTAGGTGTTGATCAGGGAAGCATTGTCCACTCTTGCAGATAAGACCTCGGCGTCGGTCGCAATCCCCCGCACCTCCGGAAGGCTCGACGTTGACATCGTAGTGACCGTCAGTTCGATCTTGGAGTAGTAATGCAATTCCCCCGTGGAAGGGATGTACTCCACTGGAACCAGGTCAATCAGCGCGATTCGATAACCATGGAACACCTGCTCCGAAACCAGTCGACCTGTCTGATTGGGCAAAGGTTGGTTTGTGGCGTAGACTTCCTCGTTGACATAGAGCGGAGGTACTTGGTCTGGCGGCGTCGACAGGGGGAATGGCTGTTCGACTGGAGCCAGGCGCAGACCGCCGGCGACCAGATGCTTTTGAGTACGATTCACCGCCACCGACTTGACGCGGTGACCATAGATCAGCAGCACGCGGGCCCGTTTGGTTGGCAGGGCTGGGCCGCCGACAGTTCCAGAAGGGGGACAGCCCTGCATGGTCACTTCTGAGAACTGCTGTCCGTCAATTTCGACCGTTTGCACCAAAGGGGCAGCAAAGTCGTAGGTGATTTCGATTTGATCAGCGATCGACTGGGCTGCGGCTGCCAGCATAAAAACAAGCACCACACAAATCAGAGTGCCAGTGGTGCCCTTGAATGAACGGCGTGGTGTCATCATTGCTCCTCCAGGGTTGGCCGCCAACTGGTCGACGGCTCCGGATGGCCGGCAAAGTACCTGACCCCGGCGTGAACCTCCTCTCACACAACAATCTGAGATTTTTCATATAAAGGTATCAAAAACACAGTTTGTCCCTTTCAGTATTTTAAATATACAAAAATCTCCTCGAATTGTAAAGAATTCCCCTGTTTCCCTGAGTAATCAGTTCTATGAGCACAAAAAATGAGGGCATTTTGCTGTCGCCAATTCTCCTGAAGCTGTTTCTGACCAGATTGTCTCTCAAGCCGCCACACGATCGCTGTAGAGCTATTCTGAGCTACGTTCTCCTGCAAACTGAGGAAAGGGGCCACAGAAAAACAGCCGCAGACAAAAAATCCCCCGACAGCCATTGAACGCCAGGGGTGTATTTGCAGCAGGGACACATTGTGACCCCGCTGACTACAAGGTAAGGACAATTGCAAGAATGGCAAGGAAATCTTGGTTTCGCTGTTTTCAAAAAACTGGTAGGTTCACTTGAGCCGGGGGTCCCCACTTCTCTATATCGTGGGACTCCGAAAAGGGGGGTAGGGGGTCGTTCCGCCCGAATTTTCATGTCCCGCAATCGCTGCCAGGATAGGCAAAAATGGCTTGCGAAATTGATCGACGTCTCTATTTTGTGGACAGGTAAAGGAGGACATCGATATGATTTTACGACACGGAACGATCACACTGATCCTTCTCGCTGCGATTCTGTTGGTAGGAGTAGCAAGCGGTGAGGAGGGAATGTGGCCGTTGTATGACGTCGACAAGTTGTCGCTTGACGACTTCAGAGCCGCCGGGCTCGAACTGGAGCCAGAGGATATTTATAATCCGGCCGGAGGCGGGTTATGCCGGGCGGTTGTTCGGGTCGGGGCCAGCGGTTCGTTTGTTTCCAAAGATGGTCTGATCGTCACCAACCACCACGTGGCGTTCGGCGCCGTGCAGAAACAGAGCACAGCTGAGATAGACCTTATTCGGGATGGGTTCTATGCGGCCTCGCGTGAAGAAGAACTCCCCGCCATCGGGTACAACGTCTGGGTGACCCTGTCTGCAGAGGATGTTACTGGACGCGTCCTTGCGGATATCAGCGATGACATGGATGATTTCTTGCGATATCAGGCAATGGACAAGGCGATCAAAGAGATCATCGCAGAAGCGGAGAAGGAAGGAGATATAAAGTGCCGCGTCGCACATATGTTCGGCGGTAAGCAATTTATCCTGTATCGACAGTTCAAAATCCGGGATGTTCGCATAGTATATGTTCCGCCAGCTTCCATCGGGGAATACGGCGGTGATATCGACAACTGGATGTGGCCTCGTCACACGGGAGATTTCTCTTTTCTGCGTGCCTATATCGCTCCCGATGGAGGTTCAGCCGAATACTCCGAGGAGAACGTGCCGTACCACCCTGAAGTGTTTCTTCCCATCTCGACGTCCGGTCTGAAGGATGGCGACTTTGCCATGATCATCGGTTTCCCCGGCCGGACCAGCCGTTACGCCAGTTCGTATCAAGTCGACGAATTGGTCAGCCACAGGTATCCAACCTGGATTAAGACCTGTGAAGATATCCTGAAAATCATCGAAGAATTGTCTGCAGACGATCCGGAGATCGAAGTCAGGCTGGCTTCTCGTTCGAAGGGCCTCAATAATTCTCTGAAGAACAGTCTCGGGATGCTGGAGGGCTTCCAGGAATGGAATCTTTTGGAAAAGAAGCTGGAGGCTGAGGCCGGCCTGAGCGCTTTTGTTGCCGGCAGTCCGGATCTGAATCGGCGATACGGCGGAGTTTTATCCGGCCTTGACAGCCTGTACCAGGAAAAGCAGCTCACGAGAGATAAAGACCGTGTTCTTGGTACGCTGGGCTGGCCCGACCATGTGGACGCTGCCTTCACCATCTACCGCTGGGCTCTTGAGCGGACGAAAGACGACATGGAGCGTGAGAGGGGTTACCAGGATCGGGACTCCATCAGCACCTGGGAGTGGCTTGAGGATGTTCAGATCAATCTGGTTCCTGAATACGACTGGGCTCTGCTGAAATATTTCTTACAGCAGGCACTTGCCCTTCCTGAAGGCCACAGAATAACTTCCATAGACGAGACCATCGCTGCGGCAGAAGGCAGCGATAGTGAATCACGGCTTGAAACCTGGCTTGAATACACCTTTGCAAACACGAAAATGGGCACACTTGAAGACAGAATGAAGATGTTCAATATGTCCGTTGAAGAACTCGAGGCGCTGAACGATCCACTCATCGAGTTTGCGAAAGCAACCTATGCGGAACGGGAAGACTACAGAAATCGGTCGAAGAAGCTGAAAGGTGCATCCAACCGCCTGGAACCGAAGCTGATAAGTGCGTATGCAGAATGGAAACAGGATGAGTTGTATCCTGATGCTAACGGAACCATGCGTATCAACTTCGGCGTGACTAAAGGATACAGCCCCCGAGATGGCGTGGATTACGACTGCTTTACCACTGTCGCCGGTGTGCTTAAGAAGGAGACAGGTGAGGATCCATTCATCGTACCGGACGAATTGAAACAGGCTCGTACCACCGGCAGAACCAGTGCGTACGTCCATGATCCGATCAAAGATGTCCCGGTGAATTTCCTGACCACCAACGATGCCACCGGCGGCAACTCCGGAAGTCCGGTTATCGACGGCAAGGGTAGTCTTGTCGGCCTGCTTTTTGACTGCAACTATGAAGGCATCGCGGCAGATTATCTGTTCAACCCTGAGATCACTCGCTCAATTAGTGTTGACATCAGGTACGTACTCTACGTTATCGATGAAGTCTACCACCTGGATGCCCTCTTGGACGAACTGACTCTCCTGTGACAGACCGTGTGTGTAATTGAAAAGGTGCGGGATAGAACATGCCCGCGCCTTCAGAAATCTGTAATCGATCAATCCTACTACTGAGGGGGCATGGGGGTCGTCTCCGGTTGAAAAGCAGCTACAACGAAGAACGCGTATACCGGGAGTCTGAGATAAAGAAACTCAGGCGAAAACTTGACAATCTTCAGGTCAGATTTGACAAAGCCTACGAGGACAGACTTGACGGCGTTATTGACGAAGGCTACTGGAGCGATCTGTCAGCACGATGGCGGGAAGAGCAGGATCACATCCGCGGACAAGTATCCAGTTTGGAGCAAGCCGACCACGGTTACGTGGATCAAGGATCAGAGATTCTCGAACTTGCCCAAAGTGCCCATTCTCTTTACATTACCCAAGGCGGATCAGAAAAGCGAAAGCTTCTCAACAGCGTACTTTCGAACTGCACCTTAAGCGGCCTAACTCTTTGTCCCACATACAAGAAACCCTTCGACTTGATAGCCGAGGGGGTCAAAATGCAAACAAAGTACCCCCGGCAGGACTCGAACCTGCTACCCTCTGCTTAGAAGGCAGATGCTCTATCCGGATGAGCTACGGGGGCGCTCCATTCGCTGCTTAGGCAACTATACTACCGGCGGGCGGTTTCATCTGCTGGTGCTCCGGCATGACAGATACTCAGCAAGTCCTGTTCCTCAGACCCTGATCTAACTTCGTCCAACCGGCCTTTGTCACAATAACAAACTACAGCTTTTAAGGCTGCCCTGCAAGCAAATTCTCGAAGTGAGCTTCGGCAAACAAACAAACCACTGCTCCAAGGTATAAACTCCACTAGGATACTGTCGATAAAACATACTAAATGGTCATGTGAGGTTACCTAATCGGTGAGCCGTGGAGAATGCGGAAACCGCCACCCTGTACCGATCATGAGCGCTTTTTTTCAGACAACCTCATGTAGTCTGGTGTTTACTGGAAACGGAATTGACAGGAGCTTTTTAGCTGACATCACCACCCAAGATGTTGTATCAAATTTGGATTGGCAGCAGATAGAGGCGTAGCTGCCTCTGGGGAGAAGAACCAGAGCTTTGCATTAGAAGAGGAGCAAGTATCTCTATGGATAAGCTAAAAGCTGAGAGCGCTGCAGCAGGGCAAGTAGGCCCCTTACAGATCGATTCCGCTTTACCTGTTTTATCCCGCAGTTCGCTGACACACTCGGAACCCCAGGCGGCAGAACACAGCAAGCACAGGCAAACCGGAGAGAAGATACAAGAGCAATCCCAAAAACAGGCGGAACTGGAATCGATAATCAACCGCAGCCCTGCTGTGGTCTTCCTCCGGCAAGCGACAGAAGACTGGCCGGTGGAATACGTTTCTGACAACGTCGCACGATTTGGATATAGCCCTGAAGATTTCTATTCTGGAATGATTCCCTATGCCAATATCATCCATCCGGATGACCTAGAGCGAATTGCGTCCGAAATATTCCAGCACAGCCACCAAAAAATCTGCGACAGTTTTACCCAGGAGTACCGGATTATCACCAAGGCGGGAGAAGTCCGCTGGGTCGACGACCACACTTTGATAAGAAGGGACCAGAATGGAGCCATCACTCATTATCAAGGCATAGTTCTGGACATCACCGAGCGCAAGCAGGCTGAGGAATCGCTGCGGGAGAGCGAGGAAAGGTTTAAGGATATTGCTGAGAATGCTATAGAATGGATCTGGGAGATCAACGCTGATGGAAAATACACTTACTCAAGCCCTGTTGTCGAGAAAATACTAGGCTATATGCCCGAGGAAATGCTCGAGAAGCATTTCTATGACCTATTCCATCCCGAAGACCGGGAAGAGTTGAAGAAGAAGGCGTTTGAAGTGTTTGCCCAAAAGCAGCCTTTCCGAAAATTCACAAACCGGAATGTGCACAAGAACGGCAAAACAATTTGGCTGTCGACAAGTGGAGTTCCAATACTCGATAAGAAAGGGAGCCTACTGGGGTACAGAGGGGCAGACATAGACATCACCGAACGCGAAAATACGGAAAGGGCTATCCGAGAGAGCGAAGAGCGGTATCGCACTCTCTTTCAATCGGCCAACGACGCTATCTTCCTAGTGGATGGAGAATACTTTATCAACTGCAATCGGATGACCACGAAGATGTTTGGCTGTACCAAAGAACAGATCGTTGGTCAGCCGCCTTACCGTTTTTCCCTTCCGCAGCAGCCCGACGGACGGGATTCTAAAGAAAAAGCCATCGAAAAAATCACCGCCGCCCTTAATGGTCAACCACAGTTTTTTGAGTGGCTGCATTGCCGCCATGATGGAACCCCATTCGATGCCGAGGTTAGTCTCAACAGATTAGAACTTTCCGGGACACCTTATGTCCTTGCCATCGTGCGTGACATCACCGAGCGCAAGCAAGCGGAGAAGGCGCTACGGGAGAGTGAGAAGGAGAAGTCCATCATCTTGGATAGTATGACAGAGCTTGTGGCTTACTATGATAATCCAGAATTAAAAGTTGTCTGGACCAATAAAGCAGCAGCTGAGAGTGTTGGTATGTCTTTAGATCAATTGGTGGGGAACCATTGTTACGAAATATGGCAGCAGAATGATAAACTGTGCGATGGTTGTCCCGTACTCAGGGCTTTTGAAACTGGTCAACTTGAAGAAAGGGAAATAAGATCACCTGACAGAAGGGTGTGGCTGGTCAAGGGTCATCCTGTTAAAGATGACAAAGGTAGGGTTTTCGGAGTTGTTGAAGTTACGCAGAATATCACCGAGCGCAAGAAGGCGGAACAGGCGCTGCGGGAATCCAAGGATAGGAATAAGGAGACCGCCAAACTGCTCGAAACACTTTTCGACACCATTCCCGATGTGATTGGGGTTCAGGACAGACATCACGGAATAATCCGCTATAATGCTGCCGGATACAAATTTCTCAATATGACCCCAGATGATGTAAAAGGTAAGAAATGTTACGAATTGATTGGTAGAGATACTCCGTGCGAGATATGCGCCACTACTGAGGTCTACAAAACCAAACAGCCTGCTCAAGTCGAGATGTATGCGGAAGAATTGGACATCTGGCTTGATGTGAGAGCATACCCGATTCTGGACGAATCAGGCAAGATCGTCAACGTGATTGAACATCTTCGCGACATCACCGAGCGCAAGCAGGCCGAGAAATCCCTACAAGAGTAATACGAAAAACAGGAAGGGTTGGAACGGGTTAGTAGCTGCACTCCCGTCGTGGTCTTTCTCTGGCAAGCGGCACAGAGCTAGTCGGCAACAGGAAGTCGAGCTAAAGGTGCTCATACCAAGTTGGCATCAAAATCAGAGCACATTACCCATAAAGATCGTCATTCCCGCGCAAGGGCTTGTTGAGAAAGCACCAACACATGGTTGCGGCAGGTCTTGCGAATCCGCACCAGCGGATATGTGTGACCTGCCGCCCTTGCCTGACATATACTTGCGTGTCAGGTCACAATCCGCCCTCCGCGGATCAAGACCTGACACAACGGCGGATAATTAGCCGCACTCCCGTCGTGGTCTTTATCTGGCTGGCGACGCAGGGCTATCCTGGAGAATTGGAACAAACGGCAGTTTTTTTGGTTGACATCAATGCCCAATTTGTTGTATATATATTATTCAAGGGAAAACAGCACAACGACGAAGTGCCTGATTCATACAAAAGGGGTTTCAGGTCATGCAACAACGAGGACAGGGAAGTTCTTCCAAAAGTAACCCAAAAAAGTTCAAGCTTCTCCAGAAAGGCAGAGACGCTTCTGAGCCTTCCGCGGCAGCGGGACATTCCGGACATATCCTCGGAGTGCGGCGGTTCGCCAGAGCACTCGCTCGCGGGATAGGAATATCCGCTGAGGGCTCAAAAGTATGGCAGGCGTTGCAGGAGAGCGAGGAATTCAGTTCCAGTCTGTTAGGTAATTCTCCGTTTCCCATAATAGTCATAAATCCAGATACTTCAGTTAAATATGTGAATCCCGCGCTGGAAAAGCTGACCGGCTTTACTTCTGAAGAACTTACGGACAGAAAAGCCCCATACCCATGGTGGACGGAAGAGACATTGCAGAAGACGGAGAAAGACTTGGGAGAAGCTATGCGCAAGGGAGCACAAAAGCTCGAGGAGCTTTTCCAAACCAAGAACGGAGACAGGTTTTGGGTTGAGATAACGTCCAGACCAGTTAAAAAGAACGGCAAGCTCAAGTATTGCTTGGCGAACTGGGTTGACATCACCGAGCGCAAGCGGGCGGAGGAGGCACTGCGGGAAAGTGAAGAGCGGTATAAGGATATAGTGGAAAATGCAGGAGTTGCAATTTGTGCAGATGATAAAAATGGAAATATTACTTACTTCAACCAGGAATTTGCTGATTTGTTCGGATATTCTATTGAGGAGATGAAAAAACAATCACACAAAACACTTCTTCATCTTGATGATCTACGAATCGTTTCTGAATTTCATAAAAGACGCATGCAAGGCGAAAAGGAGCCGTCACGATACGAGTTCAAGGGACTCAAAAAAGACGGTTCTGTGATCCATCTTGAGGTAGTGATTGGAAGTATTCTAACCAAGGGTGGCGGTATCATAGGAATACGTAACTACTTCTGGGACATCACCGAGCGCAAACGGGTCGAGAAAATCTTGCAAGAACATTACGAAAAACGGGAAGAGTTGGAACGGATACTCAACCGCACTCCAGCCGTGGTGTTTCTGTGGAAAGCGGCAGAGGGCTGGCCGGTCGAATTCGTCTCCGACAATGTGGACCAATTCGGATACAAACCTCAGGAGTTCCATTCTGGAGAGGTTCCCTATGACAAGATTATCCACCCGGATGACCTGGACCGAGTTGCCGCTGAAGCGGCTCAGTACAACAACCAGGAGATATACGACAGTTTTACCCAGGAATACCGGGTTGTTACCAAGACGGGAGAAGTCCGCTGGGTTGATGACCGTACCTGGATAAAACGGGACAAGGACGGGCTTATCACGCACCATCAAGGCATCATTGTTGACATTACTGACCACAAACGGGCCGAGGAAGCGCTGCAGGAGGAAAGGGACAAGGCTCAGAAATATCTCGACATAGCAGAAGTCATGTTTATAGCCATTGATATTGAAGGCAACGTTACTCTCATTAACAAAAAAGGCTGCAAAGTGTTGGGATATGGCGAAAGTGAGGTCATTGGCAAGAACTGGTTCGACAATTTTCTACCTGAAAGATTGAGGGATACTGTAAAACCAATTTCCGAGAAGCTGCTAGCCGGTGAGCTTGAGATAGCAGAGTATTTCGAAAATCCAGTCTTGACCAAGAGTGGTGAGGAAAGGTTAATCGTCTGGCACAACACTACCTTGCAGGATGAAAGTGGAAATATAATCGGTCACCTTAGTTCCGGAGAGGATATCACCGATCGCAAAGGGGCGGAGGATGCACTCAAACAAACCACCGAAGAACTGAAAACCGAACGAGAGGAACTGACCGAAATGAACCTCGTTTTCAAGCACGTCATCGAACATA
>CAYQDB010000041.1:0-15153 GCA_964416195.1 uncultured Ignavibacteriales bacterium
TCGCCGATTTCGCACAGCTTGACGTCGCGCCAGATGCGCTCGGCGGGGTACTTGCCGGTCAAGCATCCCACGCCGCCTAAGATGCCGATCGCCTTGTAAGCGCAACGGGTAGCTACCTCTGAGGCAAACAACTTGCACATGGCCGAGTGCTTTGAAAAGCGCTGGCCGGAATCTTTCATCAGCGACGTTTCATAGATCATCAGCCGGGCGGCCTCAATCTCGGTCGCCATATCGGCCAGCGTGAAACCAACAGCCTGGTGGTACGCTATCGGTTTACCGAACTGCACCCGCTCGGCGGCATATTTCAAGGCACAATCCAAAGCCCCTTGCGCTAACCCGAGGGCCATGGCGCCGATAGAGATACGCCCCCCATCAAGCGTAATGAGCATCTGCTTGAATCCTTCACCAATCTTCCCAAGCTGATTCTCAGCAGGTACTTTCAAGTCATCGAAATGTAGAAAGGCCGTGTTGGAACCACGCAGGCCCAACTTGTTCTCCTTCTTGCCAACGGAGTAACCATCCCAATCCTTTTCAAGAATAAATGAGGTGATAGCGGTGTCTTTCGGATCGTCGGTGGTTTTCGCCGTGGCGACAGTGGCAAAAGCGTGCGACGCCGACGTAATCAAGCATTTGGTGCCGTTGAGGATCCAATGGTCGCCGTTCTTGCGCGCGTATGACTTAGTGGCGCCGGCATCGGAGCCGGCTTCAGGCTCGGTCAGGCCAAACGCTACCAGCTCGCTAACGGCACGAGGAAGATACTTCTTCTTTTGTTCCTCATTGCCAAATGCAAGAATGGGAAAGGTGCCGAGAGAATTGTGCGCTGCTATCGTTATGCCAGTTGATCCGCAGACGCGCGAGACCTCCTCAACGGCGATCGAGTAACAGACGGTGTCCACTGGCTGTCCGCCATATTGTTCAGGGATGAGCATACTCATCAGCCCCATCTCAGCCATCGGCTTAATATGCTCATACAGAAAGCGCTGCTCGATATCGAGCGTGGCAGCGACCGGCTCTATCTTCTCGAGGGCGAAGGCCCGAATCATCTCGCGGAACTCGTGATGTTTCTTTTCCAGCACGACTTACTCCTTCAGCAGGTCGCGGGAAATGACCATCTTCTGGGCTTCAGTGGTGCCCTCGTAAATCTCGGTGACGCGGGCGTCGCGGAAATAGCGCTCCACGGCGTACTCTTTCATGTAACCATAGCCACCATGAATCTGCACCGCCTCGTTGCAGACGTAGTTGGCCGTCTGCGAACAGAACAGCTTGGCCATCGAAGACTCACGGTGACAGGGCTTGCCGGCGTCCTTCAGAAGCGCGGCCCGATATCCCAAGAGTCTTCCGGCATCGATGCGAGTGGCCATATCCGCCAGTTTGAACTGTATCGCCTGGAAATTAGCCAGCGGTTGACCGAACTGCTTGCGTTCCTTAGAATATTTGATTGCTTCATTCAACGCCGCCTGGGCAATACCGATAGCCTGAAACGATACTCCGATGCGGCCGGAGTTCAGAATGACCACCGCCATGCGGAATCCTTCGACGGGTTTGCCCAGCAGATTCTCTTTGGGTACCTTGACATCGGCGAAGCTTATCTCGCGCATGTCCGAAGCCTTCATGCCGCACTTCTTCTCCAGCTTGCCGACAGTGATGCCGTCGCTGTCTTTGTCCACTACAAAACAACTAATCCCCTTGCGTCCGGCTTCGGGATCAGTTTTCGCGAAGACAATCAAAACCTGGGCATGGTCGGCGTTGGTTACAAAGGTCTTAGTGCCGTCGAGGAGGTAGTAATCGCCCTTGTCGGTGGCAGTCATCAACATCGCAGCGATATCCGTGCCTGCATTGGGCTCGGTCAGGCAGTAGGCTCCAATCTTCTCACCGGCGGTCATTGGCGGCAGGTACTTCTTTTTCAACTCCTCAGAGCCGAAAGCGCTTATGATCTCACATGCAAGAGAATTGTGAACAGATAGCATAATACCGAAACCGGCACAGGCAGCGCAGATCTCCTCAAGGACACCCATGAAAGTTACGGCGCTCAGACCTGACCCGCCATATTCCTCAGGAGCAGTGAAGCCGAAATATCCCAACTCGGCGCACTCTTTGATTAATTCCGGAGGTGTGATTCCCTCCGCATCGAACTCCTCGGCTCGTGGGTAGAGGCGCTTTTCGGCGAAATCCCGTGCCATCGCCTTGAAGTCGAGATCCTCTTCAGATAGACTGAAATCCATCGAAACTCTCCTTACGAACTGTAGTCATAAAAGCCACGCCCACTCTTGCGCCCGAGGTAGCCGGCCTGCACCATTTTCCTCAGCAGCGGACAGGGACGGTACTTAGGATCGCCCAACCCCTCGTGCATGACCTCCAGAATGGCCAGACAGACGTCAAGACCGATAAAATCAGCCAGCGTCAACGGCCCCATCGGATGCGCCATTCCAAGCTTCATGACTTCGTCAATGGCTTCAACCGTCGCCACACCTTCCATGTGGGCGTAGACAGCCTCGTTAATCATGGGCAAAAGGATGCGGTTGGCGACGAACCCGGGGAAATCGTTCACCTCCACCGGTGTCTTGCCAAGTTTCTTGGAGATGTCACTAACCAGCGCGAAGGTATCATTAGAGGTAGCGATGCCGCGGATAACTTCGATTAGCTTCATCATCGGCACTGGGTTCATGAAGTGCATCCCGATGAACTTGTCCGGCCTCTTGGTAACAGCGGCAAGTTGAGTGATGGGAAGTGAGGAAGTATTGGAAGCGAAAATCGTATCCGGCGGGCAAATGTCTTCCAGTTTCTTGAAGATGTCAAGTTTGATATTGAGTTCCTCTGTCACCGCTTCAATGACCAGTTGAGCATTCTTAGCCACCGATAGGTCTGTAGAGGGATTTATATGCCCCAGCACCGTTTTCTTATCATCTTCGGTGATTTTTTCCTTTTTCAGCAGGCGGTCAAGGCTTTTGGTAATCATCTTGATCGCCCGATCAAGGAACTCCTGCTTGACGTCAATTATGTTGACGTCGTAGCCGGTCGCGGCGCAGACCTGGGCAATGCCATTGCCCATAGTCCCGCTACCAACGACCGTAATCCGTTTGATGTCGTCTACGTTCATCGTTCATCTCCTTAGTATCCTGTTATTAGCATTTCTCTATCTTGTCAACCAATTCCAATTCAACCGCAGACGGGGCAGATGTAGACTCGCCTTTGGCGAGCCGCCCACGAACACTGTGCAAGGCGGACATCCCCGTCCGCCTCAAGCCAGCAACAAGTCGGCGCACGAGGACGTACGCCGACCACGGATTTTTGCGTCAAACCATTTCAATTGCCATAGCTACAGCATTGCCACCACCGAGACATAACGTTGCCAGACCTTTTTTCAAGCTACGGTCCTTAAGAGCATATATCAACGTTGCCAGGACTCTTGCGCCTGAGGCGCCGATTGGATGCCCCAACGCCACCGCGCCACCGTGAACATTGACGCGATTCCAGTCCCAGCCGAGGTGCTTACCATCAGTGAGAGCTTGCGCCGAAAACGCCTCGTTAGCCTCAATCAGGTCCCAGTGGTTGATATCCACATTCATTTTCTTCATCAACTTCTGAACGGCGTAGATGGGAGAGTAGAAAAGCTCCTCAGGCGGCGTTCCGGACACAGAGTAGTCAATCACTTTCGCCAAGGGCTTCAACCCTTTTTCTTTCATGTAGCGCTCTGAGACAACCACCGCCGCGGCGCTGCCGTCGTTGAGCCCGGGGGAGTTGCCAGCGGTGACGGTGCCGTCCTTTTCAAACGCCGGCCGTAGCTTAGCCAGCATCTCAAGGGAGATATTAGGACGGGGGCCTTCGTCCTTGTTAAAGATCACCGGGTCACCTTTTCGCTGAGGAATGGCGACATCGAAAATTTCCTCTTTGAATTTGCCGGCCTCTTGAGCCGCGACCGCTTTCTTGTGGGAGTTATAGGCGAATTCATCCTGCTCTTCACGGGTAATGTTTTCTTTTTTTCTGGTCAACTCGGCGGCAACACCCATATGGAAGTTGTTGAAGCTGTCCCAGAGGCCATCAGTGATCATCAGGTCAATCATCTTTTGATGTCCGAACTTGAAACCGGTCTTGGCGCCATGCAGCGCCAAGGGCGCCTGCGACATCGACTCCATACCGCCGGCTACAAATACCTCCTGGTCACCGGCCCGAATCGACTGCGCGGCCAGCATCACCGCCTTTAGTCCGGAACCGCACACTTTGTTGATAGTCATGACGGCAGCTTCGGGTGGCACACCTCCGTGGATAGCGGCCTGCCGGGCGGGAGCCTGCCCACAACCGCCCTGGACAACCTGACCCATGATTACTTCTTCAATATCAGCCGGGTCAATGCCGGCCCGTTTGATTGCCTCTTTGACCGCAAACGCCCCCAATTGCGGGGCGGTCACTGTCCCCAGCCCGCCGTGCAGGACGCCGACAGCGCTGCGGCAAGCGGAGATAATATAGGCCTCGTTTCTTTCAGCCATTCGATTTTCCTCCAGACAGACAGTCTATTGTTCTTTACCCTTGCAGCTTATATAAGAGAAATTGCTCGCAAAATCAAGTGAATGATTTCACGAATTCCGACCTATATTCGGCCAGAAAAAAACTTTTTTACCGAGGATTTTTTTGTTTACAGCGATTACTGTACAACATTCCTTTGAGCCGTAAGTGAAGCCGAAGAGACAGACTCCGGCAGCAAAGGAAATAATATGAATAGTTGTTTGTTACATGTATTCCGTGAATCACTTTCTACCAAAGGAGGATTTATGAAAAAGGCATTTCCTTGCCTAGTGATCGTCCTGCTCCTCGCAGGGACAGCTATGGCCGCCGAAACGCCCATTGACAAGGGAAGCATGATCCTGAACGGCTCTGTCTACTTCATGAGTCAGAGCGGTGACGCCTATAAGGACACGGCTGACAATAGTGTTGCCGTTATTGGTATTATGCCTTCGGTGGGTTACTTTGTTGCCCCCAGTATCATGGTTGGTGGTGAGATCTTATTCTGGAACCAGTCATGGGGCGATTGCAAGTGGACCGATTTCGGCGTTGGCCCAATGGTGGGATACTACTTTAACCTCGACGCTACCCGTACTGAGGTCAAAGGCGCTATTTATCCCTACGTCAAAGGATTCTTCTGGTACGGTCAGGAGAAGTATGATGACGGTACCGATGAAACTACGACCGACGTGATGGCGTTTGGCGGCGAGGGTGGTGGCGTCTTCATGCTATCGAATGCCGTTGGCCTCAATGCCAGCGTGCAGTTCTGGAGCGAGAGCTATAAGCCGGACGGCGCTGACGAGTCGATTTCCGGAACAACTCTCCAGGTTGGCGCCGGAATTACTGCCTTCCTTTGGTAAACTTATCGTTTCAGACATCTGTTACAAAGCCTCGTCGCCGCCAGCGGCGAGGCTTTTCGACTTTGTCACGCCCGAAGAAGATATTGTCGGGTTTCTCATCCGCCTCTGGCTGATTCGGAACCCGACCTACTCTTGGCTTAAGACAACACACGTTTTGGCCGAAATAATTATAATGTGGCTCATAATGACCCGTTGATAAGGAGTTTTGGTATGAAGAAGTCACTCTTGGCAATGATTTGCGTGGTTGTTTTCGCGCTAAGCGTTTCAGCCCAGGTGTCGGCGCCGTTTAGCCTGTACGCAGGGGGAGCGCTGAGCCTGCCCAGTGCTCCTGACGGTTTCAAGGACAGTTTCAAAACAGGTTATCACGGACTGATCGGGCTTGGATACAAGATGGGGCCCGGGTTCCAGCTTGTCGGCAAAGCCGAGTACCACAAGTTCGCATTTGATTTTGCCGGACTCTCGGGTGTAGATGGCGGCGACAGCAAAATGTGGATGTTTGGTGGCGATGGCCGTTTTGCCCTTGGGCTTCCTGCCGCGCCCGTGAAACCGTTCGTCTTTGGAGGTGTTGGAATCGCCAATATCAAGCAGTCAGACTTTGGTGGAAACTTGTCTCTGGCAAGTTCACTCACACCGTCATTTCCGGAAAGCCAGAACAAGGTGTATTACAACTTCGGAGGCGGCGTGGAACTGAAAACAGGGCCGGGATTCTGCCTGTTTGTTCAAGGTCGCTATGTCAGCATTGCCACTGAGGGGAACAGTACTTCCTTTATCCCAATAACAGTGGGCTTGAAGTTTTTCTGACCGAATAGGCCTAACCGGGTGGCAGACATGCCCAGTAAAGCCGGAGTTATTATCGCTCCGGCTTTTTTTATTGCGAGGTCGAGCAGGTACACTTGGCTTCCTATGCTCTATGTGTGGAGCGGACAACAGCGTGTGTTGCCGTTGACTGAATTGATGGAGGTGTGGGGATCCCCAACGGGCCATTTCATAACCCCCTGACTACCAGCCAATTACAGGGTAAGCCGTTACGCCAGACAGGCTCCAGAAAAAGTCATTCTTGGATGAGAATGTCGATTAGCTCTATGTAGGGAGGCGTAATTGACAAAATCTCGAACCCAGCATTGTGGAACTCCGGATTCACGTCCTGCTCACACCAAGCACATTTGACGGTTGCTTGTATGTGGTCAATTTGCTCAATTTGCTCTGGCAAATCAATACGTAGATCAAAGATTTGTCCCCTTTCAATATGCTCCCTACTTATAATCCTTAGGCCTTCGGGAGTGAGATCAACCAGGTGGCCGATTGACTGCCGCGTCTTGAGGTCCACAACGTCGAAGTGTTTCTTCTGGTATTCTTTATCGGCCTTAAAGAAAAACGAAGTTCGCCAGCGAGGCCGCCTGCGTCTTTCATCCATCACATACCTCCCTGCTGCTGGGTATTGCATTCGCCCGATCCTGGGCACTACCTACACCTTAGCAACAATAATAAGACGGGTTTATTAAGGCAACTACAAAAAACTGTCTTATACCAAGTTGCAATCGTACATATAAATCGACTCATGGGGGGCTGTTATGCGACTCTGCATGATAGCCACTTTATCACCAGAATCAGTGATACTCCTTTGAATGCAACTTGGTATCATAACTGCCTACCAGGGCAAGATTCTCGATGTGCTCGCGTTACATTGCCCTCATAATCAAGAATGTGATATCGTCAAACTGTAAGCCGCTCTGCCTGAACTGCGTTAAGTCTATTATGAGATCATCACGTATCGAACTGAGATTAGAACCTAGCTTATTTGAAATGAAAGCCTTCAATCGATCCTCACCGTATTCTTTTGTGTCTGGACTAAAGTTATCAGTTACTCCGTCAGTCCAAACGAAAAGAGTATCGCCGGGTTTCAGGATTACTTCTCCCGGAGTGTAGCTGCTGTTGAATAGAACACCAATAACGAGGTTAGAGGTCTCCAGTATTCGTAATTTGCCCTTAGCGGACAAGATAAAGGGCGGCATGTGCCCCGCATTGACGTAGTGCAGACGTCGACTGGCACCATCAAAGATCGCAAGAAAAGATGTCATGAACTGCGCAGGCATGCTTGATTCAAAGAACAATCGATTCAAATGACCGGCCAGGTCTTGTATGGAGATATTAGGATCGGCCCGTAGCTGCGATCGTATAACAGCAAGAGACTGGGCAGCTATTAGTGCTGCAGGTACGCCCTTTCCGGAAACATCTCCAACCGAAAAGAATACCTGGTGTTCGTCGAGACGAATCATGTCCCAATAGTCCCCGCCGACATCCCTGGCAGGGGAGCTAAAGCCAAGAATCTCATACCCCGCGGTTTCTAAGTTTTGGCGCGGCAGATAGTTTTCTTGAATTAACTTGGCTAACCGCATTTCCTCTTCGATTACCAAGAGCTTTTGCTCCTTTTCGAACAGCCGAGCATTGGCAATTACCGTGGCGGTTTGGGTGCCGACTATACCAAGAAACCGCTTGTCGCTCTCGCCGAACCCGCTGGGAGCTTGTTTGTTGAATAGAACTAGGACACCAATCAGGCTGTGTCGCGAGATCAGTGGGGCGGCAAGAAGTGAGTTCAGCCCCAACTTGCCAAAATCGAATCCCGCAAATCGCTTATCGTTGACAGGGTCGTTCATCACCAAGATCGACTTGTGCTTAATCATCCAGCCCACCAGACTTTCGTGCAGGTGAAACGGCGTCTTACGGTCGGAGGCTGACCACTTACGGATAAAGGTGCGGAACTTGTCAATCTCGGCTGTGCCCTCTTCAAGAAGGAACACGGCTCCCTCTTCTGCCCTGATCTTCTTTAGGCAACAGGCTAAGATCGTTTGCGTAATCCTATTCACTGACATGGACAGGTTAATAGCCGCGGCGATTTCATTCAGCGCAGAAAGCTCCTGGACGCTGTTGCGCAGTCCCTCCAACTCCCGACTTGAAATATCTCCCATGACTCTCAACCGCCTTGCGTCTTGATTGGTTAGCTCATTAATACTATATTATTATTGTGTTGGCTTTCTGGCAACCCTAAAATATCAAGGGGTCGGCTCGAACCCCTTTCGTTGAACAATGTTGACTTCAGGTTCCAGATTTGGTGCGTACAGGATTGAGGATGCTCTCGGCAGCGGAGCGATGGGTGAAGTGTACCGGGCGGTTGACAGCAGACTGGATCGCGTGGTTGCTCTGAAGCTGATCAGGCAAGAGCTAGCTGGTTCTAGTGAGTATATTAATAGGCTGATCGAAGAGGCGAGAGCCGCAGCCAAAATCGATTCTCCCTACGTGGTTCGGATATGGGAATGCTCAAAATGTGATGATATTCACTTCATAGCGATGGAATACGTCGCCGGAAGTGATTTGACCAGCTCAGCCGGCTCGCTGGACTTGCAAAGCAAACTCTCTATCACACTTCAGATTGCCGAGGGGATACAGGCGGCTCACGCGGTAGGTTTGACGCACAGTGACCTAAAACCTGATAACATAAACCTCACACCGGATAATCAGGTAAAAATCCTTGACTTCGGCTTGGCTAAGCCCATTCGCCACGAGTCGCTCGACGAGCAAGGAAACATTGAAGGGACAATACATTATCTGGCGCCAGAGCAGCTCACAGGTGAGCCGGTATCGTTCAGCAGCGATCAGTTTGCGTTTGGAGTGATTCTGTATGAATTGACAACTGGTGTTCGCCCGTTCGAAGGACACTACCCGGCAAGCATAATCTACTCGATCTTACATGAAGAACCGATCCCTCCCAAAGATGTGAACCCTGACCTTCCCGAGTGGCTAAACTCGTTCATCCTGAAGCTGCTGGTCAAACAGCCGGATCAGCGTTTTGCCGACGTGGCCGCCATAGTAACACACTTGCAAGCGGGTCTTGGGGGAGAACCACTCACAATTGATGGTAAGGTGGCGGTCCGTCGGCAGACGGTGACGGTCATTGACCTGAAGAATCTCTCCGATGACAGCAGTTGGGATTACTTCTGTGAAGGTTTTACCGATGACGTCATCAGCGAATTGTCCCGGCGCACAGATCTGATTGTGTCAGAGCAGCCTTCACAGAGTCTGCCGCGTGACATCCGCGATATATTCGAACGCTGCCACTCGGATTTTGTCATTAGAGGATCGCTCGTACGCTGGCAAGAGAGGATTCGGTTGAATCTCTTCGTCTATGGCGAGGAAGGAGAACGGCTGATTTCGACTGAGAAGTACGAAGACCATGCCGAACAGCTTTTCGATCTGTTATCGAGAGCAGCCCGAGAAACATCGCTTACCCTAGCCACCGTGACTGGACAATCCGCTATCGAGGTCGATGGCGGTTTGAAGACTGATATTTCGGCCTACGATTACTATTTGAAAGGAAAGAGTTATTACCAGACAAATAGACCTGAGGATCTTCAGTTCGCAGCCAATATGTTCAAAAAGGCACTAGAGATTGATCCTGACTTCGCCCTGGCCCACTCAGGACTCGCAGATGTCTTTGCCTTTCAGTATATGGCTTACTACAACCGCACTCCGGCCTGTATCGAAAATGCGAAAAAGGAGGCGCTGAGGGCGCTTGAGATAGAAAGTCGTCTGGCTGAGGGCCACCGATCGCTCGGCCGCTATTATATGTTTATGGGAGACACCGACCGCTCAGAAGAGTGCTTTCGCAAAGCCGTTGAGCTTAACCCCAAGTATGCAATTGGGTATCGCAGTCTCGCTTGGTTGAAGTATCAACAGGGTGATTACTCTTCAGTCTTGACCTGGTCCAATAAATCCCTGCAACTTGCACCGACTGACGTGGAAACACTACTGTTAATAGGTCTATGTAATACCTATAATCGTAAGTATACAGCGGCAATGGCGACCTTGCAACGAGCGATCGAGATCTCCCCTGATTATGGACGTGCCTATTACAATCTGGGGCTGGTGTATATGAAGCTGGGTGTCCTGGACCTGGCACTGGAAAACTATGAGAAGGCCGCTAAATATCAGGGCGACCCAAACTGTTACATAGATGCCGGTTTTATCCATCTCATCCTTAAGGAATTTGATAAAGCCCGCGCAGCGTTTCAGGAATCGATCTTGGCCAACTTCTTCCCGTTTGTTGCCTACTATTACCTCGGTTTTCTCGAACGAACTTGCAGCAATCAGGAGCAGGCCCAAATCTATTTCGAAAACGCCCTGGCATTGCTTGAGGGAGTTGATTTCTCTGATCCAGAGAACGTTCAGATGCAGGGTTTCTACGCTCTGGCACAGGTTGGAGCCGGACAGACGGACGCAGCACGGAAGACGCTGGATTTACTCCTGGCACATGATGACCTTATTGGTGATGTTTGGCTCAATGTCGCCAGATGTTTCGCCCTGCTTGGGGAGACGGATGCGGCTGTACAATACTTGCAGCGTGCATTCATTAGAAAGCCTGGACCGACAGAGAAAGAAGTGGCCCTGGATCCACATTTTGCGGCGCTTCGTGATTAAAACCTAAGTTAAATGACTCTTGTCCTGGTGTCTTGCTGATAGTTTTTGAAGGCATCATCTCCAGACAACAAACCCAATATGGTGTAAAAGGAGCGGTTTTGTCTTGACAAAATCAGCGAACTGAAGTATAATTCCCCAAAGGCGGTTGTGTCCAACAAACCGTCTGGGTGAAATCTGACCCGGTACAGCAGGAGGAAAATTATTAATTTGGTCTATAATTAAGCAGGGTCTTGTGACTGGTCGCAGGGTACTGTTGGGTCATATTACTCAAGGGTACTACAATCGAGAACTTTTTTATGGAAGTGTGGAGGTATAAGATATGCGCTACCTATTGCTTATCACGATAGGATGTCTTCTCACATTCGCCGGCAGTTCGCTGGCTGATCCCGAGGGCTCAATATCCCTTGATACTGTTATAGGACAAACGGGGATTGACTCGATTTGTGTTGGGACGGTGCGTTTCAGACTCCGCGTTACCGTATCTATAACCTCGGATCCGGTTACGGGATTCACCAATGGATTTAAAGTTTACTCACCGGATGGCGCTACATGGGGAGTGCCGGTTGGGGATACGGTTAGCGGTATTGGAGACGCCTTTAACATCGTTGTCAGTATAAACTATTATTCGGCTGACGGTTCCGGCGCTGATACTATTGGATTCGGGGGAGTTGCTACGCTTGGCACTGGGTGGCCGCCGGGGTATGATGACGTGCCGTTTTCCATAACTATTCATCCTGACATCGCAGATACCGGCAAGACTATCTGCCTTGATTCGGCCTGGTATCCACCTGGTGGCGACTGGCTGTGGGCATCAGGTGGTAATTCCGCTTCTCCAGCCTGGAGCGGGCCGCACTGCTTCACAGTTTATGGCGGTGGTGAAGATAGTGATGGAGATGGTATTCCAGACGAGTTCGACAACTGCCCAAGCGTCTTTAATCCTGAACAGGAGAATGCCGACAGCGATGGCACAGGTGATAGCTGCGATATCTGCACAGATACCGATGGTGATGGCTATGGAAACCCAGGATTTCCTGCTAACACCTGCCCTGAAGACAACTGCCCCTACGCCTATAATCCCGGCCAGGATGATGGTGATGGTGACGGTAGTGGCGATAGCTGTGACAACTGTGTTGCCATATACAATCCTGATCAGGCCGACTCGGATGGTGACGGAAAAGGTGATTCCTGCGACGTCGGCGAGCCCCGCTTTGATGCCAATCCCAGATCAGGGCCGGCGCCCCTGACTGTGTCCTTTACGGATCAGTCGATTCCAATCTCAACGATTACGGACTGGCTCTGGAAATTCGGCGACGAACAGACCAGTACTGATCAGGATCCTGTCCACCAGTACACCGACACCGGCCACTATGATGTCACACTTATTATCTCGGACGGTATCTGGTCCGACACCCTCACCAAGTACAACTATATTGCTGCTGCCGACAGTTCCCAGTGGACTGGGTTTGACATTTCCTTGCTGTTTAGCGCTGACGCCTTCAGTATTAAAGCGGTCGATTTAGATCATGACAACAATAGCGATTTAGTATATTCCACCTCCTGTGGACATGGTTTATGGGTTGCATACGGCAATGGCAACGGTACCTTTGGTACTCCAGTTGAATACCTACCGGATGTGGGATTAGCTACTGCTTTTACATTTGCCTTTATAAACGATGACAGTATGATCGATATAGTCGCAATTAAGAACGATTCTCTCTACGTAATGCTGAACTCTGGCGGCAGAGATTTTGTCATCTCCTCTTTTCCTCACACGAGTTGTCAATCACCGTATGATATCACCGTAGGCTTCTTCAATGATGATGCCTTCGTGGATGTCGCAGTTACTCCTGACCGTATTTATTTTGGAGATGGCCAAGGAGCTTTCCCAAACTATATTTCTCTGCCAACATCTATCCAGTCGGTAGATGTCAGCGATTTCAATAATGATGGTTATGATGATATTATCGTTGCAACCTCTATCCCATCTGCTGATGATTCTGCGTTGATCTATTTGAACGATGGATTGGGTAATTTCACACCCTCAGCAAGCATCTGGCTCGGAAGCACTTCATTTAGTATTACTACTGCCAATGCACTGGCTGACTTCAATCGGGATGGTAATAACGACTTTGCCCTAACTGTTCCTCATTTCGATGTTCATCACGAGAGTATTATTTATGTTGGCTTTGGAGATGGAAGCGGCGGAATTGCACACTTCGATACCACAAGGGTGTATGGCTTAGCCTACAACCTCGCTGCCACTGATGTCAACCGAGACCATAATCTGGATATCGTTGTGGCCAATCCCAATGAGAGTAGACTGGAAATCTATCTTGGTGATGAACTGGGCAATTTTACCGGCCCTGTTATAGTTGATTTGGGGGGAGGTATAACGTATACTATGGCTTCTGCTGATTTCAATCGCGATGGTAACCCTGATTTCGTGTGTGGCATACCCTCATTTTGCAGTGCACCTTCTAATCTAATCCTTGCCACGAATCTGCTACCACCTGCTCCGGTCCTGGCCGACACGATGATGATGATCACCACGGGTTACCAGAGTGTGAGTATCGAAGTTCAGAACCCGGACTCGTTTGTTATCTCGAGAAACTTCACGACCGTAGCCGGCGCTGATTACTGGCGGCTTGACGCTGACGTTGATGGTATGCTCGACGAAGCCACAGTAGATTACAACCTGCAATATGGCGAATATACTATTATCATTAAACCTAAACCCGGCACTTCCCCAGGTGCCTATTTTGGCTCTGGTATCGGAATCAATGGGTCGCTGTTTGCCACGCTATTTGTAAATTATGCGACTTCGGCTATGAAAAGCAGCGCCAATGGTTTTGCTTCTGATAGTATCGTTTTCTATTACACTGTAGAGGAGGAATCTTCAATACAACCGGCCAACGGCATACCGACCGGCACCAGCCGCCCGACTTTCGACTGGAGTCGCCTGGTGAGTGAAAGCCTCCCAGTTGACAGTTTCCATTTTCAACTGGATCGATACTATGACTTTTCGGCTCCTTTCTGGGACACTACCTGGCAAGGCGCTCCTCAGCTCGTGCCTCATCCGGACAGCACCCTGGGAGCCAACTCAGTCTTTTACTGGCGCTTTATTTCATTTAAGAATGGAGGCTGGTACGACACATCAAGGACCTTTGCGGCGTATATTACCATTTGTTGTGTCGAACGTGGAAACGTAGACGGCATTATTGGCGTAGGTGGACCAATTGATGTTGCTGACCTGACCTACCTGGTATCCTATCTGTTCAAATCCGGTCCTGAGCCACCTTGTCTGGAAGAAGGCAATGCTGACGGCATTGTTGGAGTGGGTGGGCCAATTGACGTCGCCGACCTGACTTACCTGGTGGCTTATCTCTTCAAGAATGGTCCAGCGCCGCCGCCGTGTCAGTAAGCAACGGGACATTGTGATAGCATGAGCTGACTCAGGCCTTTTAAGAAAACCTTTGGAGCCCCTTGAGCTGTGGGCCGGGCTTTGCTTAATCGTGGGACTGCCATTCCGGGTGTAACCTGGATTGGCTGAGCCAATCACGAACAGACTAACCCCCGCTACGGTTCATCCGACACAGATCAACAGAACGTAAAATAATATCAATAGAAGATATAAACTACCCTGAAAGCTTTTTTTAAAAAACTGCTATGGTTCCCGATTTTGGCCTTGACAATTGCTCACAACAGCATATTTTTGTCAATTATCTTGTGAATTTTGTTACAAGAATGTCAGCGTGATTGCAATTGGATAGAAGATAGATAGTTACTAGTTCACTAGTTAATCAATAAGGAGAGCAACTATGGCAAAGAAAATGGTAGTTTTTTGTGGATCGGATGAACCTCAAAAGGCATTTCCCCCATTCATGCTGGGCATCGGTGCTCAGGCCATGGACATGGAACTGATGATGTTCTTCACCATGAGCGGGTTGAATATCATCCGCAAGGGAGGCGCCGAGAAGATCAAACTTGATGGTGCGCCCAAGACGCTGCCGGAGTTCATCGATGTTGTCCGCGAGGGTGGCGCCGAGCTCGTAGCCTGTTCAGCGGCCTTTTCGATCGTCGGTTGTAAGGAAGAGGATCTGATCGAGGGTGTCGAATGTGGCGGCGTAGCAACATTCGTGGACGAGGCGGAAGGTGCAGATATTGTATTGACGTTCTGCTGAGCTGACGATCCCAAGTGAGCTTGTGGCCATCTGGCCACAGCAACAATCACGGCTGCCGGTTTTTAACCAGTAGCAAAGAAAGTAAACAAATGGAGGTAATATAATGGCAACTCCCGAAGAACTTAATCAGCTTACACCCGACA
>CAYQDB010000042.1:0-14445 GCA_964416195.1 uncultured Ignavibacteriales bacterium
CATGAGTTTTCGTAGAATATATGACTGCCTGCCGGGGCTTGACAAATAATTTATAACTGACGGGCGATTCCTAACTCAGCAGACTATGATTCAAATCCCTTGCGCGCTAGAACACCCCGCTGGTAGTAATGCTTGATTTCTTGCATTTCCGTGACGAGGTCAGCTCGTGCGATCCATTCCTCGGGGCAGTAGCGACCGGTCAGAATCAACTCAACCTCGTCAGGTTTTTCATCGAGCAGGGGAAGCACCTCCTCGGCGGTAAGCAGGTTGAAATAGACCGTAACGCAGATTTCATCGAGTATTACTATATCATACTGCTTGCTCAACATCACTTCTCGCGCTCGCTTGAGGGCCTGATGGGCGGTGCGGCGATCCTGATCAGATGGGGACTGTTTGCTGAATACGAAATCGTCGTTACCATATTGTTCCACCGTAATCCACTCGCTGAGGCGCTCGAGGCTACTGACCTCCCCATAGGGGTAATCCTTCATGAACATGACTATGAAAGTCCGCAACCGGCTTCCCGCCGCACGTACAGCTTGCCCGATAGCGGCAGTCGTTTTGCCTTTGCCATTGCCGGTGTAAATCTGGATGAAACGACGGGAAGATTCGTTCCCCGAGCCTCTTTGCTTTCCTGATTCTTTCACCTGCTTATTCTCACATCCATTACTGCTTTGGTCACGTCATTTAGTGATGTCTTAGAAATATGTGTATTCATAACCTGAAAGAAAAGCAGGATACAAAACTGGTAGCAGGGCTCCTTGCCAAACATAAATCCGCTCGGAATTCCACCTGCCCAGGCTGACCCGAATAGAGATAGCCGGTTTTACTCCAATCCATAGACCTGCCGCGGAGCCAAGTATTGCGGGAACCTGTCTATCAGGGCTAAGCGAACAAGATAACAGAAATGACATTCATCAACATACGTATCTTCATGTTTAACATCGTATTCTTTTGCCAGAAGCGCCGGCCCTCCTTTGACCAGAGGTCCACAGATTGGGTGTGATAGAGCATCATAGTTCTTAACCATCTCCGACAGGGGAGTCTCCCACATGTTGCCCATACTCAGCCCCTGACAGAGGTGGACATGGCCATACGGATCGAGGTGAACTCTCGTGGGGGTTTCCAGTTCTTCATGCGGGCACGTGGTGAATTTCTTCCACGGTCTCCTTGGCAATCCCTCAATTAGTTTCTCGACCGCCCGGCCTTTGAACATAGCGCCGCCGCCGATAACTGATGTTCCTTTACCTTGCTCCGTGTGAACATCTGTCATAACGGTAGGCTTCTCAATACATATAGCGCTGGCAGGCATTCCCGATCTCTTCGCTGCGGTTAGAGCCATTTTGGCGGGATTGACTTCTTCCTCATCATCGTGAAACAAATCGTCACTTAAACTCAGATTGAAGATCCCTAATTCAGAAAGCGGCCTTAACCAGAGATCGGCATCTTCAACAGATGTCGCCCAATAGGCATTACTCACTATTCCGGCTTTAAATCCCATATTACGAGCGATCTTGATGCCCTCGAGCATCAGGGGATAGAAGAGAAACGGCTCACCGCCTTCAAAATACACCGATTCTATAGTACCGATTCTGGCGATCTCATCAAAGACCTGCCTTAGCTGATTCAAAGTGAAAGTCCCCTTTGTGTGCGGGCCACAGTATAGAAAGCAGTGGTCGCACTCAAAAGTGCAGAGATAGGTTAGCAGAAAGTGAATTCCTGTCAGCATACAACTCCTTTCGGACTTTGATAACGAAACAGCCTGACGCTTGACTCTAAAAAACGGCCGCTTTCTATGCGAAAGCCTTCCCTATCCTCTGAAGTGCCTCTTCGCAATCGGCGCGAGTGATACCAAGATGCGTTACCATGCGAATCCGTTTCGGGCCAAACGGCACAGCCCAGACGCCAACGTCTTTCATTCCGGCCAGAACCGAATCTGCAGACCGGTCGCTAGTGATATTAGCCACGACAATGTTCGTCTCTACCCGCCTCATATCTATGTCAAACAGTTCCAATTTTTCTAGGCCTTTGGCCAGAATTTTTGCATTGGCGTGGTCTTTGGCCAGACGGTCGATATTGTTTTTCACTGCGTATAGGCCGGCTGCGGCTATTATCCCTACTTGCCGCATCCCGCCACCGAAAAGCTTGCGCACCCTGCGGCAGTTCTCGATAAATGCTGCCGAGCCGAGTATCATCGAACCTATCGGAGCGCCCAGACCCTTCGATAGGCAGACCAAAACTGAGTCAAAAGGGCGCGTCAACTCCGCTAAAGAGATGCCGGTGGCTACATGGGCGTTCCAGATTCTGGCGCCGTCGAGATGCAGTGTCAGTCCGAATTCGTCACACACCTGCCTTACTTCTTTGACCTCTCCCTGAGGGAGGATCGTCCCTCCGTGTCGGTTGTGGGTGTTTTCCAGAGAGACAAGTTTTGTCCGTGGACAGTGCAGATTGTGGGGACGAATATTGTCCCGGATCATCTCAGCAGGTATCATACCCCACTCGGTGGTCAGAAGATTGACCAGAAGGCCTGAGTGTACTGCCGGTCCGGCGACCTCGTAGTTGACAATGTGACTTTCCCGGTCACACAGCAGCTCCCATCCCGGCTGGGAGTGAACTTTGAGGCAGACTTGGTTGCCCATCGTCCCCGATGGCACAAACAGCGATGATTCCCGCTCAAAAAGCTCGGCAACATAGCCCTCAAGTTCATTGACGGTGGGATCGTCACCGAAGACGTCGTCGCCCACTTCGGCGGTAAACATCGCCTGCCGCATTTCTGGGGAGGGTTTCGTAACGGTGTCGGAGCGCAGGTCAATGATATCCATAGTTGTGAATATAGTTGGTGGAACACCTTCGCACAAGCAGGCGCAGGCCAATATGCGGGTGGCAAATATCAGGAGGCTGTTGCCAGAACCTGGGAGCATACTGCTTCTGATCAGGCTTCGTTTTTTGTGACTGAATGAGCAGATGCCCGAATCCTGTACCGGGTAAGAGGCGCTGCTATTGTCAAGGCTTGCCGCAAGATTCCGATATAAGGTATAGGAAGATTAGACTATAGAGGGGGCAGCCTCAGCTCTGAAAGTATGATCGGCCTGGAATCTGGGGCCGGCGAGACGGTAACAAAAGGGGGATTGGATCGATGACAGGTATCATTAATACCGGAATACAGGAATTCGTGAAGACGAGGTATGGAGCCGAGAGCTGGGACCTCGTGAAGTCGCTGGCCAACTGCGAGGTCACATCCTTCGCAATCTACCAGGACTACCCGGACGAAATGACAATTGCTTTGTTCAAGGCTGCATCCGAAGCATGCCATCTGGCGCTTGATACAGTCATGGTTGAGTTCGGGAAGTTCATAATTGCCAACGTACTCAAGAAATACTACCCGACCTACTTGGCTTTGGCGGGTTCGTCACCCAGGGAGTTCCTGCTTAATGCGGATCACGTTCACAAACAGGTTGCCAAGAGCTTTTCAACAGCAGTACCACCGAAAATTGAATATGAAAAGCTGCCGGACGGCAACTTGCTAATACACTACCATTCCAAGCGACGGCTTTGTGCGATGCTGCGAGGGATGATTCTGGGGGTCGGGACCCTTTTCGATCAGGACCTCAAGGTGCAGGAGAAACAATGCGTGCTCAAAGGCGCTTCGCATTGCATAATGGAGGTCGCTTTCCCATGAGCCGGCATGATAGTACAGCAGGCTGTCGAAAAAAGGATTTCTTTGCTGCGTATGATTGTTCTCTCACGTATGATGGCCTGGCACCATGAGTCACAAGTGAAAAGGAGTTGGCAGGAGCGCAGGGCATCCACCCTACGAGAGTCAGAGACTGTAGGTCAGCCCAAACCGCACTTATGAGATCGTAATATGACTCCCGAAGGGAGTAAGGAACTCATTCGTTGCGAAGAGGTCAAAGGTTGATTTTGTGCGTACGCCAAGTCGAATGCCAATTGGTACGGCAGCTATCCCCTTGAGGTAAATATCGAGTAACAAGCTCATACCAGGCTTTTGGCCAGTATAGGTTTTTCCCCAGCCGGATACCTGACCGGTTTCTGTCTGCTTGTAGTTGTTACCACTCAATCCAAACCCTGCTCTGAGACTTAGGTTCCTGATAGTGACAAGGCGACACTGCATCCCAAATTCTGTCGAATAGACACGTGTTTTCGCTGTTACTGTTTCGGTCAATGTATCCGCTTGGGGTGGCGGCCCTATTGTGGGGAAGTCTTGAAAAAGCATTGAAGAGCCTTTAAGCCACGTGCATTCCAGATAGAGAGTGAACTTCCGAAAGATAGTCTTATGAATACAAAATGCTACACCGTTTGGGTTGTTTAGTACGTTGTGATCAGTCCTGGCGAACGTAGTGAGCAGTGATACTTCAACACCAGCACTGGCGTGTGCCACGCTCTGCAACAAAATGACCACCAGTAGGCATAAGAACAGCGTGACGAGTTTGGGTCCATGCCGACAAGGCATCACGGGTAAATCCTCCATATTAATACGACGGAGAAAGGGGCTGGTTTGTCAAATGCCTATAGTGCCTGTGTCGGGTTTCTTGTCCGCCTGCGGCGGGCTGCGGAACCCAACCTACTTTGCTCAAAACATTATCGAAACCACACAGGCTATCGATCAACTCAACCCCGCTGTTTAGAGCACAGTGTTAGCGCAAGTATTCCAGTTATGCGGTCGTTAATCAAATAAGCACAATGCTGGTGGCGGCTGGACGGTCCAAATTGAATCCGGGGGGAAATCCTCAGGGAACTGAGTACGTACTGAACCGATTGCCTGTTTAATTCGCCACACAAACAGCTCCTTGGTGGTCGGTATCGAGTAGTAAACTGCCATCCAGTCGATGGACATCGACTCGTCGAAGATACTGCGCTGCATCGAATCCGTTACCAAGTATCCGCCTATCTTTTCGTTCAGAAGTTCGATATATCCCTGCTCTACTTCGATCCCCAATGAGTCGGAAGGATTGGAGTAGTAGTACGATGCAATGATGAGATCAGGTTCTTCGTATGCACCAAAAGCATGAATCACAATCATACTGTCCTGGTCTTGTAATCGGGGAACGGTCGGATACCAGTCGCTTGATCCAACCACGGTAAAATCACCCGGGATAACCCAGAGTGTATCAAGCATCTCTTGGACGCCATATCCCCGTCCTGTTTCTACAGTTACAATATATTTCCCCGGGATGAGTTGTACAACAGCTTTTGATGAATCATTGGTCCATGTCGTGCATGCGAAAGAGCCGGAGACTTCGGTAAACGTCACAAGGGTTCTGTTGCCTGGTTGGTACATGTGTGAGTTAAACGAATGTGGACATGTTGTCTCGGTTGCTAACAACGCCACCTGCTGCAGAGTTATTCCCCTCCCGCCGGTAATTGTGTCGCTGCATGAAAGTGCCATAACCATGATGCACACTATGAGTACTATGATGTTATACCTGTAGACATTTCGCAGTATCATTAGCCACCCCTCCGTTTGTCTACCACGATTATGTGGTGAATTCCATTCTGTTACTAGCCGACCAGTATTCCCCAGTATTATGCCTAACCTACACGGCTACTGGTCATATCAATATATCTATCTATCATTATAATCTATATATTTATTGCCATTTGTCAAACTGTTTTCAGGACAGTTTCATGGCTGATATTATAGACCTTGGTTAACACACTTGTTAAGTGGGATATCGTTGTTCCTGCTTATGGTGTAACCTTCCCCAGCACCCCCCGTAAATGCGGCAGCCTTTCCGTTTCAGGTAACTGCGACAGATCAAGTATGACTTGTGCCCGTCCCACAAAAGAGAACTCCATCGGGCGGTCGGTGGCTTTGCGGAAAGCCTCAACCTCGGCCCGCGTCAGTTTTCTATCTTTCTTGTAGAACAGGTTCGCGATACCGTCTCGGAGCGTTACTTTTTCAGTCTCCAGTACGGCGGCAGAGATTTTGACAGCAGCGGCATCAAAGAGGTTCACGGCTGATAGGGGTTGTTTGCCGAAACGGTCGGTGACCTCGTCTCTGATAGAGTCCACTTCGTCCAGAGAATGGGCATTGGCCAGGCGGCGGTAGATGTCGACTTTCTGCTGTCGGTCCGTAACGTATCTATCGCTCAGGTGAATCTCCATGTCCAGCTCCAGCTTGGTTTCGGGCAACCGCTTGATTTCCTGTCCCTTCAACTGTGCCACAGCCTCTTCAAGAAGTCTGTTATACAGATCGAAGCCGATCTCCTCGATAAATCCGGACTGCCTCGCTCCAAGGATCGTCCCGGCGCCGCGGATTTCCAGATCGCGCATGGCCAGCGCAAACCCGGAGCCTAGGTCCGAGTGCGCCTCCAGCGCGCGCAACCGTTTGACGGCGTCGATCTTGAGACTCTTCATGGGAGGGGTAAGCAGATAGGCATAAGCCCTCGTGGCGCTGCGACCGACGCGACCGCGTAGCTGGTACAACTGCGCCAGACCAAAGCGGTCGGCACGGCTGATGATCATCGTGTTGACAGTAGGAATGTCAAGACCTGATTCGATGATCGCCGTGCACAGCAAGACATTATAGCGCTGGGCCAGAAAGGCCAGCATTATACCTTCAAGCGACCGCTCATGCATCTGTCCGTGCGCAACGGCGATCTCCGCCTGAGGGACTATTTTCTTTAGATAACGGTACATCGAATCTATCGTCTGCACACGGTTGTGCACGAAAAAGACTTGCCCGCCCCGGTCAATCTCGCGCAAAATGGCCGTGGCAATAATCGCCGGGTCGAATTCCACGATTTCGGTGATGATCGGCAGGCGATCCTTAGGAGAGGTGTGAATCAAGCTCATATCCCGCACGCTGATGAGGGACATTTGCAGTGTTCGCGGTATGGGTGTAGCAGACATGGCTAAAGTGTCAACAGTTGTCATGAGCTGGCGAAGTTTCTCCTTGTGCCTGACACCGAAGCGATGCTCCTCATCGACAATGAGAAGCCCAAGGTCCCTGAATGACACATCTTTGGACAGCAGCCGGTGGGTGCCTATGACCAGGTCAATTCTACCTTCTGCAAGTTCTTCAAGAATCTCTAATTGCCGCTTGCGGCTGCGGAAGCGCGAGAGCATCTCAATTTTGACGGGAAACTCCCCCAACCTCTCGGAAAATGTGTGAAAATGCTGCTGCGCCAGAACTGTCGTTGGCACCAGGACAGCGACCTGTTTCCCCTGCTCGATGGCCTTGAATGCCGCCCGGACCGCTACTTCCGTCTTGCCGTAACCGACATCGCCGCAAATCAGCCGGTCCATCGGTTTTTCCTCAGTCATGTCATGCTTGACGTCACCGATTGCTTTGAGCTGATCGGGGGTTTCCTCATAGGTAAATGATGCCTCAAGCTGCTTCAGCCAGACAGTATCCTCACCGAAGGAGTATCCGGATTTTGTCTTCCGTTCCGCATATAGCTTGATCAGGTCGGCAGCCATATCGGCAACAGCCTTTTTGGTTTTCTTTTTGAGTTTTTCCCATCCCGAGCCACCTAAACGGGTGAGAGTCGGAGCCGAGTCTTTCCCTGAATACTTGGACACCTGATTGAATTCCTCGATTGGGATATACAGGCGGTCATTCTCAGCATACTGTAATAGGAGGCAATCTCGGCTGCGCTTATCTACCTCGATGGTTTTCAGGCCAAGAAAGCGGGCAATCCCGTAAGCGGTATGTACAACGTAGTCGCTCTTGGTGAGGTTGGAGTAATCTGAAATTGCGACGCCTTCTTTGAATCTTTTTCTGCGTAGGCGCCGATGATGGCGGCCAAAAATCTCGTGGTCGGTCAGGATTGCAAACCCGCCCTGCCGACAGACGAATCCCCCTTTGAGATCAGCCATCTCGATGACGGGTCTGCTCTCAATACCGACTCTTTCGCAGATGAGTTCATCGAGCCGTGCAGCCTGGCCCTCGGTGTCGGTGGCAATGAAGTAATCGATCCCCGTGGAGTCATATTCGTCAGTGGCCTGGGTGAGAAGGTCCAGCCTGGAACCAAAAGCCGGATGGGGCCCGCAGGCAAAATCAATGATCCCTTTGCTTCCACCTCGGAATGGGACTCTGTCGATTCTCCTGTAACGGTCGATTACATCGAATACTTTCTCAGGAGAGTGGTAGTACTTGTCGGGAGTGGGAAGACTGATAAGACGTTGTTTCAATCGTTCTTGGAGAGCTTTGGCCTCACCGAGAATGGAATCGGCTTCAGCCCTGAGGGACCCTTGCCCCTCCAAAAAGATGACTCCGTCAGGGGGGAAATAATCCAGCAAAAAGCCCTGTTCCATGCCAAAAAGAACCGACAGCCATTCCAACCCGGGAAGGTCCGGGTCATTCAGGTAACGGGACCTGATATAGTCGGCGTCGTCTTCAGGTAAGGTGCTCAGGTATTGTTCCAGTGTTTCCTGGGTGATCGGCACCTCGCGTTTCGGCAGCAGAGGGACGGCGTTTACTTTCTTTGTTGTCCGCTGGGTGGAGACATCAAATTCACGAATGGTGTCCACCTCGTCACCGAAGAACTCGACACGCATGGGAGCCTTGGAGCCGGGCGAAAAGAAATCCACCAGACCGCCGCGCAAGGCGAAATCGCCAACCTCCTCCACGACCGGCACGCGCCGGAATCCGAGCCTGACAAGGCGATCAATCAGATCATCGAGATCGGCTTCTTCTCCCCGCTTCAGGTCAATCCGCCCCGCCTGCAGATAACTACGGGCGATAGTCGGCTCAAGCACGGCACGAATTGGACAGACGATCACCGCGAGAGAGTTGTCGGTAAGGTTGGCCAGTGTCGAGATTCGTCGCCCCATGATTTCGCCGACCGGGGCTTTGAAGTCGTAGGGTAATATCTGCCGGGCCGGAAAATGCCCCACGGAAGCTTCGCCCATCAGGAATGTCAGGTCGTCAAAGAGGTCGCTGGCCTTGTCCGGGCTTTCACTGACAACCAGCACGGGAACATTCAGTTTTTCGGCGATGGCTTTGATGAGGAACGCTTCCGATGAACCGGACAGGCCGGTAATTGTCAATGGCTCTCCTGGGGCAGTTTTCAGAGCGCTGCAAACATTGTGGAGAGGCAGGTAGTTATCCCAGCGCTTCAGGATCAAGCCCAGCTTTGAGGATACTGTGGGCGGCGTAGTCACCTTTGTTTGCATATTGACCGATTCTTCCAATACATTCGATCCAACACGAAAGCCCCGGCTGCTTGAGCACCGGGGTATGACCTGACATGATTAACCGCAATATATACTATCTCAATCAGCTAAACGCCAGCTTTTTCAATCACATTGGCAGAGTTTGGGCGGTTGTGGCAACCGAAGGGCAAAATCCGTTGGGAGCCGCCACAGGGCACTCGCTCATCAGGTCTTGTCCGCAAAAGACGGATGTAACCTGACGGGTTGTCATGTTATTTTCTAATTGTGACATAACAAATCGGGCAGGAGTCCCTGACCCCTGCCTATTTTCGGCAGGTCTCTCCGAGACCTGCCCTGCTAGAACGTAGTAGGTCGACCCGACTTGCTCTATGGCGAAGTTACCGCCGATTGCCTGGAAATGCCATTGCTGACTGTCTTGATTGCCCCGGCATGAAATGAGAAGTTTATCACCGAGGCCTTGTCGGACAGTTCCAGGCGATACAGGTTCACCAAAGTGGTTCCCTGGTACACTTTTTCGAACCCACCTTCTGAGAGGGAAACAGTATAGATAGGCGAGTGCCAGATTTCACACGGCCTGTCTGATACCAAAGCTACGGCGAGATTGCGATATTGGTCCATGACGGCATAAGAACTGGCGTGGCCGTATTGTCCGAAAGAATCAAGGAAAGAGTTTTCGTTGCGGTGATTATCAACCAGTATGAATCTGTCCTCAGCGTGACCAGCTTGGAAATTGAAGTTGTTTTCAAGGGCGAAACTGGCTCGAACACGATGGCTTTGTAGAGCTCTGATCTCGTACCTGATCTTGATGACCTCGGCACCTGGCTCAAACCGGAACTGTTTGACAACCCGCACCGGGACCACACCTTCGGGCCGCCATAGGTGACCCTCACGCACCAGAGTAACTTGTCTGTCATCAGCTGTGATCTCATACGTAAACAGCTCCAGGATAAAATCCCCTTCCTCGCCGTACTTGCCGGAGCGGAAACGTTCAAAGTCGACATCGCCGGTGAAAAAGTGATCGACAAAGCAACGTTTGAGGTACCAATCTTCTACCAGGAAGTCCTTTAGGCCTTCTTCCTTGGCAAGCACCAGGTCATGAATCGAGGTGGTTTTTGTTGAAGCGCCGGGCCTGATAGCGCGATCAAGTTTCAGGTGATACCCTTCCTTTCGGCGGGTAAGTGTGTCCGTAACATCGAAGTTATGCTTGTTCAACGCCAGGTGCACCAGGCTTCCTCCCCGCCGTGGTTTGAAAACGGCGGTGAACATATCTCCGGAGCAAACGATTTCATTGTGTCCATCGGCATCGTAATCCTTCGCACAGATGTCAATCCCCGGTCGATCTAAGAGGCGATCGAGCAGAGCGTCGGCTTCAATCAAGCTGGCATAGACGGCCTGACGTATGTGGGGAAGGTACAGGCCGCCAAATACACCATGCCAATAAGGGCAGTTACATTGCCCGGCGTAGAGCCTGTCACGGGCAGCCTCAGCCTCGTGATGCTGTTCGGGGTATTTCTCTTCGTACTCCGCCAGTTTGTCCGACACCGACAGCATTTTCTTATGCATCAAATTCGCTTCTTCATACTTTGTAAGAAATCCCCGCCAGTGCCCACCGCGAACAAACCGGCCAAATCTCTCCCACTGCTCCTGCTCCTCCAACCAGAGTTCGAAGTTTTCGTACTCCAGGAAGGCGGTGGGTGGAAGCGCCCAGTGCAGCATTTCGGCATAGGAGGCTGACGGCAAATAGGCGCGGCCAGCTGGCTCAGCTCCGGCTGCCTCACGTAAAGGAACAACCTCCAACCAGTCAGAGTTCTTCTCTATGGCATCGAAAAGACGTTCCAACCACTTGTCCTCGTAGCAATGCTTGTACGTTTGGGGCCAGCTCCCGAACTTCTCGCCATCGTCGGCATACACAGCCAGGCCGGAGGGATTTCGCTCAGCCTGGGCTTTCAGTTCATTTATGACTTCCTCAATGGTGCCAAATGGGATCAGGTAGCGCAGTCTTTTCTGTATGGGCAGGAGAATGACCCGAAATCCTTCATGCTCAGTTACAAATGGCCCTGTGAGTTGATCATGCTCCAAACCAGCGTAAACGAAGTGAGTGTCGTCGACAGGGAGGTACTTCACACCGGCTATTGCCAATGCGCGCGGCAGATGGGGCTCCCAGATCCGCTCAGTTAGCCAGAGACCCTCCGGCTTGACCTCAAAGTGTTCTCCAATATACCGATTGAGCATGGTGATCTGGCCCTGTACATCGCGTTCAGGGATAGAGGTCAGGATAGGCTCGTAGAAGCCGCCAGTCATCAATTCCACCTGGCCCCGGTCGACCATCCTGCCAACCAGCTCGAAGTAATCCGAATGGGTTTCCTCCTGCCACCGCCAGAGAATCCCGGACTGGTGCAGCGAGATTGATATGTTAGGAAACCTCTGAAGCAGCTTTAGGAACGGCCGGTATGCCTTCTGATACGCTTCCTCGAAAATGGCCTGAAAATTTCCCACCGGCTGGTGGTTGTGCAAACCGAAAGCCAGTCTGAACTTTGCCATGCTCTAAAATAGCTCCACAGTCAGGTTGATATACTTGCGCGGGTTGGCACGGATATCGTTGATCAGATCGTCAATGTTGTCGGCAGTGCGTCGCAGATCGTCATACAGTCGCCGATCCTGCAATAGAAGCTGCGCTGTCCCATCCGGATTGTTCAGGGCATTGGCGAATTCCCGGGCTGATGCTGACAGGGAGTCAAGCTGGCCGATGAAACGCTCGAGGTTGGACGTCGCCCGGTCAATGCGCTGGACTGACGAATCGACAGCCCGCGAGTTTTCTGTTATCACCCTCCGCAATTCCTTCGAAACTCTAAAGAAATTGTCGGCGGTTTCATCAAGTTTATTTTCGTTACGGGAAAGGTAGTCAGCCAGGGAGGATGACACCTGCTGGAGGTTATCCACGGTATTATTGAACTTCTTGAGAGACGAGTCGGAGCCGACGGTCCGTTTGAACGAGACAACAAGATTGCGCAGTTCTGTGATCATCTCTCCTAGGAGTCCCATAACCTCCGGGAGGCCGGTGTCATACAGGCCTTCGGGCACCTGTGCCGGATCGAATGGCAGGCTGTCTTTGCCCGGCGAAACGGCGATAAATCGCTCGCCCATCACACCCATGTTCTTGATGGCAAACTGAGCATCCCGTTTCAGAATGACATCCCGGTAGATGAGCAACTCAACATTCACTCCCCCCTCGGTCAGTGTCAGTCGGTTTACCTTTCCTCTATGTACGCCGGAAACCGTAACCATGTCACCCACAGCAAGTGTACCCACATCGTCGAAGCGTACCCTCACTAACTGCGAGTTCCTTTCCAGCTTGTATCCCTGTAACCAGTACAGGGATCCGAAAAGGATCAGCAGGCCCATTAAGATAATGACCCCGACCCGAAATTCTATATTAGTTGAAGCCATATTGTCTATTCTTCTATCGGTAAATTACACCGGTCGTTTGAATCATCCAGAGAAATAACGCCGTTAAAGAGAGTCCGCAATGGAAACATAGTTGTCGTACCGGAACCGGCGGATATCACCTCTCTCGACCGCCGCCTTGACTTCGCAGTCAGGTTCGTGAATGTGAGTGCACGGTTGAAAGCGGCAGGCCTTTTCGTGAGCTTCAAACTCCGGATAGTAGTACGGCAGCGCCTCCTTTTCTACCTCCCACAGGCCCACGACCTTCAAACCGGGTGAATCTACAACAAAGCCGCCTGTCGGCAGTTCAAACAGCTCGATACTCGCAGTTGCGTGCTTGCCCCGGTTGCTGTAGGCAGAGATTTCGCGTGTTTTCAGATTCAGACCGGGGATCAATGTGTTGACCAGGGTTGATTTTCCAACTCCGGAATGACCTGCGAAGAGCGTCCGATGGGCATCAAGGTGCGGTTTCTGGTCATCCACTCCCTCGCCGGTTAGGGCGGACAAAACAAACACCCCAGCGGAGACTGCACGATAGGTAGCGACTATCTCTTCAAAACCGTCTGGAGGGCCCAAATCGATCTTGTTGAAAATAATAACCGGTGCCATGCCGCCAATCCGAGCCGCAATCAGAAAGCGATCAATCAGCCCCGTTTTCAGGGGCGGTGACTTGACAGAAACCACGATAGCCAGACGGTCCAGATTGGCAGCCAGCACCTGCTTTTGATCCTTAGCGCCGACCATCGGCCGCACGAATGAGGTGCGCCTTTCGAGAACCTTCTCGATCGCGCCACTCTCCGGGTCGCTACACGAAAACAAAACATCATCTCCTACGGCTACGGGAGTAGTGGCATCCGTCTCAAACTTGATCTTCTTGCGGACTTCACATAGAAGTCGGTCTCCCTTCGCAGCCCGGACCACGAAAAGACGGCCTCTGGTTGCAACTACTATACCTTGTTCATGCTTTGCCATTGCCAATGAACAAGATAGGCGATATTCACGATCCTATCAAGCGCAATCGTGATTCGAAAGAGCTGTACAAATATAGCGGATTTCTTAACATGGAGCCAAGGCAGACCGGACGTTTTGTGTACCTGACAGCAAAAAGGAACCCAGGGTTGTAGGTTGGGTTACGCAGGCCCGCCTAAGGCGGGGCAGGAAACCCGACATTCACCGCTACATAAACCATTTCTTCGTGTGATGAACAGCATCGCCGAAGTTTCGCATGAACTGCAAATCTTCCTCGCAGAGAGGACCTTCGCGGAGGGCCGCTATGTTTTCCTCAAGCTGCTTTGAGTTACTGGGCGCTGTTAGGCAGACATGGACATTTGGACTTGAAAGGACAAAGCGGTAGCACATACCGGCGGTAGGAATACGCCCGTCTTTTGGCCAGCCACGCGGCCTTTTCAGCAGATAGCGCCAGCGGGTGGCGGTGTAGCCCACCACGCCTGGATTGTATTGCTTCAGATAGGGGAATATATCCTCCTCGGCTCCGCGGTGAGCTGCATTGTAGCGCATCATTATGACATCGAGAGCGCCCTCAGCCGCGAGTTTACCGGCGAACTTCCGATTATGCGTCGAGATACCAATACTGCGGACCTTGCCCTCTTCGCGGAAACGACTCAGCTCTTCTCTAACATGCTCGGGGAAATGCTTTTCTTTCATCACGCCAAGAAAGAGAAAAACGTCGATATAGTCGGTGCCCAATTGACGGAGCCTCTTTCCCAAGGTGCGGCGAAGATTGAGGTGGCCCCAGAAAAGATTATATGCCCCGGTGGCGACAGTATAGTTATCTCTTTTGTATTTCATAACATCCCGCAGCACGCTTGTCATCTGCGTGTCAAAACCGTAACAGAAGAA
>CAYQDB010000043.1:0-13299 GCA_964416195.1 uncultured Ignavibacteriales bacterium
TAAATGAGATCAACTGATTCGTCTTTTATGTGATGACGAAGTATGTCGAGGTTGTCACCGAAATAAAGACAGTTTTCAGTCATATCAATAAGAAAACATATTAATATACCTTAGCGCAAGTCTTACTTCGCAGGTCGAAACCGCGGGGGGGATTCGACATTTTCACATGAAGTAGAATGGTAGGGCAGGAGCCCTGCGCTTCTGGTATCATCTTTGGCTGTGAGTCGATTTTGCCAAAAAAAAGCACACTTTTCCCCTTGACAAACCTGGAGTATGTTTGTAGATTTATACTGAAGTTGGCTTCCCCGCCGCTTGTCTCTTGTTTAGAGCCCTAAATACCCTCACCAATATGAAGTGCGGTCTGTTAAGCAGATATTGGAAAACTGTATCTCCACGCTTGAGCTACTCTTCACGTTGCTTGGGGAACAGACTTTTGAGGATGGAGGGATTGCCTATGGAGTAAACTGGTCCGCCGGGATTGCCCCGCCACGGTGGCGATTTGTGGTGGGCCTTTGAGAGAAGCGTAACACCAACGCACGCACGACTTGAACGCCCCGGGCTGTTGTGTTAGTTTCGATCCGGTTTGAGGGTCAGGGAACGACCCGATCTGGAGCAATTCCAGGCAATCAGACCCCACGCACGCTCATCTATCATCCGGGGTCGGCAGGCCGTTTTGAAATCGGCGTTAACTTGGGGTGTTTCAGGGCGAAAATGATCGAAATCCGTAGTATGAACTCTCCGGCGGCATAACCTGCCGCCGGACTTTGTTTTGCCCACAGACTGAGGGGGTCTTCCCATACTTTTTCAAGCGCAACCCTTGTGAGATTCGATTCTACAAGAGGATGTGCCAGCCACCTTATCTCAGTAACAAACAGGCACACAACAGATTACATGTTGGTCTACAGAACTGCCTTCGCTGCGGCACCTTGCTTGCACCTATGGGGTTGGAACCGAGCTGAAAAGGAACCTTTGGCACGACAAGGTGGTAGAAAGTATGAAGGTCAAGTTTGTTCTCACGATGGATAACCTGGTGGTCGATGACCAATCTATTGACCAGGTAGTGCTTGACTGGCAATCAGAGATGGACCACGCGGATATCCTGGAGTTGTCCCACCTGTGGATAACCTCAAAGAACTTTCTGACACACCGGATGATCGGTCTGACCCGGGTAGGAGAATCATCACTGACTATTGAACCTCTTGAGGAGGCAGACTATGTCTGAAGTGGCTCTGATAACTCAACTCCGAAACCTGTCCGAAAAGCTTTCGGACTGGATTGAAGAGTACTTGGGTGTTCTTGGATCCATCAAAGAGATCATTGTCGAGCACTTCGGGCAAAACGGATTGATTGCCACTTACATCGTACTGGCCGTTCTGATCCTGGTAATCGTTTGGCGGCTGGCTAAAATTACTTTTGCAACGATCAAGTATCTTGTTATCCCGGCCATTGTCCTGGCTGTTCTTGGGACGTTTGTGTCTCCCTACTCGTTCTTCCTGTTGTTGCCGGTGACGGTGACGGCCTGCTCGCTTGTTCTGCTTTTCAAGGGCTGAAGCCACGGTTGTAGGCCCGCCCCCTTACATATCCTTTGTCTTCTCAGCATATAAGGCAGCTAACACTTCAGCCTAACTCGCGTTGCCACTTACAGCTACAGCTACTGACACCAAACCGGCAACCCCGTTGCTTGACTGTTGGATACGAGACAACCGTTCCGCAAGGGAAATGTCAGCAAGACTAAGAAGCCAGGGTCCCATGGGTAAAAAGAAAGAAAAGAGAGCCTGCGTCAATTGCGGTCGTCCGCTGGTGTCATCGGTCGCCAATCCCGATCCTGAGGGAAAAGATGGGGTATGGTACTGTAGCTGGTGCAATTCAGAAGATCGGGCATCCTCTGCAATTTTCGTCGACGATACCAACTCCGATGAATATGTATTCATTGAGTGCCCCGGGGCTACCCTCTATGCACCTAACAGCAATAAAGTAATCGCCGGTGTAAAATGGAAGGACGAGAACGACCCTGCTCAGGGTTATGAAATCGTCAAGCATCCGGTTTATGCCCCGAACCACACCAAGAGACGGCGCATCAAGAGAGAAGTGTTGGGAAAGATTCGCCGATGCCAGGCATGTCAGGATTACACTGTCAGAATGCGCCGCAAAGAGGGGCCTGATTTCTTTATTCCCTCGACGAGGTACCCAGGTCGGAAGAAACTGAAGCCGGTGATCCATTCCACCAGAGCACCGAGGTAGGCGGTAGCAATCTTTCTTATTAGGCATACTTCAAATAGTGAAGCCTCACTACCAGCCGACCGGATAGGTCCCGTCAGGGAGTGGGTAGCCCGGCAGGATAGGTCCCGTCAGCCGAATAGGTCCCGTCAGGGAGGAGACGTCCAAAAACCTCTACGCAGGGAGTGTTGGAAAAGTACCCATGTTGTCATTGCCGTAAATGTCAAGTAATTCGTGGACAAGTTTTGTTAAATGCCACGGGTGTTAATCCTCCCAAGTATGACAAACTGTAGGGCAGTCCGCCTTCGGCGGATGACTCCTACCTATTTTCGGCAGGTCTCGGGGAGACCTGCCCTACGAATATGTAATAATTCAATTAGAAAATCATATGACCTGGCGGCAGCAGATCTCGTAATCAAAGCCCGAACCTGCGATTTGTATTCTGGCGCAAAAAAAACGCCCCACGCCGGGGGAGGGGAACGACGCAGGGCAAAAAAGGCGACACTGATGCATGTCAAAGCGTTAAGTTCTGGTCGCCTTCTTTAGGCACTATTGTTTGTAACCAAACATGTGCTAATTAGTTTCCAAATCAATCAAAATCAAGCCTTTTTTTGTCAAAAGCTGGCATATTCCCGCCCGTAAGCGCAGAAACCGGCACCTCCTGCTTGATCGATACAAGCTCACAGGACTTTTGCCGAAGCGACCTGGTACTTAAGGACGTTTCTGCTTGAACGGCAGCTCGGATGCTTCTATATTTCCGCATGATAAAACCCAGACCGGCGGGTGGCCCACCGCCCCGTCAGGGCCGAGCCTGACCGATGGTGGGTCTGATTTTGAGCAAAAGGAAACCTGGGCAGTCAAGAAAGAAAGGCCAGATATTTCTATCTGGCCTTGTGTCGTAAACCACGGATATGGGGCGAATTATTGACCGAGCTTAACTATCAAACCGCCACGAATAGGCAGATAACCGATGGGGTCGCCCGAGAGTGCGACCTGAGCATACCTACCCTCGACAAAGATACCCACCGTGGGTGATACCATCCAGTCGAAACCGGCTCCGAAATTGAAGGCGAACTTCGTCTCGGATTCACTCGGTATAAGCTCGGTGAAAGTAGTATCCAGTCCCATAAAACTTACGCTCATCGTCCATTCGCTCTCCGATATCTCGGCATTAGTAATTCCAATTCCTCCCAAGAGAAAGGGCTGGAACGCTGTAGCTTCCCCGCCGACGGGTATCAGAAACTTAACATCGCCCATGAACTCCAGAAGCTTGAGAGTTCCCCCTTCTACGTTGGCGTCAAGACTGAGGCCGGTTACAGGAAGTAGCCTCTCAAACTCCTTGACCAACGCATCGGAGAACCCTTCCTCGTCGAACGAGAACGAGTTGTAATCTACTCTGCCGACAAGCTCAAACATGGGGCTAACCTGGAAGCCGACACCGCCACCGAAATTGACGCCCGATTTGTACATGTCTTTAATACCGATCTTTATTCCGATAGCGGCAAGATCATCAAATTCGCTCGGGCCCACCGGCAGGCTGATGCCTCCGCCGGCGTAGAAGACCGGTTTGACTCCCTCTGCCGAGCCAGTTACTGCAAAGGCCAGCAGCAGCACTCCGACAAGAATTAGTTTTCTCATGTGAACCCTCCTTAAAGAAGTTGATACTAATATATAACACACGCCATTGGCGTTTCCTGCATGCGGCCAGGTGCGTGAGCTTCCCGAGACAGCCTTCAACACACGGCTAAGTTGTCCGTATTCGTATCCCTTGTCAAGCACAAAATGGGCGGGTGGACCGCTGCCCCGTCAGGGCCGGGCCTTTGACCAGCGGTGGATTCTTGCCGTTTCCCCTTGAGCGACACGTTCGATTCCTCTATATTCCCCCATGATGAAACCCAGACCGAAAGTTGTCTCCATCGTTGGCGCCAGACCGCAGTTTATTAAACTCGCCCCGCTGGCAAAAGAGCTGTCCAAAAGATTCCGGCACCTGATCATCCACACCGGCCAGCATTTTAACGATAACATGTCTGACGTTTTCTTCAGGCAGCTTCGCATTCCCAGACCACATGTCAATCTGAATGTTGCCGGTGGAACCCACGGCGCTATGACGGGACGAATGTTAGCCAGAGTCGAGAAGGTCCTCCTCAAGGAAGAACCGGACCTTGTGCTGGTCTACGGCGACACCAACTCGACGTTGGCAGGCGCCCTGGCGGCAGTGAAGCTGTCTATTCCGGTCGGTCACATCGAGGCCGGAATGCGGTCGTTCGTCTCGGATATGCCGGAGGAGATAAACCGCAAGCTGACTGACCATGTTTCGGAAATTCTATTTTGCCCAACCCTTGTCTCAGTAAGAAACCTGAGAGCCGAAGGGATCAGGAAGAATATTGTCCACAGCGGTGACGTCATGTATGAACTTCTCGATACTTTCCGTCGAACGATACGCAGCAATCGAAAAGTTCTGAGAAGACTTGGTGTAAAAGATACCAGTTTCCTGCTACTGACGGTCCATCGCGCGGCTACGGTTGACAATGAGGCGAGTCTCCGACAACTGGTCGCTTGTATCAAAGAGTTGCCACTTCCGACTCTCTTTCCCGTTCATCCCCGCACCAGAAAAAGGCTTAAGCGGTTCAAATTGTGGAGTGAACTGAGAAGGCTTGGCGGTCTTATTCTATGCGAACCGCTGAGTTATCTTGACGCGCTGACGGCAGCGTCATACGCGCGTGCAGTACTGACCGATTCCGGTGGATTGCAGAAGGAAGCGCTGTTCCTTGGAACGCCAGTGCTGACATTGCGTGAGGAAACTGAATGGCTGGAAACCCTGAAACTGGGCAACTGGCTCGTCGGTCTTAACAAAAACAAAATTATCAGCCTTCTTAGGAAAAAGTTGACGGTAAAACCAATCGTCTATCAAGTGAATAATAAGAAGCCATCCCGAATCATCGTCGAAGAAGTAACAAAATTACTCTCACTCAAGGAGCGTTAGTTGCCCTCCGGCCGTCTACAGCAGGCAGTCTTTGTAGTATCCACCGTTGGAGCTGCAACCAATTGGATGACCGCCGATGGATGACACACCGAACTGGCGCAGGCTTACTGAATGGCCCAGGAAGGCCGCCGACAGTTTACAAAACCTCCGGGGTACCGGAATTAGGGGCCTGGCGGGAAATATCCTGTCTCTGACGGTACTCCAGGTAACCAGTTACCTGTTGCCACTTATAACTCTGCCGTACTTGGTGAGGGTCTTAGGAGCAGATAAGTTTGGACTGGTAGCCTTTGCCCAGGCTCTCATGCAGTACTTCATTATTCTCACAGATTATGGATTCAATCTTTCAGCCACCCGTGACATCGCCTCCAATCGAAGTGATATGGCCAAGGTGTCACAGATTTTCAGTACGGTAATGATGGTGCGGCTGGCTCTGATGACAGCTGGTTTTGGCATTTTGTACGTGTTGGTTCTGACCATCGGAAGGTTCGCGGCGGACCCGTTGATCTTTCTGGTATCGTATGGACTGGTGGTGGGCAACGTGTTATTTCCTGTTTGGTTTTTCCAGGGCATGGAAAAGATGAAGTACTCAACTATAATGACTCTGGTTGCTCGGACTATCTTTGTAGTGCTCATATTCGTAGTTGTGCGGACTGAGAGTGATTATATCCTGGTGCCGCTTCTCAATTCGCTGGGAATGGTGGTCGCCGGGATAATCAGCTTGTGGATGGCGGTAAAGAAGTTCCACGTGAGGCTTCATTGGTCAGGATGGGTTTTCATCGCTCATCAACTCAAGAGTAGTTCCCAATTCTTCCTGTCGCGGATATCGGTTTCGGTTTATACATCTTTCAACACACTCATTTTGGGATTTCTGACCACCAATCAGGTCGTCGGTTACTACGCAGCCGCTGAAAAGCTCTTCATCGCTATGCGGGCTGCCTTTTACCCGCTCGTTCAGTCCCTGTATCCATATATGTCCAGTAGGGAGAATGTTGGGTTGTTCAAGAAGATATTCTACCTCTCAGTTGCTCTGGCGGTCGCAGTCGGAGCAACCGTGTTTTTTCTAAGCGGGACTATAACGCACTTGGTTTTTGGCCCAGCATTTGAACCATCGGCGGACATCGTCAGGCTATTTTCGCTGTTGATTCCTATAGTGGTAGCCTCGATTCTCTTAGGTTATCCTTTTCTCGCTGCGCTAGGGCGCGAGAAGTATGCCAACTTTTCTGTTGCAATCGGGTCAGTGGGCCATTTAATTCTGATTGCTTCGATAATACCTGTAATAAGTATGAGGCTTGTCGTGCTGGTAACATTGGTAACTGAGACAGTAGTACTTGCCATACGGGTCTACGGAGTAAAGAAACATCGGTTGTGGGAAGTCACATGACGGGGATAATCCTGGCTGCCGGAGTCGGCAACAGGCTTGGCGTTTCTATTCCCAAGGGGCTTTTGGTCTTACCTTCCAAGGAGACTATTTTGGGGCGGCAGGTGCGTATCATGAAAGCATCCAGGATTAAGGACATAGTCGTCGTAGTGGGATTCAAGAAGGAAACCGTCAAGGAGGCTCTGACAGGTGTACGGTTTGCATACAATCCTCGATTCGCCGACACCAATACAGCCAAGAGCCTTCTGTGTGGTCTGGAGGGGATCGATGACGATGTTCTTTGGGCTAACGGCGACGTAGTATTCGATGAAGAACTTGTCCCCATGATTGTTTCCCAGAAGCACTCCTCCATCTTAGTGAATACCGCTGAATGCGGAGAGGAGGAAATAAAATATGTTGCAGACGACGACGGCAATGTGAAACAGATTTCCAAACAACTCACTGGCGCGGACGGTGAAGCTCTGGGGCTGAACTTGATCAAGCGCGACTCATTGGGCAAGTTCGTAGAGGCTCTGCGTCGCAGCAATGACCACGATTACTTTGAACGTGCCGTTCAAGACATCATCGATCAAGGGGTTGTATTTAAACGATTATCGGTATCAGGCCGCAAGTGCATAGAAGTCGACTTCGAGGAAGACTGGGAACGAGCAATAGACATGTTTGGATGTGACGGCTAAGTATTCTTAGCCGGGGAACTTTCTGGCGGAGTATTAGTCGAGAGCAAGCATGTTTCGGCGTGAATCGGGCAGAATATCCCACAAGCGAGGGGGCGTACTGAAGACGGCGTTGTATATTCTCCTCTTACCATTGTATCTTTTAGCCAAGTTTATCCCAAAGAATGATCGACTATACGCCTTTGGCTCCTCGCACGGGCTACATTTTGCGGACAATTCCAAATACCTTTTCCTGTATGCAAGTAGGCATGTCAAGAACGTCAAATGTGTCTTTGTTTCCAGGAACAAAAAAGTTGTAAAGTTGCTGATGGACAATGGGTATAATGCCTGCTATACATTCTCGCTGAAAGGGCTCGCTACCGCCATCCGAGCGAAAAAGTGCTTTATTTCTAACTCAACGCATGGTATTCACACCCTGTTAATCGGCGGAGCCGAAGTCATCCAGTTATGGCACGGTACACCACTGAAAGCAATTTGTTATGATGTCGATCTTACAGGGGGGAATTTCATGTCTCGCACAAAATACTTCATAAGGAAGATGCTATTTAAGCTAGTTCCATACCTAAACACTTCCATGACTTTTGAAAAGATTGTTATCGCCTCAGAGCATGTTAAGAAGAACTTCAGGTCTGCCTTCAGGTTAACGAATGAGGATATCCTAGTGCTGGGGCAAGCAAGAAATGACTGTCTATCAAATGATTTTAGGTTCGACAAAGGTGTTTTTCCGGAAATAAGATGGCTGGAACAGTTACGCAATGAATCGAACGCCGTTATCACTTGGATGCCAACCCACAGACTAATGTCAGGCGGTGCCACTGAGGATCTGGTCAGTGGTTATTCCTTTAACCTCCAGCAACTCGCGGACTTGTTGGAAAAGCATAACGCCCACTTTGTGGTCAAAGTACACTTTCTGGATTCTGGCGGGCTTCAAAACAAGTTCAAGAACTGTGATCGAATCATTGTATACAGATATTCCGACCCGTATCCCCTGCTGCGCTATACCGATATTCTGGTCACCGACTATTCCAGCGTGTATTTCGATTTCTTACTGCTAAACCGGCCGATTGTCTTTACCCCTTTCGATTACGAGCAGTATGTCAGGCATGGGACCTCCCTCTACTATGATTATAACGAGGTAACTCCAGGTGACAAATGCCGCAACTGGAAAGAGGTAATAGACGCGCTTGATCGCCTGCTGACAGGTCTGAAAAACGGAGAAAGAGACCCGTATGCTGATCGGAGAGTGGAATTAGGCCACTTATTCAACGACTACCAGAGTGACAACTCCAAGCGCATAGTGGACAAGTTGTTTGATCTGCCGTGAGGGCACCGTGAATTATACGAGACAGACAAACTGCCAGGTACAGATCAGTTGCTCCAGCCTTTGACCGACAAGCGGGTTGTCATCTTTGGTTGGGCACATTCAGTGCATGTCCAACACTGGGTGCCCGGGCTTTGTAAACGTGCTTATGAGATCGAGGCAGTTTCTCCTCCCGAATTTTTCCTGCATGGTATCACAGAACCAAGCAGCTCGTTTTCTTTGCTTATCTGTTCAGACTATGTCTGGTCATCCCGCAGATGCCAAGAGAAAAAAATCGATATAAACCGGACGTATGTAATTCGGCACCGGACTGAGATGATTAGATAACCATTGCTTCTTCTTGGGGCGGAGTGTATAATCGAGTCCGATGGTTTACTGACTAGCAGCATGCTCGGGAATAACTGAGGTATCTGGGAACTTGATGACTACCCCTGGACAACAAGCTCGGATTTGGGCTAAGAAAATACTTCCTGAATCGGTCGTGAAAGTCATGCGGAGTCCTCGTCGCTTGATGCGTTCGTGGATAAGGCATGCCAAGCGAAATGTGATGGAGCCACTGGATTTGACGAGGCTTGTTGCAGATCTAAGAAGGGGGGGTATTGAAGCAGGTGATGTGGTAATGGTGCACTCGTCGTTGTCTCGCATAGGCAACGTCCTGGGTGGGGCAACAACTGTGATTAGAAGTATAATCGAGGCAGTTTCCCCTGGCGGGACTGTGATTATGCCCTGCTACGGCTCGGCTGACGAGGCTGTCAGGAGGTCAAATCAGGGGGATCCAATCGACCTTCGCACAGCTAGGTCGGCCACTGGAATAATCACCGAGACCTTTCGCTCTTGGCCAGGTGTCTTTCGTAGTTCGCATCCCTTTTCTTCAGCCTGTGCTTGGGGCGATAAGGCAGGATTTATTACTTCGGGACACGATTCCGATCCGCATGTCTGTCATGCGGCATCGCCGGTCGGTCGGTTGGTGGCGCTTAAGGGCAAGGTGGTGGGAATTGCTATCCCCATTGCTCAAGGGCTGGGAATAGCACATTACCTTGAAGACACTTGGGATGACTTTCCATTCGAGGTCCATTCTGGTATTTTTACAATGACATATATTGATAGTGAAGGGAAAACCGTTCAGCGTGAGATCTGCCGGTGCGATCCCAAAGTAGCGCAAACCCGAATTGACTATCCCGCAGGTAAATGGATTGGCGAGGCTCTTAGTTCGCATCTGGCGCGAAGAGGAATTCTTAAACCGTTCCGCTTCGGTGAAGCGGAGTCCTGGATAATGGGAACGGTATCCTTGTACGAAGAACTGAAACGTCTGGCTACTAAGGGAGTCACAATGTATCTTACCAAAGATAGGCTAACCGAGCAGAACAAGGATATCGAAAACTGGTAAAGGGCGTTAGGAGACTGTTGAAAAACTCAAGACAAAAACCTCAAAGTGCACTTACCCTGGTGAGGTGTCATTCCCACGAAAGCGGGAATCCAGGTATGTCAACGGATTACTGGATGCCCGTTTTCACGGGCATGACGAATTCGACCTGCTCAGAGTATGTTGAAAGGCTTTTTCAACACTCTGTTAGTCGGTGAGAGAATGTCACCCCCGCCGAATCAGTGAGTAAGAAAATGCCGTTTCCTTTGATCAACTGTATCGTCACAGCCGACTACGAAATCTTTTTAGGGCGAAACTTCCTCAGCAATGAGGAGGTCTTGTTCAAACCTACCCGACAAATGATGGATGTTTGTGGCGAATTGAATACGCCCATCACTTTTTTTGCCGATGTCTGCTCGGTATGGGCTCATCGCAGGTACGGTCTGAACGATTATGTCCACAGCTTTGAAAACCAGCTGCACACGGCAGTGCGCGAGGGGCACGATGTTCAACTTCATCTGCATCCCCACTGGCTGAAATCAACCTTTGAGAATGGCGAATGGCATATTTCGACCGAACAGATGTATCTGTGGGAGCTCGAGCACGGAGATGGAGGAGACTCCGCGGCGGCCGTCATCAAGCAGGGCGTTGAGTATCTTAACAAGCTTTTGCAAAAGGAAAAACCTAGCTACCGTTGCATCGCTTTCCGCGCGGCGGGGTTGGCTCTGCAGCCGGGTGAGCATGAGCTGATTGCGGCCCTGTTAGAGAGCGGGATTCAGGTGGATTCGAGCGTGGGCAAAAATGTCAGGCTCAAGATGGACACGATTGAGTTGGATTATACTGGCATGCCGACAGACGCCAACTGGTTCATGGACCCACAGAAGGGTATCTGTACCTCTGCCGAACGGGGCCTTTTTGAAATACCAGTGGCTACTTTTCAAAGCGACTGGCGGTCACGGGTTGGGTTCTTGTGGCGCCGGGCTTTGTCGATAAAGATGCAACGCGGCGTTGGCATTTCACGCGCCAGGCGTCAGACGCGGCTGTCTACTTTGAAGTCAATGTTGCAATACAACTGGCGGTATGTAAGTACGAATCCCTGGTTCCTGCTTTCCTGTGACACCAAAGGCTTCAGTTTGAAAATGCTTCTGTCCGGATTTGACAATTACATCAAACGACACAGCCATGTTGATTCCATTTACGTTTCAATGATCAATCATCCGAAGATGATGTTTGCCCCCCAGTTCGAGCTGTTGCGAGCATGGGTTACCGAGGTGCGGGACCGATATGGTGAGCGGATACGATTTGTGACTTATAATGAAGCTGCAGAGCAGATCAACAGGAAAACTTGATCGTTGAATTTGAATGCTGGAGTGAATCTATTAATCTCTTGAGTTTGCTTAAACAGCATATGAGTGAGTGTGGGGTGGATAAAAGGTTACGAAGGTCATGGCTGGAAAAAGGATTGTAGTATTTGGCTGGGCATCCAAGGTTCAGGTTCATCTGTCTCGCTGGATTTATGGTCTATCTGGACGAGGGTACGATGTTAAGGTGATTGCTCTCGGTGGTGAACCACTGGACGGTGTGGAGACCTGTAATCTGCCCCGCAAGGGCAAGTGGTCTTACCTTACCCAAGCATCGACCGCCGTGCGGGAGGCCAAGCGGTTCCGGCCTCACCTCGTTCATGCCCACTACGCTACCGGTTTTGGTTACTGGGCGTACCGGACCAACCTTCAACCGAGAGTTGTTTCCGTTTGGGGGGCGGATGTATTCGATTTTCCAACCACTCGGCTCCGGCGGGCGCTGGTACGAAAGGTGTTAAAGCGAGCCACCCACATTACGGCCACCAGCCAACTGCTTCGGAGGAAAACGCTGGAGATTCTACCCGGTGCTCAGGACAAAATTACCGTCATTCCGTTTGGTGTGTTAGTCGCCGACAAACTCATTCCACCGCCACTAAGTGATCCGGTTCGGTTATGCTACATTAAGAACCATAACTGGAAATACGGTCCGGATGTGCTACTTAAAGCCATGGTAGAGGTGAGAAAGGTGATTCCGGACATCAAGCTTTCGATGGCCGGTACCGGGGAACTGAACGAGTTTTTGAAATCTATGGCTGCTCAGCTAAACCTGTCAGACACGGTTGACTTTGTTGGGTTTGTGCCCCATGAACGGATGTACTCTTTCATAGGTCAACACCACCTTATGGTAATGCCCTCAGTGATGGACTCCGAGTCATTCGGCGTGGCGGCTCTTGAGGCCTCGGCCTGCGGACGTCCGGTCATTGCCTCGAACGTCGGTGGTGTGCCAGAGGTTGTTGTTAACGGCAAAACAGGCATCTTGGTACCGCCAAATGATCCACACAAGCTAGCTGAGGCAATAATCAGATTGGCGCAAGATGCTGAAACCAGAGAAAAAATGGGGAAAACAGGCTACGAATTTGTAAAACAGCACTATTCGTGGGAAAGATCGCTTGATATGATGTGTGATCTGTACGAAAGGCTTATTAATGAAAACCAGTCAAGGTAAACAAAGCATTCCTCTCTTTGATATAGCCCTATCGTCAAGGGCAAAGAGGGAAGTGACATCAACGCTGGCATCAGGATGGCTTACGACGGGGCCAAAGGTAGCGGCCTTCGAGCAAGCCGTCTGTCGGTATCTGAATGTGAAGTACGCGGCGGCGGTGAATTCTGCGACTGCCGGACTCTACCTAGTGCTGAAGGCACTGGGAGCAGGAAAAGGAAAAGAGATTGTAACCACCCCCTTCACATTCATCTCCGCAATCGAGGCTATCATGATGACCGGAGCCAAGCCCGTCTTTGCCGATATTGATCCACACACTCTCGACCTCGATCCCCATGAAGCTGCACGAAAAGTATCCAACCGAACGATTGCCATTGTACCTGCCGACATTGCCGGTTATCCGGCGAACTACCAACTGCTGAAGCATGTTGCTGCCGAGCACTCGCTCTACCTCGTTGCCGACGCTGCGCATTCTTTTGGCGCCACCTATCGAAATAGGACTGTCCCCAACCTGGCCGATGCGGCGATCTTCTCATTTTACTCCACGAAGAATCTCACGTGTGGAGAAGGCGGCATGGTGGTGTCGCGGCACAGGCGACTTATCGAAAAGGTCAAGCGCCTGTCCCTGCATGGCTTAACTGCTGGTGCTTACGAGCGTAAACAGAGAAACAAGTGGGAATACGACGTTGTTGATTTCGGCTTCAAGGGGAATATGTCAGATATCCATGCCGCCGTCGGGCTGGGGCAGTTATCGATTTTCGAAAAGGATCAAGCCAAACGTGCCGCTCTTGCCGAACGATACATGAAAAAACTTGCCGGCTTGTCCGATTTCCTGGAGCTACC
>CAYQDB010000044.1:0-12922 GCA_964416195.1 uncultured Ignavibacteriales bacterium
GCCCAGGAGCTTCTGGCCATGATGCCCAAGCACAAGGGGACCGACAAGCTCCAGGCCGATATGAAAGCCAAGATATCCAAGCTAAAAAGACAGCTCTCCCAGAGCTCAACAGGTCATGGCGTCCGTCAGGCTACGGCACATGACTACATCGAGAAGGAAGGGGCCAGGCAGGTTATTCTCATCGGGCCACCCAACAGCGGCAAGTCGTCATTGCTGGAAGCCCTTACTCGCGCCAAGCCAATTGTAGCTGACTATCCATACTCCACCCGCGAGCCGTTGACCGGTATGATGACTTATGAAATGGTACAGATTCAATTGATCGACACTCCACCTATCTCACCTGAACGATACGAGAACTACCTGAGCGGACTGATTCGAAATGCCGACCTGGTGGTGCTGGTGTGTGATCTGGCAGCTGAGTCGATGGTCAATGATGTGAAGTTTGTCCGTCAGAAAATCGAAGAGAAACGGATTATCCTCAGAAGTGAGGTGATAGAACGACCCGACGACCCACGATTCTCATATAAAAAAACGCTCATCTGTGCCCACAAGGATTATGAAGATACATCCGGTGAGAAGCGCGCCCGGCTTGCCTCTCTTTTCCCCGGCTTCAGCATGGTGGCAACCTCTATCCTTGATGATGACACTCTTGCTGCTTTCAAAAAGGCCGTTTTCGACTGCCTGCACATTATGCGGGTTTACACCAAACCGGTCGGCAAGGAGACGGATTTCTCTGATCCGATCATCGTTCCGATTGGAGCCACGGTCGAGGATGCCGCAGTTACGCTTCACAAGGACTTTGCGCATAAGTTGAAATACGCCAAAATCTGGGGGCAGGGGAAGTTCGACGGTCAGCGTGTTCAGCGCGATTTCCAACTCAGCGACGGGGACATACTCGAGTTCCACATCTAATGCATTAAGGGCACGAAGCGCTCTTTTACTGATTTATTAACGATCTTTGTCACAGGGGAAATCCAGATTCCTGTTATATATCAATTGCGAATAAATCCTTGACTTGACACAGTTGTTAGAGCAAGATTTCCTGTATGGAAACAGCCCCCCATTTCGATTTTCGCGACGTGCTGCTTGCCCCAGCTAAGGCGTTGTCAGCCAAGAAAATCTTCGTTATGACCTTTTTCCTGTGTGCATCTCTTGTTGTGTACGACCTGTTTGCCTACATAGCAGTGGCCGCTGACGGAGAGAGACTCGCTCCCTTCTACTCGGTCTATGGCCTAGTGCCATTGGCAGGTCTAACCTTCTCAAGCTGGATGGCGCAGATACTCTACGGACTCGGTGTCGTCGCTGCTATTCTGGTTCTCATGCTCGGCTTTTTCGGCGTGTCGGCGCTAAATATCGAGGAAGTGCGGGGCAATCGCTTTTTCTCGGCAGGGGGCGCAATCAAGTTCAGTCTCCAGCGGTTTACACAGCTTTTTCTTTCCGAGTTTTCCATTGGCTTGTTTATCGGCTTTATCATACTGCTGGTGTTTTTGCTGGGGCTGATTACACGGATCCCCTACTTCGGCGAGTGGGTCTATACGTTGTTCTTTGTCGTTCCCAACTTCATTATCGCTCTCTTTACCGTGTTCATCATTTTCATGATGATCATCTCTGTGGTTTTGCTTCCAGCAGTGGCGGCAGCCGAGCGGCATGGCGAGACCTTCACAGCGATTCTTGAGACATTCTCGACCATTATCCGTCAGCCGGTGCGCTGGATTCTGTACACACTGTACTCTCTGGTGGCAGCCAAAGTCTGCGGGTTCATTTACGCCTATTTCTGCTACCGGGCAGTGCAGTTTTTGACCTATTCAGCCTCGCTTGGGGCTGGAGATAAAGTATGGCGGCTATTGAAATCAGGTATATCCCATCTGCCGACCAATTCTCCTTTGGTAAAAGAGACATTTAATGTCTTCCCTGGCATTAACTGGTCATTCTCGATTTCAGCCTGGATGCGCGGCGGGGGCAATGAAGCTGCGGGCCATTTCATGGCATTCATGTTATTTCTGATATTCGCTTCGATCATCGGTTATATGCTGGCAATCGTGGCCACTGCGCAAGCGCGGGGGTATGTGGCTATCCGCTACCTCAAGGACACCTACAAAATCCCCGACGAGTCCCCTCTTTTCTTTGAAGAGGAACATGTCAACCCACCGGTGGAGGAAACTGGCGAATCTCAGGCAGGCAAAAACTAAGTGGAGCGGGAGTCCCCAACTCCTACCGACAATTGGCAGGTGTCATCCGCTGAAGGCGGACTGCCCTACGGATCTGCAAAGGTTGCAACCTACGAGTAGTAAAAACAGCAATGTCATGACAATCATCCGCTCCATTAAGAAAATACAAGCCACCGCCCGCAGGCTGGCGCGTGAAGGCAGGACCATCGCCCTCGTGCCGACGATGGGGTATCTGCATGAGGGGCATCTGTCGCTGATTCGGCAGGCGAAAAAGGTAGCCGATGTCGTTATCACCAGCATTTTTGTCAACCCGACCCAGTTTGCGCCGCATGAGGATTTCGCTCGTTATCCCCGCAACGAAAAAGCAGACATTAAAAAGATCAAGGCTGCAGGCGGCGACATTGTGTTTATCCCGAAAACAGACGATGTCTATCCGCCCGATTTTCAGACGTACGTAACGGTTGAAAAGCTGGCAAACCAGCTTGAAGGGGCCTTTCGGCTCACTCATTTTCGGGGCGTGACAACAATCGTAGCCAAACTGTTCAACATTTGCCGCCCGGATGTGGTCGTGTTCGGGATGAAGGACTATCAACAAGCAGTTGTTCTAAAGCGCATGACCGCCGACCTCGGCTACCCGATCAAGCTCATTATCGCGCCAACAGTGCGCGAGCGCGACGGCCTCGCTCTTTCGTCTCGGAATAAATACCTCCGCGCCAGGCAACGCCGCCAAGCGCTTTGTCTGTACTATGCTCTTCGCACGGCCAAAGCGATGGTGCAAAGTGGCGTCGTGGCCCCTCTCAGGATCCGTCGGGAGATAAAAGCTGTTATCAAAGCTACCTGCCCGACAGCTAATATTGATTATATCGCATTTACTGACTTTGAGTCGCTCACCCCCGTGAAGAAAATAGTCAAGGGCACCATCTGCTCTCTGGCCGTGAAAATCCACCATGTGCGGCTGATTGACAATATGAAACTGCTATAAGGCGGCACGAGCTTCCTGAGCAGAGACGGCTACTAACAACGTCGCCGCCTCCACTACCCGGCAATCGGCTGCCTCATGTGGCCCGAATAAAATATGGCAAAATTAGGCGTTGACCTCCAGCTTTGGCTTATTAGATTACTATCTGCCGCACGATTACAGGGCAGGCAGATGGAGTAAGTAGAAGGCAAATAAAAGGTTAAATGACAAAACACACAAAGATCGAGATCGAGTCCCCAGGCGTCAGCGTGGCTGTGGTGAAAAAAGACTACGACGGCTGGAAGTTCCTGGTGCTTAAAAGGGCTGAAGGGGAGTCATATGCAGGTTATTGGGGGTTTATGACCGGTGGCAAGCAAGGTGACGAGACCGTGGCCCAAGTTGTTGTGCGCGAGTTGAAAGAGGAGACCGGCCTCACGCCGACCAGCATGTGGGCCACCGAGTATCTGGTACAATTCTATGAGCCCGAGTTCGACACAATTTGGATACTACCTCTGATTGTGGTTGTAGTTTCAGAGGAAGCGGAGGTCTCCCTCTCACCGGAGAACAGTGAGTATCGCTGGCTTCTGACCGAAAAAGCCAGGCATTTGGTAAGCTGGAGGAACCTCGTCAAAGCGATCGACCAGGTCAGTGATGAGTTAGAGATATTCCCCGCCCGCAACTGGATCGAAATCAAATCATGACGGTATGCTACGTTGACTGTCATCTGAGGCGTGCCGAAATTCCATTTGACAACCAGCACAGGGGTCGGTATGTTGACAACTCAGTTGTGTCTGTAAATGAGAAGTAACATATAAGCCTTTAAATCGTGGGAGTTGTGTATGAGTGCAGTAAAAATCACATGCACCGTGGCCTTGTTCCTCGTGTTTTGTATCAGTTCCACTATGGCCGGTTCGGTCAGTATGAAGATCTCGGGGCCCGGCGCCGTTAATGACAGTACTATTAAAGCCGGCGAGAATGTTCTAGTCGACATCTATGTTGCCAATGATTCGGCCTTTACCGGTTTCTCGCTCGGTTTCAAAGTTAAGTCGCCTACTATCAAGAGCATCAACCATGTTGCTGATAGCGGTAAGGGCCTCAATGACAATGGCGACATCAAGGGGTACAACGGCTGGCAGGACAAGTCAGTCTGGGATTTTGGAGGAGTCTTTGCCGTTGAGCGTGGTTGGGATGGCCAGCTTCCCGATACCCTGGGATTCGGCGGATTGTGCATCAAGAAAAAATACGAGCCTCATGACCTAGCCAAGGTTCTCTCTTTCGAGATGATTGTGCCTGATACCGGAGTGCTTGTTATCGACTCTTCGTTCTTCCCACCGGGCGGCAGATGGCTATTTTCCGCGCCTCCCCCGGGACCAGCGGAAGAGCCGGACTGGTTAGGGCCTTACACCTTCAAGGTCATCAAGTAGCTACAATAGTACAAAAGCCCGCTTCATCGGCGGGCTTTTTTGGCGTGCCTGTTTGCCGCATACACCTTGCTCCATTGCAGAGCGAGATTACCGGGTTCTTACACACGTTCCAAGATTGCATAGGATGATAACTGTCTAAGCTGGGTTTATGTTGAGAAGGTTATTCTCGTTTTCTTTGGCAGCGATTACCGGTACACGAATCTGTCTGCCAGCGCTGGCATTTGTTTTTCTGGCAGTGGCTTTTTTGAACACACCCAGCTTAGCGCAGCAGGGACCGGATATCCACGTGACCCTGAACAACGTTCATGACGCCGTGCCAGATTCTTTCGTCTCTATTAACCTTGAGATAACTTGGCCGGACAGACCGGATACGCTCTCTGTTGACAGTTTCAGCTTTGCTATTGCCTACGATACGTTGGCGATCCAGTTGTATAATGTCCTTAACAATGGATTGGCAGATAGTTGCGGGTGGTTTTTCGGCTTTACAATGGCACCGATTAACGGATCCCAGTCGCCGAACAAGGTTTTGTGGCTCGTTGGTGATAATATCTCTCAAACAGGCTGCTTCGTTTCGTACAGACGAACGATAACACTGCAATTCAGGACTAAAGATGATCATTCACTCTACGGCACCTCGACCAATCTTGACTTCTACTGGCGCGGCTGCCATGACAATATCTTCTGGATAAGTGATCCTGATACTGCTGTCCTGGCCTTGCAGGTTCTTGATGCCGACGGGATTGATATCACTGACGACGCCTATCCCCTGCCTTCTTTTGTTGGGCCGCCTTCAAGTTGCCTTGATCCCTCAGTGCACGGCGGGGCTGCAACAACCAGATCGGTTCGTTTTCAGAGCGGCAAGATCGCATTCAGGTCTCCGACAGATGCTATTGAGACACCCGCCGAGGGAAACCTTCCCAGTATTGCCACCCTGAAACAGAACTACCCCAACCCTTTTAATCCTTCAACCATGATTGAGTTTTTCCTGCCGCAACGAACCAGTTGGCGCGTTGAGATTGTGAATCTGCAAGGGCAGGTAGTTACCCGGTTTAGTGGTGTAGGTGGGCCTGGCAGCGTGGCTCTCCAGTGGGACGGACGGGATGGTCGCGGTTGCTTGGTTTCAAGCGGCGTCTATTTTTACCGGCTGGTTACCGGAGAACATCGCTTAAGCAGAAAAATGCTGCTGCTCAAATAACCGCCGGAGCAAAGACCTCAAAAGACACCGGAGTCTGAAAGGCAGTGTTCACGTATATATCCGGCCAAAAGCTCCGCCACTAACTGATGGCCCTTGGTATTAAAGTGAACCGGGTCATTGGGGGCGTCATTAAAAAGATCGCCGTAGCGGTCAAACTCCCGTGCCAGATCAACAAGCTCAATCGTGTCGGAGACTGCAAGCTCCCGAATTGCCTGATTGTATTTCTCATGGAAGAGGTGCATCGGTGATCTGGAGCCCGGAGGATAGTAGGTCTCAAGGGATGTGATTGGGGAAGTAAGCAGCACCGGCGTTATTCCTTTGGAGCGCGCCGCATGGCAGATTTCCTCCAGATTGCTCTTGAAATCCGAAAGCCCCACCCGGTAAACCAGCGCTGTGCGATCAAATAGGGAATCTGAGTTCTGTTCGATGCCGGATAACAGCAGTTTTTTCAGCAACCAATACGAGTGGAAGCGCGAAAGGAAGTTCTGAAAGGCGATAACAACTCGCGGTGGGAACTGCTGGTCCTTGTCGGCGATCCCGTTTGCGGCTGCCCAGTGATCGTTCCAGGCGAACAGGATAAGGATGATGTCAGATTGCAGACTGATCAGTTCCTTTTCAAAAAAGCGCCTCCCCTGAAAGGAGCTGTACCCCGGAATACCGCCATTGATAACTTCGCAGCCGCCACCCAGGAGAGCCTCAAGGCGCTCAGGATACGTCTGCGCATAGGAGATACCCCAGCCGAACGTGCATGAATTCCCCAGAGCCAGGATTCGTTTTCCTGCCTTGCAGCTTTTAATCTCTTCTCCGCGGAGGCCCAGTGAGTTGATCCGGTAGGTTTTCCCTTCAAAGAACTTTGAGGTAACAACCTGGTCGGGACGAAAGCGCCAGAACAGGTCGCAGTCTTTTTGGAAAACATCGGGATAATCAAGGGCGCGGTTGAGTACAAAAAAGCGGTTCTGAAAGGTAGTATCGATACCTACCGCTCGCACGACAAGTTCAACGGCAGCCAGAAAGGCCAGCAGACAGAACAGGGAAGCTGCCAGTCGGAACAGCAGTGATTGCCTACGCGTTGCCATGGAAACAATATAGGAACAGCGCTTAGAATAATGAATAAATGAAAGGAGCCAGGGCGGATGATTCAGTAAACACCACCAGCAGTGACAGCAATAACAGAAAAATGAGAATCGGCCCCAGCCACCATTTCTTTGATGTCTTCAAAAAGTAGAGCAATTCGGAGAAAATACGCAAGCGTCGGAACATAGAGTTTACCCTTGTGACATATAAGCCATAGGGCTTCATCACATTGTCACCTTAGTCGATGGCCGTTTCTATGATGAACCTCTCCTGTGTCTCTTTAGGCACCTGACTCTTTTCTATTAAGTAATTCTCCATAAGGAGAAAGTCAATACCACTGGAGCAGAAAGTGGCAAAGGCCTCTTCGGGAGTGTTGACAATCGGATGACCCCGCAGGTTGAAGGAGGTATTCAACAAGACCGGCACGCCGGTCAATTGCTTGAAGCGAAGCAGAAGATCATAGAGAAACGGATTGTTGTCTTTCGCCACAGTTTGAATGCGGGAAGAATTGTCCACGTGGGTGACCGCTGGAATTATGTGGCGTTTGTCTTCAGCTACCGTGAAATTAAAAAGCATGTAGGGAGACTCCCCGTTACAGTCAAAGTACTCCGAGACATGCTCTACCAAGACCGCAGGGGCAAACGGGCGAAATGCCTCCCGGTATTTCACCGAAGCGTTGATTTTCTGTTTCATCCGATTGTCTCTGGCGTCGGCAATGATGGAACGGAATCCCAAGGCCCGTGGTCCAAACTCCATGGCACCTTGAAAGATGGCGACAATTTTCCCCTCTGCAACTGCCTGCGCGAGCCTCGCCAGTTGCTCATCCGGGGAATCCTGTGTATATGAAATCCCGTTCATCTCCAGGAAAGTCTTGATCTCATGGTCGGTATAGCGAGGACCGATTCCAAAGAATGGCTGTGGCTTCTTGGGTTCGCCGGTAAGCTTATAATGCGCATATAGAGCGGAGCCAACAGCGCCGCCGGCATCCCCTGAGGCCGGTTGGACATAGATATCATCGAAGACCCGTTCCTTCAATAAGATACCATTGGCTTTACAATTCAATGCCACTCCGCCCGCCATACAGAGCTTGTCCATGCCGGTTTGCTTTTTCACATGGTGGGCCATGTTCAGAACGATCTTCTCCGTAACCGCCTGTATTGAAGCAGCGACATCTTCGTGGAACGACTCGATTTCAGACTCCGGCTCCCGCCGCGGTCGACCGAACAGCTTCTCAAACTTAGAGCCTGTCATAGTCAGGCCGTAATGAAAGGTAAAGTAATCCAGGTTAAGATGGATCGAACCGTCCCCATGAATCTTTACCAGCTTCTCTTCTATCAGTGGGACAAAGCGTGGTTTCCCGTATGGAGCCAGCCCCATGACCTTATACTCTGCCGAGTTTACCTGAAAACCAAGGTAATAAGTAAAGGCTGAATACAGTAATCCCACGGAATGGGGGTAGTGCATCTCGGCTAGCAGTTTCACACTATTATTGTCACCGATTCCATACGACGCATTTGCCCACTCACCTACACCGTCGACGGTCAAAATGGCAGCCCGTCGGAATGGAGAGCTGAAGAACGCTCCTGCGGCATGGGATAGATGGTGGGGTAAGAACAGAACTTGGCCGTCATAATCAAGCTCCTTGTGTATAACATGATCTATCCAGAGCTTGCGACGTAACCAGACCGGAATCGCTCTGAGAAAAGCCCGGTATGAACGAAACGACGTCGCCATGTAACCGGTGATGATGCGGTCAAATTTGGTCAATGGCTTGTCGTAGAAAGCGATATAGTCAAGATCATTTATGGTCAGCCCGGATTTCTTCAAACAGAAAGCAACCGCGTTAGCGGGAAGCTCCGCATCATGTTTTATTCTGGAAAACCGCTCCTCACCGGCTGCCGCGACCAGTGTGCCGTCGATGACCAGCGCGGCTGCCGCATCATGATAAAAACAGGAGATGCCAAGTATCTTCATAGTTAGCTTTGCCGGTGCATCGCCTTCAGATTTGGCTCAGCTTGATCGACAGCCTTCCAGTTTGTGGCTTTCCTGAGATTTTGTGCTCTCGACTCAAGCGGATCCCACCCAAACAACCTGAAGACCAGTCCCAACGGCGCAGCAACGAGAAAATAAAACAGCGTAAGAAGAAGCTTTGTCTGGAAACGTGTAAATTTGAGAGCAACCTTTTTCCAGCCCACCCAGATCTTTTTAAGAACATTCTTCATACTGCAGAGGTTTCCTGCAAAAAAGCAATTGACGTGAGCCAATGTATTCTTTATGGAATATAATAAAGTTTGGTTATATTGGCGCTAATAATCGGCAAAATGTCAATGAATACAACAAGCGGTAAGATTCTCATAACCGGTGCCTCCGGCTCTTTAGGCAAACAGTTGATCTACGAGCTTGATCGACACGGAGTCAAGCCAGTAGCCCAGGTGAGAGAATCGTCCAGCACAGCGTATATCGATTCGCTGGGTCTGGAGAAAAGAGTCGCCGATTTGTGCAACGAGGCCGAGGTCGATAAACTGGCAGCAGGGGTCGATTGCATTATCCATACTGCCGCATGGGTGAACTTCCGCCTGGGGGGACTACCACAGTTCAAGAGCATCAATACACTTGGAGCAGTTGATCTCTTCAAAGCCGCACAGAGAGCCGGGGTTAAACGGTTTGTCCACGTGTCTACGGTCGCCGCAGTTGCTGCCTTGCCTCGCAAACTGAAAGGGGTAACCTGGGATGCCGACACCCCCACACTGGCCAACGAGGACACTCCATTCAACCTGGAGCATCTACACATCCCCTACATCATAACTAAACGAGTGGCTGAGGAAGAACTGCTGAAAGCTGCCACCAACACCAAAACAGAGTTGGTCATTGTCAATCCCTCCATTATTGTAGCACCGTCACGAACCGGCGATGACCGAGGGAAAGCGTTGAAGAAATTCCCCCGTCTTCTTGCACCCGATTTCCCCAATCGGGTTAACCTGGTGGATATCCGCGATCTCGCGCCCGGTATAGTCGCAGCTCTGGATAAGGGCAGGACAGGCGAACGCTACATCCTGTGTGGGGACAACATAACAGCGAAGGACCTGATACTGGCGATTTCGTCTGTTCTAGGAAGAGTCCCGCACTTAATACGTATCCCGAGGCCGGCGCTGAATTTCGCAGCCCGGTGCTCGATGGTAGGGCGCAAGCTGCTGCGAAAAAGAAAAATATCCTTCTATCCAGACCTGGTCAAAATGCTTGACTTTGACTGGGCCTATTCATCCGCAAAGGCCCGTCGGGAACTGGGTTACCAGACCCGCTCGGCACACATCACACTCAACGACCTTCTCAACAACAACTTCGTCGGGACATATGCTAAATCAACAAGCGATACACCTGCCTCACGTTGAGCGGCAAGATAAACGAAGGTAATGTAAATGTAGCCATGGAGAGTATGCATAGAAACTCCTTTACGATTCTCGGGTCTTCATCGGGTGTGCCGCAGGCCAACCGCGCCACAGCCGGTTACGTATTGAAGGTCAACGACAGCCTCAACCTTATTGATTGTGGCGGCGGCGTCTGCTCATCGTTCCTGCGATGTGGGTTTGATCCCCTGGCAATAGAGCGCATCTTTATCAGCCATACACACCCGGATCACGTTTGCGAACTGCCACTTGTTATCCAGATGGTTTACCTCGCAGGGCAGAACGACAAACTCGATGTTTATATTCCCTCTGAGTTTGTGAAAGCATTGAAGGATTACCTCACTGCAGTCTACCTTATCGAGGAAAAGCTTCCATTTGCGATGAACATCATCGGGTACGAAGACGGATTTGTTTTCTCCGAGGAGTTTCAATTGACTGCCATTGGCAACCGGCATCTACAAGGTTACGCCGACCTGATAAGGGAGCTTAAGCTCCAGAACAAGATGCAATGCCACTCCTTTGAAATTGAGGCCGCTGATAAGTCGCTGCTTTATTCGGCCGATATTTTCAGCTTTGATGAGGTAAAAAATCACCTCAACGGCAAGGACTATGTTGTGCTGGAATCGACCCACATCGACCTTGATGAATTCTTTGAATTCGCACAGACCACCAAAGTGGGACAATTTGTGATAACGCATCTTGGCAATGACCAGGAAGTTGCTGAGATTGAGCAGCGTGCGAAGAAGGTGGGGTTAGACAATCTGGTAACAGCTGTTGATAGGATGGAACTGGCGTTGTAGGCAGGAGTCTCGGCAGTCATAGGTAACGAATGTCGGGTTTTAGAAAACCCGACCTACAGATTCTTTCACACGCGGTCGGGAATCCTTTCCTGACCGAACCAGTATAGCCGTCAGGAAGGGATTCTTGACGGCGCAGGTAAAGAACATCAGGGCTTACGTCTTCAGCGATGCCTTCATCCGCTCCCGGTTCATCTTGGCGATGAACTTGACGCTAATCTCCTTAGGGCAGACCGCCTCACACTCGAAGTAGTTGCTGCAATTGCCGAAACCCTCTGCATCCATTTGTGCTACCATTTTCCCCACCCGCTCGCTGGCTTCTACCTTGCCCTGCGGCAAGTTTGCAAAATGGCTTACCTTGGCTGCCACAAAGAGCATGGCTGAGGCGTTCTTGCATGCGGCAACGCACGCGCCGCAGCCGATACAGGCCGCGGCATCCATCGCCGTTTCCGCATCGTCTTTGAAAATTGGGATGGCGTTAGCATCTGGAGCGCCGCCGGTATTGACCGAAACGAATCCGCCGGCCTGCATGATACGATCAAGCGCCGAACGATCAACCATCAGGTCCCTAATCAACGGAAAGGCCTTAGCGCGGAATGGTTCAACAGTGATAGTGTCGCCATCTTTGAAATGCCGCATTCGCAACTCGCAGGTAGTGGTGGCATGCTCTTTGCCGTGGGGGATGCCATTGATCACCAAAGAACATGCGCCACAGATTCCCTCACGGCAGTCATGGTCGAAGTGAATGGGGTCGATACCTTTTTCGACAAGGTCTTCGTTAACCACGTCCAGCATTTCTAAGAACGACATGTCAGGAGAAATGTTACGAGCCTCATACGTCTCCATTCTCCCTTTGTCCTGGACGTTCTTTTGACGCCATACGCGCAGTGTCAGGTTCATTATTTGTAGCTCCTTGTGGCCAATTCAACGCTTTCAAATTCGAGCTCTTCTTTGTGGAGCTCCGGCTTATTACCGGCACCTTTATATTCCCAAGCTGCCACGTAGGCAAACTTTTTATCGTTACGCACGGCTTCGCCCTCTTCGGTCTGGTATTCCTCGCGGAAGTGAGCGCCGCAGGATTCCTCCCGGTGCAGGGCGTCGACAGCAAAGAGTTCTGCAAACTCCAAAAAGTCGACCAGTCGTCCTGCTTTCTCCAGCAACATGTTCATCTCCTCACTGGTGCCAAGCACTCTGGCATTCTGCCAGAATTCCTCCCGGAGCGACGGAATCTCCTCCAACGCCTTTTTCAATCCGGCCTCGTTACGCGCCATGCCGCAGTACTCCCACATAATCTCCCCCAGAGCTTTGTGGAATGAATCAACTGTCCGCTTGCCATTGATCGACAGCAGCTTCTTGGTTTGCGCTGTAACGGCCTCTTCAACCTGGTGAAATTCTTCGCGGTCGGAGGACACATTCTGTGCACCGACCCGGCCGAAATAGTCGCCGATCGTGTAAGGCAGGATGAAGTAACCGTCGGCCAGGCCCTGCATAAGCGCTGAAGCTCCCAGTCGGTTGGCGCCGTGGTCAGAGAAGTTGGCTTCGCCGATCACGAACAAGCCGGGAATATTACTTTCTAGATTATAGTCAACCCAGAGGCCGCCCATGGTGTAGTGCGTGGCAGGATATATCCGCATCGGCACTTGATATGGGTCTTCATCGGTGATTAGATGGTACATGTCAAACAAGTTGCCGTAGCGTTGCTCGATCACCTCTTTACCAAGGCGATTGATGGCATCGGCAAAATCGAGGTAGACACTATATCCACTCTTACCAACACCACGACCTTCATCGCATACTTCCTTGGCGCTGCGCGAAGAGATGTCCCGCGGGGCGAGGTTGCCGTAACTAGGATATTTTCGTTCCAGGTAATAATCCCGCTCCTCTTCTGGGATTTCATTGGGC
>CAYQDB010000045.1:0-12636 GCA_964416195.1 uncultured Ignavibacteriales bacterium
TTTGGTGGCGGGGGGAGGATTTGAACCTCCGACCTTCGGGTTATGAGCCCGACGAGCTACCAGACTGCTCCACCCCGCGAGTCAAGACACCAATATAGCTCTCACTCAATCCTTGTCAAGCCCTAACCGAATATAGAAAACCTAAACATCTAACCCGAAGTAAACCCGCGAAAAGGAAAAAAAAGACCGCCTGACGATGGCGGTCTTCATTAGAATGTATGACTTGTGATATACTTACTTCTTTCCTTCTTTCTTTCCTTCTTTCTTTCCCTCTTTCTTTTCTTCGGCCTCGGGCTCTTCCCCTTCCGCAGCGGCTTCAGTTTCGGCACCTTCAGCTGCTTCCTCAGCCGCAACTTCTTCCTCTTTGACGACGGCAGCCTCAGCCTTTATCACCGTCGGTGCGCTGATAACAACCACGGTGCGCCGCTCTTCCGAAAGAATCTGCGCTTTGGGGATTGACAGGTCACGCACGTGGACGGAATCACCAATCCCCAACTCCGTCACATCAATTTCAATGTGCTCCGGGATATCTGAAGGAAGGCACGATATCTCCAGTTCACGCAGAGTGGTCTGCATAATACCACCGTCTGTCTTAACGCCTCTGGCCATACCGATAAGGCGAATCGGAATCGAAAGATGGAGGGGCTTCTTCATCGAAACGGCGTGAAAGTCGAGATGAATGATCTTGCTGGTTACGGGATCACGCTGGATCTCTCGAATAATAACCCTATTAGACTTGCCGTCCACTTCCAAATTGATAATGGCCCCCCTGGAGGCAACAGACTTTGAGGCGGCGCGAAAGTCACGTTCGCCCACTTCAACGGGAAGCGGTTCAATTTCCGGACCATAGATAACCGCCGGGATGCTTCCCTCCCTTCGGGTTCGACGGGCGGCACCTTTGCCCACCGAGGGCCTGGTACTGGCAACAAGTGATATTTCTTTCATAGACTACGTATATCCTCCAATAAGTACCTTTTTTTTCGACACAAATACTACATCATTAAGGAATGGTCTCAAACAGTGAAGAAACCGACTTCTCGTCAAAAATTCGCTTTATGGCTTCACCAATCAATTCCGAACAGCTCAGGATTTCGAACTTCTCCGGCAGACCGCGCGCCGTTTGGTCAATGGAATCGGTGATGATCATCCTTTTGATGGGCGCCTCTTTAATTCTCTCAACCGCCTTCCCCGAAAGAACACCATGCGTACATCCAGCATACACATCGAGAGCGCCGCTCTCCTTAACAAAGTATGCCGCAGAACAAAGTGTCCCCGCAGTGTCAACCATGTCATCCCGGATCAGCACGTTCTTGCCCCGCACATCACCGATGAGATTCATCACCTCCGACTCATTGGGCCGAGGCCGCCGTTTGTCAACAATTGCCAGGTCGGCCTCAAGAGCATTGGCGGTAGCGCGAGCCAGCTTAATCGAACCGACGTCAGGGGAAACAACACAAAGGTTCTCAAGCTGCATCTCGCGGAAGTAGCCATTGAAAAACGTGGACGAATACAGATGGTCGTGAGGAAGATCAAAAAAGCCTTGAATCTGACTGGCATGCAGGTCCATAGTAATAACTCTGTCGGCCCCGACAGTAGTTATCAGATTCGCCACAAGCTTAGCGGTAATAGCTACACGTGGTCGGTCTTTGCGATCCTGCCTGGCATAACCATAATAGGGGATGACCGCCGTGATGCGCATCGCCGAGGCCCGCCGCGAAGCTTCAATCAGCATCAGCATCTCTATGAGGTTCTCAGCGGGGGGGTTCGTAGGTTGAATAATGAAGACGTCCGCCCCTCGAATGTTGTCATTGATCTGGACAAATACCTCTCCATCGGAGAAGCAAGTCACTATGCAATCTGTTAGCTTCTCCCCTAAATAAGCAGCGATCTTTTCGGCCAGAGGCCGGTTAGAATTGCCTGTCACAATCCTGAGCTCTTCACGAACGATCATTTCCAGATACCCCTGTTATCAGCATCACCTAAAGCGTCTTTCAACTTCCTCTTGAATTGGTTGTCCACAGGTTCCTTTACCACACAGTGGCTGGGGCGCCAGGATTCGAACCTGGGAATGCCAGCTCCAAAGGCTGGTGTCTTACCACTTGACGACGCCCCAGGTAATTCTCTACCACTACACTAGACTGGTATGCTCCTTTAGCTCCGCCTCATAGGCTTCAAGAACCGTTTTCTCTATCAACCGCCTCATATCTCTGTTGACCGGATGGGCAACATCCTGATAAGAGCCATTTGGACGCTTGCGGCTGGGCATAGCAACGAAATAGCCGGCGTTACCCTGGATGATCTTCATCCCACGGATAACAAAGGCGTTGTCAAATGTCACGTTCGCAAAACCCTTGAGCCTTTCCTCATCTCGCAACGTTACCCGGACCTCGGTGATTTCCACGGTGCCTCCCTCTTCAAAATCAATCCTCCCTCGCCAGGGATATTGGCACTACAGTGTTCACGTGCCAACCCCCCCGGCCGAGCAACTTACCGACCTCAGTTCTCGGGGTCTGCTTAAAGATTCCAAATATTGTCGGCCCGGACCCGGTCATCCGAGCCAACAACGCTCCATGTTTCAAAAGCCCGTCTTTGATCCTACCCAATTCCGGGAAGGATCGAAAACATGCTTCCTCAAAATCGTTACCCGAAAGACACAACGATCCAACGAGAGCCTCAACCGTCAGGCAATTTCTTAACTTAAACGGGGTCTTTGACTTTGTCAAGCCTCTTTTCAAAGCGGCGTAGCCGGCGGCAGTGGAAATGGGGATATTGGGCGTAACCAAAACAATCCGGTAATCGGTCGGAAAATCTGTGTCTTTGAGAACTTCACCGCGCCCTGACACCAGCGCCTGTCCTGATGAAAAGAAAAACGGCACATCGGATCCAAGTTCCAGAGCCAGCGCGGCCATTTGAGAATTGTTCAGTTCAAGATTGAACAGAAGATTACAGGCCAGAATGGTAGCAGCGCCATCGGAGGACCCACCGCCCAACCCGGCGGAAATCGGTATTCGCTTTTCCAGTGTCACAGTCAGGCCGCTGTTGAGCTCAAATCGTTCATTCATCAGACGGTAGGCTCTTGCGACCAGGTTATTTTCCCCGACCGTCAACTCGACGTCGGTCACGAGATTGATAGAAATGCCTGGCTCCGGTACCAGCGTGAAATGCAACCTGTCAAAGAGCGACACAGCTTGAAACAGTGAGTTGATGTTGTGATAGCCATCGGGCCGTTTGTTTAGCACTTCCAGAAAGAGGTTAACCTTGGCTGGCGCGTCTATCGTAATCTCGTTGCTATCTCTGTGCCTTACCAACATGTGAATACCCGGCTTCCCATGATTGAAAAGCATCCTTGTAGGCCGGGTTCCGAGTCCGCCTTAAGAGGACGAGAAACCCGACATACGGTGCCGCGCTGTTAACATATAATAACCAATTTCGGCACAAATAAAAAGCGCCTACCTGCTCACGAATTGCCTCAGATTAAATGTTACCGAAGAATGATAGAATCAAGGAGGGAAAAGATACGTTGCCTCATATTTGGTGTTACCGAAAGGAGACACGAACATTGGTGGAGATTCGAGACGAGAATACTTTGCCGCGATCCGACAACGCTACATTCAGACTTCGAGAGAGGAGAATGGGAATATCCTCCAGTCTTGTAGGGCAGTCCGCCTTTGGCGGATGACACCTGCCAATTGTCGGTAGGAGTCGGGGACTTCTGCTCTACAGTGTCTTTTTGTAGGGCATATCAAGAGCCATTGAGATCAGAGTGCCTTCAGTCTGTCCTCACAGAACCGACATAGATGGCCACCAGCGTTACCAGCCCTCCCAGGAGCTGAACCAGTGTAAGGTATTCATGGAAAAATAGAACTCCCCAGAAAGTCGCCAAAACAGGCTGAAGCAACAGCGCCAATCCGCTGCGAGAGGCTTTTATCTTCGACAGAGAGCTGGAAATTGCCCACCATCCCAAGGCCTGGGCCACCAACGCCAGCCCCAACAGGAGAATCAACGAGGTCAGATCGGGAGGCATAAAGGGATCGTCCTCAAGTATCCCGGCAGTGCCCAGAAACAGCGCGGAAAAGAATGAAATCCAGGCCATCAACGTAAGGAAGCTTCGCTTCCACTCCGAGTGCCCGCCGATCTTAACAACAATAATGTAATTGGCGTAGACAAGTCCGGTCAGGAGGCCATAGACAACACCCTCCACGTAACGGGCAGAGAATTCGACAGAGCTTCCTAACCCGATCAAGAGCGTTACGCCCGCCATAGCACAGACAGCCGACACAAAGAACTTGAAAGTGAGCCGTTCCTTAAAGATGAAAAAGCTCAACACTGCGGTCCCGAATACCTGGGTGTTGGCCAGAATTGTAGCCATACCGACCCCGGCATAGAGTATCGAGCGGTGCCAGAAAAAAAGATCGAGAAAGAAAATGAACCCCGCTAGTACCGACCAGCACGTTAGCGAGACAGACAGCGTCAGGCGATCTTTTCTCAAAGCCGACCAGCCAAACAGAATAGCCGATCCGAATAGAGTCCTCCAGAAAGCGATAGCAGTAGGCCCCATTTTATCCATCCCCAGCAGCTTGACAAAAACACCGGCAAAGCTAATACAAACAGCGCCGGCGGAAAGTATCACCAGAGGGGGTACCCGGACATTGCTGCTTGAACGATCCATCAAAGAGTAATGATCATCACAATGTTGTCAGAAAGCAACGACTTGGTGAAATGGACCGTAACACTGTCTGATCCTGAATGCATTTGTATTTGGTCCGCAGGAATCAGGCTCTTTCTACAGCCTGTCAGTACTCTTGCCAGTGGTAACTGGCCGAAACAATCAAGCCAATCAGAGCCGAGCAGAGGACAAGTGATGTGCCGCCGTAGCTGACAAACGGCAGTGCCAGACCGGTCACTGGCATAAAGCCCAAGGTCATGCCGATGTTTACAAAAAATTGAAAGAGGAGAATAGCTACCGCCCCTATGACCACGTTGGAGGCGAAGTGCGAACGGCAACGGGTGGCGATTCGAACAGCTCGGTAGAAAATAAACGTAAACAACAGCAGAACCAGCATACCGCCCCACAGTCCTAATTCCTCTCCCAAAACTGAAAAAATAAAATCGGTATGTGCTTCGGGGAGGAAGTCCAACCGCGCCTGTGAACCATGCAGGAGTCCCTTGCCCCCAATGCCACCCGAACCGATGGCAATCTTTGACTGGATTATCTGGTAGCCGACACCGCGCGGGTCACATCCGGGATCAAGAAATGTTAAGATACGATCTTTCTGGTAATCGGCAAACCGGTTCCAGATGAACGGCGTGATCATACCGAAACCAAGGTTGGCGACAACAGTAACGAACCCAAACAGGAAACCGGGCTTGAGAAGAAACAGAAACACGAGCAATACGGCAAAGTATATTGACCAGGAAAGCCAGTGGAAGGCAGCTACCAGGGACACCAAAGGCGAAAGGATAAGCAACAGATAGAATGGCGACAAGCCGCACCAGAGCCAAAGCGCAAACAGGACAACGAAAAAGACCAGCGAGGTGCCCAGGTCAGGCTGTTTCAAAATAAGCGCTATCGGTATCAATGCCACAACTGCGGAAAAGGCAAGGCGTCTTTTGGAAACTGGCGGCAATTTCGTGTAAGCGAAAAACCGTGACAGAGCCAACACCAGGGTCAGCTTGGTTATATCGGACGGAGTGAAGTTGATCGGGCCGAAGGAAAACCATCGCAAGGCTCCCATGCGTGGCGTACCTAAAAATAAAACCAGAATCAGCAGGCCAACAGAGACTGCGTAGAGCAGGTAGGCAGAAAAATCAAACAGACGCAATGGCAAATGTATCACCAAGATGAAAACAGCGAGGACTATGGCCAGCCAAATGAGCTGGCGCTGGTAATAGGTCCGTTCGAAAGCCGACTGGGAATTGTGTTGGGCCGACATAATAAGCAGTATCCCTATCAGCGAGAGCAGCAACATAGCGCCAATCAGTTCCCAATCTAACTCACGGTAGTTGAGTGTCATGGATTCCCCTCTTCCGGTATCTTGGTGTCCGCAGGCTGGCCGGATTTCTTCTCCATGTACCGCGCGATGATTTTCCCGACTACCGGTGAGGCTACCTCCGAGCCGTGCCCGGCATTCTCGACGATAGCACACACAACAATTTGTGGCTCTTCAAGAGGGGCGACTCCAACGAACCAAGAATGGTCTTCCCCATGAGGGTTTTCAGCGGTGCCGGTCTTACCGCCTATTGAATAGCGCTTATTCCTAAGAGAGCGGGCTGTGCCATGCTCTCCTTCAACCACAAGACGTATCCCCTCCTTCAGGATTCTCAATGTCGTCGGTGAAAAGGGGAGGGTAAAAGACACCTCAGGTGCAACCACTTCATCTCTGTCGGCTGAGGATAAAATCTTCTTTACGATATGTGGCCGGTAGACCACACCGTTGTTGGCGAGACCGCAGAAAAACTGAGCAAGCTGTAAGGGCGTAACCAGAAGTTCACCCTGGCCAATGGAAATGTTCAAAGCCAAAGCGCGGGTCCATTGGTTCTCTCCGTAGCGCTTATCATAGTACGAACTGTTCGGATTCAACCCCGGGGATTCACTGGGTAGGTCGATGCCAGTCAGACGTCCAAAGCCACACTTGTTAAAATACTCGCTGAGCTTGTCGACACCCAGTTCCACTCCAAGCTGATACATGTACACGTCGCACGATTGCTCCAAAGCGTGAGCCGCTGCCAGCTTGCCGTGGCCCCCGCGGTTCCAGCAGTGAAACACCCTGTTACCGTACCTGAAGCCGCCTGTGCACGGTTTCAGAGTTGTGTGCTCATCTATGATACCCTCTTCGAGAGCAGCTCCGACCGTTACAAATTTGACCGTAGAACCGGGGGGATACTTACCGTTGAGCGGGCGGTTGAGAAGCCGATGGGTCGAGTCGCGGGAGATAGCTTGCCACAGGCTGTCTGGTACAACGGAGGAGAATATATTGGGGTCGTACCCAGGATATGAGACCATGGCCAGAACTTCACCGTTGCGAGGATCAAGAGCCACCACCGCCCCGCAACAGAACGTATCGAGAGCCTGGGCGCATACCTGCTGCAGGTCCATGTCAATAGTCAACACCAGCTTTTCACCCGGCCTGCCGGGATCTGCTTCTTTGTCTTCATAGTCAGCCTGATACTGACCTGCGGCTGATACTTCCTTGTAGACGGTCCCCTCCTTGCCTCTAAGTCTGGTATCATATTTTTTTTCAAGCCCCTCCTTGCCGATCATACTTCCGAGACGATAGTAGTCCCTACCCTTCTTCTCCCGTTCCTCCCACGAGACCTCTCCCACATAACCGGTAAAAGCTTCAGCTCCCAGGCCTTCCCTATACTCCCGAACCTGTTCAATCTCAATGTCAACCCCCGGGAATCTCCTGCTCTGTTCTACGAGTATTGCAACCGTCCTATCAGAAACATCTCGTTTTACCGGTACCGGTTGATAACGATTCACTATATTCTTTTCGATCCGTCTTTGTATCTCAAGGGTGTCAATATCCAGAAGATTAGAGAGATGCTGTAGTGTAATGTGGGGTAACACTTCTGCAGGAACAACGGCGACTGTATAGGAAGGACGATTATCAACTATAGTGCGCCCTTCACAGTCAATCATCAAGCCGCGCTGCGGAACGATTGGCACTTTCCAAATGCGGTTGTCCCTCGACTGCTTCGCCAGCTCTTGGTGCTTGAGAATCTGCAGTCTGGCAAGTCCACCGGCTAACACCAAGAAAACAACGAAAACTGCAATCAGACCAGTTCGTTCTCTTGCCTCAATTGATATGCTGAGATGTTTCATACCTTTATCAAAAGAGCGCTTTGATCTTCTGCCAGGTTATCTTATTGTCCTTGAAAAGGAAAAACACCCATCCCACCACAGTAGTGTATGCAGCGCCGGTCATGGCGCTAACCACGAAAAGGTACATAAATCCCTGACCACCATAGATAGCCAACCAAAGAGCATTGTGAATGAGCACACCGCCAAAAATCAATAGCAGCTTCGCATAGCATGATTCCAGGTTCACTCGCTCACGAACGTGGTAGGCCGCCAAACCCAGGGCGGCCAGCACCAGAGCATGCCATCCGAAGAGATCAGGTCTCTCGGCGGCCATCACAAGGCCCGCCGCAAACCCAAACCATGTAGCAACTATCTCCCGCTTGTAAATCGCCACTATCAGTACCAGAAGTCCGGGAAGATCGATTGACGCAGTATAGATTGCAGTAGCATCTCTGAATATGACATTGTGCATAGCGATAAGTAAAAGATACAGGATGAATGGAATAAACTTAGTCATTACTGTTCAGGCTTCAAGATAAAAATCTCTTCCAGAGAGCGAATGTCGGCCGCCGGCTTTAGCTCTATTCGGCAAAAAGGTTCGTTTTCAGGATAGGATACCTTAGTTACTGTTCCAACTGGCAGCCCGGCCGGGTAGACATCGCCAAGCCCGGAAGATATGACCGTATCTCCCACCTTGACATCTGCCTGGCTGGGGAAATTATCCAGCACCATCCCACCGTGAGCAAGATACTTCACAATTCCCATTTGACGGCTGCTCACAAGACGCGCCGCAACCTGGTTGGATGGGTCAGTCAGAAGCTGGATAGTAGCAGAGTTGCCCATTACGAAAGCTACCCGGCCAATCAGTCCATCTTGATTCATTACCGGCATATCAATGAGAATCGAATCATCCACCCCTCTGTTGATTACTGCCGATATGGGAAGCTGAGCTCCAAGTCCGGTAATGTAAACGACATTGGCCGGCGTCAGTCGGTATCCGGCCGGAGGTTTGAACCCGAGGGCGCCCTGGAGCCTCTCGTTCTCGCGCTGTATCTCCAGACACATGAAAAGCTTTTCCCGGGATTCTGCCAGCATTTCTCTCAGTCGGTCCAAATCCGCAGCGCGCACGCTGGCATTCCTGAAGCTGCTCTTAATCTTGAGAAATGGGTAGTACAGGCTGCCTTGAATAGCCTGGCTGACACGAGAGCTTATACTCTTAGGTCCCTGCACCAGGACCAGCACAAGAGATAACGCAACAACGAGAATAAGATGGATGTTGCGCGAGTGCTTGGAAAGGAGACCGGTTATCCAATTCATACGTCGACGGCATCCCTGCCGAAAAACCGCCTCAGTTTACATTATCCATTAAGGCCAATACATCCCCAGGGGATGTTGCCGTCATTAGTTTTTCTCGGTTTGGCTCCGACTTCATCAAGTAGGAAAGGCGAGCCATTACGTTGAGATGTGCTCCAATAGCATCTTCCGGGGCGGCGATCAAAAAGAACAAATAGACCGAGTGGTGATCCATCGCATCAAAGTCGACGCCATTCGAACTTCGTCCGAATCCAATGACAATGCCCTTTACCGCCTTTGTCTTGGCATGAGGAAAAGCAACTCCATACCCGACCCCGGTGGTAACCAGGTTTTCACGCTCTTTGATATCCGTCAGAAGCTCGTTGTGGTCCTTTACCATGTTGGATGTGGACACAAGTTCGACAAGCTCATCAATTACCTCATCTTTGGTTGTTGCCTTAAGATTAAACTCGACCAGCGTTTCGTCGCAGAACTTGGAGAGTTTCATTGCTTCCACCTTCTCTAAAGCTTCTCCGCCTCGTCCGGCAAAAGCACCGGGATATTATCAACAATCTTGTATGCCAGACGGCACGTGTTGCAAACGAGACGATTTTCCTTCTCTCTGTACTCAAGATTACCTTTACAATTCGGACAAACGAGCTTTGCCAGTAGTTTTTCAGATAGAGCCATTAACCTTCTCCATCAATGTTCCTCAAACTCGCCCATGCAGCGATACTTTTTAATTCTCTCCGCCAGAAGGTCCTTTACAGACTTCTCTTTCAGTTCCCGCAGCGCCACAAGGATTTCTTCCTTGACACGTTTAGCGGCAGCCTGGTGGTCGTTGTGAGCTCCGTGCAGAGGTTCTTCGATAACCTTATCGACTACGTTCAGATGGACAAGGTCATCTGATGTCAATTTCAGCGCCTCTGCGGCTTCAGGAGCCTTAGCGGCGTCACGCCACAGAATGGCGGCACAGCCCTCGGGCGATATAACCGAGTACCAGGAATGTTCCAGAATCATCACCCGATCCCCTACCCCGATGCCCAGCGCTCCCCCGGAAGCACCCTCGCCGATAATGACAATGACAATGGGAACTCTGATGCGGCTCATTTCTCGGATATTGTGGGCTATGGCCTCCGCCTGTCCTCGTTCCTCGGCTCCGATTCCGGGAAAAGCCCCGGGGGTATCAATCAGCACCACGATTGGAACTTCAAATTTCTCCGCCAGGCGAAAAAGCCGCAGCGCTTTGCGGTATCCCTCGGGGTGCGCCATGCCGAAATTGCGCCGGAGTTTTTCCTTGGTGTCGCGGCCTTTCTGTTGACCTACAATCATCACCGGCTCGCCGTCCAGACGAGCAAACCCGACCACAATGGCTTTATCATCGGCGAAAAAACGATCTCCGTGAAGCTCCACAAAGTCAGTGCACATGTGCCTGATATAGTCAAGAGTATACGGGCGCTTGGAATGGCGCGAAATCTGTACTCTCTGCCAGGGGGTCAGATTCGAGTAAACCTGTTGACGCAACCGCTCCAGCTTCTTCTCGAGGGATGCAATTTCCCCGCTGAACTCCAAATTCTCCCCGACAGAGAAACCCTTCATATCGGAGATTTTCTTCTCGAGTTCAACAATCGACCGCTCAAACTCCAGAAATGGCCTGTCTGCCACAGTGTTTGCTCACCTCTCTCTTTGCTTTCCGCGCCGCTACGCCTGCGCACCGGCTTTGCCCGTTACCTGCTAATAAAGCAAACGATATAATAACTGATTCGATGAAAATGACAACTACAAAATTGCCCCTCTGGAAAGGCCGTAGGTGCAAGGCATATCGGGGAAATAAGCGCGGAATCAATAGAGGTCGACACACCCAACGAGGCACTCCGGGCTATTCTGAAGCAAGAACGCAACCAAATAAGTAAGGTCAGCAATGTAAGTCGAAACCCATGTAGTTTCGACAATCGTTTCCGAAGATATCAAAAGCACAGGGCTTTTGACCTACGATAACCCTGGAGTAGGTCGGGTTCCTCCTGGAACCCGACACATGTCTGCAAAAAAGAATGGCGGCTCCGTTGAAGTGGGTCACCATTTTGAATAAATCAGAGCAAGTATTCTTTATCCTACCAGCACCTTCTCAAGTCTCTCGGTGATGTAGTCAGCGTTGCTCTCGGTGATAATCAACGGCGGGGAGATACGAATCGTGTGGCCGTGGCTGTCGTTGGCCAACAGACCAAGATCAAGCATCTTGCGGCAGAATGACATGGCATCGCCGCTCTTGACCTCGATACCGATAAAGAGGCCGCGCCCTCGGACCTCCTTGACATGAGGCGAACGCCTGGCAATATCCTCGATTTTATCTTTGAGATAGGCGCCGACATGAATTGAGTTTTCCGGTAGCTTTTCATCGATAATGACGTCGATAGCTGTATTACCGGCGGCCATTGCCAGGGGATAGCCCCCATAGGTCGAACCGTCCCGTCCCGGCTGAAAGACCATATCCATTATCTTGGTATTGGTAACGAACGCCGACAGCGGCACCAGTCCGCCGGAGATAGCCTTCCCTAAGATGATGCCGTCCGGGACCACGTTTTCATGCTCGAAGCAGAACATCTTGCCGGTCCGGCCAAGCGCCACCTGGATTTCATCAAAGAGCAGCAGCAAGTCATGCTCATCGGAGATTTCCCGCAAACCTTTCAGGAAGCCGTCCGGTGGGACGTTCATGCCGCCCTCGCCCTGCATCGGTTCGACAAGTATCCCACACGTATTAGGATTGACCGCCTTTTCCACAGCGTTAAGATCGCCAAACTCGACTGAGACAAATCCGGGCGTCAACGGACCGAATCCTTTTCGGTAGCTTTCCGATGTGGAGAAGGAAACGATAGAGATCATACGGCCGTGGAAGTTGTTGTGGAAGACGATGATCTCCTGCTTGCCGTCGGGAATCCCTTTCGCCTTGTATCCGTAATACCGGGCTGCCTTGATAGCGGTTTCAACTGATTCAACGCCGCCGTTTTTGCAGAGAACTTTGTTGCCGTTGTCGCCGAAGCGTGGCCCGAGCTGGGGCACTAGATTGGCCAGCTTTTTCATAAACAGCACATAGCTGTCAGTATAAACCACATTAGAAACAACCGATGCGTACCCGTTCTGCATAGCCTCAATAAGAGCTTTGACAATCCTGGGGTGGCAATGCCCTTGATTGGCGGCTGAGTATGCCGCCAGGCAGTCCAGGTACTTCTTGTTGTCGAGGCTGTAGAGCCATATTCCTTCCGCCTTGCGCACCACTAACTTCTGGCGGCTGTAGTGATTCGCCCCAAAAGCGTTACTGTACTCAAGAATGACATCATCAGAAAGTTGGGAGAACCCAATACCCGGCTTGTTCATCGTATTCATATTGGTCATGGCGCAACCTCGTCAATAAAAACGTATTACCAGTATCTATTCGCAGTCGTTAAGATAATACGGCCTTGTAGAAAACTCAAGCCTCTCCACGAAAGAAACTTGACGGGGGTATTTGAAACAATTCGTAAGCCGATTGAGCACGTGGCCAA
>CAYQDB010000046.1:0-11531 GCA_964416195.1 uncultured Ignavibacteriales bacterium
GAAGAAACCCACCTTAAAAGGTGGGCCACCCAGCCCAATCACTTGACGGTTCTGATGTTCACTGTATATGTGATTGAATCTTTGCAGAACGAGATAATAAAGCGGACAGAGCAGTGTAAAGTCTGATGCGAAGACATAATTCGCTAAAAGATTGGATGCTATCCGATAACTGGCTCAAAGTCACCACAATTGACACTTACACCGAAGGTGAGCCCCTGCGAATAATAGTCGGAGGCTATCCCGACCTGCCTGGTTAATAGCCAACTACCGAAATAGTCTAACATGCACACTTCAAGCGTGCCATCATAGGTAATTCAAGTAATAGCTTATACTACCACAGTTGCCAACCACATCGTTGCGGTCCATATTTAATGTACATAGACTCACCCCTGTCTGTGGAGGCTGTAAATGGCGGTTTAGTGAGCCTCTCAGGATCATTGTTTATCTACCTGGTATCGTGTTTGACAAATACCCATGCAGAGTTTTAATTATCAAATGATCTATTTCTGGGTGATCATCGCGTACCTGGTTATCCTTGTCGGGGTCGGGATGTACCGGAGCAAGCATGTCAGGACACAGGATGACTTTATGGTTGCGGGGCGGAAACTCTCCACTAAGGTTCTCGTCGGTACGCTCCTGGCGACCTGGATTGGTTCGGGTTCGATTATCGCCGGGGCAGGACTGGCTTATGATAGGGGATTTCCCGCATTGTGGTTTAATGCCGGAGTATGGGCCGCGCTGGTTATCCTTTATCTCATTGCGGGAAGGGCTCGGAAGTTTGGCCAGTACACAGTGCCGGATATTCTTGAAGCCCGTTACAATAAATGTGCCAGGCTACTTGGTACGTTGGTAACGATTATCGCCTACACCGCCATCGTAAGTTACCAGTTCAAGGCCGGCGGGATGGTACTTAACCTCATCACCGGTATATCAGTTGATCAGGGGATAATTATCACAGCGGTTTTTGTAATAGGTTACACCGTGTTGGCGGGATTGATCTCGGTTGCCTATACCGACGTAGTTAATGGCATCATAATGACAATCGGCTTGATCATTGCACTGCCTTTCCTCTTGAGTAATGCGGGAGGTTGGAGCAGCGTCTTTAATAGACTTCCCGAGACACACTTTCAGCTTTTAGGGGACATGTCGCTGGTTCAGGCGTTGGGCTATGCGCTTCCTACGATGCTTCTTCTGCTTGGTGAATCGGGCATGTACCAGCGTTTCTTTGCCGCTAGAGATGAAACGACGGCTCGACGCGCGGTAGTAGGCTGGATAATCGGGACGGTAATTGTTGAAACTTTGATTGTCGTCCTGGCGGTAATTGGCAGCGCCCTTTACGCTGGTATTGATTCAGAAATGGTAATCTTGCACTCGGTGCGGCACGGCCTACCGGTGCTGGCAGGGTGCCTGTGCCTGGCGGCCATTGTAGCGGTGATCGTCTCTACCGCTGATTCGTTCTTGCTGGTACCCTCGACCAATATAATGAGAGATATATATCAGCGTTTCATAAACCCGAATCTTTCTCAAAAGAAAATGGTGCTTTATTCCAGAATCGTGGTAGTCATTCTCGGGATTGTTGCTTTTGTACAGGTGCGCTTCTTTGAGAGAGTCCTTGAGATGGCGCTTTATGCCTACACCATGTACGGGGTTGGTATAACCCCGGCGGTTCTGGCTGCCTTTTTCTGGAAACGAGCTACCGCTGCGGGCGGCGTCTGCTCAATTGCCGCCGGAATGGCAATCACCATCGGTTGGGAAGTGTTGCGTCAGCCATGGGATATACCTACTATATATCCAGCTTTAGGATTGTCGCTTTTCTGTCTGATTTTTATTAGTATTCTTACACCGAAGGTAGACAAGCACAAGTGGGAGCCCTTTTTTGGCTGAAAGAGGGTTCCGGAATAGCCTGATGAAAACCTATGGCACCATAGTCACGTGCAGAGCAATCAAAGGAATGTTTCACAATATAAAGGAGGTCTCATGCGTCTATTCCTACTAATCTTAACCATCGGACTGATTATCGGTGGTGTCTCCTGCGACCGGTTATCCAACGAGGACCGGAAGTTTGAAGCTATAGCCAATCAATTTATTGAAAACTTTTTGAAGCTACATCCGCAATGGGCAACCGGATTGGGGGAGCACCGCTATGACTATCTCTTGGATGACTACAGTGTGGAAGGTATCCAAAAGAAGAAAGCCTTTTATCAAGCCTACCTTGACACATTGAATGCAATCGACTCTTCTCGTCTGAGCACCCCGAATCGGATTGATTACAGCATCCTCCATAACCAGGTCAAATCATCGATATTCAGGCTCGATACCCTGCGAAGTTATGAATGGAATCCGCGAGTTTACAACGTGGGTGGCGCTATCTGGTCTTTACTGACCAGGGATTTTGCTCCACTCAAGGACCGTATACAGAATGTGAAAGAACGGTTAAAAGCAATTGATTCACGCATCGAACAGGCAAAAGCCAATCTAAAGAACCCACCCAGGATACATACTGAGACGGCTATTCTGCAGAACAAGGGGACTATCAGCCTGGTTCGAGACGAATTGACTGCTTTTCTGGACGAGGTTCCGGAGCTGAAGGAGGAATTCAAACCCATCCAGGACAGCGCTGTTGCGGCACTGGAAGGATATGGTAGCTGGTTGGAAAAAGATCTTCTTCCCAGGTCTAATGGGGATTTTCGCCTGGGAGATCAAAAGTATTGTATTAAGCTCAGATACACCCTGGAGTCGGAATTGTCCAAAGAGGAAATCTTGAAAAAAGCGGAGGCGGCCCTTGTAACCACGCAGAATGAGATGTACGAAACCGCTCTTCCACTGTTCAAAAAACTCTTTCCAGAGAAAACGGACCCGGGAATCCTTACAGATAAGAAAAAGGTCACGAAAATGGTCCTGGATCGACTGGCTGATGACCACCCCACCGTGGAAACCAGCGTGGACGTTGCCAAAGCTTGTTTGAAAGAGTGTGAAAATTTTGCGCGGCAACACGATTTCGTGACAATACCGGAGGAGCCGATTAAGATCATCGTCATGCCTGAGTTTCAGCGTGGAGTCGCGGTTGCCTACTGCGATTCGCCCGGGCCGTTGGAGGAAAAGGGACAGACTTTCTACGCCGTTTCCCCTCCCCCAAAGGATTGGGATGTGGCGCGAGTTGAGTCCTATTTCCGGGAATACAACGACTACATGATGAGAGATCTAACGGTTCATGAGGCAATGCCGGGACACTACTTACAATTGGCCCACGCCAATCAGCTTAAAGCTGCCACGCTGATAAGAGCTATCTTTGGCAGCGGTACCTTTATTGAGGGGTGGGCAACCTATACTGAGCAGTTGATGGTGGAGCATGGTTTCGGCGGCCCCGAGGTAAAAATGCAACAGCTCAAGATGCGCCTGCGCATGATAATCAACGCCATTATTGATCAAAAGATCCACACGGCTGGCATGACGGAACAGGAAGCCATGGACCTAATGATTAACGAAGGCTTCCAGGAAGTGGGTGAGGCGACCGGAAAGTGGCGTCGAGCTTGTTTGACTTCCACCCAGCTTTCCACTTATCTTGTTGGAAATATCGAGGTCAACCAAATCCGGAAAGCATATGAAGCCAAATATGGCGGTAAGGCAAATTTGAAGGAACTCCACAACAAGATGCTCTCATTCGGCTCCCCAGCCTCCAAATATGTGAAAGAGCTAATGGGATTATGATTACCACTACAACGATTTCCTTAATGAGGAGAGGATCACATGTATCATCGAACTGATAGACCACGGCGTGGTCTCTGGATGCCGCTGCTACTGTCCGTTCTCTATCGGGCAGTGTGGGTCGCAATGCTGTTCGTAGTTGGATGCGGCATTGGTTATAGTCAGAGTACTGAGAAAGGATTCGTCTATCCGGCAGCATATCTGAGTGATGTCGTAGATGATTATCATGGTACCGAAGTGGCCGATCCATACCGCTGGCTGGAAGACCCCAACTCAGAAGAGACGATGGCCTGGGTGACTGCCCAAAACGAATTGGCCACAGCTTTTCTCAACACCTCGGCGCGAGGAAGGATCAAGGAACAATTAACCACTCGATGGAATTATCCGAGGTACTCTCTGCTGTACAAAAAGGGGGAGCGGTACTTCTTCTGCAAAAACGATGGGCTCCAGAATCAATCTGTATGGTATATGCAGAAGGCGCTGGATTCGGAGGCGGTTGTTATTCTCGATCCCAATGCGTTCAGCGAAGACGGGACAATTGCTATAAGCTCCATGGCATTCAGTGAAGATGGTACTCTGCTGGCCTATGCTGTTTCGGAAAGTGGTAGTGACTGGCAGACATTCCGGGTGCGCAGGGTCGATACCGGCGAGGAGTTTGGCGAAACGCTCAACTGGTGTAAGTTCACCGGCGTCGCCTGGAAACATGACAATTCCGGATTTTACTACAGTCGTTATCCCGATTCCACCACGGTTGCTCCCGAGGACCGCAACAATTATAATCGCGTCTACTGGCACGCCTTAGGTACCCCACAAGCAGAAGACAAACTGGTGTTTGAACAGTCCGACAACAAGGAGCTGGGGTTTAGTCCTTCAATTACTGATGACGGCAAGTACCTGCTTCTTCATGTTTGGCACGGTACCGACCGCAGAAATCGCGTCTATTATCGAGAGGTGTCAAGCAACGATAATTTCATTCGCCTTCTGGATCAGGCCGACGCTGGATACCATTTTATTGATAACGGTGGATCATTATTCTATTTCAAGACCGATCTTCAGGCGCCAAGGGGTCGTATTATCGCCATAGATATCACAAAACCTGATCGGAATGAATGGCAGGAGATCATACCTCGGCAGGACGATGTATTATCGTTCGCCAGAGTAGTCAATAACCAGTTGGTGGTGGCTTATATGCATGATGCTCATCATGTGCTCAAGTTGTATGATCTCGACGGTAGTTTCGTACGGGAGATTGAACTTCCAACTCTCGGCTCTTTGGCTGGTCTGTCCGGTAAGCGGGATGACACCGAGATGTTTGTTGGTTTTACATCGTTTCTTTATCCCACCAGTCACTTCCGATATAACTTTGCGACCGGAGAATTGGCACTGTTTCGCAGTTCTGAAATCAGCTTTGATCCATCCGGCTACGAAACCAAACAGGTTTTTTACAGCTCGAAGGACGGGACGCGCGTCCCGATGTTTATTACCTGTAAGAAAGGCATTGTTCTGGACAGTAACAACCCAACCATACTGTACGGATATGGCGGGTTTCAGGGCAGTATGACGCCGTTCTTTTCGATCCATTATACAGTCTGGATGGAAAATGGAGGGGTTTTGGCCGTCGCCTGTCTTCGCGGCGGTAATGAATACGGTGAAGTCTGGCACAAGGCCGGTATGCTGGGAAACAAGCAGAATGTCTTTGACGATTTTTGTGCGGCGGCTGAATGGCTCGTCAAAAACAAGTACACCAGCCCATCACGACTGGCCATCAAGGGGGCCAGTAACGGGGGGTTGCTGGTAGCCGCCTGCATGGTTCAACGCCCGGAACTCTTCGGGGCGGTTCTTTGCGCGGTTCCGGTTATTGACATGTTACGATATCATAAATTCACGGTCGGCCATTACTGGGCAGGGGAATACGGCAACGCTGAAACTAACCCTGAGCACTTCAAGTACCTGTATGCATATTCGCCGCTTCATAACATAAAGAAAGGAGTCACCTACCCGCCCACTCTGGTGACTACCGCCGACTGCGACAACCGGGTCTTTCCGGCCCACGCCAAGAAATTCGTCGCTACGCTGCAGGCAGCCGACAGCGGCAGGAACCCAATCCTTCTCAAGGTCCAGACGAAAGCGGGGCATGGAAGGGGTAAACCAACCATTAAAGTAATCGACGAACTGGCTGATTCTTATGCACTCCTGTTTAAGTTATTCGATATGAAACCTGTAGAATTACATTGACCATCTTCCAGAGAACTAGCAGGCTGTTGAAAAACACAGCAAGCGTCATAGCGAGGAGTCCACCTTTGGCGGACGACATGGCTATCTCGTTAGCATTCAATATCCGAGATTGCCACGTCCGCCTATGGCGGACTCGCAATGACGAGAAGAGGACTTTTTCAACAAGTTGCTAGTGGAAGCCAGGCATCAGTGGGTCGTATAGTAGAGTTAATTTTTATTCAGTTTATTGTGAATGGGAGGAATAAGTGAGCGGGATAGTGTTTTGGGGAACTCGAATGCTCACGGAGTTAAAGCGTTTCTACTTGAATCAGGTGGGCTGCCAAGTGTGGCTGGAGCAGGCAGACTGTGTCATTTTCAGGAATGGGAACCTCCTGTTTGGCTTTTGCGAGCGAAATGAAGTCGACATGCAAGGCCTTATTACCTTTTTTTATGATACAAAGCAAGAGGTTGACCGGATTTACGAAACCTTCAAGACGATTGACGTTTCCCCACCAGCTACGAACGATAAATACCATATCTACTATTTCTTTGCTCATGATCCCGAAGGAAGGAAACTTGAGTTTCAATATTTTAATCATTCTATCGATAAGTACCTGTCTGGGGATGAATTGCTATTGTCAAGACGAAGCATAAGAGATTTCAAACAAACGGACATTTCAGAGAGTATTCTTAATCAAGTATTAGATAATTCACGATTTGCGCCAACGGCAAGGAATTCCCAGTCTTACTACTTCAAGATTATCAGGAATAGGGAACTGCTCAATCGGCTCTCGGGTCTGCGCGGAAAAAGCAGTTCACCAATTGGCAGGGCGCCGCTGGCGGTCGCGATTTGTTCTGACCCTGAACTTTCGACACGACACATTCAGGATGGTTGTATTGCTGCGTATCATTTTATGCTGGCGGCGTACTTTTTTGGTTTAGGTACCTGCTGGATCGCGGCTATGGATAGGGAAGATGTAAAGTCAATGTTGGGAGTCCCTGAACACCATTACGTTACGACCATCACGCCCCTTGGATATCCCATGCATCTTCCCGTTAGCGCCCCGTCGAGAAAGGAACTTGGCTGGTTTGTCAAGGAATAGTGACTGTTGCCCACATAGACGTCCGAAAGGAGTTTTCCGTGAGACCAACCGTACGGTTCCTGAGTGACGAACTGTTAGAAAAGATCGTTTCTGAAGGCCGGGATCTGATATGCCGGCTCGGTGTCGAAATACATAACGCAGGCGTCTTGTCGGTGCTTGCCGATCACGGGGCAAAGGTTGACATCAGCAAAAACAGAGCCTACTTCACACACGATATTATTGATAAATCCCTGGATGCTGCCCCCGATTCGTTCAAGCTTTATGATTCACTTGGAAAGGAGGCTCTCGATCTATCAGAGTATAACGTCAATTTCACGCCAGGTTCTGCTGCGATAAATATTCTCGACCACGTGACGGGCAAAATCCGCAAACCAACGACAGCGGACTACGTAAGCTACACAAAACTGGTGCGCAGGATGGATCACATCGCTTCGCAGGCGACAGCCATCGTTCCCTCCGATGTACATGAGAAGATATCCGACAGCTACCGGCTTTATCTCAGTTTGATATTTTGCGAAAAGCCGATTGTGACCGGTGCCTTTAGTATCGAGGCATTTGAGCTCATGAAAGAGCTTCAAGTCGCCGTGCGAGGGTCGACTGCGGAACTGGCAGCCAAGCCGTTGACAGTTTTCTCCTGCTGTCCGACCTCACCAATTAAGTGGAGCGAGGTTACATCGCAAAACGTTGTCGACTGCGCCAAGCATTCGATACCGGTCGAGTTCGTATCGATGCCCCTTTTGGGATTCATAGCGCCAGTGACCTTAGTCGGTTCGCTTATTCAGCACACCGCGGAGACACTGAGCGGACTGGTGATAAGCCAGTTGACCAAGGCGGGAACGCCGGTACTTTATGGTGGGTCGCCCGCTATATTCGATGTCAGATATGAGACAACGCCGATGGGTGCGATCGGGACGATGATGATGGACTGTGCTTACAGTGAAATCGGGAAGTACCTCGGCCTGCCGACACAGGCTTACATCGGGCTCAGCGATGCAAAGCAGCTCGATGCCCAGGCAGGGCTGGAGACATCCATGGGCGCCACCCTCGCTGCGCTGTCCGGCATAAACAACATCTCGGGGCCGGGTATGCTTGACTTCGAGAGTTGTTTCAGCCTTGAAAAGCTGGTTCTCGACAACGAGATCTGTGGCATGGCACTCAGGATGATTCAGGGTATTGAGCCGAAAGAAGATTTCCCTTCTCTACCGCGATTCGAGGAGCTTCTTCAAGAGGGACACCTTCTAATATCCGACCATACCCGGCGCTATCTGAAAGAAGAGGTCTACTTTCCGGGCCCGGTGATTGACCGCGCCAACCGATCAAGATGGCAGGAGGAAGGAGGTCTGACCCTCGGAGAAAGGGCACATAAAGAAGTTGAGAGAATTGTCGCAGAACATGAACCGGTCGCCCTTTCTGACGAAGTCAAGAAGGAACTGACCAAGCTGATGGAGACAGAGGCCCGTCGTTGGGGCATGGTTCGCCTGCCGGAGATATATTGATGCGAAAGGACGTAGTGATTGCCATAGATGACGTTACGCCTTCCATAAGCGCTGTCCTGAATGCTCAAGGCGTTCCGGAAGGGGTAGCTCGTGATGAGAGAATAACTCGGTTAACGCAGCAAGCTATTTCCATTTATCAGAATCTTTCCGATCCGGTTGGTATCATGATGGACATCTCAATGATCGACTTTGAGGCCGTCTATCACGGTGAAGGCATGAACGAGGTCGAAACACCCCTCGGCAATATATACCCAGCTTCACGCAACCTTGCTCTTTATGCCGTCACCATCGGCGAGGATGTTTGCATGGAGATCTCTCGGCTCTTTGAGAAGAACGACTTCGCGCTTGGCTCAATGCTTGACTCGGCTGCTTCTGAAGGCACCGAAATGGCCGCACAGGTTGTCGAGTCGTATTATAGAGGCTACTTGATGGACATGGGGCGCCTTGGCCCCACGGCAGGTATTATGCAATTCAGCCCCGGCTATTGCGGGTGGCATATAACTGCACAGAAGAAGTTGTTTGAGTTCCTGCGACCGGGTGAAATTGGTATTGAACTGACTGAAAGTTTTCTCATGCGACCTCTCAAATCCATAAGCGGCGTCATCATTGTCGGCCCGAAAGTGATTTTTGAGTTTGATGATGTCTTCCCATTCTGCAGCGAGTGCGACACACATTCATGTCGTGATAGAATCAGAGCGGTATTGGAACAGTAGTGTAACTTGAATGAATTGAGGAGAATGGTTTGGATATTATTCATCAGTTGGCTGAAACCCTGCAGATGGGTGATGCCGACAACGTTTCAGAACTGACTAAAAAAGCGATTGCCAACAAACTTGAACCAAAGGTGATTCTCGATGACGGGCTTATTGCGGGCATGGCAATCGTCGGCGAGAAATTCAAGGCGCATGAGATATTTCTGCCGGATGTTCTCCTTGCTGCCAAAGCGATGTATGCCGGGATGGATCTTCTGAAGCCGCTCCTGGTCAAAGAAGGGATTCCCATGATTGGCAAAGTCGTGATAGGCACGGTACATGGAGACCTGCATGACATCGGGAAGAACCTCGTCGGCATCATGCTCAAGGGAGCCGGATTCGAGGTGATTGATCTTGGTAATGATGTTGCGCCGGAGGAATTCATCGAGTCCGCTGAAAGAGAAGGCGCCCAAGTGATCGGTATGTCAGCCCTTCTGACTACCACTATGCCGGTGATGAAGACGGTGATTGATCTGGCCAGAGAGCGTGGCATTTACGGGAGGACAAAGATAGTTGTAGGTGGTGCACCGTTGTCAGCTGAATATGCAAAGGAAATAGGTGCGCACGCCTACTGTTTTGACGCCATAAAGGCTGTTGAGTGTGTCAAAGGCTACATAGGTATCAATTAATATGCGAACATTGCTTGATCGCCTTAAAGAGCGCGAGGTCCTCGTTGCCGACGGCGCGATGGGAACTATGCTGTTCAGCAAGGGACTGAAAGCTGGTGAATGTCCAGAACGTTTGAATCTTGATCGGCTAGAAGTTCTCGAAGAAATCGCCAAGCTTTATCTTAAGGCCGGTGCCGACATTATTCAGACCAACACCTTCGGAGCTTCTCCGCTCAAGCTTTCGCAGTACTCACTCGAAGACAGAATGGAAGAGATCAACACCAACGCCGTCCGTGCCGTGCGTAAGGTTGTGGGAGATAGAGCCTACATCTCAGCTTCGTGCGGACCGTGTGGTCGGTTACTCAAACCGTACGGAGATATCAGCCCGGAGGAAGTATCTCGTGGATTTGAAAGGCAACTTCAGGCTGTAGCTGCTGAAGGGGTTGACCTGATCTGCATCGAGACTATGACTGACCTTGCGGAGGCAACCCTTGCGATCAAAGCGGCAAAATTGGTCTCGCCCTCCACACCGGTCTGTGCGACCATGACATTCGACTCGACGCCGAAAGGATTCTTTACCATCATGGGTGTCAGTATTGAGCAGGCGGCAAAAGGTCTCGCCGAGGCCGGTGCGGATATTGTTGGATCAAATTGCGGCAACGGCATCCAGAATATGGTAATGATTGCTTCTGAATTTAGACAGTACACGTCGCTCCCCCTGGTCATTCAATCGAATGCCGGTCTTCCCGAGATGAAAGGAAACTTGCCCGTCTACCCGGAGACGCCACAGTTTATGGCGGAACAGTGTAGGAAGTTACTCGAGTGTGGCGTAAACATTATCGGCGGTTGTTGCGGGACGACGCCGGCTCATATCGCCGCCATCAAAAAGGTGGTAGATGAGTTTAAGAAAAATTAGCTTCAGTTAAAGATACATGAACTTATCTTGGGTTCATGTACCTGACCTCAGATTTCATGATCGTATCTGTATAACAAGTAGGGATCAATCGAAATATCCACTCGAACCTGCTTTTCTCCCATGCTTGTCATTCTCCGCTCGATTGTCGCGCAGCAGGCGTTGCGGATCATGGAGGCTGGTGACGTTGAGGGTTTCGAGGTCGGTCCGGTAGCTACGATAGCGAGGTGGATACCCCCTTTGCCCTCATTGGGCCGTGCTGATAAAACGGTCATAGATGAGCTGCGCCATCTTGGGCACGGCTGCACTGACCTCGCCGGAGAGCTCCATCTGCATTTCGTCGGGAATCAGCTTGGATTGACACACCAAAATTGAGACCTTGATGTCTTTCTTCTCCTCCTGGATGGTTCTGAGCAAATTGGCAGTGGGAGCATTGTGCATGGTGAAGTTATCGATCTTTTCCTTTGGGATGTCGGTAAGTTCTATCTCAAAAAGTTCGCCGGGCTTTCGGCCCTTATCCACGCAGTCCACGATGACGAGCGCTGAAGGACAAATATCGCTCAATGAGATATCGAAGAGCATTTCCCGGATACCGGTGCCGGCGTCCTCTATCAGGACACCGTCAGGAATCCGGTAATTATTATTGAGGTGGCCTGCGACAGCCGGACCGAATCCGTCGTCGCCAAACAGGATATTCCCACAGCCTAATACCAGCGTCTTAGCTGCGCACCACGGCGATA
>CAYQDB010000047.1:0-10350 GCA_964416195.1 uncultured Ignavibacteriales bacterium
ATGAACTCGGAGTGCGCGAAAAAGCTCTTGGAATTGCCCCAGTCGGCTGTTCGGTATTTATGTACAACTACATAAACTGCGATTGTCTTGAGGCGGCGCACGGTCGCGCTCCGGCCTTTGCCACCGGTTTCAAGCGTCTTCGGCCGGATATGATTGTCTTTACCTATCAAGGGGACGGCGATCTGGCCTCAATTGGAACCAACGAAATCATTCATGCTGCCAATCGCGGGGAAAAGTTCACTACTATCTTTATTAACAATGCTGTCTACGGTATGACCGGTGGTCAGATGGCACCTACTACCCTGCCGGGGCAAGTGACGACTACTTCTCCGATGGGACGTGATGTAAATGATATCGGATATCCGATTCGTGTTGCGGAGATGCTCGCTTCCTTGAAGACTCCAAGCTATATCGAGAGAGTCTCTGTCCATTCTCCTCGTCACATCATAAAGGCCAAACAGGCCATACGAAAGGCTTTTATATATCAAAAGGAGAACAGGTGCTTCTCGTTGGTAGAAGTCCTCTCCACCTGTCCCACCAACTGGGGAAAGACGCCGAGCGAAGCGATACAATGGCTGGAAGCGCAGATGATTCCATACTACCCTCTCGGTTGCTTCAAAGAGCCAGGTAAAGAGGAGGAAAGCTGATGGCCCAGTACGAAGTAACCTTTGCCGGATTTGGCGGCCAGGGAATTATGACGGCCGGACAGCTCCTTGCCTACGCCGGTATCAGGGATGGCAAACAGGTAGTCTGGATTCCGTCCTATGGACCTGAGATGCGGGGCGGCACCGCTTACTGCACCGTGGTCATCTCCGATACCCGAATCGGCTCGCCTATTGTGACCAACCCGCTGTGCATTTGCGTCTTCAATCGCCCCTCTTTCGACAAGTTTGAACCGAGAGTAAAGCCCGGTGGTTTGTTTATCGTCAACAGTTCTCTTATTGACATAACGTCTGACCGGACTGATTTCACTCAGTTGTTGGTGCCGGCGAATGATATGGCTATGCGTGCCGGCAATGTCAAATCAGCCAACGTGGCTGTCCTGGGTGCTTTTATCGGCGCCTCCGGGGTGGTCCCCTATGACACACTGGAGACAACTCTGAAAGCAAAACTCGGCAAGAAGAAGGACGTTCTCGAGATCAATCTAAAGGTTTTCAGGGAAGGGTATCAACTGGCCCTCGAATCTCACGGCCAAAAGGACAAAGTATGAACCAGGACCTCCGCAAATTACCCAAAATAATTGACCACTATCCCCGAAAAGCAGAATCATTAATAGCCGTGCTCCAGGATATTCAAAAGGAGTATCATTATTTACCATCCGAAGCGTTGAAACAAACAGCGACGGCATTGGATGTTCCTTTGAGCAAAGTTCTTTCGGTGTCAACGTTCTACAACGCCTTCAGCTTGTATCCACGCGGAGAGCGGGTTATCCGTATCTGCGTCGGTACCACCTGTCACATTCGCGGTGCCCGACAGATCCAGGAACAACTGGAAAACCGCTTGAACATCAAGGCCGGCCAGACTACCCCCGACCTGAAATATACTCTCGAAGTAGTCAACTGTGTCGGCGCTTGCGCCATGGCGCCGGTGGTGATTGTGAATGGGAAGTACTACGGTTCGGTCAAAGTCAGCGACGTCAAAAAACTTCTGAGGAGAGGCTGAAGTGCGAGTTCAGACCCCTCAGGATCTGCAGAATCTTCGCAGACAATGTCTGGCAGAACAAGAAAAGTTTCCGAAGAGAGTCCTCGTTTGCTGCGGGCCAGGATGTCTGGCCAATGGTGCTGCTAAAATCGTTGAAGAGTTCAGAAGATTACTCAAGAAAAAGCGCATAAAGGACTTCTCGGTCAAAGCTCTCAAGGAAACCGGGTGCCACGGGCTTTGCCAGCAGGGACCGCTGGTGGTCATTGAGCCACGGGGAATCTTCTACACCAAGGTAAAAGTCAAGCACGTTGAAGAGATCATCGAGCGTTCCATTAGAAACGATGAAATAGTTACGGACCTTCTCTATACTGACCCCAAAACCAACCGGACCATCGAAAGCTATGCCGATATAGATTTCTACTCCCGTCAGCATAGAATAGCCTTGCGTAACCTGGGGAAAATCAGCCAGTACAGTATTCGCGACTACATCACCAGAGACGGTTATCAGGCATTAGCCAAGGCTCTTACAATCATGACACCTGATCAGGTTATCGAAGAGGTTACAACATCAGGGCTGCGGGGACGCGGCGGCGCCGGATTCTCGACCGGGAGAAAGTGGGCCACCTGCCGGAAAGCAGAGGAGCAGCCACACTATGTCATTTGCAATGGTGACGAAGGTGACCCGGGCGCATTCATGGATCGTGCAATTATGGAGGGTGATCCGCACTCAGTGCTGGAAGGCATGATAATCTGTGCTTTCGCGGTCGGGTCTCAGGATGGATACATCTATGTTCGCGAGGAATATCCTCTGGCTGTTCAAAACCTACAACTTGCGGTTGATCAGGCTAATGAATACGGATTTCTTGGTGAAAACATCCTTGGCACGAACTTCTCCTTCAACATCAAGATTAGTCGCGGCGGCGGCGCCTTCGTGTGTGGTGAATCGTCAGCGCTGATGAAATCAGTCGCCGGCCAGGTGGGTGAGCCGCGCGCTAAGTATGTCCGATCCGTTCTTAAGGGGTTGTTTGACAAACCGACTGTGCTGAACAATGTCGAATCCTTTGCTAACGTACCGGTAGTCATCAGTGAAGGCGGCAAGCAGTTCGCTACTGTGGGCACTTCTAAAAGTACCGGCACCAAAGCTTTCTCGCTCGTCGGGAAAGTATGCAACACCGGCTTGATTGAGGTCCCCATGGGAACCACGCTACGCGAGATCATCTATGACATCGGCGGCGGTATACATAATGACCGACCTTTTAAAGCTGTGCAGACCGGCGGACCGTCAGGCGGCTGCCTCCCTGAGTCGAAACTTGACCTGCCGGTTGACTTTGACACTCTCACTGAAGCCGGGTCGATGATGGGTTCCGGCGGTATGATTGTCTTGGACGACCACACCTGCGTTGTTGATCTTGCCAAGTATTTCCTTTCATTCCTGGTTGAGGAATCGTGCGGCAAATGTATTCCCTGCCGCGAAGGTCTCTATCAGCTTCACCGGCTGGCGGTGAATATAAGCGAAGGGACAGCAACCGAAGAAGACCTCGAAAAAATGGAAAAACTGTCGGAGATGATAGTCATCGGGTCTCTGTGTGGCCTCGGCAAGTCCGGCCCAAACCCGTTTCTAAGCACCATAAGATATTTCCGTGACGAATACCTTGCCCATATCAGGGACAAGCACTGTCCCGCTGGTGTCTGCCGGGAGCTGATTCGATACGAGGTCATTCCTGAGAAATGTGACGGTTGCATGGCCTGCATCTCGACCTGTGTTGTCGAGGCTATCACTGGGAAGAAAGGCGAGCCCCACATCATTGATCAGGACAAATGCGACAAATGTGGCGCCTGTTATGCAGTATGCAATCGGGATGCGATCAAGGTGATTTAGGAGAGGAGAATGGTTCACCTGATAATAAATGGAAAAGTTGCACAGGCCGAAGAAGGCGAAATGCTTCTGACTGTCATCCGACGACAAGGAATAGAAATCCCCGCTCTATGTCACCATGAAGCTGTGGAGCCATTTGGCGCCTGTCGTCTCTGCACTGTTGAAATCACCAAGGAGGAATGGAACGGCTGGAAGAATCACGTCACTTCCTGCCTCTACCCCGTTGAAAGTAACCTGATCGTCAACACCCATTCCCCTACCGTTATTGAGCTGCGCAAGACACTCATCGATCTCCTGCTGGCCCGCTGTCCCAACTCCCTCAAGATAAGACAGCTGGCTGAAGAATATGGCATCACCAAGACCAGCTACGAGGAAATCCCTGATGCAGATAACTGCATCCTGTGTGGTCTTTGCACCCGTATTTGCGACCAGATGGGGTTTGACGCTATTTCAACGGTCGACCGGGGACACGGCAAGAGGGTCGCTCCGCCCTTTGACGAGGCCCCGCCTGACTGTGTGGGCTGTCTAGCCTGCGCTCTCAATTGTCCAACCAATGTCATTGAGTTTACGGATGAAGGCAATTACCGCACTATCTGGAAGAAACAGTTCGAGCTCATTACCTGCGCCAAGTGCGGCAAGAAGACTATCACCAAGGAGTTTGCAGAGGTACTCAGTGAGTCGAGAAATATCCCCATGAGCTATTTTGAGATATGCGACGAGTGCCATCGCAAGGAGCTGGCGCAAGCAATGGGCGGGATTTGCTCATGGTCACGGGAGGCAGTGTCATGAAATCAAGATTCGTTGTCACTCCCAACCTCTGCACCGGCTGCCGTACTTGCGAGCTGGCATGCTCTTTTGCTCATGCCATAGATGGCAAACTCGGGAAATCCCGCATAACAGTCCTCAACGGAGGTATGAAAGACCTGTGGATTCCGGTCGTGTGCTTGCAGTGCGATGATCCCGCTTGTGTAAAGTCCTGTTTGGTGGACGCCCTAAGGCGGAATCCCGAAACGGGTGCAGTCGAACTCAACCAGGAAAAGTGCGTCAAGTGTATGGCGTGCGTGGCGGCCTGTCCATTTGGCTGCTCACTGTTTGACGAACAACATGACATGGTTGTCAAGTGTGACCTGTGCGGCGGTGATCCCGTATGTGCCCATTTCTGTCCTTCCGAGGCGCTTTCGTTAAAACCGATTACAGAAAATCAGCCTCATAGACAGCAGATGCCCACATCTGCACCGTCAACAGTTAAGTAAGTTATAACCAGGGCTGGGTCCCGAGCCCTCTAAAGCGAACAAAAACCTAACATTCGCTTTCAAGAGTCCTGACCTTTTCCCTACTGTTCAAGGCTTGACAAACAAGGGGGTGGCCATTCTGTTTTGGCAGCCATTTCATTCCATTAAGTGTCCATAATAGCTGGTTGAAAAGAATTTAATCCAACAAAACACTTGACATATACGACCAAAGTAGTATTTTTTAACGTAGTTTGATCTCGTTTCATCTTCGGGTTTTCGATCTTTGTCTTAACGGGAGATCTACTATTGTTTGTACTTCGTGCCAAGGCAAGCTTGCCGAATAGCTCTTTGAACTTATTAGATACATCACATTGTGATCGCATGAAAAATCAGGAGGAAAGAGTATGAAAGAGACATCAAGCGCTTAGGTAGCGCTGTTGCTGTATCCGGCCAAGTGAATGTATTGAATTCATTGGGTTTTCGGTCTACTAATCCTTAACGAATTGACAACGGTTTGAGGAGAAGAACTATGAAAAGCAAAATTGCTATAATACCCGTCACAATTGCGCTGGTCGTCTGTTTCGTGGTTGCACCGGCGGTAGCCGACTGGTGGCCGGGAGACGACTACAAAATGCATTATCCCCAAACGCCCAAACAGGGCGGCTGGGATGTCGAGTTTGCCGGATCACGCCTGGCTGACGATTGGAGGTGTTCGGAGACAGGCCCAGTGACAGATATCCACTTCTGGATTTCATGGATGGATGATATGGTGCAGCCCATCGATGACATCCGGATCGGCATCTGGTCGAACAACCCCGTCGGCCCATGGGGCTACAGTATACCGAACCAGCTACTCTGGGAGCGCATTTTCACCTTCGGTGATATCACAATTGTTGAATGGGAGCCTGATATTCAGGGCTGGTTCGACCCTTCCTCGGGAGGTTATATGCCGGATAATCATATTCGCCGGTTTCAGATCAATATCGAAGAGATCCCAGATCCGTTCATTCAGCAGGAAAATGTCATCTACTGGCTGGAGATAGATTTTGGCCCTCTTCCTCATGTCGGCTGGAAGGAAACGGACGATCATTGGAACGATGACGCCGTCTTCTGGTACTCACCAAACTGGTGGGAGTTGAGAGACCCCATCACGGGTGGTTCGATTGATCTGGCCTTTGTGATAACCGGCTCCTGCTGTAACCATGACGGCATCCGCGGCAACATTGACGGAATCGTTGGCGTTGGTGGTCCAATCGATGTGTCTGATCTGACCTATCTAGTTAAGTACCTCTTTAAGAGTGGCCCGCCGCCGCCATGTATAGAAGAGGGTAATGCCGACGGGATCACTGGCGTTGGTGGTCCAATTGATGTGGCTGACCTGACCTATCTGGTCAAGTACCTCTTTAAGAGCGGTCCGGCGCCAGCGCCTTGCCCATAAACAAGTCGGAACTCTTGTAAGATCATCGCGGCCGCTTCCCTGCTCGGGAGGCGACCGCCGCCATATACGAGTTGGGCGCGACAGCCTAGAGTTGGCAGATTTGTCGTATATTTGATCATAGATTCGCGGAGCAGAGACAACATGCTAAGCAAACCCGGACATCTCCGGAATCGAGCAGGAATTCAAGCAAAAAAACAGTTGATTTATTCAAGGCACCACATGGCTGTCAATGGAGGAAAACATTTATGCAGTAAAACGTAAATCTGAAATGAACTCGTAATTGGATGAGAATTCCTTAGTAAGGAGAGTAATTGTGAAAATAGACAGATCAGGCATTTTGATCATAGTGACGGCGCTGACACTTCTTTTCGTCATGTCTACGGACGTTCAGTCTGCCGATGACAACTCAGTAACAAGTAGGTCGGTCCAATATGCCTTCACGTCCCTTGACCAGAATCAAGCCGACAATACCGGTATGCCGGAACAGCCGCTCGGGGCTTTCTCCCCGACCGATGAGAAAGGCTATTGGGGAGTCAAAATCGGTGAGACCTGGTGGGAGAATCAGCGCAACGGGTCGATGCGGCGGATGATTGCGACCGGTTTTGATTATAGCGCCGGCTGGGTCCACTTCACCTGGATGTATTTGCCCACTTCGGTTCCCTATGATGATCGCACGTATCGATACAACTCGTACGATGCCGCTGCCGGAACATTCTTAGGCGCGACAAACGTTCACGCCCCCCATGACCAATACGGCGGCTTCACGGTGATTGACATCACCAACGATCACCGCGCCATTGTGGGCGGTCACCTCGACATAGCTCCGCCAGGCCCCTACCAGAGCCATTTTTTCTGGGATTACGGGCCTGGATTTGGATTCTTCTCGAAAGACTGCCGGGTACCGGACGGCTCCGGGTCCGCCTGTGAGTATGTGTATAATCCCAATGAAGATGGCTTCATCTGGCCCGCGATGTGCTGGAAGGAGGGTTCGGATACTATCCTGCACGTCTTTGCCCTGGAGAACAACCACACCAACGATTACCCCGCGCCCGGATCGAATACACCCAAGTCGTTGGCCTATTTCCGGACGGAATGTCCCGAAGAAGTTGCCGGCTGTACCTGGGATGATCCGCTTTTCTACTGCGTGGATACGGTTTACACCTTCGCGCACGACTGTGACTGTAACGAATATGGCAAAGTGGCTATCGCCTGGATTGCCAACGTGCAGGATCCTTCCGATCCCTGCGGCGGCGGCGATACCTGTTCCTCGACCGGCTTTGTAGCCGATTCGGAATGTGACAATGACGTCTACTACCAGATTTCAAACGACGGGGGACTTTCGTGGTTGCCACGGGTAAACATCACCAAGAATATTTACGACGCCGATGGCTACCGTCCCTATACCGATCTCTCGGTTCTGATAGGCAGCGACAATAACACGCACGTGGTCTGGAATGCCCGTAACTGGCACTACAACGATCCTCAGCGGTGCGACAAGCGCGGCGGCCGTATTTTCCACTATTCTGAAAACCTGCCTCTCATCCGGACGGTTCATCGATTCGAATGGGAACAGACCCACTGCGACGGTGGCGCCTGGAACCTGAACGCCTGCAAGATGACTCTGTCCGAATGTGACGGCAAGCTGTATTGCCTTTTTGTGCAATTTAACGATATTCCCAACGGCATTTATGACGACTGTGCCAGCGGATACTTCACCGGCGGAGCCAACGGCGATCTGTACGTGAGCATCTCCAACGACTTGGGGCTCACCTGGGACTACGCCCGCAACCTGACCAACACCTACACACCGGCCTGTGACACCCCCGACTGTGAATCCGAAATCTACCCCTCAATGGTGAAATTCGGAACGGATTACACCGGGACCTGGCCATCCGATCCTCAATTCATCGTTGATCCGTCGAGCAGTTACACGGGTGATTGGTTTCTTGATGTTCAGTATATCAATGATAACAGTCCCGGCTGTATTGTGCAGACCGAAGGCTACTGGAGTATTGCCGATGTCAAATGGTTCCGCCTGGCCTGCGTGGAGCCGGTGCCAAATCCTATCTTTGTGCCCATACCCAACAGATTCACTATCGCAGACCTGCCACGGAGTATTCAGCTTGACACACCGCTCATCGTGGAGAACATCGGGAATGCTGCTCTGACGTACACTATTTCCGTGGAAGAAGACACTGGCCCGTCCGGCTGGCTGGGTTACGCAGGTTTCAGCGGCTCTGTGTCGGCTGGCGCCAGTAACGCCGACACGGGAACGGTGATTATCAACCAGGGCGGCATCGTCCAGACGTCCACTAACCTATTGGGCCGCCTCATCTTCACTTCCAACGCTCCCTCATCACCGGATACGGTTGAGGTTGATGTGACCGTGGTCTGCTATGCCGACGGGGACGTGGATGGCAATGGCATGGCGTTGACAGTCGGCGACCTGACCTATCTGGTGGACTATCTGATGGCCTGCGGGCCGGCGCCCGACTCACTCTTCAAAAGCGACCTCAACGGTGACTGCGTGATTGACACCGCTGATGCCGGCCTGATTCAGTGTTACTTCGTGTACGGCATGGCCTGCTTCCCGCAGTACCCGGTACCGACCTGCTGCGATCCGACTCCGGAACCAATCCCGGACACGGTCTGGATCTTCGGTCTGGAGCATGTTTCAGGTGGTACCGCCTGTTACGAAACCACCGGCGGGGTTCTGAATGTGTCACGTATTGCCGAGGAACCGTGTGACACGCTGGTCGATGCTAACGGCGATACTATTATTGTTATTCATCACCCGCCAAAGGCTCCTAGCGGCGGTGGCCCATTTAGTTCATCGATGTCAAACCTCGAAGATGCCGGTATTGCGTGGAGCGGCGACTATGAAGAAGATACCACACTGGAGGCAACAGCATCTCTGCAATTGGAAGTTTATGGTGTTGTCAATGGCGACTCAGATCAGTTCATAGCTTCCGCCGTTCAGACCAAGCAGGCAGATGATTCCTGGGCGCTGGGTGTGAAAGCCCCGGTTACGTCGTATACCGTCACGGTGTCCCTTGGCAGAGATACCGTGTGGAGCCAGTCGGGAATACCGGCTAGCAACGAGTGGTTCCAGACCGGTCGCATCTACGTTGCTGCCAAATCGAGGAGCGATGGTCCTTACAGCTCATCCGTGTCTAATCTTGAGGACGCCGGCATTATCGCCATCGGATGGGAATCCCAAGATACGATAATCTGGAACTGGCCGTCCGAGGGTGTTTCAGACCTTGAAATCACGAAGCTGACAGTCGACGGACATATCGAAGACCAGATCAATGTCAGTGATCTCTCATATATTGTCCAGTACGCCATGGATATTCCATCATATACCATTACCTCAGAGTCTCAAACCATCGACTACGGCGGTATTGCCGTCACCAACCTCGGCAACGCCATTCTTACACCTGCCGGGACGACATTGATTGTGAGTAACATCACCTCCACCGGTAATGATGGCATTGATGCAGAGGCGGATGCTGATGATGGCGAATGGTCAATCATGGTGGCGAACCCGAACTTAAGCGATACGTGGCCGGTGGGAGCGTCACTTGGCGTGGAGTACTTCTTCGCTGCGGATACCGGCGATGCCTTCTCGATGGAGTCGTTCTTCGATTTCGCCGGCTCCAACACCTGGAACCTTGGTGTCTCGAGCAATTACCCCTTGTATACGGTCGAAGCCTATAATAACGAAACGTCCGTCTTCAGTGCGGAAGGCGTTGCGGCGGCTGACCTCGGCTACGTCGTGGAGACCGCTAAGGGCGTGCATCCGGTTGGTTTCCGGGGAGGTACCACCGGCAAACCCGCGAAGAAGACTTCCAGTTGTGTCTGGCATGACCCGGATGGTGTCCAATGGACCTGGGCGGCACAAGGTGTTTCTGGTCTGACAATTGACTACCTGTGCGTCACCAGCGACACAACCGTAGCGGGCAATAACCCCATTGGCCCCTACGAGGTTGCTATCTGTGGCAGCAACGGTGGTGCCAAGTCGGAGCCGATATCGTTTACAATTCTCGACATCGAAGTCACGACCTCCTGCTGCCAGAACCGTGGTAACGCCGACGGCATCATAGGTGTGGGCGGACCGGTTGATGTGGCTGATCTGACCTATTTAGTCAAGTACCTCTTTA
>CAYQDB010000048.1:0-9658 GCA_964416195.1 uncultured Ignavibacteriales bacterium
ACATCCGGCCCCTGCCGGTCAACCTGGGTCGGATCGTGTATTTCAAAGAACAACCGAGCTAACTTCTCAAACGTTGTTTTGGACGGATCGAAGACAACCTCAACGGTCTCGGCATGGCCGGTGGCCTTGCTGCACACTTCCTCGTACGTTGGGTTCTCCGTCTGACCGCCAATATAACCGGCACGTGTGGATATGACACCCTCCGCCTGCTGCAAGAGATACTCAGCTCCCCAGAAGCACCCTCCGGCGAAATAAGCCCTCTGCAACTGTGTTTCCTTTTCGGCAGGAGCGAAGTTGAGAGAAATGGAATTGACGCAGTGCCGGACATTTTTCTCCGTGAAGCCTTCATTGACAAATACGTGTCCCAAATGCGCTCCACAACTGGCACAGACGATTTCCGTCCGAATCCCGTCCGCGTCAGGAACGCGCTTGACCGCTCCTGGAATCTCATCATCAAAGCTCGGCCACCCGCACTTGGCCTCAAACTTATCTCCCGACCGAAACAGCGGCGCATCGCACCGTTTGCAAAGGTACGTGCCGTCATCTTTGTACTTGTAGTACTTGCCGGAAAACGGTGGCTCGGTGCCTTTGTGGATTATAACCCTTTCCTCTTCAACGGTGAGTTTATTAAAATTCATCTCCTTTTCCTCTGATATCGTGAGACGATACCCAACAAAAAGTATCAAAATGACTATCCCACTCACGTAGAGCTTCATATTGATTCTATCAGTTAAACGACTTTTCATCTTCGATTTCAATATATCTATATAAAAGACATATTTTGTCAATGAAATGTTCCTGACGATAATCTTGTGGGAGGCTCGCCAAAGACGAGTCCACATCTGCCCCAGATCACCCGACAAAGCGCGCTTGCAGACTATTTCAACAGAAGCATCTTTTTTGATTGAGCATAATCACCGGCCTGGAGCCGATAGAAATAGACCCCTGTCGAAACCTGCTTCCCGTCAAAACCGGTGCCGTCCCAGTAGGTTGTGTACTCACCGGCGGATTTTAGCCTATCTACAACGGTATTAATCCTCTGCCCGAGGAGATTATAAATTGAGATGTTCACGTGCGAACGCATTGGAAGCGTGTAGTTGATTGTCGTTCCGGGATTAAACGGATTGGGATAATTGTGCGACAGACTGAAGCCGTCAGGCAACAGGCCGTCACTATCGTTAACTGAGAGAACCAGGGTTGGACTCGTACGAACCCGAATAGCCACGTCATTGCTGCTTAGTCCCAGATCGTACCAGCTACTGCCGTTGCTGCTAATATAAGTGGTTGCTGTTTCATCTGGACCTTCCTGGTCGGATACAACGGGATATATGTAACTTGAGTTGGTAAACTTCACCGCCACGTAAACATCTTCACCTGCCGAAATCTGAGGGGCCGAGTCCAAGAAAGCTACCGAGTGGTATCCCGCTTCATCAAAGCTGGTATCCAGCTTGCTCACTATCAGGTTGCTCAGAGTGGAACCATTGAAATCATCATAGACATAAACATCAATATCAGTTGTGACATCGGTTGTCCAGAACTCAACGTTGGTGAGATACATCGTCGAGGAAAGGACGAATTTGCACAGCCCCCAGGCAGTTACGCTCCCATAACCCCAGTAGTTTGAGTAGCCTCTCTCATCATAGTACAACAGCTCGCCGTTGCTATTGTAGTCCTGCCAAGCGTCCATATAAGACGACCACATACCGATATTGGCCGAGCCGTAGGCAATAGTAAAATAGCCTCCCTCAGTGCCATAGCCGCAGGTACCTCCCCAACCGGTGCCCCAACTGTTCTTCACTATCCAGGCTCCTGTCCCTCCGGCGTGCGGTAAAGCGTCGTCCCACCCCACAATCAGGACGGCATGATTCGTGGCATAGACCCCGTCGTAGTAAAGAGTGTACAAGCCATCGTAGTCATGGAACTCCGAGGACCAGACAAGGTCGCTGTCGTCACCGGCGTAAAGCGCAGTGTATATAGGTCCATGAGAGTAGATGTAGTTTTGCAGGTCAGTTGTTGCCGGGACGTAGTCCGAGGATATTACGTTCCAACCCGTCAGCGTCTTGATGTATGCACAGCTTGAGTTGCAACTCACATTAGAGGCTACATACGGGTCACATGACTCCAACACCACGCCCTTTTTGGACAACCAGTTTGCGATATCATGGTAGTTGCCACCGCTGCAGCTTCTGTCATACCAGTTGCATTCCTTGGCGTTATTCTCCGAGAAGTCAAAAGTCCCTTCACCATCAATCAACATTTTGGATTCGATATTACCCAGGGAAGCAAAGGCGTAGCAAGCGCCACACGTACTCTGATTCTTGACCGAGGTAACCTTGCCCTGTGTCCGCCAGTCCCATTGGGTTGGTGGGGCAAGAGCGCTGAACCTGGAGGGCATCTGCTTTCCGGCAAGATGCGAGAGGTCTATCCTCGGGGGAATGAATCCACAGCCGGGCGGTAACTCCCTCCGTACCTCCGGTGGTCTTGGCCCTGCCTGAGGTACCTGGGAATGGGCCGATGGAACAGGTAAACCCATAAGCAATCCAAAGCCAATGGTAGTAATAGCGATCAACGATCTTGCACGTGCCATGACGAACCCCACTTGGAATCAGTGTTACACAACATAGTGGCTGTTATAACCTGACTTCGTCATAGGCAGATGTATCTTTAGGCAGGCAAAGCTTCTAAGGGGGTAGAATAGAAAATAAACGGGATTGCCCCGATAAGATTGGTCTTTATTTGATCAGATAGGGTAGGTTCGCAAGGCGCTCAGCCTTGCAGCAACCGGAGGGAAGAACCTGTCCGAGGCTGTCTTTCTTTTATGCGCGGTCAGGAATTCTTTCCTGACTGCACCAAGGTGGCTGTCACGAAAGGATTCGTGACGAGCATGAAAAGTCCGTTCAGACCGTAGATCAGGAACCTTGCATTCCTTTCACCTTCGGATGCCTTGGCTATATTAAAGAGGCAGGTGCACAGGGAGGCTGTGACATAAGTGGTGTTAAGACGAGGTCTTGAAAGAATGGTAGGTCGGGTTCCGAATGGAGCGAAGCGGAACGAGAAACCCGACAACGGCTTAGCAACAAATGTCGGGTTTTTCGTCCGCCAAAGGCGGACTTAGAACCCGACCTACTGGACTGGCCGAGAAAGCAATCACCGCGGCGAGATAGATAACCATCTCCAAAAGCCCCGTACACTCATCAATGATCTCTACTGAGAAGCCGTTGTAGCTGATGAATTTCCCAAAATGATGGGTATCGCCGCTAAACAGGGATACAACAAACCCACACGCGCTGGCGGTTCCTTCCATAATCCATTCCAAGTTGTCGTGATACTTTGCTGTTAGGTGGGAATAGGCCAGACCCAGTACGACCAGACTCAACAGGAATAATATAACGAATCTCAGTGCTGGTGGAAGCGATTTCAATCTCTTCTTTATGGGAGGTTTTATCTCTGATTCTTTCTTCTTACTTCTTCCCGATGTTCGTGAATGCTTTTTCTTCGAAGGCTTATCCATAATTACAAAATAAGCATAGTCAACATGTACGGCAAGTTGGAGTTGCGCAGACGTTCATTTGCTATTCTCGTCTACACTCCTGCCTGTCGCTTGAAGTTGCGGATTGTCATCGCGAACGCCGGCTTCATTCCAAAGCGTGTATAGAATACCACCATTTCTTCATCGCATACCAGGTCTACCATGTAAAGTCCGTTCAGTTTCTCCAACATCCGTTGCACCAGCTCCTGACCGATCCCTCGCCCTTGGTAAGGCGGTAGTACCTCAAGGAACGGGATATAGGCACTCAATACTCCATCGCTAATGGCGGTAATAAAGCCCACCACCTGTGCGGTTTCATCATCAATTGCCAGAACAATGTGGTCGCTGTTGCTCAGGAGTTTCAGGTGCGTTTCAGGAGAAGGTGGATTGGGCCAACCTACAAAGAAGCCATGGAGCTGGTTTGCGGTAATACCTTCAACTGAATCGATGTACGTAATCATGTTATGTTATCTCACGGGTCATCTCTTCATATGCATGGGCCTGAATTGAATGTAATGAGCACGAACGTGGAAAGCAACCGAGAACGTTGCATGAAAGAGGCAGGTGCACAGGGCACCTGTCACAAGGCTGACGAGAAACAACTCACCGATCAAGCGCAAGGCCTTAGTGGTATTCTCTTTTGATCTTAAGCCTATCGTATGCACCGTTGGAAAAGAGCCTCAAGGAAGCGTATCCCCTTTTGTTCCTGACACCGCATTTGAGAACAACAGTTATCGAATAGAATGGCTGGTGACCCGAGTTAAAGCTCCCATATGTATATGAGTGCCCTCGGTCTTCATCGATCCTACAGTCAGACAGATCCCCTCTCAGTAAATTCTCCGAAATTGCCTTATGTGCTTTTGCAACTACGGGAAAGGAAACCCAAGCAAAGCCGTTGGGCAGGGTGAATCCCGTCACAACAGCCATTGAATAACTGTAAGTAAATCTCCCCATGCACGATTTTTTTATCAACTGATCTCCGAGGATCTGAAGTGTCCCACGTTTCTTAACTACTAGATCAACTCCAACGTTTTGCTTAAATTCTTGTATTCGCTCGTGAGGTGCTGTCGGAGGAAGAAATAGGGCTAGGCTGTCAATCAGGTTCCGATTCCGAAACCAGAAAGTTTCCACAGAATCAGTAATGAAATCATAGCAAATGTAATTGCTGTCCGTAATGCTAGTGCGAAAAGTGTGCCCTCTACGATAGATTTCCTTTACTCCATGTTCACGCAAGAATAGCTGAACAGCCAAGTTACTCTCAAATGTTTCGACCTCTGCCCTCATATTCCGCGTGAGGTCCCATAGCTCCGACAGGTTAGAAAGGGTATCGAAATTGATCTTGAATTCGAGAGGTACATGGTATTGTATTCCTTGCCGCGAGTAAAACCGGGGCAAATCATACTTGAGCATTACATACACAGGCCACAGGTGGTTTTCGAGGCGTTTCGGAACGCCAACCTCCACAAGGCTCCAGTCTGTGAGTGCCCTAACCAAGTCCGACTGAAGTACTAAGCACTTGTATTTCTCTCTATCCTCGACCGGAACCGGTTCGGGGATCAGCGTTTTAGTACCAAAGGAGAAGGCTGTGACCGTTGTAAGGAGGCACAGAAGCGCCACATAGAATGTAAGAACAAATGTAAGAATAGATTTTTTCATTTTCTCTGGTCCGTTACGACTATACGTGTGAGAATTGCTCCATATGTAGATGACGCGTTTGCACCCCCTGTTGTTTATTTTTCGCCCCAGTTTTTTATGCAAGCAATAGTGATCTGGCCTGTTTGCTTATTCAGAGTCCCCCCTCTCCCCTGGACCATCGTATTCGAATGGCGGTGGGCCGAGTTTGCGCATGGGGCGTTCGCGAGTCATCTCTTCGTAGGCGTGCGCAAGTAAGCCGGGGACTCGCGATATAATGAAGAAACCCTTCCCCAAGCGCCAGTCAAACCCCATGTCGGAAATTACTGCCGCAATAGCTCCATCCACGTTGATAGGTAACTTCTTGCCCAGTTTTTCGGGCAGAGCTTTTTCAATCTCCTTGCACAGTTCGATATGTTTGCCTTTGTAGCCGTAACGCTCTGCTATCTCAAAGAGTTTGCCGGTGCGCGGGTCGACGTTATGCAACCGGTGGCCGAATCCGGGCATCCGCATCTTATTTTCCTTCAGCCAGTCAACTAGTTCGGAAGCAATGCGATCGATGTCGTCGCCCTTCGTTGCCAACTCCTGCAAGATCTTAGCCGCCTGTTCAATCGCCCCGCCATGCGTATCGCCGATCACCAGCACCCCACCGGCAATAGCGGCATTGAGCGAGTTACCACCCGAAATAACCGTCCTTGTACCTAACACCGAGGGTGGCGAGGCGCCGTGGTCAATCGAAGCAACGAGTATTGCATTCATCAAGGCGGCTTCGGCTTTGGTGGGCAGCTCCCCCTTAAGAATCAGGTAGACCGCCTCAGCATACGAGAGCTCCTCCATTATGTCGGTTATGGAGTACCCCCTGATCCGGATTTTCCCCGGGCCAATATCAGTGATGGCTGTTTTCCACTTTTCGTCAGGCATTTTGCACCTCTTTTACGTCACTATTATTACAGTAGGGCAGGTGTCCCAGACACCTGCCTATTTAGCGGCAGGTCTCGGGGATGCCTCCTCTACCCTGTCACCTTAGTTGCATCTATTTATGTGCTGTCGGGTGACTCTGCCCGACAGCTCCAACCACACAACACAGACTAATACACAATGCATCAGGTAGGGTCATCTGACGCCACCTTTGAATCGAACTTATGTCATAGCTTGCATGTGTTTTGTCCTACTAATCCTACCTACTCTGTCACCTTAGTTGTATCTATTGTTTTCATGCGTTCTTTCACAAAATCCAACCACAACCCTTGTAGGCTGTCAACAGGCATCATAAAGATATTCTCAATGGCTGTCTCGAACGGAGCCCGTGATTGGTAAAGCATTGTCAAGCCGTCGATGCTAAAGTAATACGAAACGAAATCGACAAAAGAAGCTGCCTCGGCAGATTGGTATCTCTCTATGTCGCTATTGATCGTAGTGTCAACCGCCAGCTCTCTCAACGGAATGAATTCTCCCTGTTCGATGTATCGCTGTGTTGACGTGTGATAATTCTGACCGGAGTAGTCTAACAAAGCAATCAGGCCATGTTTGAGGAACGGATACTCAGGCTCCACATTCTGCCACCTTGGCAGTAGCCACTGCATCAGGGTCGTCCCGGGAAAGCTCGGCAGCCAGAAATGGATGGATGTACTATCAGCGTACGGATATTCCCGGCCGGTCATTTCGCTCCCCTGGCCGTAACCGGTGTAGAAGTAGACAACCAACGTATCATCAGGGACATCGATTTCAAAGAACCGACAATCACGAGTCAGACCGGCGACGTAGTTGGCCGCCACGTTTGGGAATTTGTCCGCTGATGGGTACCCAGGGGGATAAACGATTTTTACGTTCCTGTAACTGAACGTCTGCCAATCCCGGTACTTGCCACCTGCCGGAAATCTGCCATTCTCTTCCCGCTTCGAGCAGCTTAAACAACTCAATGCGACAGTTAACGTCAGCAGCAGAAAAGTCGATTCCCTCACCATCTTCATAACCTTATGTGATTTGACATGATAATACTGTGGTGACCACTTGTCAAACCAGCTAAATCGTTATCTGTTTCTCAAAACCGCTTGACTTCACTATCCGCGCCTATGATATTCGGCTTCAGGCAATTTCCGTGGAGATCGCAGAGCGACTCCAATGGTGTTGCAAAAACGGTGGATATATTGTCGTTGGGTGTGAAAACCACCGGAAGGCTATTTGTATTGTTGATGATCAACTCGGTTAGACAATTTTTAACTCCTTCCTTCTCGAAAAACATCCTGATTATTGTGGGCGGATATGGCAGTGGCAAGTCCGAAGTGGCTGTCAACCTTGCCCGTTACCTGGCAACCAACCAGCAGGAATCGGTAACTATCGCTGACCTGGACATTGTCAACCCCTATTTCCGCTCACGGGAAGTCGAGGAGGAACTTGAAACCTTTGCAGTCAAATCGATAAGCCCCCGCGGCGGGTATCGTTACGCGGATATCCCAATCATTTTGCCGGAAATCAAAGGCGCTATCGAGCAGCACAAAGGGAAACTTATCCTGGATGTCGGCGGCGATGACACGGGAGCACGCATCCTGAGCTCATTTGCAGGCTCCTTCGAGCCCTCCGGTTATGAACTGCTGTTTGTATTAAACGCAAACCGACCGTTTACCGAAGATGTCGAGAGTTGCCTCAAGCTTATGGGAGAAATCGAAGCTGCCTCGCGGCTTAAGTTCACCGGGCTCATCTCCAATACACATCTGCTGGAAGACACAACCGCCGAGACTGTCCTCCATGGATTCAAGCTTGCCAAGGACGTGCAAAAAAGAACCGGCTTGCCGGTTGTGTTATTGAGTGCATCCGAGGACATTTTGAAGGAAATCGCCCCAGCTTCTCTCGATGTACCGGTGCTGATGCTCAGCCGCCTGCTGTTGAAGCCATGGGAGCGCAAAAAGGACAGACAACAGGGCTCGTAGCCCGGGTAAGTAAGTAAGAAGGATAGCTGATGCCGGGAATCACGATAGACAAGAATCACTGCAAAGGGTGTGAGTTATGCGTGTGCGCTTGCCCACAACAGATTATCTCGATGTCCAAGGATATAACCGTGCGGGGATACTTTTATGCCCAGGTTCACGATCCCTCGCGCTGTCTGGGGTGTCGTATCTGTGCTATCACCTGTCCTGATGTGGCTATCGAGGTTCACGCTCATGGAACTGTTTTCAGTCTGTTCGACTATTAGGCTACCGGTGAGAATGTGAGGAACGGATAGTGGCAAGAGCATTGATGAAAGGCAACGAAGCAATCGCAGAAGCGGCGTTACGTGCTGGAGCAGAGGGCTACTTCTGCTACCCAATTACACCACAGAGCGAGGTGGCTGAGTACCTGTCCAGGAGAATGCCGGAACTCGGTAGGGTTTTTCTTCAAGCCGAAAGTGAAGTGGCTGTCAGCAACATGCTGTTTGGTGCCGCTTCCACGGGAAAACGTGTGTTTACAACCTCCTCCAGTCCCGGAATCAGCTTGATGCAGGAAGCGATATCCTACATGGCCGGAGCGCTACTTCCCGTGGTCATTGTCAATATCATGCGAGGTGGTCCTGGCTTGGGGGGAATCCTACCAGCTCAGTCGGACTATTTCCAGGCTACCAAGGGCGGCGGACATGGCGATTACCGGGTCCTGGTGCTGGCTCCCTCGTCGATTCAGGAGGCAGTCGATTTGATGATGCTTGCGTTCCACCTGGCTGACAAGTATCGCAATCCGATAATGATGATTGGCGACGGCATGATTGGCCAGATGATGGAACCGGTGGAGTTCCCTGACGACTACAAGGAGCCGCCGCTTCCACCAAAAGACTGGGCCGCCACGGGCGCTAGAGGGCGGGAACCGGTGATTATCAAATCGCTTTTCCTCGATCCACTCCTGTTAGAAAAAAACGCCCTGATCATGCACCAGAAGTACGAACAGATGAAACGCGAAGAGATCCGCTTCGAGCTGTACAAGATAAATCCCAAGAACAAGATATTGATTGTTGCTTATGGAACAATGGCAAGAATATGTCAGACAGCCATTGATGAATTGGAATCCGAAGGAACTAGTGTCGGTCTGTTTCGCCCGATTACTTTATTCCCCTTCCCAGAAAAGGATATCAACAAAGAGGCTAAGAAGAAAAATATAAGAGCTGTCCTCACCATCGAAATGAGCCTCGCACAAATGATGGAAGACGTTGAAAAAGCGGTGTTGGGGGCTAAGCCAGTGAAGTTCTTCGGGCGCACCGGTGGAATCGTGCCGTCTCCAGATGAAGTCAAGGAGGAAGTGTTGAAACTGATCAAGGAAAAGACTCGCTCGACCGGGAAAACGAAACAGAACTGAGGAGAACATGGCGGACACTCGGACTTCGATATTCAGCAGGCCGGAAGCGCTTTACGATAGAGTAACGCACTACTGTCCCGGATGTACGCATGGGGTTGCTCACCGGTTGGTGGCAGAAGTTCTTGATGAACTCGGAGTGCGCGAAAAAGCTCTTGGAATTGCCCCAGTCGGCTGTTCGGT
>CAYQDB010000049.1:0-8261 GCA_964416195.1 uncultured Ignavibacteriales bacterium
GCTGCCGTAAGAGAGGCGCGGAATAACTATGCGATTTGCTGAGCCGATACATTTTTTGATTCTATTGGGAGTGGTGTTGCTGGGCATTTTCGTTTTTTGGGTGTTGACCCGTAAGAAAAAGCTCATGAGTCGTTTTGGTGACCTGCCGTTGATTATGAAAAATGCACCCTACATCTCCTTCTCCCGGCAGGCTACTAAAGCTGTGTTGTTATTAATCGCCCTGGCTCTTGTGTCAGTTACTCTGGCTCGGTTACAGTTTGGCACACACCTTGAGCTTCTAAAGCGAGAGGGTATCGACATTGCGGTTGCCCTCGACGTTTCCAACTCGATGCTGGCACGAGATATGAAGCCCAACCGGTTGGAGAAGGCCAAGCAGGAGATACGTGGTATCTTTGACCGTCTGAAGGGAGACCGGATAGGACTTGTTGCGTTTGCCGGTGAGGCGTTCATTCAGTGCCCACTGACGTTGGACTATTCAGCCGCCGGATTTTTGCTGGGTGCGATGGATAATACTTCGGTCAGTACGCAGGGAACAAATCTTGCAGCGGCTATCGAAATGGCCTCCAAGGCATTCGATGAGAAGGAGAAGAAGCACAAGGTTCTGCTGCTTTTGACGGATGGCGAAGATCAGGAGGGTGGGGTGCTTGAGACGGCAGAAGAGGCACGCAAAGAGGGAATCAAGATTTACACAGTCGGTATTGGCAGCACGGAAGGAGAGCCGATTCCCATGCTGGATCGTTCCGGCAATCAGGTAGGGTTCAAAAAGGATCGGAACGGCGAGGTTATTGTGACAAAGCTCGATGATGTCACCCTCCAGAAGATTGCCTTGGCCACGGGCGGCAAGTTTTATCATGCAACAGCAGGTGAAATTGAACTGGATCGGATATTTGATGAAATCTCAACGATGGAGAAAAAAGAGCTTGAGGGAACTCTGGTGACAAGATATGATGACCGTTATCAATGGCCGCTTCTGGCTGTGATACTTTTGGTGGTCGGTGAGTTTTTCCTGCCGGAAAGGAAAAAACGGAGGCTGAGCGATGCCCATGAGTAGATGGAGACAGATGGGTCGGAATCTGTTGTCGGGTTTCTCATTCGTCCGACTAAGGCGGACTCCATTCGGAACCCGACTTACTGTCCTGACCTACGTCTGCCTTATAGCATTGACAGTATTCGCGTTTACCGTGGTGCCTGCTTATGGCGAGGGCCATGTCAGCCTGGTCAAAAAGGGAAACGAGGCATTCAAAAAAGGAGATTACAAAAAGGCGCTTGAATACTATCACAGTGCGGAAACCGATTTACCGGAATCCCCGGAGCTTGACTACAATATCGCCGGCGCATTGCACAAAGACGGCGGTTACGAAGAGGCCGTAGACAAGTACACCAAAGCCTTGAATACTACCGACATAAACCTGGAAACTTCTGCGCACTACAACCTCGGGAATACCTACTTCAGGATGGAAGATTACCAGAATGCTATAAAAAGCTATGAAGAGACGTTGAAAATCAACCCTGATGATATGGATGCTAAGTACAACCTCGAACTAGCCCGAAAGATGCTGAAAGAGCAGATGGAGCCGCAGCAACAACAGCAGCAGCAACAGCAGAACCAGCAACAGCAGGATCAACAGCAACAACAGGAGCAGCAGAAGCAGAACCAGCAGCAACAGCAGCAAGAGAACCAACAGCAACAACAAGAACAACAGCAACAACAAGAACAACAGCAACAGCAACAGCAGGAACAGAAGGAGATGTCCAAAGAGGATGCCGAACGGATCCTTAATGCTCTTCGCGATGATGAACAGGACATTCAGAAAAAGATAAAACGGCGTGTAAAGGCAGGTAGTTATTCAGGCAACGATTGGTAGAAGGTTTGGAATGAAGAAACTTCGCAACAGCCTGGTTCTGGCTATGGGGCTGATCACAGCCGCAGTTGTGGTTTCCCGAGCGGCTGAGGATCTGGCGGTGAAGGTCTCTCTCGATCGCGATACGATCGGGCTGGACGAGCAGGCTATCTTGCAGGTGGTTGTCTCCGGCTCCGTACAGAATCTCCCCGAGCCGCAGATGCCGACGCTGCCGATGTTTGAAGTGTATTCCCAGGGGCGTTCAAGTAACATCAGTATTGTCAACGGTCAGATAAGTTCATCGGTGACGTACCGTTATATGTTGATTCCCCAGAAACAGGGGACGTTTCCTATCGACCAGATTGCTATAGTTCACAACCACAAGAGGTACAAGGGAAACCGGTTGGAACTTACTGTCCTCAGCACGGGTACGGCTGCCTCATCGCACCTTGAGGAGAGGTCGGTAGATAAAACGGGGAAGAGTAAAGATTATTTCCTCGAGGCTGTGGTCGATAAAAAGAACCCATACGTGAATGAGCAGGTAACTCTGACGCTGAAGTTCTATACTGCCGTGCAGTACTATGGCAGCCCGGAGCTCTCCGAACCTGCCACAACCGGTTTCTGGACCGAGGTGCTGGGCAACAAGGCCCCCTACAGCCAAAAAATCAATAACCGCACCTATAAGGTGATTGAGCGTAAGTATGCCCTCTTCCCGACGCAGACCGGGGACCTTACGATAGGTCGGGCCTCCATTCGTTTCACTGTCGCTCGCCGGGATAAGCGTTTTCGGGACCCGTTTGGTGTCTTTGGGGACTTTTTCGGATCGGGCCAGCAGGCATCTGTCAGCAGCCCGCCGATTGACATCAATGTCAGGCCACTTCCGCAGCGAGGTCGCCCATCCGATTTTACCGGGACAATCGGCAAATTCAACATACGCGCCGTAGCGGACAAGATGCAGGTGGAGGTGAACCAGCCGGTTACGGTGACCATTAGGATAAGCGGTACCGGGAACATTAAGTCTGTCGCGGAACCGGTCATATCTGAGCTCGATGATTTTCGCATCTATCGTGCGTCCAGCAATGAAAACGTGTCGAAACTCCACGACAAACTTGGTGGCACCAAGACCTTCGAAGAAGTTTTCATTCCCCGTCGTCCGGGCCAATTGCAAATTCCGGCTTTGAGCTTCAACTATTTCGATCCCGACCTTGGCAAGTACCGTGCGCTTACCACAAGGCCCATAAGCATTAGCGTTACCAAGCCGGAAGGGTATGCAGCCTCGCCCGATATGCCCTATGGCGCCCCGGGTCTGACTATTGGAAGCCGGGCGCGCGACATCCGCTATATTAAGGACAAAATTGGTTCTCCCACGCCTGTTGGCAGGTTGCTGTTTTTTACTCCTCGGTATTTGATTGTGAACGGCTTACCGGTGGTGATTCTGGCAGCGATGGTGTTGGTTCGCCGACGCCGCGAAAAGCTTGCCGCCGATATTGGCTGGGCCCGTTCCCGAAAGGCGGGTAAGGTGGCCAGAAAGAGACTGGTGCGGGCAAAGTCGATGGCGAAGGTTGAAAAGGCTGGTGGGTTCTATGCTGAAATCCATACAGCTCTCATATCATACATTGCCGACAAGTTCAATATCTCCCCCTATGGTCTGACGACTGAGCGCATCGCGGAACTTCTGCAAGACAAAGCCACCGATGAGGAGCTGATACAAGACGTAGCTGACCTGGTTGAGAAGTGTGACTTCGCGCGTTTTGCACCGGCCTCTATCACGCAAGAGGACATAGACCAGTCTCTGGCAAAAGCCGAGCAAGTCATGATCCGAATTGAGGGGGTCAAACTTGCATAGCCGGACGGTTTTTACTTTTTCTCTGTTTCTCCTGCTGTCGGGTGGGAAGGCGCTGTCGGCGGCGGGGTACACTGAAGAGTTTGCACGTGCCAACGAATTCTACGAACAGAAAGAATATGACAGCGCTGTTTATGTGTATACTGGCATCATCGACCAAGGTTTGGAATCGGCGCACCTTTATTTCAACCTGGGTAACACCTACTTCAAGAAGGGTGATCTCGGTCATGCCATCTTGTATTACCTACGAGCCAGGCGACTTGATCCGTCCGACGAAGACATAGTGAGCAACCTTGAATTCGCCAAGCAGTTTTCGAGGGTGCAAATGGAGGGGGTCCAGTTAAATCCGATCAAGAGCTTCCTGGCATCATTGGTTGGCCCCTATCACATTAACACGTTGGCATGGGTATCGTCGGTTTGCTTTGTGTTGCTTTTTCTCTTTTTGATAGTCCGCTTCGGTCTGGGCATTAGCAATGCTGGTGTTCGGGTGGCAATTATACTGGCTCTGGCTTTGCTGGTGGTGTCTGTCAGCCTGACTACCTTCAAGTATAGGAATGACTACCTGACGCGGAGGGGGGTAATTGTCTGTGAAGAAGCTCCGGTGCGGACCGGCCCCTCAGAACAGTCCGATGTTGAACTTCAGGGCGCACCGGGTTTGATAGTCGAAATCCTCGTTGAGAGTGGTGACTACTACAATGTGCTGTTTGAAAACAAACGGCGCGGTTGGGTGAAAAAAGTTTTAGTCGCTGAAATCTAACGACTTACAGCCCGGGCTCCGGGTTTATTTAATTGACACCTCTATTGGCTCTCTCTATACTTAACACTTAATGTGCTCGTTGAGCTGAAGAACTCGATAGAATGATATGGAAGAAGAAACAGTTCTGGGGAGCTATTGTCGCTATCGCGCTGTTGGCGTTCTGTCTCAAGGACATCAGGCTGAGTGAGATAGAAGCTCTCCTCGAGCGTATCAATTATCTGCCTTTCATTCCTTGTGCCGTCTGTACGTTCATTTTTGTATTCCTACGGGGTATACGCTGGAGACTTATGGTTTCCCAGAAGAAAAAAGTTGGTGTTATGAGGTCGGTGACCCTTTTCTCGGCCGGCCAGATATTGAACATCATGATGCCTGCCCTGACCGGCCAGGTTGGACGCATGTTCTTGTTTTCCAAAAAGGAAGGGTTGGCCAAGACATTCATCTTTTCGACGATGGTTCTGGAGGTCCTTTTTGATGCCATCAGCCTGCTTATCTTCCTGCTTTTGACTTCCCTGGCCTTCGCTTTTCCACAGGAGTATCGTTCGCTGAGTGTAGTTCTCTCGGGCGGGGCGGCAGTTGTGCTGATAGTGCTGTATCTGACTCTGCATTTTCGGTTGCGCCTGGAGGATTTCGGCCGCAGATGTTTTCGCAAGCGTCGACCCGGCCTGTATATAGGGCTGAAGAAATTCATCCGCTCCTTTACCAAGGGAATTGAGCTTCTACGCTCGAGTCAGCATCTGCTGGGCTCACTTGGTCTCTCGTTGCTGTCGTGGGTGTCCCACGTGTTTGTGATCTACTTTCTATTTAGATCGTTTGGTTTCGATTTGCCTATCGCATCTGCTTCGGCGATAATGATTATCAATACCTTGGCGCTGACGATTCCCATCACTCCCGGAAATGCCGGCACTTTTGAGATCGCCGTGAGCACATCGCTAGTAGCCTTTTCGGTCGGTCGGTCTGATGCGGTGTTGTTTTCGCTGGCGCTTCATCTGCTCGATCTGCTTCCCGTCTATCTGTTTGGTTCAATTTTCCTGCACTTCGAGAAGGTCTCGCTTCGGGAGATCAAGTTGCGGCACGAAGAAGAAACAATCCTCGACCGCCTTTCCGAAGATGGCATCCTGCTGGAAAAGGAGGAAAGGGTGTGATCAAGTCGTTCTTGTATCTTCCGGACGACGGCGTCAAGGTGATCGAAGGGATAGCGGATTTCGATCGACTGATCCGTAATGAAGACTGTGTGCTCTGGGTTGATTTGTGTAAGCCGACCGATGAAGAATCATTTGTTCTCACACATGACTTTGCTTTCCACCCGCTTGCTATCGAGGATGTGATCGCGGAGAAGCCACACACTAAGATTGACGACTATGATCGTTACCTCTTTCTGGTGTTTCAAATTGTGGATTATGTCGGTCGCGAGGAAGGGCTGAAAATTAGTGAAATCGACATGTTTCTCAGTCGTAATTCGGTGGTGACGGTGCATTATGACGACCATCGAATCTTTGACTATCTCTACCACCGGGCGGAACGGGATGAGCGTCTGATGTCACGCGGAGCGGATTTTCTCTTTCATGCCCTGATCGACACGACTGTTGACAATTACAATACCACTCTGGATATTTTGGAATACGAAGTGGACCAAATCGAGGACGATGTGCTGGGGGCGCCGGACGAAGAGACGGTTAAATCGATCTTCACTCTTCGTCGCGATATTGTTCACCTCAAGAGAATTGTGCTGCCGCAAATGGAGGTACTCAATCGCTTCTCGCGTGAACAGTTCAAACTGATTAGCAGTAAGGCTGCCGTCTACTTCTCCGACATCCACGACCACTTGGTGAGAGTCAACGAACTCGCTGGTTTTCACCGCGAGATCCTCAACTCCTCGCTGGAAGTGTACTACTCCTCGGTATCGACCAAGACCAACGAGATTATAAAATTCCTCACTATCTTTACGGTGTTGTTTATTCCGCCGACCTTTTTGGTTGGGTTATGGGGTATGAACTTCATGTTCATGCCGGAACTTGACTGGAAGTACGGATATCTCTTTGCCCTCCTGATCATGTTGACGGTCATTTTGGGGCTGGTAGTTTTTTTCCGCAGAAAAAAGTGGCTCTGACGCTTTTTTGTGAAACTTTCCTTGACAAAGGTCGATAGTCGTATATAAATACTGACTGGTAGGTATGTAATGACAACAGTGAAACGACAGAACAGACCAAAGATTAAGCAAAGTCCCAAACTCCCTGCTGCGACGCGCCGGGAGCAGTTGCTCAAGGCAGCACAGGCCCTTTTCATCAAGCAAGGTTACCGTGCCACGACCACCGAGGCGATTGCTCGCCGGGCCGGTCTGACTAAGGGTGCGCTGTATTTCCACTTCAAAAGCAAAGAGGGTATTCTCCGTGAGCTGCTCAGGCGAGCCGCCGATCAGTTCGCGGCCGCCTTTGAATCCCCCACTGGGAAGAGCCTCAGTCCCGGCGATGTGCTAACGCTTCTGCGGAAGATAGACGCGCGTCGCAACATGCCTAAGACCCGTCACAGTCTAGACTTACGAGCTGAAGTGTTGAAGTTGCCACGTGTTCGGGCGCATGTGAACAAGATGGCTCGCAAGGCCATAGAGGTGGTTGCGGCACGTCTTGACCCAGAGTACGGAAAGGACAAAAAGCGAAGGCGAGAACTGGCCATTCTAATTTTTTCTTTGTATGATGGCCTGACTTTGAGAAGACTTATGAGTCCCAAATTGATAAGTATCGACCGGCAGATACGGTTGTTTGCCTCCCTGTTTGGCAGAGCGAAAACGGAAATCCCTGTGCGACGAGGATAAACGATTGTCTGACGTCATTTACAGTGTGTTAAAACGGGCAGTGAAGAGTCCAGTGCTAAAAGGGCGAGTGATCTCCGTCTTGATCTTACTGAGCATCGGCCTGTTCCAGGTCGTTGCTGCCGATGTGGTGCTGACGGTAGCAGATGCACGACACCGCGCCCTTGAGTTTAACCGGGGGTATCTTGTGGCCAAAGAGGAGGTCACCAAGGCGCAGAGCGACATTACCAAGGCCCGCGCCGGAGCGCTTCCGAGTTTGTCCGCCGGAGGGTCCTACTCACGCAATTTCATTATCCCCTCCTTTTTCGCGAAGATGGACAATGAGGTAAGGGAAATTGAAACCAGTTTCAGCAACAATTTCACCGCCTCCATTAGCCTGAGGCAGCCGCTCTGGCAGGGGGGAAAGGTGTTCACGGCTCTTTCGATTGCGAAGTTGTATAAGGAGTATTCCGAGAAGCAAGCCGAAGCGACAAAGGCTGTCGTGGTTCAGAATGCGGAGGTATTGTTTTATACGGCCATTTTAGAAAAGTCTCGCCTGGAAGTTCTTGAGAAAGCATTTGAAGCGACCAGCCATAACGCGGAGATAATTGAGAAGCTGTATTCGCAGGGATTAGTTTCTGAATTTGAGGTTTTGCGCGCCAGAGTCGAGAAGGCTAACATTCAACCGGCCATACTCAACGCCGAATCGGAAGTTCGGCTGTCGGAAAAGCGGCTGAAGTCGTTTCTTGGCATCGACTTGAACGAGTCGATTGGGCTGGTTGAGGAGGTTGGTGACACTTCGCTGATCGATTTGCCGCCTCTCGGAGCGTTGGTCGACACGGCGTTGGCAAGACGTCCCGAAATGCAACAGGCCGATCTTCTGACGGAAATCTCACATAAAGCGATTCGGGTAGCCAAGGGTGGGTACTATCCTTCTCTGGACGCGATATCAAGCTATAGTTGGCAGTCTGTCTCCGACGATTTTACGCTCAGTGGACATACCGCTGAATCGTGGACAGCTGGTATAACCTTGTC
>CAYQDB010000050.1:0-7740 GCA_964416195.1 uncultured Ignavibacteriales bacterium
ATATGTTGCCATGGAGCTCTGCTATCTTCCTGCTACCAGCCCTCTGGTGGAGGCCATCTATGTTCTGGGTAACAAGGAGAAACTCCTCAAACCCATCCTCCAAATCCTTGATGGCATAATGGGCTGGATTTGGTTGGACATCCTGGATAAGCTTCCGCCGATATTCATACCACTCCCAGACCAACCGTGGATTCCTCATAAAGGCATCCATAGTGGCCAGCTCCTGGGGGTTGAACTTCCTCCAGAGGCCGTCCTTTCCCCTAAAGGTAGGGACTCCACTTTCGGCAGAAATCCCTGCGCCGGTGAGCACCGTCAGGAAACGGGAAGACCTCAACCTGTGGAGAAGCTCATCTGAGAAGCCTGCGTCATCCTGCATCTCCCAACTAAGATAGCCCCTTTATGGGCAAAGGTCAAGCCATTTCTGGAGGGCTTTGGTGGGCCAAATTCTGAGCAGGGAAAACTGTTGACAAAGGAGATAAAGCCACCTATAATACGAATACACATAGAGCTTACCCATTTTCTAAGGGAATCAGAAGGGTGGAATTAGATAGCCGAAACGCCGTGAGATAAAATGGCTTTTAGGGGGTCAAATGATAGTCAGGCGGTTAGCGATACGGGCCGCTTGACGGCTGATGAGGCTTATAGTGCTTAACGCTGCTGTGGACAGATCCGAGTTTATACATGTTTTCTGAAATCCTCAATAAAACTCCAAGAAAATCCAAATGGGCTACCTGGGTAGCAAGCGACGACAGCAGATCCGCAAAAGAGACACGGGCATTTCTCGATACATGTTTTTTGAACATACCGAGTGGAAAAAGGCTCAGGCTGTCAAGAAAGATTCAAAAGGGAGATGAAGCTGAGGTTGAAGCGCTGATTTACGAACTGGTTGCCCATGAGTTACTTCGACGATTGGGTCATGCTCCCGAATTTAATCCGGTCATTAATGGTTTAACACCGGATATTTACTTAGAAGTCCTTGGACAGAGGTTTATAGTTGATGTGTTTGTGACCCATAGTCCCTCAAAAACCGTCACAAACTTTGGCGATGGCAGCGGAGAAGCGTTTGACCAGGGAGATCGAGCGCAGAAAATCTCAGACAGCATCAGAAAAAAGTCACTAAAGTACGCGAAGACTGGTTTACCGCTTCTCCTTTTCGCCTTTCTTGGAGATCGTTATATTCTGAGTGCTATGCACGTTGAGAGAGCGTTGTTTGGAATAACAGTCAACGAGATTAGCCCAGAGGAGAGATTTCCAGAGGACATTAGCACAGAAGTGTATGAGGGTGGCGTGCTTCTTCCGGACGAAAGAGGCATGCCTGGTCATCCAAATTTGTCAGCGGTTCTTGTTTGTGATTGGTTTGACACCCTAAATCGGAAAAACAGGGGAAAACGTTTGTATTGTCTTGTCCTTCACCATTGGAACCCTAAGATTAGGCTACCGGTTGGAGCGTTTAGGGATTTTGCCCAGGTGACTTGGAACTGCTATGAACTCGGGCGTTGGTGCTGCAAGTTCATCAACGATCAGAATATAGTTGCAAGATTTGTGTTAGATGATGAAATTGAGTTCGGAAGATACACTGCTGATAATCCCTGGTAATGTTGCGCCTACTATGGTTACTCGCGTTTTTGTGAAATAGAGATTCTCGGTTCATGTCAGGATGGCTCCCTAAAACTGGTCACTCAAGTTGACACCGCATCGAGGCTACCCCTCTGACTTGTAACGCTCATCAGAAGGAAGCGCGCTCGTAAGAGACCACAATTTAAATCGGGCGCTAAGTTGGAACCATACCCACTTTGTGTTGTTAAAGAGCCATTTGAATAGATCGGGAGGGCAACAGTGAACCCAGAACAAACAGATTATAAGTTGGACAAAAAGGAGATCATTTTTTCCAACGGGAATCGGGCGCAGGTAGTGGCTCCGCCCGCTGGCACACCTGCTGCCTCCATCCTCAAAGCGCTGGACATTGAACAACCCAAACCACTGATCATGGTCGTTGGCGGTGCAACTGGTCTCGACAGAGCACTGAAACCTCGTCTGGTTCAGTTGTTCAGCCGTGGCATTGCTCGGGCGGCTGCCGAGACGGGTGCGTTGATCATTGATGGTGGCACTCAGGCGGGGGTGATGGCCATGATGGGGCAGGGAGTTGCCGACCAGGGCCGAAAGTCCACCCTTTTGGGCGTGGCACCTGCTGGCAGGGTTACCTATCCCGGCGGGCCGACTGAAGGGAGCATCGAGGGCAGAGTACCGCTTGATCCCAACCATTCCCATTTTGTCTTGGTGGAAAGCGATGAATGGGGTGGCGAGACCGAGGCCTTATTCGATCTGGCAAGGGCATTGGCCAAAGAGATCCCAATTGTCACGGTGCTCGTCAACGGTGGTGATATCGCCAGGAAAGAGGCGTTGATGATCGTGCGCCAAGGCTGGCGCATCGTCGTCATGAAGGGCACCGGTCGTTTAGCAGATGATATCGCCACCGCCATGGAGGAGGATCCAACGTCCGTTGCAGGGGCCGCGACCATTGTGAGGCATAATCGCATAGACTTATTCGATATCAAGGATAGGCCGGAAGCTCTGGCAACGCTGATCTGCAGAAAGCTCTTCGAGAAACCAACAGCTTGAGTCAGTTGAAAGGAGGCAAGAATGGCTGAATTTGACAAGTTCGAGGAATACAAACTTTTCGTGGACGACACCGCACGTTTCAGCGAGCGACGTCAAACGATTTCCAACATCTACGTGGCGGTCAATTCGCTATTGTTGGCTGCCATCGGGTTGTTGATTAAGGATCTAGGAGCACGGAGCCCGTGGACCATGCTTCTTCCGCTGCCGTTGATTGTCGCCGGTATCCTTGTCTGCCTGTGGTGGCGTCAGCTCATCCGCAAGTACAAGAAACTTGTAGGGATACGTATTGATACGCTGCGCGAGATGGAAGATGGGATGACCGGGTCGGTCAAAATGTACCACGTCGAGGATGAACTCTATCCGAGAGATGAGGAGGACAAGATGATTCCAGGCAAAGGCCTGAACTTTGCCGACCTTGAAGCGAAATTACCAACGCTATTCGTGGTATTATACTGTGTTTTCGGCACCGGCTCGCTAACGGCCTTAGTTGTACGAGTGTGCTGTTTATACTGATGCCAACAGGGACGGTGACAGGTGACTGATATTCCCAGAGTCTTCATCTCTTACGCCCGCAAGGATGGCGAGGCGTTCGCCAAAAGGTTGCGCGAGCGCTTGGAAAAGGAACAGCCGGAGATCACCTTGTGGAGGGATCGAGAGGAGATGGAGGGAGGTATCAGTTGGTGGAGACAGATCACCGAGGCGTTGGACAAGGTGGAATTCCTGCTGCTCGTCATGACCCCTGCTGCCCTGAAATCCCCGATCACGCGGAAGGAGTGGCGCTACGCACGGCAGCAGGGGGTCTGCGTCTATCCAGTCAAAGCTGTGCCGGATGCGGAACTGGATTTCGAGAACATGCCCCAGTGGATGCGCAAGGCGCATTTCTATGATCTGGATCACGAGTGGGAGACCTTCGTCAATTACCTGAAGAGTCCCTGCCATGTCGCCCGGGTACCCTTCATGGCCCCTGACCTGCCGGAGGGTTTTGTCCAACGACCTGCCGAGTTCGAGCAACTGCTGAACTACCTGCTCCAAGGTGACCGACAAAATCCGGTGGCTATCACCACGGCCCTCCACGGAGCGGGAGGCTTTGGGAAGACGACGCTGGCTACCGCTCTGTGCCACAATGACGACGTTATCACCACCTTCGATGATGGTGTTCTATGGGTGACGCTCGGGGGAAAGCCCAACGTGCTGGATGGGCTGACCCAATTGTACGCCGCGCTGACCGGCGAACGGCCGGGGTTTGTGGATGAGGAAGACGCCATTGTCCACCTGGTCGAGAAACTGGAGGACAAAAGCTGCCTAATCGTCATCGACGACGTGTGGAACCGGGCCCACCTTCGGCACTTCCTCCGCGGCGGCAAAGACTGTGCCCGGCTGATCACCACTCGGCAGTTTGAGATCGCTGCCGAGGCAAGCCGGGTGGATGTTGACGAAATGACTTCGTCGGAGGCGGTGCAGTTGCTCACGACCCGACTGGATCCGCCTCCCCGGGATTTAACTCCTCTCCGCAAGTTGGCCCAACGCCTGGGCGAGTGGCCATTGATGCTCGAACTGGCCGGCGCAGCTCTCCGACACCGCATCGCTCGCGGTGATACCCTCGAAGGCGCGCTCGATTATGTTAACCGGGCGTTGGACAAACGTGGCACAGTGGCGTTCGACCAGCGCAATGCCACCGAACGCCATCAGGCCATCGCCAAGACCATCGACGTCAGCTTGGAGTTCCTCACAGAGGATGAACGTGGTTGTTTCCTCGAACTGGCCATCTTTCCCGAGAACACCGACGTTCCCCTCACGGCAGTGGGTACATTGTGGGATCTGGACGACTTCGACACCGAAGACATGGTACAACGCCTGCACGACTGCTCGCTGCTCAAATTCGACCTGCAACATGGAACCATCCGGTTGCACGATGTGATGAGGGACTTTCTCACCGAGCAACTGGTTAACCCTCCGGCCATACATGCCAGGTTGGTAGACGCCTGGGGCGACCCACATAACCTTCCGGACGCCTACGCCTGGCACTGGATCGCCTATCATCTGATGAAGGCTGGAGGTAAAGAGGAGCTAAAACAGCTCCTCCTCGATTTCGACTGGCTCCAGGCCAAGCTTGAGGCCACCGATGTCAATGCCCTGATTGCGGATTACGATTTTCTCCCAGACGACAAAAACCTGCGCTTGGTCCAAGGTGCTCTCCGTCTTTCTGCCCATGTCCTGGCCCAAGATAAAACTCAACTGGCTGAACAACTACTTGGTCGCTTGATGTCATTTGAATCGCCCGAAATTCAGACCTTTCTTGACCAGACCAGATGTAGGAAAGGTGGTCCCTGGTTGCGACCCCTGACTCCCAACCTCACCCGCCCTGGCGGGCCGTTGGTGCAAACCCTCCAGGGCCATACCGACGCGGTCTATGCCGTGACCGTCTTCGACGGCGGTCGAAAAGCAATCTCTGCTTCATCTGACAACACCCTCAAAGTCTGGAACCTGGATACCGGCAAGGAACTGCAAACCCTCCAGGGCCATACCGACGAGGTCGATGCCGTGACCGTCTTCGACAGCGGTCGAAAAGCAATCTCTGCCTCATTTGACGACACCCTCAAAGTCTGGAACCTGGATACCGGCAAGGAACTGCAAACCCTCCAGGGCCATGCCGACGAGGTCGATGCCGTGACCGTCTTCGACGGCGGTCGAAAAGCAATCTCTGCTTCATCTGACGACACCCTCAAAGTCTGGAATCTGAAGGCCGGCAAGGAACTGCAAACCCTCCAGGGCCATACAAAATGGGTCACTGCCGTAGCCGTCTTCGACGACGGTCGAAAAGCCGTCTCCACCTCATGGGACAACACCCTCGAAGTCTGGAACCTGAAGACTGGCGCCGAACTGCAAACCTTGCAAGGCCATTCCGACTTTGTCAGGACCGTGGTCGTCTTCGACGACGGTCGAAAAGCCATTTCCGTTTCACGGGATAACACCCTCAAAGTCTGGAACCTGGAGACCGGGGCCCTCATTGCCACCTACGTAGGAGAGAGTGGCTCGTATGATTGTGCTGTCACACCAGACGGAGCGACCATCGTTACTGGGGAAGAATCGGGCCGAGTGAACTTCCTGCGACTGGAGGGGTGTGATATATGGCATGTCTCTTCTCCATGTAGATACCATGCCAGCGGCGAAGCCAACTGCAGAGTCACACTGAAGTGGTAGCTAAGGTTACCAAAGATTGCCGCATAGTATCCCAACATTTCGGAATTTTTAAGAAATTCCGAAATGTTGAATAAATTGGGATTAGATGGCCGAAATGAAATACATAAACACCGATGTTAGACCATCTAACATTTTAGTTGGGCAAGTATTCCTATTTGCAAATTCTAAAATTATAGAGTTTCAAAGGCTCTGTACTGCATGAAGATTTATGGAGGTTAACCCTATTCAAATAGGGAAAGGGTATGACAATTGACAAAAAATGAGCAAGACCATTTTTTGCAAAGGCATGAAACTAAAGTGTACGACGTATTCCTATCTTATGCCCACACTGATGCGAAAGTAGCAATTCGTATTCAGAGGCGCCTCGAGGAATATATACCCCCCGAAAATATCGATAGTCGCAAATCTCTTAAAGTCTTCAGGGATGAGAGTGATTTGTCAGCGTCGCCTTCATTAACAGCCGCACTTCGTTCAGCTCTTCTATCGTCTCAATTTCTTGTACTATTATGTTCTCCTTCAGCTGCCGCATCAAAATATGTTGATTTAGAAACCCAAATCTTCATTCAGTCTAAAGGCACAAATAGAGTTCTTCTTGTGCTGCTTGATGGAATGCCAGAGGATGCAGTACCAAAGTCGCTCCAAACGATTAAAGGTGATAGCCCAGTGTTTGTTGATTTGCGTAAAATGGTTTCCACCGGATGGCGAAAACGCCGACTCTTTAGCCGGGAGACTTTGCGGCTCATCGCTGGTCTCTTAGAAGTGCCATTAGATGAGCTCTTACACCGTGAACATCTTAGACAAAGGAAGCAACGCCACAAACGAATAGCATTTACGTTGCTCTTTCTGTTAGTGATTTTTTTATTGTTATTACTCACAAATTTGCGTCGTGAACCAGTCGTCGTCCATCATTCCAGAGATACTGCAGATGAAAATTTATATTATGGGGGAGTGAGTTGTCTTGACTTCTCTGAAACTTCTAATCTTCTCGCTATCGGGACTAATGGGGGAATGGCAAGCCTTTGGGATTTAAGCTTATCTACCTCCACACCAGGCACTCTGGCACAGGTGGGAACAATCCGTAGTATTGAGATCAACGGGAATCCTAATAGCGTAGTTCTGACCACAGGATCATCAATATTGGAGTTGAACCGAGAATCCGAAAGCATTATTCGGCGAAAGTTAGACCTAGGCAGACAACTTTGTTCGCAGGTGAAATATGCAAAGGGCAACATTTGGGCTGTCGGTGGCCAAGAAGGTTACTGTGCTTTGGTCGACCTTGAAAGAAAGAGAACTATAAAAGAGTACGACGCAGGAAATGATATGATTAAAGCGCTTTGGTTGTTGGCTAGTGATTCGACAATATTGGCATACACCCGTTCTGGAGATTTCATTCAAATCGGGATCTCTTCTGGCATCCATAAACCTATCTTCTCGACAGATAAAGAACATATTGAGTTCCTTGGATACATACTCCCGATTTAGGCTAGTGCCACTCATACAGCAATTGTTGCCGTAATTGATGGAGCAGTCATGGTAAGACTTGAAGATGGGGTCATAATAAGAAAATTTCCCAAGAAGATGGACTTTCCACCATCAAGCATGGCTAAATTCCGATCAACTCTTGCTATAGGGTTCACTAATGGAGAACTTTTGCTTTATGATATTGATAGCGGAGAAACAACTGAGGAAGTTGAGATTACTGTTCCTGGAAGGCCGAACGATATAGCGTTCTCTTTTGATGGATCGCTTTTGGCAATTGGATATCAAGATGTGTCCACAAGTGAAGGTGGTACTAAAGTATTTGCGCGAAAAATCACGTTATGGGGCCATCCAATAACTAACAGCAGTTTTTAGAGGAAGAACGCATGGAACTGGAAATCTTCCAAGTAGATGCATTCACTGACAAACCATTTAGGGGCA
>CAYQDB010000051.1:0-7541 GCA_964416195.1 uncultured Ignavibacteriales bacterium
AGAACGGAATCAGCAAAAAACTGGTTTCCAAAGATAGTCACACCTTCGACGCGAGTAAGTTCTCCTTCGTCCACACGGATAGTTATGTCCACAGATTGCTCGACAGTGTCTGTATATATGAGGGTATCAATCACCTGGGCTTCGAGATAACCGTTTTGTCGGTAAAAGGCCATCAAGTTATCAATGTCGTCGGCGAAGACTTCCGGATAGTAGTAGGACCGGGACAGAAACCGTGAAGTCCGGGTCAGCATAAGACCCTCCAATCGATCATCATTGAAGGCATTATTGCCCTCGAAGATGACCTTGGAAACTTTGAACTTGTTTTTGTCCCCGACATCGGCGACAGTAATGCTGCCAAGTGAGCAGACCGCCAAAGATAAAAGGATACAAATCAGCCGTCTCATCTAAACCTGAATCCGTACTTGAGATCGAGCAGCGATCTTCCGTAGCGATCGGTTTGGCCCTGTAACGAGAGCCGTGGGGTGAGACGGTAGCCAAGCCGAACACCCTGGTCATTCAGCCGCCCCACAGTTGTTGTGTATGTGAGTTCGACCCGTTCGGAGAGTCGACGTGACGCCACAAGTTGCGGTCCCCACGATTTATCGAACTGAAACAGATTTCCTTCAACCGTAAATTCATCGAATCCAAAGAAGGTTCCTACTTTACTCGATACGTATCCTGAGACACGTTGGCTGGAGAGCATGGTGGCCCGGTCCAACAGAACGTCTTTGACTCCACCTTTTTTGCCTTCCTTATCCTTGCCGACCAACTGGGTTCGGGTGGCCCCGAGAGTTAACAACGCTACAATATCCGATTTGTCCAACGGCGGCTCAGAAACAATATCCACTTTCAATTGATCCAAAGGGCCCTCTGCCTGAATGGTGATGACATACTTGGCGGCCGCCAGGCGCTGATAGCTCGTGACCTGAGTGGCGGCACGTAGAAGAATATCTGGGTTAAATCGGACGGGATCGCTGAAATAGGCTGATCCCTGACTAACCTTGAAGCGCCTGTCCAGATAGAGAAGATAGCCTTCCTCAATATTAATCATGCCACTAAGGTTGGGGCGGACGGGTGTTCCGATAATGCCCAGCTCTGCACGCATCCGAATACGCGCCAGGTTGTTGTCTACCCAGAGCTGGTCACTTTCTCTGATTCGGATGTCAAGTTTAGACTGCTGTAGTATTGTGGGCAGTTCCCATTCGACCGTTTCCACCGACCTCGCCCAGGGAAGTACAGTTTGGGGGCGGAATCGTGCCGTCAGACGGCTCTCGCCAAGGTGAATATCACCACTGATCACGTAGTTGCCCGCACGTCGACCGTAGGCAATGTGTGACGTATCGATTTGCAGCAAGAACATCTTTGGGTCACTAAATCGCAAGCGACTCGTGTATAAATGAATATCGATGTCGGTGATTTGCTTCTCATCAAGAGTAATGTTTCCGGCCAGCAGAACCGTACCTCCGTTCACGTCGCCCGTTAATGAATCAATGATGATCCGATAAGAGTCAAATCGTACTTGTCCGCGACCGTTGCCGAGTGTTGTGTAGTATTCTTGTGAGATTAGTCCCAGGTCGTCAATGTTGATCCTACCGACCACTTCAGGATTGTGTGTGGATCCGGTTATCCTAAGATCGCAAGTTAAAGTACCATCGAGCGAATCCACGCCTTTCAAGAAAGGCCTCAGTACTCCCAGACGAAATCCGTCTGATGCGGTTTTGAGATTAATTGAATCAGAAGAGATGGTTCCGTCTACCACCACAGAGCCGATATCAGCCAAAGTTGCTGACAGGTCTATAGTCAGACGGTTTTCCCTATCGACAATGGCAGAGCCGTTCAAATATATCGGAAAACCCTCAATCACTGCCATGGCGGTATCGATCGAGATAAGTGAATCGCTAAGTGTCAACCGCACATCAATCCCGTTAATTGGGACCGAAGCTGAATCCGCCTGATACGTGGCGTCGAATACGTTCAAGTATCCCCGGGCAGATGGATATGACAGCTTACCATCCCAATTGAATTTTACTGAGCCTATACCCGAAAGCTCACCCCCTGAAGTCAGAAAGGGTGAAAAAACAGCCAGGTCGAAGTTGTTAATGTTAACAGATCCTTCAAACCGGCTTTCGTCAGAGAATGTCAAACTGCTATCCTGATCTCGCTCAAGCCATAACACAGCTTGCGCCACCAGTTTTTGGTGGTAGGCATAAAGCTCGACATCATTAACACGTAGCGTGTCGGCGAATAGCGAAACAGAGACTAAGAGAGAGTCCAAAGATGCCTCCGGTAACTCGATAGATCGAACAACTGCTGACAGCTCTCCAAACGGGTTGATTAGATTGCCTGTGAATGCCAAATCAAAACCTAACTCACCATCAACTCGAAGCGTATCAAACATCGACCGGAGCAGTGAGCCCATCCGTAGACCAGTGCCGCCAGCATCAACGGCAAATTGCCCATTAGGTAAAAGTTGAAACCGAGTGCTAACCTGACCTGCACTGATCCACCCGACAGATGTTGAGTCATATCCAGAATCAACACCACTGTTAGCTTGCTCCCAAAGGTTTGCCTTTATTTCCCCGTCATACGCTGTCAGATCAAACTCTCCGTCGAGACTCAGGCGAAGAAGTCCGTAATAGACACTTAAATCTGTGATCTGCACAAGATGGCCATTAATGGACGCAGAGACTGCCGCTGAATCCACACTGTATCCCTGATAGCGTAGTGATATGGCTTCGGCACTTACCTGGCCGGTCAAACTGTCCAACCTGCCACTCAGAGTAACATCATATGAGAAAGTGCCAGAGATAGATTCAAGACCGAAAGGCGCCTGTGAAGAGTCGGCCACCTTCAATATTCCAGAGGCATAACCGGTATCGAAGAATAGAGCGCTGTCCTCATAGCGTAATTGTGCGAAAACACTGTCAATGGGGAAACCGTCATAGTACAGCTGCCGGCAAGTAATCGCAGTAGAGAGAGTCGGATTCTTGAGATAACCACTTAACGTTCCCGTGGAGGACACCTGTCCAGTTAGTTGAGGCCGATTAAAGAGACCTGTCAACGGTGCGATTTCAGGAACATCGAGATTGAAAGAACCGTCAATGAGACTATCCTGTACTCTTAAGTTAGCTCGCAGCATGGTCTCACCCTGGCGCAGGTTCAGCTTCCCGGTTCCTTCCTCATAGCTGAATGTAAATTGTAAATCAGGGATAGTCTTGTTTTCATAGTGAAACGCGCTTACGATGAACTCAGATCCAATTCGCCAGTCGGTTGGCTCCGTTCCCTTTCCTGTTACAGACAGTTCACCGTCGAGAACACCTTTGTACGGAGAGTTGTCACGGTACATTGCTGTCCAGATGTTGGCGACGTGTATTCTTGATACCGTCAGTGCAAGACTGGCGGCAAGTGTAGTGTCGAGCATTACAGTGCCTTTTCCAACAATCAATCCGCCAAAGCAGTCAAAAGACAACGTGTCGAGTGTCAATGTGTCAACAGAAAAATCCCCCGAGACGTAGCAAGACTCCAGGGAGATTTCATTGGCTGTCGCTCGTGGTACAAAAAGCACCGCTCGGATTTCCGGAGACTCCAGCGGTCCGCTCACCGTGGCGTGCAGGAAAAGTCCACTATCAACCTGTAGTGCCGGCAAATCATATCGTGACTGCAGTGTTTCTATAAGCGCCGAGGGATTACCTGAAACAGTCAACTCGCCGGAAATCAAGGTGGAGTCTCCTTGTGAAAAAGTTCCTTCGGCAAGACATTGAAGCTCCGCAAAGTTTGCTGACAGGGATTCAACTGCCAGTTTCGTGCTGCTCCAGCTCCCAGAACAACGGATATCCACTATTGGCAGCGGCAAACCATCATACTCCGCATTTACTTTTTCAATGCAGAGATCAAATGCACAGATGTCTTGATGAATGCACTTCATGGAAATGCTGCCATTAACAAGCCGGGTCAGAAACAGGAGAGATGCATCGTAGTAGCGTACATTAGCACACTCGACAGATGCCTGACCGACTTTAAGGCTAAACTTCGATTCCTCTTTAGATGTCGAGTCTTCTGTTATTGTATCGATAACGGGGATGCCGAATTTACCGGCACTGTCGCGTGTTACACAAAGTTCAATGGTATCCAGAGTCAGGGCCTTAAGAATAATTTCATCTCCAATAAGGTCCCAAAGGGCGTAACTCAGCTTGAGATGGCCAATCCGCACAAGCGTGTCGCACGTAACCCCCTTTGCCGGTCGTATCAAGACATTCTGAAGTTGTAACCGTGAGATTAGATTGGTTTCAAGCGTGCCAATCTCGGCAGAGCCTCCAACGTATTCGCTTATTTGTCCTTCAAGCCAGCCGCGAACTAGATTTTCGCCCGGACTAGTAGTGAGAACAAGAAAGGTGACTGCGATAAGCATAGATGCCAATAGAGCAGTAATGGCAATAACTTTGAGAACCCGTTTTTTCACTTTTTAATTTCTCGCAATCAATCCTACACACATATCTCAAGATGTCTTTTGGACGGCCGAGCAAATATAAAAAGGATATAATTGGTGCGCAATAAGACTAAAGCCAGCGCCTGTGTCGGAAGAACCAAAGCAGACCGCCGGCAACCAGTACTACCGCTCCCCAAAACATTAGGTAGCCGAATCGTAAACCAAGCTCAGGTAGGTTGAATGGACTCGCCCCAGTATCGAAGTTCATACCGTACACGCCGGCCAGGAAACCCAACGGGATGAATATCGAAGCGAAGATGGTCAGAACTTTCATCACTTCATTCATACGATTACTGACACCCGTATGATATAGATCCAGCAAACCCGACATCATGTCGCGGAACGTTTCGACTGTGTCGATTACCTGGATCGTGTGTTCATACAGGTCTCTGATGTACGGTTCAGTAGAATCCTTAATCAATTTGGACTCGGTCCGCTCCAATCCTCCAATGACTTCACGGAGCGGCCAGACCGCTTTACGCATGAAAATCAGCTGCTTTTTAAGCTCCCGAATAGTCGCAAGGCTTTCCGGTTTGGGGCTGTTGGCAATCTCGTCCTCAAGTGCCTCTATCCGCTCTCCAATATCCTCCAGCGCCAGGAAATAGTGGTCCACCGCGGCGTCGATCAGCGTATAAGCGAGGTAATCAGCCGTCATGAAGCGAACGCGAGGCACGGTGCGTTTGATTCTTTGTCTGACGAACTCAAAGACGTCCTGGGGCTTTTCCTGAAACGTAATGACCCAATTTTTGCCAAACAGAATACTGACTTGCTCGGCCGCAAGCTCGCCATCCTCATCAGCCTTATAGAGCATCTTGAGGACAACAAAGATATACTCACCGGTATCTTCCATCTTTGGGCGTTGACCGGTATTGACAATATCCTCAAGGACGAGGGGATGCATGTCGAAGTGCTTACCGATCTTTTCAACAGTGTCGGTTTCATGAATTCCGGTAATGTTGATCCAGCTCATTGTGGGGCTTTCTTTGAACGGGAAGCACTCCTCTATGTTGTCGACACGTTTTTCCTTAAGATCGGATTCGGTGTAGTCAATAACGTCAACGGTAACTTTCTCGACACGCTTTTCGCCGACGTAGACGACGCTTCCTGGTTTAAGCCCAAGTTTCTTTTTGGCCTTTTTGATATACAATGTCATGCGCTATCCTCCTAACTTCTTGGAGTTACTCCAGTATCAAGCCTGCCCAATCTTCGGGTCAACCTGCATATAAAGTTTCAAGCCAACGGCGCAATTAGCGACCCACTTTTTGCCCCTTACTGCCTCCCCCAAAAAGAACACCGACCATGATCTTGAGATCGGGGACATCCCCTATGCCAAACCTGACCTCTGCATTGTAAGCTTGCTTTCTGCCCAGTGGAAAACGAAGGCCCGGTGCAACTGACAATCCGATTTCTGTGTCCCCAGCTCCCTCCTTAGGATCAAAGACTGCGATTGTGGGCCCGATACCACAGTAGAAAGCAGTTGCAGTACCCGGGGGAGTGAGAAACAAGCGTGCATCGAGATTGAAAGCAAGTACGGTGACATCATCGCCGAGTCCGATATCTACGCTGGGCGCAATTCGGGCAATTTTCATAGTACGACCGAGAACCGCCTGGGCTCCAATTACAAATTGGTCCGGATTGATGCCGAAGCCAGCTCGTGCACCAACGCTTTTTCCGGAGGACGAGGAGCCAGCTGAGCTGGCAGTGGGCACCCCGATTAAAGCAAGACTTGCGGAAATCATTAGCCCCAAACGAATAATATGCATGTCATTTCCTTTCCAAAGTGGCCTTGAAATCAAAGCACGTTTCAGCATATCACCTTTTCTGTCTATAACAAACAGCGATCTACTCTAATATGTCGATTACCTATCCGGCAAGAGTAACGCAGGGTGCTACCGCTCTGACTCGTTGTCATGGTGCCTGACTATTCCTCTTAGCAGACGACCCAGAATATCTGCACCCGTAATGACGCGTTTTTTTTCACCCCAGACAAGTATTATGTCCTTATCGATGACATCATCCTCTGTATTCTGAGCTTCCACCTTAAGCTTAGGAATAATCTCTCCCAGCGGCGTATTCTCATCATAGACAATAATTGGGCGATGGCAATAGATGAAAGGGTAACAGGGGCCTGACTGGAAAAGTGCCGCCCTAAGAAAACCGTCAGCATCAAGGACAAGTTGAGGTTTGTCGAAACTATCAACTATGACCACCCATTTTTTGCGCGATTTCTGTATGCTCTGAAGAAAAGGGTCAGTTGGCGATCTTGTTATTTGGGGGAATTTGGGCAGACCTCTATCCAGTGGCAGAGAGATTGTACTGTCAGGCTCAATTGGTTCCCCCTCGCGCGAAACTGCCAAGTCATCAAGCGCCAGAAAATTCAGCGCCCCAAGACCCTCCAAGCGATCAATGTCCACCTCGTCGGCTTCGATGTGCTGCTTAATCACCTCACGAAATTGATGTTCGCGGAAGAACTGAATCCCTTCTCTGTCAAGCCACTTGTCCAGAAGCAACGCGGTTGGTCTGGCCACTGGGTAAAGAACAAACTGGTAGAATCGCAATATTGGAGACAGCAGTGAGGCCATGCGAAGGGCGTGGCGCGAGAAGTAGGCTTGAGGTACTATCTCGCCTATTAATGTGATTATGAATGTGGAGAAGACAAAGGCATACACTCCTGCAAGCACTGAGTTGGCCAGGAGAGCAAGCATTGTGTTGAAGGCAACATTCCCCCACAGGATAGTTGTCAGCAGGAAGTGCGAATCCCGCCGCAACCGCAGGACTTTTGCAGCGACTTTGTTACCGACGGCAACTTCTACCTCCAATCGAAGCCTGGTGACGCCGAATAGGGCAAGATTCAAACCGGAGAACATACCAGAGTGGATCACGCAAATACAGATTCCTATCCAGGTGAGCGTAGTCATCTCATTTTCCCTCCTGTTCACGTTTAGCAATGTAGTCGGTCAAACGCTCCAAACGAGCTTTTGTCCACTCGATTTTATCCTTAATTGTACTGAACGATACTTGATTTGACAGTCATCTACCTCTGAGAGGTTTTGGT
>CAYQDB010000052.1:0-7533 GCA_964416195.1 uncultured Ignavibacteriales bacterium
TGGGGTGACGGCAAGCGATCCTGACGGCACGACACCCGGCCTGTCGACCTCGACTCTGCCCACCGGAGCCTCGTTTGTGGACAATGGTGACGGCAGTGGTACCTTTGATTGGACACCCGATTATACCCAGAGTGGTGGTCATAATATTACATTTTATGCCAGTGATGGGATTGAGATAGACAGTGAGATTGTAACCATAGATGTAGCTGAGGCCGGCAACCAGCTGCCGGTGCTTGATCCTATTGGAGCAAAGAATACCACCGAAGGTGTTCAGCTCATCTTTGGAGTTTCGGCTTCCGATGCTGAGAGTATTCCGGTACTGACCACTTCCACTCTGCCGGGAACAGCCACTTTCAACGACAACGGTGATGGTACGGGCGGTTTTGACTGGACACCGGGCTTTACTGAAGACGGGACATATTTTGTGACGTTCTATGCCACTGATGATTCTTCGGTGGTAGACTCGGAGATTGTCCAGATAGATGTAGCCGATGCCGGCAACCAGGCTCCTGTGCTCGATCCCATTGGTTCTAAGAGCACTACCGAGAACGTCCAGTTGACGTTTGGGGTGACGGCAAGCGATCCTGACGGCACGACACCCGGCCTGTCGACCTCGACTCTGCCCACCGGAGCCTCGTTTGTGGACAATGGTGACGGCAGTGGTACCTTTGATTGGACACCCGATTATACCCAGAGTGGTGGTCATAATATTACATTCTATGCCGGTGATGGGATTGAGATAGACAGTGAGATTGTAACCATAGATGTAGCTGAGGCCGGCAACCAGCTGCCGGTGCTTGATCCTATTGGAGCAAAGAATACCACCGAAGGTGTTCAGCTCATCTTTGGAGTTTCGGCTTCCGATGCTGAGAGTATTCCGGTACTGACCACTTCCACTCTGCCGGGAACAGCCACTTTCAACGACAACGGTGATGGTACGGGCAGTTTTGACTGGACGCCGGGCTTTACTGAAGACGGGACATATTTTGTGACCTTCTATGCCACTGATGATTCTTCGGTGGTAGACAGTGAGGTGGTGACAATCACGGTTACTGAGGCCGGTAACCAGCTGCCGGTGTTGAACCCGATCGGGCCACAAAGTACTACAGAAGGGATCAATCTGAACTTTGGCGTCTCGGCCACTGATGCTGAGAGTATACCGACTTTGACTACTTCGACTCTGCCGACGGGAGCGCTATTTGTCGACAGCGGCAATGGAGCGGGCAGCTTTGACTGGACGCCGGGCTATTTTGATGCTGGAAGTTATCTGGTCATGTTCTATGCCACCGACGATTCCTTGGCGGTTGACAGTGAGATAGTAACGATCACGGTCACTGAGGCAGGTAATCAGTCACCGGTGTTAGCACCGATTGGACCGCAGTCAACTACCGAAGAGGTGAATCTGAACTTTGGTGTCTCAGCCACTGATGCCGAGAGCATACCCACCCTGACTACCTCCACCCTGCCCACTGGGGCTTCCTTTGTCGACAGCGGCAATGGGAACGGCAGCTTCGACTGGACACCCGACTTCACCCAGGCCGGGACGTACTTTGTGACGTTCTATGCCACTGACGATTCCTCGGCGGTAGACTCGGAGATTGTGCAGATAGATGTGGCCGATGCCGGGAATCAGGCGCCGGTGCTGGCTCCGATCGGTTCCAAAAGTACGACCGAGAACGTCAATCTCAACTTTGGTGTCTCGGCCAGTGATCCTGATGGGGATGGTGTGATTTTATCTACTTCAACTTTGCCCGTGGGCGCTTTCTTCACCGACAACGGAGACGGGACTGGTTCGTTCAACTGGACACCTGACTTCACTCAGTCCGGTATGTATAACGTTACTTTCTATGCCAGTGATGGTTTTGCAACAGACAGTGAGATCGTGACGATCACGGTGACCGAGGCCGGTAATCAGCTGCCTGTGCTGACTCCGATTGGCCCGCAAAGTACGGCTGAGAACATCAATCTGAACTTTGGCGTCTCAGCCACTGATGCCGAGAGCATCCCGACCCTGACTACCTCCACCCTGCCCACTGGGGCTTCCTTTGTTGACAGCAGCAACGGAGCGGGCAGCTTCGACTGGACGCCGGATTTCACTCAGGCCGGGACATACTTTGTCACTTTCTATGCCACCGATGACTCCTTGGCGGTCGACAGTGAGGTAGTGACGATTACTGTCACGGAAGTCGGGAATCAGCTGCCAGTTTTGAATCCAATCGGCAATAAGAGTACTACGGAAGGTATTCAGCTCGGATTTGCTGTGTCAGCGACTGATGCCGAAAGTATACCAATTCTAACAACTTCTCTACTTCCGAGCACAGCCACATTTACAGACAACAGCGATGGCACCGGGACATTCGATTGGACTCCAAGCTATATGGAGGCCGGAAGTTATCTGGTCATGTTCTACGCAACTGATGACTCTCTGGCTGTTGACTCTGAGTTGATTACAATTAATGTTTTAGAGGCGGGCAATCAACAACCGGTATTGAATCCGATTGGTCCGCAGTCGACCACGGAAGGGGTGCAATTGCTCTTAGGCATCTCGGCGACCGATGCCGAGAGTATCCCGACGTTGACCACTTCGACTTTACCGCCTGGCGCTGTCTTTGTCGACAGCGGTTATGGAGCCGGCAGTTTTGACTGGACGCCTGATTTCACCCAGGCTGGGACATACTTTGTCACTTTCTATGCCACCGATGACTCCTTGGCGGTCGATTCCGAGATAGTCACAATCACGGTTAGTGAGACTGGCAACCAACCGCCGGTATTAGTCACCATTGGGCCTCAAGGCACAACGGAGAATGTGCAGCTTCTCTTTGGCGTGTCGGCCACTGATGCCGAGAGCATCCCGACTTTGACTACCTCCACTCTGCCTACAGGCGCCTCCATTGTCGACAGCGGCAATGGGAATGGCAGCTTCGACTGGACGCCCGACTATACCCAAAGTGGGACATACTATGTAACTTTCTATGCCACTGATGATTCATCAGCGATGGACTCGGAGGTCGTCCAGATAGATGTCACTGAAGCGGGCAATCAGCCACCTGTGCTGAATCTGATTGGGCCACAAAGCACTACCGAAGAGGTCAATCTCAACTTTGGTATCTCGGCTAGTGATCCGGAAGGAGCTATCCCAACGCTGACAACCTCGACTTTGCCGACTGGCGCTTCCTTTGTCGACAGTGGCAACGGCGCCGGCAGTTTTGACTGGACGCCTTCATTCACTGACGCCGGGACGTACTTTGTGACGTTCTATGCCACTGATGATTCCTCGGCAGTAGACTCGGAGATTGTGCAGGTAGATGTGGCTGATGCCGGGAATCAATCGCCTGTGCTGAATCCCATTGGGTCGCAGAGTACCGCTGAGAACGTCAATCTAAACTTTGGCGTCTCCGCCAGTGACCCAGATGGGGATAGTCTCATTCTGTCAACCTCGACGTTGCCGAGTGGGGCAACCTTCGTCGACAGCGGCAACGGCGCCGGCAGCTTTGACTGGACGCCTGATTTCACCCAGAGTGGGACATATAACGTTACCTTCTTTGCCAGTGACGGGTTCGCAACAGATAGCGAGGTCGTAACAATCACAGTGGCTGAGGTTGGTAATCAAAATCCAATACTTAATCCGATTGGGCCACAAACTACGGCTGAAGGAGTAAATTTAAACTTTGGGGTATCGGCTGCTGATGCTGAGAGCATTCCCACCCTGACGACCTCCACTCTGCCGACCGGGGCGACCTTTGTCGACAGCGGCAACGGCGCCGGCAGCTTTGATTGGACGCCTTCATTCAATGACTCGGGAACCTATGCGGTCACTTTCTATGCGACCGACGATTCTTTAGCAGTTGATTCAGAAGCGGTCACAATAGATGTGACAGAAGCCGGCAACCCGCCGGTTCTCAATCCTATCGGGCCACAAACTGCAACTGAAGGAGTGCAGTTGTTATTCGGTATCTCTGCCAGTGACCCGGATGGTGATTCACTGATCTTGTCAACTTCAGCTTTGCCGACTGGCGCTTCATTTGTTGACAGCGGCAATGGGACGGGTACTTTCGACTGGACGCCGGATTTCGCTCAAGCCGGGACGTACTTTGTGACGTTCTATGCCAATGATGGAGCGCTGACGGATAGTGAGATGGTAACTATCACAGTGGCAGAGGTTGGCAATCAGCCACCGGCACTTGATCCTATTGGCGCACAGAGTACTATGGAAACAGCCCAATTGATCTTCACCGTTTCAGCCAGTGATCCTGACGGGACAACTCCAACCTTATCGACCTCTACTCTGCCGACCGGAGCCTCATTCGTGGATAGCGGAGACGGCACCGGCACCTTTGATTGGACACCGACCATCACCCAGGCTGGCGCCTACAGTGTCACTTTCTATGCTACAGATGACAGCTTGGCGACCGATAGTGAGGTAGTCCCTATTATTGTAACAGAATTGGGTAACCGGGCTCCGGTGATCGATACTATTAGCGACACCACAGTCAATGAGGGTGCGATACTTGTCCTCAATGTGTCAGCTACTGACCCTGATGGTGACTCAATCACTCTCACAATTAGTACAGGTCTGAATAACTACAGTTTTGTTGACAATGGAGATGGTACCGGCGCTCTTACCTACCAGCCCGACTACTACGATGCCGGCATCGACACAATCCGCTTTTTCGCCACTGACAATGGCACTCCTCCGTCAACCGGCACGGAAACAGTGAAAATTACTACTGTCGATGTTAACTACCCACCGAAATTTGCACCGGCTGGACCGTTTGGAGTCGAGATCAACGACACTCTGGTGTTCACTGTCACAGCCACCGACTCAACAGATTCATTATCCGGTGCTCGTCTTTACATGTCGGTATCCAATGCCCCTGCCAATTCCCAGTTTGTCGACAATGGCGATAACACTGGCACCTTCACTTTCATGCCGGTCGTGGGACAGGAAGGTGTCGACACCGTTACCTTCCTCGCTATTGATCAGGGAATTCCGGCTTTGACGGGGCGTCTTCCAGTTAAAATCACAGTTGTCGAAATCAACTTCCCGCCTGTTCTGGATTCCATCGGCCCGCAAATCGTTGCGGAGGGTGGGACCCTCACGTTGAATATCTCGGCTACTGATTCGGATGGTCCGTCGCCTTCTCTTGATACCGTCAATGCTCCCGAAAACTCTACGTTCACCGACAACGGCGACGGCACTGCGGTATTCACCTTCACGCCGAGCTTCGTCCAGGCCGGTCTCTATCACGTCACTTTCAAGGCATTTGACGGGATTGATATCGACAAGGAAATCGTCCTTATCGAGGTGCTGGAAGCAGGCAATCAGACGCCGGTATTTGATTCAGTCCCCAAGCTTTCGGTTGTCGAGGGTGACACACTGATCGACATCGTTACTGCCCATGATCTTGACGAACAACCGGTGACTATCACTTTTGACAGCACCACCGTTCCGGTCAACTTCACGTGGGTAGATAGCGGCAACGGTGTGGCCTCGTTTGAATTCACGCCTGATTTCACGCAGTCGGATACGTACTATGTCGATGTCATCGTCAGTGACGGCGAACTGGAGGACACGGCGACAATGGAGATTGAGGTAGTCGAGGCCGGTAACCAGGAACCAGTTCTGGATTCAATTCCCGACCAGACGGTTGTGGAAACGCATGTGATCAGCTTTGCCGTTACTGCCTCTGATCCCGACGGCACCCCACCGCTGTTGTATACCTCCCTGCCCCTGCCGGGATCGGCCACATTTGACTCTGCTTATGGTTCCGGGCAGTTTAACTGGGCCACGACAGACCAGGATTCGGGCACCTATCAGATAATGTTCTATGCTGAGGACAGCCTCTATCCTGCTGTGATAGACTCGCAGCAGGTGACCATAACGGTGCTCGATACCAACCGCGCGCCATGGATTTACATCCCTACGCAGGAAGACACTCTCGGGGAAGGAGATACACTGAACTACCTGGTCATAACCTGGGACGATGACGGTCCCACTCCTACTCTTGAGGCCTTCTTAAGCGGAGAGGATACCCTGGCACCGAATATGGTATTCTATGATTCCGGCAACGGCAACGGCGTTCTGACCTTCACCCCCGATTACACTCAGGGGGACGATGCTCCGACATTCTATGATGTACTTTTCCTCGCCCGCGATTCGGCTGACACCTCTCTCTATCGGGATCCTGTTCCGGTTCAGTTCCGAGTGTACGATGTAAACCAACCCCCGTATCTTGTGTTTCCTAACGGGTCCGGTCCCTTCAATATCACCGAGGGTGACAGTCTGCAGTTCATGGTCGTGGCGGCAGATTCCGAAGACCCGTTACCTGCTGTGAGCGCCGAAAACCTGCCCGACAGCAATGCCTTATTCTACATCACCGCCTACAACATGGGCAGCTTCACTTTCTATCCCGACTACGCGCAAGCAGGCCAGTACCTACCGCGGTTTATCGCTCTTGACAACGAGGGATCGGCTGATACGCAAGTTGTTGAAATAAACGTGGCTGAGGCAGCCAACCAACCTCCAAGCTTTACTACCGTGCTGCCGGACACGATTGAAGTCTTTGCCACAATTAAGCACGACACAACGGTGCAGGCGATCGATCCTGAACTCGACAGTATCGTGCTTAATGCTGATATGAGTGCGTTTCCGCCATCGTCCAGCGCGCTTTTCGTCGACAGCGGCAATGGAACAGGAGCCTTCACCTATACTCCTGAGGTGACTGACATCGACTCCGTTTACCAGGTGATTTTTATTGCCGCAGATTACCCCGGAGGAGCCGCCGATACGCTGATAACGCATTACCATGTTAGTCCATTCGCGCGTGGGGACATGGATGCCAACAGTAAATACACGATGAATGATATCGTGTATCTTATCAACTACCTTTTCCGAAGCGGCCCGGCGCCGGTACCGCTGGAAGCAGGCGATGTTGACCAGAACGGCTCGATTAATGTTTCCGATATTGCCTACCTGGTCAACTTCCTGTACAAATTCGGTCCCCGACCGCCGCAATAATTGCGCCGTTTTCAAGTTTACCCGAATGCAAAAGAGCCGCCTTTTAAGGCGGCTCTTCTGCGTCTACTTGAGTGCTTCTGGGAGAGTTTTTTTAGATACTTCTCCGTCAAAAGTGCTTGACAAGATTTGATAATCACGTTATTATTAAATGGCTATCGCTGATGTGATGCGATGAGCCGGTTGGTGGTCTTACGTTTTCTCGCTTGCGAAGAAAGCTTCAAGGAAGTGCGACCGACAGCAAGTAACGGCGCCTGTGAAGCGAAGAGACAACGGAGAACCTTATTGGCAAGACAGGCTTATTGAACGCATTTTTCAACACTAAGAAGTTGACGAACAGTAAACTCTCAACTAATCAATTTCTAACCTTATTACAGAATTCTGTAATCAGGTTGCTGAAGGGAGGTGAATCCGTAGAGTAGAGTACATGTATTCTGTCGCCAGTTTTGCTTAAAGCAGACTAGCGACAAGCACCACACTTTCCGGTGCAAAAAACTGAGAGGCTTGTTTCCGAATTG
>CAYQDB010000053.1:0-7425 GCA_964416195.1 uncultured Ignavibacteriales bacterium
TTTGCGAAGGGCAAGAGAAAATCCCAGCGATCACCGGGGTCAATATCTATGACGGGAGACCTGGCTAACGCAACGAAGTTATTGGTTATCGATACGAAAGTCCAGCGGATTCGTTTCCTTTTGTTGAATATACCACAGAGGCAGTGAATTATTCAAGATGCACGATTACTCACCTGTAAGGTGGGCTACACGTCCGTGCGTGGTACCGCCACGGAGGAAGACTTCCCACAGCAGAGCTGTGGCCACCCGTCGAATAAAATCAGAGATGGAACGCTCTTAGACCACCGTTTTTACCCCGCCATATGGGGCACTTCTGAACCGCCCTTTACACTCTGTAGTAAGATAAATTGCTGTGAAAAGGCGCTGAATAGTATTATGTTTGCCTGCGAAGAGACGCGGAAACACTAGAGGGGAGGACCTGTTGATGAAGATTGAGATTGATGACAAGTCCTTGATGATGATCTTCCTATTGGAGGAGTGCAATTTCGCATGTGCTCACTGTGTTCGCGAAGATGAGCCCATGGATCCTGAATATAAATTGTCTTTCGGACAGCTCCAGTTATGTCTTTCAGATTGCCGTAGCCTGGAAAGTATATGCTGGGTTCACTTTTCCGGTGGTGAACCAACCTTGTGGACAGAAAGGAATCGAGACCTAGTAGATCTTCTGCTCGAAATCGCGAAGGTTGGCTTCACCCCTGGCTTTACTACAAACGGGAGTTTCTTCGTTGATTACAGTAGATGTCAACAGTTCTTCAGGAAATATGTCGATGGCTCAATTATGCCACTTCGTGTTTACCTTAGCATTGACACTTTTCACCATAACTATGATGTGGAAAAAGGAAGAGCACAAAGCTTGGATAACATCATGAAGTGTAAGCAGGAGTTACCGCCTGCGAAGGCGGACTTGCTCGATATCGCAGTAATAGCGGTTGTTTCAAAAGATTTCAAGTCGTTGCTTCCAAATGAGATGATAGGACACTACGAATCCTTGGGAATAGCTTTCAGCTTCATACCACTAGTACTTAGGGGTAAGGCAAAATCGCTCAGTCATCTGTGTCCAGACCTTAGCAGCAACAATCCAGAAGACTTAGGAGCATACCAGCGTTTCCACCCGAAGGACAGCCGGAAAAATCAAGATATAACTAAGAATCGATATAAAGCAGACCACATAGTTCTTATTGGCAACAATTATTATTTCTCTGATCCTTGGCGCAAGGTTGCGCGGCTAGGGCACTTGCCAGACACAATCATACGTGCCTATTCCAGCGCAACTGGAGCTTGATAACTTTCTTGATTGTTTCACGGAAGAAAGGTTATAGATACTATATATATTGATCTATCAAAAAAGTTTTTTTATTTATTCAATAATGATGCTATCAGCAGAATTGTCTGAATCGATAAAAATCATATTTGCAAAGGTTGCCGAGAGTGATAAAATCTAAAATCGTTAAGCCCCACAACCTTATGATATTAAATGAGTCACATTAAGTGCGGGGTAGGTAGGATTCGAACTCACTGAATGTGTCGGAGGATTCACTCAGCTGCCGGCTCCTGTCCCTCCTCCGGCTCAGGCTCTGTCTGGGGGTGAAGTTTGAATTCAAAAATCCTTAGTAGGGTTACAAATACAGCCGCAATCAACGGACCCACGACAACACCAAGCAGGCCAAAGACAGCGATACCGCCCAGGAGAGCGAAAAAGAGCAGCAGGGGGTGTATGGCGGTTCGCCCGGAAATAAGATAGGGGCGAATGACATTGTCGCTCTGACTGATAACCACGACACCGACGCCGATGACTATAATGCCCTTGATGTATGCCCCCCCCAACAACAAGATAATCCCTGCCGGAACATAAATGATGAAAGCCCCCAGGAATGGGATAATCGACAAAAATGCCATGATCGCCCCCCAGAAAACAGCAGAGGGAATCCCCACAACGGCAAACAGGATTCCACCTAACAGACCTTGAATCAATGCTACTACCACCCCGCCGTACATAGTAGCCTGCACAACGTCGCGAAGGTGGGCAAAAGTGATTTCTACCTGTTCTTCCGGGATCGGCATCAGCCGCTTGATCTTGTGAATAATCGCTTCCCCATCCTTGAAGAAGTAATACATGGTGAAAATCATCAGGATAAAGTAGAAGACCGTTTTGGTAGCATTGGTAATAAGCCAACTGGTCTGGTTAAAGATGATGCTGGTTACTTTGTCAATCGAATCCTTTATAAGCTCGTCGAGATTTATTTGAGATAGGTCGTAATATTGATTCAGCTTTTCTTTAATGGCTTCCATCCCCGGTATATCTACAGCAAGAATGTTATCGAGCTGGCCGCTTTTGTACATGGCGTTCACCTTGGTTACGGCATCGGCAGCTTCGTTAACCAGGGCGGCAAACAGGTACGTTATCGGGCCAATAATCAGAATGATAATAAAAAGACACAGCAGCGCCGACGCCAGCCCCCTGGATTTCACCTTTTTGCACACCCACTCATAGAGGGGGAAAAAGATGATGACAAATACCGCCGCCCAGGCGATGGGTGCGAAAAACGGGGAAACAATCCTGTAGAAGAGGTAGAAAAAGACAGCCGCCAGCAAGAAGAACAGGGCAACTAACAGATACTCTCTTTTCATATTACTCTTTTCGGTTGACGCTCAGAATAATCTACAGCGGTAAGCCGTTTGATGCAACACCTAAACCTGCTGTGACGAGCGGTGGTCTACAAAGGCCACTATCGGCTTGGCTCAACCGCCAACGCTGTATGTGCAGTCAACAGACGGTGTTTCCGTCATGTAACCCCTTGCCAGTTACCGTTGTGTATTAGAGGATATGGACTACCTCCTGTAGCCTTCATCCCATACCAGCGCGCTGGCCGTTTGTTCCCTCCATTATAAAATGAGCTGCTGCTGAAAGTTGACCCGGAGTATCTACGGCTAACTGGTGCAGGAGTTTTTCTGCGTCTGCGAAAAAATCTTAACCGCTTGGTATTAAGTATCTTAAGAAACGGACGATTATAGCAATTAGATATTGCAACGGCGGGCATCGACTCGGCCATAGTCAATGTTCGCAACCATTAACGACTCAAACAAGGAGTTAGGTATGGCTATGCGTAGAACCAGTTACAGGCCGCGCCGCGCTACCTGGCCGCGCCGGTCACCGTCGCACAGGTTTGCTCGCCCGTGGGCCAAAGAAGAAATTGCGTTCATGCGCAAATTCTATCGGAACTACGAGACAGCATGGATTGCCCGTCAGCTCGGTCGCACAGTCTATTCTGTTCGCTACAAGGCTGTCGACCTGCACATTCGTAAGGCCAGCCCGTCGGTGTGGAGGGGAAACACCGGTAGCCCCAAGTCCTTTAATCGGACTTGGCCCAAGCGCCCTAGCTTCCCGAGGGCTCCTCGGAAGACTTCTTCGCGCCGCACCCCGCGGACGTGGAAGATGCAGAACAAGACGACGCGTCGTACTCCTCGTTACAGCAAGCCGCGCCGCACCACTCGCAGGATGATATAAGGGGTGGATCACTAATAGGATTATTCGGGAACTTTTCCCTATAGACCCGTTTTCAATAATGAAAACGGGTCTTTTGTTTAGGGGGCATTGAAGTTTCCCCGGTTTAGTGGACACGGTGAAAGGATAGTGCTATGATTCTTTCCAGAGGTGTTCAGATGTCGGGAAATGGGAAACACCGCAGTTATAACCGGGCGTTCAAGGTTCAAGGATAACGCAGTGTGGCTGGTGACGGAGGAGAAACGGAGAGTGGCCAAGGTTGCCTGCGAACTGGGGAACAATGTTAATCGATATCCCGTCATTAGATAAGATACGAAAGAACTGGTAAAAATCAGAGCCCCGATTCCTCAGCTGTCTCAATTTTAACCGGACAGTAGTGATTTTTCAAAAAAATTCAGTTCTCTAAAAGATTATTTTGACTTTTTCCCTAAAAATGATAATAATCCCCTTGTCATTGAAAGAGAGTATATTTCTAATAACTGACTATCCACAATTCGACATGAGGAGAGACGTTATGGAAACAAAAATCGATGTAACTTTGGATGTAAAAGGGCTCACCTGCCCTATGCCAATTATGAAATTGTCAAAAGCAATGAAGGAACTCGAATCAGAGCAAGTGCTTGAAATGTTAGGTACAGACCCTGGAACAAAAACAGATTTACATTCATGGTGCAAGAAGACAGGAAATACTCTTCTTGATGAGAGTGAGTTAGAAGGGGGCGTTTTTCGCTATCTAATCAAGAAGAAATAAGAGAGGATAAATTATGGAACAAGAATCAAACACATCTGCATTAAGCCAACTATATCAAACATTTTTCTCAAAACATTGGCCTGTCTGGGTTGGAGGAATTTTGTTGGGGTTGCTTAATGTATTTCTCTTCATGATTAAAAGTCCATGGGGCGGTAGTGGTGGATATAACAACTGGGGAGAAAATATATATCAGGCTCTGGGATTGTTTGGGATAGAAAATGTTACACCAACAAGTGCCAGCTTGTATGGAATGCTAAATATTTTAATAATTCTTGGAGCTTTTGTAGGTGCTCTTTTAGCAAAAGAGTTTGCCCTGAGAATCCCACCAGTAGGAGAGTTAATTAAAGGATTTATTGGTGGGGGCTTAATGGCTATTGGAGCTAAACTAGGTATTGGATGTACTATAGGTGGCTTTTTTAGTGGAGTGCCCGCACTTTCAGGGGGAGCAGTACTATTAACGATAGGTTTATTTTTGGGTACATTAGTCGCCTTAAAATACCTCATGTGGGAAATGGAACATTTACCCGGCATCAGCTCAGGTAAAAGCAAAATATTTCTGGCTGCTCCTGAAGGGAGGGGTGCTTGGCAGAAATGGCTAGGCCTTATTGTCACCATCATTGCGTTTGTTATAGCGTATAACTATTTTGGAAAAAACAGCATAATGGCCTGGTTTGTAATCATTGGTCTTTTGCTGGGATTAATTTGTCAACGCTCAAGATTCTGCATTGTAGCATCATTCCGCGACCCATTTATGACCGGAAAATCATCCAGCACGGTAGGCATAATAGCTGGCCTATTGGTCGGACTTATAGGGTTTACAATAATAAAACAATTCGGAATTGGAGCAGGCGATCTACCTTTACGTTACAGAGAGTTGACGTGGGTATTTCCGAATTTCTGGCTAAGGGCTCCGATTGGCGGATTCATTTTTGGGCTCGGCATGACGATCGCGGGCGGTTGCGCAGTTGGGACACTATGGAGGTTTGGGGAAGGGCAGGTTAAATTATGGGCAGCTGCCCTTGGCTTCTTACTCATTTCCCCAATAACTCAGAATTATATTGAACCGGGATTTGTTAAGCTTATACCTCATTCTGCACGTTTTAGAAATTTTATGCCTGACTATATTGGCTATGCGTGGTCAGTCGTCCTTGTATTAGCAATTTTGTTAATATGGTATCTCTTCGTTAAATGGAATGAAAAAACCGGAAAGTTTAGTGCGTATTAATTTGAGTTATAGATGCTTAAGCAAATGAATATATTTATTGGGAGTTTTCTTGCTAGCCATCGGTTAGCGTTGGGCTTTTGTCCCTTTTAGAACAAGAAAGGAAAAAAGAATGAGAAAGGTTGTCACTAATTTTGCATTGCTGTTGGCGGTATTTGCCTTGGTTTCCGGTTGTGAAGGTCAATTTGATAATGCCGAGCAACTGGTAAACGCGGCTAAGGTCGATATAGTAGAGATATCGATCGATGATTTCAAAAACATCATGGGGAAGGAAGAGTATGTATTGATTGATGTCCGCACAGCAGGGGAATTTGCAGCCGGCCATATTCCGGGCGCTATTAGTATTCCTCGTGGTTTACTGGAGTTCAAAATCACAGAGAAGTATACGGACAGAAAAACCAATATCATTCTCTATTGCAAGAATGGTGGCCGTGCAGCTCTAGCGGTCAAATCCTTAGGTCAGCTTAAGTACAACAATGTCAGATCTATCGCCGGCGGCTGGGAGGCATGGATTGAAGTTACTCCTGTCGCTGAAAAACATCAGACGCCTGAAGAAGTTAAGCAGATGGTCAAAGCTTCAAAGGAGGGGCTAACAGAAATCAAGCCCACAGATCTAGAAAGTCTGATGAAAAAGAAAGCAAAATTCATCTTAGTTGATGTTCGTGAACCACAAGAATTCAAAGCTGGTAATATCCCTGGCTCTGTCAATATTCCCCGTGGCTTGCTTGAATTCAAGATCACAAAACAATACCCTGACAAGGCAGCTAACATCATACTATATTGCAAAAGCGGCGGGCGTGCTGCTCTGGCTGCTGAAAGCCTTAGACGTATTAAATATAATAACGTGAAGTCAATTGTAGGCGGCTGGGAAGCATGGTCAGAAGCTGCCGCTGTTCCGACCCCTGAAGTTAGGGCCGTGGTTGGAGAAGCGAAGGAGAAAATAGCTGAAATTTCAGTGGATGATTACAAAGCAATGGTAGAAGAGGGGAAAGAATTTGTGTTAATTGATGTAAGACAAGCAGATGAATATGCAGCAGGTCATATCCCCAACGCTGTTAATATTCCTCGTGGTCTACTTGAGTTCGAAATCCTAAATACCGTAAAAGATAAGAATAAAACCATAGTTCTCTATTGCAAAAAAGGTGGGCGTGCTGCTCTGGCTGGTGAAAGTCTGGCAAAGCGTCTTAAGTATAAAAACGTTAAATCCATTAAGGGTGGCTTTCTGGAATATACATCGGATCCTAAAAATCCGGTATCCAAACCAATCGAAGAAATGAAGACAGGTGAGAAAGCTGAATCAGCACCCGAAGTCGCTCTCAGTAGCGGTTGCGGTGGTTAACGAGTATTCTTAGGTGTAATAACCAAGATTAGATCTAACATGTGACGGTACTACATTCAGGGATTGTATGCCATAGGCGATTAGCACTTTGCCAGTCGCTGTTGTTATTTCCCGGGTAGGGATGCTTTGTCCAAGCCTATATCACTTCCGAGTGAGCAATTTTTCCAACCCGTCAGAGGCCGGGCCTATGACCGGCTGCTAATTTATTACCCTTATGTGTGACGACATTAGGAGGAAAGAATGACGGTAGTCAAATATCAGAACATCAAGCTGTCTAAAGTGGAGATGGAAGGCGCGAAAGGAACGTCCAAGGACAACGTCATCGGCAAACCGGAAGGCTGGCCTGAACACACGCTACGGGTGTTCCGCCTTCAGCCGGGTGGATACACTCCGCGGCACCAACACGACTGGGAACATGTCAACTATATTATCAGCGGAGGGGGACGTCTGCGGATCGGCGAAGAGTTGTTCGACCTGAAAGAGAAGGACTTCGCTTTTGTCCCACCCAACGCCGAGCACCAATTTGAGAATCCGCACGATGAGGATTTTGAGTTTATTTGCATAGTGCCTAATCTGGGCAACAACTAATGCAGCGGGACCCACGAGTGAGA
>CAYQDB010000054.1:0-6804 GCA_964416195.1 uncultured Ignavibacteriales bacterium
TTTTATGGTCTGCTTGAGAGACAATATTGAACCGTTTAGCTGCTTACAAGCTGCTTAAAAAGCTGAATATATTTTTGGGCCGACCGCTCCCAGGAGTAATTCTGCCGCATACCGGCTTTCATCAACTTCGTCCAAAGGCGTCTTTTTGCAAACAGCTCCACAGCTCGCCGCACAGCGCCCAGCAGCGCCTCTGGGGTATATTCGCGGAAAACAAAGCCGGTTCCCTCTCCAGTGTCAGGACTGTAATCAATAACTGTATCAGCCAGACCACCGATCTCTCGAACCACCGGTACCGTGCCGTACTTCAGCGAATACATCTGGTTGAGACCACATGGCTCAAAGCGCGATGGCATCAGGAAAATATCTGAGGCTGCCTCGATTTGATGGGCCAGTGTTTCATCGAATGTCAAATAGGTCCGCAGTTTGTCCGGATACTTTTTCTCCTGGTCCGTGAACAACCGGTGATACTTCTCTTCCCCGGTTCCCAGCAGCACCATCTGGATATTCAGCTCGAAGAGACGTTCAGCTGCCATGGCTATGAGATCAAATCCCTTCTGGTCCACCAGACGTGATATGACGCCAATCAAGGGTGCCTTCACCCGAATCGGCATTTTGGCCGCTCCCAGGAGATCGACCTTGTTCATCCACTTGCCGGAGAGGTTGTTTATGTGATAGGTATGGGGAATACTTTTGTCGCGGGAGGGCGACCAGATGGTATAATCCACTCCGTTGAGAATGCCTGTCAAATCACTGCTGCGCTCTCGCAGCACATCTTGAAGACCACACCCAAGCTCTTTCGATGATTGAATTTCTGTAGCATACCGCGGGGAGACGGTGGTGATCCTATCCGCAAAGTTAATGGACGCCTTCAAAAAGTTCACCTTTCCATAGAATTCAAAAGGCGCCGTGGCATAAAACAAGCGGTCGGCAAGATTCAGCTTTGGGTACCGCTCTTTGTCAAACACGCCCTGATAGGCAAGGTTATGAATAGTCAGAACTGTTCTGATTTCGGAATAAAACGAATCGCCCGCATAGATGGTTTTGAGAAAGACCGGAATAAGCCCTGCCTGCCAGTCATGGACATGGATGATATCCGGTTTCCACCCCATCTTCCTGATGGTTTCCAGAACAGCCCGAGAGAAGAAGATGAAGCGTTCGTCATTGTCTACATAATCGGCGCCCGTTTTCGAATCCAGGTACAGCTCACGACGGTCAAAATAATCATCGTTGTCTATGAAGCAGTATTCCAGTTTCCGTTTTCTGTCATGGTGCACCTCAACCGCCATCGACCGACGACGACGCCCAACCGGCACTTCAATTGACCAGTCAAGCGGTTGAAGAGGATAGGCGCTCTCGTCTATCGAGCTATAGCGAGGGATAAAGGTCTTAACCTCGTGGCCTTGTTTTACGAAAGCTCTCGGCAGCGCCCCCAGCACATCTCCCAACCCACCCGTCTTGGCAAACGGCGCCATCTCTGACGCAGCTACCAGAATTTTCATCTCAAACCTTTTCCCCGACCTTGTCACGTTCGACGGTCCTGGCGCCAATGGCTGGGTCGGTTTCTCTGAGGAAGGCCGCCGCTTCCTCGGGTGGGGTAGGGTTGATATAGAACCCCGAACCCCATTCAAAACCAGCCACCTTGGTCAGCTTGGGAATGATTTCAAAGTGCCAGTGGTAATACTCATGATGATCTTTGGAAATGGGGCGCGTGTGCAGTACATAGTTGAACGGCGGGTCGTTCAGAGCCACTTTCAACCTACCCAAGGTATCCTTGAAACTCTTGGCCAGAACCGTAAAGTCCGACTCACTCATTTCCAGAAAGCTTGACTGATGCGTTTTCGGCAGAAGCCAGGTTTCAAATGGAAAGCGAGGGGCAAACGGCTCGATAGTGATGAAGGAGTCATAATCCATCACCACCCGTTCTCTGTCCTTAAGTTCCTGTCGGATGATGTCGCAATACACACACCTTTCTTTGAACTCGAAGTATCGCTTTGATCCATGAATCTCCTCGAGAACCTTCTTGGGAATGATCGGCGTGGCAATAAGCTGGCTGTGAGAATGCTCCAGTGAAGCCCCCGCCGCCGCCCCGTGATTCTTAAACAGAATGATATATTTGAAGCGACGGTCACGCTCCAAGTCCATCATCCGTTCCCGATAAGCCCAGAAGACATCCCGAACCTCGCCCTCTGACATGTCTACCATGTCTCGCCCATGCTGGTTTGTCTCGATAATAACCTCATGAGCCCCAACGCCGTTCATCTTGTCATACAAGCCCTGGGGTTCCCTCGTAAGGGGGCCTTCAATCATCAGAGCCGGGTATTTATTCGGGAACACTCTCAGCGTCCAGCCGGGTTTGTTGGGCTCAGTGCCGGGTTTGCGATAGGCGAGGATTTCCGGTGGGGTGTTCTCTTCGTGGCCGGGGCAAAACGGACAGAGCCGGGCAGAAGTGCTTTTCGTCACCGTGCTAAACGAGCTGGGACGCTTCCCTCGCTCTGTTGAGATTATCACCCAACGGCCTATAACAGGATCTTTTCTCAGTTCGGGCATTGCCACTCCAGTTCAACGTTAAATTATACGATCGCTGCTATCAGTTGTCAACAGACGCTTTATCATCTGCGCGCCATCACGAGCGGCAGGTGTTAGCTACGGTTGAAATCCATAATTCCGTCGTCGCAGGTTAAATCATCGAAGATTACCTGTAACATACGAATCTCCGCGTCCGACAGCAAACAGTTGCGGCGCCCAGCGGCTTTCCGAGCTGTTGCCAGCGCCTTTTCGAGCTGATAAGGCTCATACTCCTTCGAGTCACCCCAACTGAAAGACGGCACCTCCCTGTCGGTCACCAGAGTCCCCCCGAAGATGTTACAGCAGACCCCAATGTTGATTCCCGTATTCAAGAGGACCCCGATCCCGAACTTCGTGTGATCACCGATAAACGAACCAACCTTAATCGAACCGGAATCAATCTGCTCCCCGTCGAGAGCCACCCGAATGTTAGAGTAATTGTTTTTGAGATCGGAATTGGTAGTCATCGCTCCGAAATTCACCCACTGTCCCACGTAGCTGTGGCCGATGAAACCAGCGTGGTACTTGTTAACGTAGGCATGAAAGACTGATTCCTCCACTTCTCCTCCGACTCGACAGGTGTGGCCAATAGACGAACCGGTGATCTTACCCGCCAGTACAACAGTGTTGGGACCGATATAGCATGGCCCGACAACCGCCGAATGCGTTTCAACTCGAGCGTTGTTGTCGATGTATACGGGACCCCGGGAAGCATCCACAGCCGCCCCCGCAAGTATCCTGACACCGTTACCCAGAAATACGTTGTTGTGATTAATCAGAAACGCTCCCTCGTGAACTTCAGCCTTCGGAACTTCAGAAAGCGACTCTGTGAGTTGTTCAAAATCGATGGCTATTTCTGGCTCGATATCAGCAATTATATCCCAACAGTAGTTGTAAAGAGTAACCGACGTCTTCTGGTAAGCTATATTTGCTGATTCTCTATCGTAAAGGTCCTGGAAGTCGCTCTGGGTAGCTATCTCCGGGAATGTCTTGAGAGAGTCGGCCTTAAACAGGACGGCCGCTACTTCATCCCCGGTCGTGAAAACGGTTGAGAGCTTCGTCTCCTCCAGTAGCCGCGGTAGGTCACCATAGTTGCGAATCCTCCCGTTAACGAATAGAACATCCCCTTCCCCGCGCTTTATAATGTTTACCGGATACTCCCTATAAGTCTCAGCCAGAGACGGCGCAAGCTGATTCCTGGCTACCAGGCAGGTGTTATCGGCGTTGAGATACCGCTCCATCCTTTTGAACAACGGCACAATTCCAGCTCTCAAAACATACACCGGCCGAACCAGGGTCAGCGGGAAGAAATGCTTGTATCTTGCATCTTCGTAAAAGCAAACAGTCAATGGCATGGCTTCTCTCTATTCTATGGTCTGCATTATATACCTATTGTATCGGTTTTCGAAATCGCCTGTTCACAGGCAGATAAAATGCCAACTTCCCTACAGACTGGCAACAAGTATTTGACCGTTGGCAAGCCAGAAAAATAAGACTACCCCATCGCTGGCGGGAACAACGGGAAGCAGTTAATCATCTTTTTTCGGGGGATTTGGCTGAGGTGAACCCTCTTTGAACCTGGCCCTGGAAAAACTGACCGGCTGACCACCTTCACTGATTTGCGCCCATATAGCCTTGGTTGGAGCCACTGAATACAATGTAAGCCAAAGCTACTGTTACGATTCTGGTGAATTTCATATCGTACTCCTAAATATTCGCGTTATTTTCTGCACTTTGAGTTTTCGCGTAAGCCCGGTACTATGAATTCCGTGTGCACAGAACGACATGTGAAAATTGGGCTACGGTTAAACTGAGCCAGGTACAAACGGCCTAGACGAATGAACTGTAAGTCCCTAGAAGGCCACTGCAGTGACCAGTACACTCAGGTGTTTGTGCTCAATGCCAACGTCTTTTCCGGAGCCAATGGCTTTTTCAGAAGCCCAGCCATAAGAAAAGAAGCTGGCGATCTGCACACGCCAGACAAGTTCAAGCCCCACCCCGAACATGAGCCCAGACCCTGGATCAACGTTCTCGAAGCCCTCTATGTCAAAGAAGTATAATCCAATTCCAAGTGAGGTGAAAAGAGAGCTACCTTGCGGTTGAAGATAATGGTACCATGTCGGTCCGATAAAACCCTGGATGACTCTTCTCTTGTAGAAAGAATCAGAAGTATATCTGATTAGGTTGGTTTCAAGAATAATAACGTTCCGTTCATCCCAAGCATATCCAGCGAAAAGATTTGCCGCTGCACCTGCTTTGTCCACCTCAATTTGAGGACTCCCAATATCTTCCAAAAGAAAGATTTCCGATATTTCTAATGTGGATCTCCCAACCGGGGCGATCCCTACCCCGCCACCAAGTACAAATCCCTTTCGCTTGCCGTCGAAGCATGATGCTGAACTTACAAGCACTACTATTCCCAGCAACGAGGCAATCAGCAACTGTTTCATCTTCATCTCCAACCTTGTTCTGTCTGCCAGAAACATAAGCAGCTCGGAAATGAATATCAAGCTGTTGCTAAACACGGAAGGTCCGGGCTTGAATTAGATCTCGGACCGGGTCGTCCGGCACCAGCAAAATAGGGTTTTCTACTTCATGCTTCACATTCACCCGTCATTCCACATTCAGGCAAGATGTTTCGGTATTTTTGCAAATCGAACATTTTATCAGTCTCATCAGAGAGGTTCTTGACATCACTCTCTGACTACAGTATATAAGCACGTGAAATGTTTCACTTTTTTGTGAGAATGGTATTGTAACAGGTATAACTAACAGTAGATACTTAAACAGTCGAGGAGAAGTCCATGTCGAGTTTCGTTGACACATTCATGGCCAATCTGAAAGCCAAACATCCGGCTCAGCCGGAATTCCACCAGGCCGTGGAAGAAGTGATCACATCACTGGAGCCAGTTCTGGATAAACATCCAGAATACAAAGAAGCAAAGATCGTTGAGCGCATTGTTGAACCGGAGCGCGTCATTCTGTTTCGTATACCGTGGGTTGACGACAAAGGTCGGGTTCAGGTCAACCGTGGCTTCCGAGTCGAGTTCAACAGTGCTATCGGGCCGTACAAGGGCGGGCTGCGATTCCACCCCAGCGTTAATCTGGGAATACTGAAGTTCTTGGGCTTCGAGCAGGTTTTCAAGAACAGCCTGACGACGCTTCCGATGGGCGGCGGCAAAGGCGGCTCCGATTTCGATCCCAAGGGTAAGTCGGACAATGAAGTCATGGCCTTCTGCCAAAGCTTCATGAACGAGCTCTTCCGTCACGTCGGACCGAATACTGATGTTCCTGCTGGTGATATCGGTGTTGGTGGCCGCGAAATCGGTTTCCTGTTCGGCCAGTACAAACGCCTGCGTAATGCTTTTGAGGGCGTGCTCACCGGTAAGGGACTGAACTGGGGTGGCAGCCTGATTCGTCCCGAGGCTACCGGCTACGGCACGGTCTACTTCGCCGAAGAAATGCTCAAAACCAGGGGAGAGTCCTTCAAAGGAAAACGAGTCGCCGTTTCCGGCTCTGGAAACGTAGCCCAGTATGCTACTGAGAAAGTGAACGAGCTCAGCGGCAAGGTGGTAACACTGTCTGATTCAAGCGGGTACATCGTTGACGACAAAGGCGTTTCCGGCGAGAAGTGGGATTTTATCATGGACCTCAAGAACGTCCGCCGTGGTCGCATCAAAGAGTACGCTGAGAAATTTTCAGACGCAAAGTATTTTGAAGGTATCGGCGTCTGGAATGTCAAGGTCGACGTGGCTCTTCCATGCGCCACCCAGAACGAGCTGGATGGCAATGACGCCAAGACCCTTACCAACAACGGTTGCATCTGTGTCGCCGAAGGCGCCAACATGCCCTGCACTCCCGAGGCTACCGAGGTATTCCTTGGAAAGAATATCCTATTCGGCCCCGGCAAGGCGGCCAATGCCGGTGGCGTGGCTGTGTCAGGCCTGGAGATGTCACAGAACAGTCTCCGTCTGAGCTGGACACGCGAGGAAGTTGACAACCGCCTGCACGGCATCATGAAAAGCATCCACCAAGCTTGCGTCGAAGCCGCTGAGGCTTATGGCGTTCCCGGCAACTATGTGAATGGAGCCAACATCGCCGGTTTCATCAAAGTCGCCAATGCCATGCTGGATCAGGGCGTGGTATAACTCCTCCCATCAAGAAACCACGCATAGGAAAAAAGGTGGGGCAGGTCGCAACACTGTCCCACCTTTTCTATTCTCCTCTGAAGTGCGTAGG
>CAYQDB010000055.1:0-5598 GCA_964416195.1 uncultured Ignavibacteriales bacterium
TCCCGTGGCTGGACTCGAACCAGCGACCCGCTGATTAACAGTCAGCTGCTCTACCGACTGAGCTACACGGGAGTATGGTTGAGAGACTTCAAAAAAACAACAAGTAGTATATTCCTTTTCCTCTGGTTGTCAATGCCTTTCTATGAAGACGTCTCTTTCCTCCAGCAGAAGATGCCGGGAGCAGGTATTTATTAGAACGACAGCGCTGCCGATTTATTGTCTTGACTGTTGTGAAATGAGGGTTATATTTGTTGTCTTGAATTCTTGAATTGGACTGAAAATGAAGCGAACATTTCAACCGTCAAACAGGAAGAAACTGAACGACCACGGCTTTCGGCATCGTATGAGCACCAAAGCCGGTCGCAGATTGATAAACCGACGCCGCGCGAAGGGCAGAAAGAGATTGTCGGCACGAATTGCTCGTAAGAAATAGTTTTCCACGAAATCTTAGCCTGAAAAGCCATGTTGAAATACGCCGGCTTTTCAAAAATGGCAGAAGGGTTTCGGGGAACTATTGCTCGTTGATATGGGAGGTCGGTGATTCACCTAAGTTCGGGGTTTTCCTTTCAAAAAGGCACGGCAAGGCGACCAAGAGGACTCGCCTTAAACGGCTCTACCGGGAAGCAATCCGCCTTAACCGTCACCTCCTCACGCAACCGGTTAGAATAGGCGTCCTCCCCCATGCGACAATCCAGCAGCCAGCTTTTGCGGAAATCAATGAGGAACTCCGCCAGATATTCAAACTCATCGCCGCTGGGCAGTAATAAGACCTCGCTCTGGGCATACCCGCTCATTTTCGTGATATATTTGTACCGGTATACCCTGTCGCCTTTGTTTGGGAATAGTTGTCGCTTCTATCCCACTTGCTCACGGTATGCGGAGCAGGCCCTACGGGAGTATGGTGCGGTTAGGGGGAGCGTAATGGCTGCCAAACGGCTACTCCGGTGCCATCCGTGGCACGAAGGAGGGTACGATCCGGTGGAGTGAGCGGCGGACTTGGTGCCTACGGGACGTTAAGTTGTTTGATTTGATAGAGTTAGGTAGAGCGTATGTTTGACAAAAAAACCCTCCCACTTGTTATCCTTCTGGTTATTATTATTGTATTCTATTTTCAGATCATGGAATTTCTGGGGTATTATACTCCTTCCAAGCCAAAGCAACCTATTGAACAGCAACCAATTGCCGTTGATACAGCAGAGTCCCACTCGATTCCGCCGAAGCGTCCTGACTCCCTACCAGAACAAATCCAAGAGTTGACAAAACCACAACCAGTCATAGCCGATACGGGCATGGTTGATAATCTGTTGAGTGATACTATCTTAGTGAACACCAACACGTTCACTGTCATGCTGACCAGTTTTGGCGGCGGGGTTGTCTCTCTCGAACTCACTGACTATACGTACCGGGACGGTAGGCCGATTCAGATGTTACCCGATGCGGAGTATGCTACCCCCGAGGCTACCTTTGCAGGCGGTACGTTTTCGACATCGAGGGTTGGTTTCGAATCGAACCTTGGACCGGGCAAGTACGACGCCACCAGAGAACCTCTTGAGCTTGTTTACAATTACGGAGTACCAGGAGAGGGAGAAATAATAAAGAAATACCGTTTTTATCCGGACAGCTACCATTTTGATCTGACGTTGGAAGTTCTCAATCCCGAGAAGCTTGGCTTCGAACGCCAGTACAAGATGGTCTGGAATACTCCCCTGGGCATCACCGAGCCGCAAGCCGATGCTGACTATCAAGCCATGGAGGCAGTGGCTATGATGTCCGGTTCGCGTGAGAAGCTTGACGACTTTGAGGACGATCGGCTCAATCAGTCATTGACCGGTTACACCACCTGGGCAGGAGTCAGATCCAAGTATTTTGCGGCTGTACTTATTCCGAGAAACAGAACAGCCGATGGCGTCTTTGCACAGGGTGAAAAGCAAAAGATCTCAACTCCATCGGGCAGTATTGAAGAGCGGCACATAACAGTTGGTCTGGATATGCCCTTTGCCAATGCTGCCTCCATCGTCGATACATACACTGTCTTTGTCGGGCCGCTCGATTACACCATCATGTCAAAGTACAATGTAGACCTTGAAGATATGCTTGATATCGGCACCACACCCTTCATTGGGTGGCTAATCAAGCCGTTCGCTCTGGGTATTATCTGGTTGCTGCCGAGGATGTATTATGTTATTCCGAATTATGGGGCAGTGATAATACTCTTTGCTCTGCTGGTAAAACTCGTCACGCTCCCGCTTTCGATGAAATCATTCAAGTCGATGAATGCGATGAAAGAGCTTCAGCCAAAAATCGAAGAGTTGAAGAAGAAGCATAAGAAGAATCCCCAGGCACTGAACTCCGAGATGATGAAGATGTATAAAGCGCATGGCGTCAACCCGATGTCAGGCTGTTTGCCGATGCTGCCTCAGATGCCTCTATTTTTTGCCCTGTTCTCCGTTTTCCGCTCGACCATCCTGCTCCGTGACGCTCCATTCGTGTGGTTCATCAGTGACCTTTCGCGCGGCGCATCAGGATTGACCGACCCGTATATTGCACTGGTGGTGATTATGATTGCCACACAGTTTATTTCGCAGAAATTTACCATGGTCAGCACCACGCAACAGAACAAGATGCTGATGTACATATTCCCCTTGTTCATGGGATTCTTGTTGTACAAGTTTCCCGCCGGCCTGGTGCTATACTGGACATGTTTCTCCTTGTTTTCTCTTCTGGATTACTTCTTTTTCAAGCGAAAGAAGAATCCGCAAGTCAAGGCTGCCTAAGGCGCAGAACCTGTGAAAAAAAAGCCGACCTCTGATGGCGAGCACGACACTATAGTCGCTATCATCACACCGCCGGGTGAAGGCGGCATAGCCGCCATCCGCATCGCCGGGCCACAGAGTGGCTTTTATCTTCAAAAACATTTCAAGCCTGCTAAGAAAGAATCAAAACTTTCAACACCATTCTTAATGAGATATGGACACTTCGTTAATAGACATAGCGAGGTCATTGACGAAGTCACGGCGGTCTATATGCCCGCGGGCAGGTCATACACCGGTCTTCAACAGGTCGAGATATACTGTCATGGTGGACGGCAGATCGTCACCCAGATTCTAAACGAATTGCTTGCATCCGGAGCGCGCGCCGCCGAACCTGGAGAGTTCACCAAGCTGGCCTTCTTGTCGGGGAGAATAGACCTTACCAGAGCCGAGGCGGTAGCAGAGATCATCGGTGCTAACACGATGTTGTCCTATGAAGCCGCCAGGGAGCATCTATTAGGAGCATACTCGGAGCATATCAACATGCTCCGGCAGAAGATCATAGACATTATCTCCGAGGTCGAGGCCTCTATTGATTTCCCAGAGGAGGAAGTTGACACCTTGGAGGCAGAAAACCTTATCCACTCCGTTGATGAAATAATCGGGAGCATCAAGGAACTAACGGAGACATACACCGGTGGCCGAATCATCAGAGAGGGTTACACTGTAGCAATTGCCGGCAGGCCGAATGCCGGGAAGTCTTCGCTTTTTAACCTGCTGTTGAAACAGGAGCGCGCCCTGGTCACGCCTACACCCGGTACGACAAGAGACTACCTGTCCGAGTGGATTGACCTTGGTGGGTTTGCTGTCAAGCTCATCGATACAGCCGGTCTGAGGGAGAGAGGTGGACCGATCGAAAAGGCCGGTCAGAAATCGGCAATGAAGATTGTCTCCGATGTTGATCTGCTGGTGTGGATAGTTGACCTCTCTGAGAAAGACTGGCTGACGAAATGGCAGGCCGATTTCAACATGGTAAGAAAACATACTAATATATTGATAGGTAATAAGATAGACCTCTTGTCCAATTATCGAAGTTTGGTTAAAAGTGCAGAAATGGTTATGCCAAAGGCTCGATTGTTCACGACAGAAACATCCTCTTCTGTCATTGCGAGGAGCGAAGCGACGTGGCAATCTCTAAAAGCGACAAAAGCTACCCGAATAAGATCGCCACGCTCCACCGCCAGAGGCGGGGTCGCTCGCGATGACATTGGTCTTATGTCACAACCTCCAAAAGGGTTAGTCATCACGCCAATCTCCTGCCTCACCGGGAAAGGGATAAGTAGCTTAAAAAAGAAGCTATTGGAATGTATTAACGAAAGAATGCCGGATCTGACTTCCGGTGTGGTCGTGACCTCGGCCCGGCATCAACAGAAGTTGCAAGCAGCTCTTAAAAATCTTCGCCGGGCAAAGACGAAGATGAAGTCAGGAGAATCGCCGGAGTTGACTGCTTTTGACCTCCGCCAGGCCGCAGGCGCCATTGACGAGATAACGGGAAAGGTGTATACTGAGGACATATTGCAGAGAATATTCTCGAAGTTTTGTATTGGGAAATAAATAAAAACACACTTGTGTGTGTTTCATGTGAAACCAAGTATTTCAGCAGAACTGTAGGGAAGGTCTCGAAGAGACCTGCCTTGAAGATAATAGCATGCGATTGAAGAAGGCAGGTCCGTTCCGGACCTTCCCTACCAGGCTGTCACTCATAATGTCTGATCTATTTGACCAAGGTCTGTTCCTTTTGAACACGCTTCTTGAGCTTGACAGGGAAACGGAATGGATCGAGTTCAAGAAGTCAAACAGAGACCCTTCAGAGATCGGTCAGAATATTTCAGCCCTTTCCAACTCTTCTTTTCTACATGATCAGCGGCGAGGATATTTGGTTTACGGTATAGATGATGTTACTCATGATATCGTGGGAACAGAGTTTTACCCGAGAAAGGAAACAATAGGGAACGAAGAACTTGAGAATTGGCTCGCACGCCTTTTGGATCCGCGTATCGATTTTGAAATTCAAGAATATGAGACTGACGGAAAACATGTTGTCATTTTTGTGATAGATCCTGCTCGTGACAGACCGATCAAGTTTCGGGGAACTGCATATATCAGAATTGGGACATATACTAAGAAGCTGGCCGATTATCCCGAAAAGGAACGCAAGATTTGGATAAAAGGAGAACGGGTCTCATTCGAAGAGCTTACTTCCTTGGATAACCTCTACGCTGAAGACGCCATAACCTGTCTCGATTGGGACAAGTATTTTCGAATGTTGAGTCGGAATGCTCCTGACAACTCTGAGTCAATTCTGGAACAGTTAGCTGATGATGAATTGGTGGTGTCAGAGGGTAGTCGTTACCACATAACAAACTTAGGAGCTATTCTTTTCGCAAGGGATATAACCAGGTTCCCCAAACTTGCTCGGAAAACAGTGCGAGTGATAACGTACAAAGGAAAAAACCGAACCAAGACCACCCGTGAACAAGAAGGGCGATACGGTTACGCTGTTGGGTTTGAGGGAATCATTGATTTCATAAATGATAAACTACCCGCAAGAGAGGAGATTGGAAGAGCTCTTCGTGAAGAGATTAGAGTCTATCCAGACATCGCAATTCGTGAAGTAGTTGCTAATGCGCTCATTCATCAGGATTTTGATATTCGTGGCACGGGTCCAATGATTGAGATATTCGAAGATCGGATCGAGGTCACCAATCCCGGCAAGCCGTTAGTTGAGCCGATCAGATTCATAGACCATATCCCTCGTTCCAGAAACGAAAAGTTGGCAGCTCTAATG
>CAYQDB010000056.1:0-5442 GCA_964416195.1 uncultured Ignavibacteriales bacterium
GGGCATATTCCAATAAAATCTAAACGATAGCCGAGAATTTTCCAACCGTTCGATTCCTTTAATTTATTTCCCACCGGGTGGGCGGGCAGACCCTGGAGATCATCCACCCGCCCGCAATGGACACAGCGCACATGGTAATGCCGGTCAGGATTACCATCGAAGCGGGCTTCCGAGCCACTAATGTCCAACTTCTGGATGATGTCATTCTGCGCAAGAAGTTCCAGATTGTGGTAAACCGTTCCCAGGCTTATCCTTGGGAGTCTCTTACGTACAATCTCGTACAGTTCTGCGGCCGTTGGGTGCGAGGTGAGCTTTCGGAGCTCCTCGAGGATTGCCTGACGCTGTTGAGTATTCCTTTGAAATTTTCCTGTTGCCATTGTGGCCGTTCCATTATTGCAAATAGTAATTATTAGTAATAACTCTAACGTTTGTCAATCATTTTTTGTTCCCAAAAAACAATAATCTTTTAAGTACTGATCACGACTGCCCCCCTCTTTAAGATAGATAGTCAACTGCTTCCAGCTGACTTACTGGGGGGGAGCTTTTTTGACTCATTACGCCCCAAGCGGGCGGTGCACTCGTGCCTCTTGCAACATCTGATAGCCCTGATTACATTCGGGCTGGTAACTGACGCCAATCAGGAAAAACATGTAAGTGTCAAAACGAACTGCAGCCATCCTCCTCTCACGACAGCCGTTGCGCCCTTCTGGACAAATGGCATGGGTAAAACAATCGGTCGATGCTATCCACTGGCTTAAAAACCGGGGGTTTGTTTTCTGTTCGTCCATAGGAATGCAGACCTGGGAGCTCCTAACTGCTTTCGCTTCATTGGAAAAAGTAAAGCAAACGTTGTTCATCGCGGCTGGAGATGATCACGAATATGAACAATCCAAAGTGCTTGCGATTGCTCAATTTGATTTGAACTGTGGCCTTGTCGATTTCATCCCCGTATTCAGCGAAAAAAGGAACACCACTAAAGAAGAACTTTGGCTCGAGCGGGACAAGGCTGTGCTTGAGGCTGCCGATATATTAGTCCCCGTTTCGTTGCGCAAGGGTGGGCACATGGATTCGCTGCTGCAGCGACTTCGCCAACAGGGCAAGGACGTTGAAGATAGATTTCAGATAGATTATGAAAAGAGAGTTCAACCCCTGGCATACCGCTTAAAGGAGGAGCAATTGAATCCCGAACTTCGGAAACTCGAAGACCGGTACCTGATCCACTGGACAAGAGCTTCCAACTCCGCCTGGCCGACGGAAAGACTCATTGACTATTACCAAGCAGTTATTGAGTCTGAAAGCTATCCGCGAAGTGCGTTCAGCACCCTAACGAACATAATCGCTACCGGCATAGTTGTGGCGACATCCAAAAACATGCCGCACGGGATTCCTACTGTTTCCTTCTCTGGTCTGGCTCCTGTCGATGTAGTGCCTCTTGTCAGGTGGCGTTCCCGATTCCGGCAGATGTCTTTTGAGCCGTATGGGGTTGGAATTGAGAAAGAGTATGCCATGAGCAAGGGAATCTGTCCGGTGCAGTATTATGATAGGAATTGCAACAATACATCCGATAGCGAACCCTGGTTGTGGCAGTCTGTTGGGGAGAAGAGCGATTGGCGTGCCGAGAAAGAATATCGGTACAAAGGAGACTTCGACCTTGCCACCATGCCGTCAAGCCGGTTGCTCGCCTTTTGCCACACTCAAGGAGAAGTTGAAATCATTGAGAAAAGTACTGGCATTCGAGCTGTCTCATTTCAATAGCAGCATCTTCCTGCTCTGTGTAAACTCTCCAGCTTTGATGCGGTAGAGATAGATGCCGCTGGCCAGCTCTTTGCCATGGTCGTTTTTACCATCCCAGGCAACAGTCTGACAGCAGGCTCGCTGAATCTCATCAACCAGCGTTCGAACTTTCTGCCCGAGAACATTATAGATAGTCAATTCAACATGGCATCTTACAGGTAATGAATACTCAATGGCGGTACTTGGATTGAAGGGATTGGGGTAGTTCTGGGATAGTGTGAATTGCTTTGGTAAAGCGCCATCACCATCGTGGACATCAGTGGAGATGTTGTCGTACATAAACTGTGCCCAATAAGCAGCGGCCTTGATGTCAATCAGAGAGCTGTCACCCAGAAGGGCAAAAGCGACAGTATCCACCTGCCCGGCGTCTATGGCAAGCGGTCCTGCTGATACCAGTTGAACCAGGTCCTGCAGGGCGTCTGCGTAGGTGCTGGCGGATCCAAATCCATCGATAAGTGAATTGTACTTCTCCTGTTCCGTAAATCCCTCGGGATAGGAGACCAGATCTGACGCCTTAGATGTCATAGCGGTTGCCGTTGTTCCGTCAACAACCCGTACTCCTCGAAAACTCGAAAGGCTTGTTCCGTTGTTGTAAGCCATCCAGGCTATACTGTCGCTGGCTTCCCAGCCGCCGGCGTTGACATTAAAGGCTACTACGTCCCAGTCAAGATAAAGACTTACATATATGCCGCTGATGGCATAGGCGTTGGAATTCTTCAAGATGTAGCGAATAATGAGGAAATCATCATAGGGAGCCAAGTCGAAGGCATAGGACTGCTGTGTGATCTCCAACCCTAGTGGTTCTTCGGCCCGTGCGTCGGAAAAGCGGGAGAATGTCTCCTGTGTAGCTAAACTACCAGGTTCAATAAGTTCGATATTTCCACCCGGCATAACCCTGTAGTCACCATCCGGTTCTCCAGCGGCATTTCTCACTCCATCCGAAACATGGCTCGAGTTGGCACCGATAAGCAGACCTGCCTCATACAGGTCGTTAGCGCCGCCGTCAAAACAAAAACCGACACCACCGGCGGGGAAAAATGAATTCGGCCCTAACCCGTACGTCCCGAAATTGCTGATTGTGAACTCAATTCTACCAGCGTCGTGGGTAGCGAACAAATGCTTGCTTACCGGTTCCACAACGAAGTACAACTTGGCCGATTGCGAATACCCTCCGTCGCCGGTAATGGCGAAATCGAGCGAGAGCACCGATCCCTCCGTAATGGTATCAGATACGATCACTCTGATGATATCGCTGGAACGTACCGTGTCGCCTTCGTTAATGTTGCCAAAGTAAGCGCTGCCATTAAGAACAGTCAGGGATAGATCCGAGCCGGTCAGAGAAGCCGAGACTCCTGACACATCGGCTCCGAGATTCTGTAAAACCACAGTTCCCTCAACTGTGTTGCCCGGGGCGATAGGTGCATGGTCAAACGCATACACACGAACATTAGCATCAACGTTGGTAGACGACAGAGCGTTCAGCGCTGCCATACAGTCGACAACACCCCACCCGTAATCGTTATCGGGCCCGGTATCACCGTAATCGATGGCCGTAGTAAGGATCGCTTCTTTAATTTCGTCGACAGTCGCGTTGGGATTTTTCTGTCTTAGCAGCGCCACCAGACCGGACACGTGAGGAGTGGCTGCTGAGGTACCGCTAAAATATCCGTAGCTGCCGCCCGGTATACTTGTGCGGATACTTACTCCGGGAGCAGTGACGTTTGGCTTGATAGCGCCATTACAGTCGGAGGGTCCGCGCGATGAGCCGGAGGAAATCAATGGTGGCGTGCTGGAACTACTGATGTTGCCGACGGCAAAGCAGTCAAGCGAGTCGTTGGCGCGATTGGCCGGATTGCGGATCGTGCTCGCAGAAGGACCTTCGTTTCCGGCGGCGAAGATGTTCACGATACCAAGCGCTTCAAGGTTGTCAATCAGATCATAAAAGATATTCGTGCAGCCGATATCCTTGACGCCCCAACTGTGATTGATTACGTCAGGCACGTCGTCGATGGAGTTGGGGTCGCCGTCGGGGTCAGCCGCCCACTCAAAGGCATCAATTATTGAGGTTCCCGGAATATCGATCACAGCGGCTGATATCCACTTGGCGTCAGGGGCGACACCAATAGTGTCGCCGGTGGCATTGTCATGTCCCACCAGAATGCCCATGGTCTGGGTTCCATGATTGGTCGAAACGCCGGAAATTATATGGGGAAATGATTTCTGATCCAGTGGATCGAACCAGGCTGCAGCAGAGTCGCCGTCGTGTCCTTTCCAGTTATTGTAAAAGGCAGGATGATCGCCTTCGATACCGGTATCAAAAGAACAGATCACCCTTCCCGCACCAGTGTAACCGGCTATCCAGGCGTCATCGGCATTAATGTATGTCAGATCATTTCCCACCCCGGTCGAAAGGGCTGGAGTCTCGCCAATCTTGTTGGGTGCGATCAATTCGATCCTGGGAACGGCGTAAATCGTCTCTACGTCGCTGCGACCGGCCAGTTGGGGAAGCTCCCCGGCGGCAACCTCAACCTCAACGATATTGGTTATCCAGTGAGGTTTGATAGTGGAGGCAAGATTGTTCCTTTTCAGCTCCTTGAGCTTCTGTACCATAGCCTTCTGGGCCTTCGTATGGTCCTGACGAAAACGATTAACCACAACTTGATACCGTCCCGCCCTAGTTGTTGCTTGAGCATTTACAGACGCCTTGAATTGAGAAGCGCTCTCAACGCGAGGGAGTTTGATCCAAACCGGCACCAAGTCGCCTGACTGTTTAGCTGAAATCTGATCTCTCAGGTTCTCGGCCAATTCCCCGGACCAGACGATTGACTGTAGGCAAGCAAACAAGACTAGGACTGACAATCGGCTTATCGTTCTCATACTAACTCTCCCAGCAATAGACGTACTCGGTCTCACAAGTATGAAGCAAAATCTATACCCGACAGCACGATTGACTCAAATTCTCATCTCTTTGTGACACAGCTTACTATAAAGAACAACAGTTGTATTCGGTTGCTTTCAAGTTACCCGGCAGTTTCCGTGCAGCTTGTCTCACAGCGGTGTTAATCCGGCCTGACAGGTAAAACTACAGGGGACACGTCGGGCCGAATCATTGTAATCTCAGCGAGCCTGTTTCTACTAAACCTCAAAATAGCGCCAAAAATCTGTTTTGTAAACAGGTTTACCGGTATTATCGTCCTCATCGAACAGATGCAAGAACGAATAAAGAGGAATAAGAGATGGTTCAGAGTGAAGAGCTAAGCCGCGAAATGCTCAAAGGGATGCTTACCGACTTCGCCAAGAACTGGCTGGCTCATGACGGCTTATGGTTTCAAGCTGTCGAAAAGCAGTTCGGGATTGAAAAGGCTATCGAACTTGACCGGGAAGCATGGGAGAAGTTTACGGTAATTGAAGCAAAAAGAATTATGAAGCGTCATCAAATCTCGGAAAACAGCGGACTGGATAGTTTGAAAAAAGCGCTCGGATTTCGCTTGTACGCCTTTCTAAACAAGCAGGAAATCCGAAACGAAACGGACAATTCGTTCGAGTTTTATATGATCGACTGCCGCGTCCAATCAGCCCGGCAGCGCAAGCAGATGCAACTGTTTCCATGCAAGTCTGTCGGGGTTGTGGAGTATTCGGGGTTTGCCA
>CAYQDB010000057.1:0-1053 GCA_964416195.1 uncultured Ignavibacteriales bacterium
AGGCCCTGCGGATCACCCTTCTCGACGGGAAAGATGGCCTCAACGATGACGGTGATGAGCGACAATTACATTGACCGGGTCTTAAAGCTCGCAAGCTGCTAATCTTTCGGCCTCTAAAAGAAGGGAGGCCAGCTGATTGATTACAACTGATGAGCAGGTAAGGAGACTCATGAAATTGTCGCGAGAAAAGAACCAACCCTTGGTCGTTTTAGCCGCCAAAGCCGGCATGGGTGAAAAAGCTGCACGAAAATATATACGATCCGGATTACTTCCGAGTCAGATGAAGAAACCGAGGGACTGGCGAACGAGAGAGGATTCGTTCACCGATGTATGGCCTGAGGTGGAGGCACTGGTCAAAGAAGCTCCGAGATTGGAAGCCTTGACGCTTTTCCAAGAGCTGCAACGCTGTTACCCCGGCAAGTTTCAAGACGGGCAACTACGAACCCTTCAACGGCGGATACGGGTCTGGCGTGGTCTTCACGGGCCAGACTCAGAAGTATTTTTCCCTCAAGTTCACCATCCTGGCATTCAAGGCCAGTCGGATTTCACCTCGATGAACGAGCTCGATATCACGATTGGGGGGCTGCTCTTTCCACATTTGCTCTACCACTTTGTTTTGACATATTCGAACTGGGAATTTGTTCAGATCTGCTTCAGTGAGAGCTTTGAATCACTGAGCACGGGAATACAGAATGCGCTGTGGTTTCTGGGCCGGGTTCCCACCGGGCATCATCGCACGGACAATCTCAGTGCCGCGACCTTCAAAGGGCAGGAGCGCCGGGAGTTCAACGAAGCGTACATGGCATTGATGCGTCACTACGGCATAAAGCCAACAAAGAATCAGCCCGGCAAATCCAACGAGAACGGGGATGTGGAACAATCACACCACCGGCTCAAGAAACGAGTCGACCAGGCATTACTTTTACGTGGCAGCCGCAACTTCACCAACCGTGGCGAATATGAAGAGTTCCTGCGCAAGATCATCGGCGACAAGAACCTCGACAGGAGCCAACGGCTGGAGGAGGAAATGGCCGTTATGAATCCTCTGCCGAC
>CAYQDB010000057.1:1063-5230 GCA_964416195.1 uncultured Ignavibacteriales bacterium
TATCGCTTGATTGACTATCGAGAATTCAAAATGCCGGTCAGTCCCTGGTCCACGATTCGTGTGGCGAAGAACACCTACTCGGCGCCATCGCGTCTTATGCGGTACGAGGTGGTGGTGCGACTGTATGCCGAAAGGGTGGAGATCTACTTTGCCGGGCAGCGGGTAGCCGAAATGGAGCGGCTTCGTGGACAAGGAAAAGCCAGGATTGATTACCGGCACGTCATTGGATCCCTGGTTAAAAAACCGGGCGCCTTTGAGAACTATCGTTACCGGGAGGAGATGTTCCCCACCACTGTTTATCGACAGGCCTACGATTTGCTCCAGCAAGAGGATGCGAAGCATGCCAGTCGGAGATACCTCGTCATTTTGGAATGGGCCGCAACGAATTCCGAGTCTTGCATGGAACAATCGTTGAGAGAGCTAATAGATGTCGGCGAGGACCTTGATTTTGACAGGCTGGTTGAGATGTCCGAGAACCCGGTTGAGAAACCGCTCGATATCCATATTCCGCTTCCTGACATGGCAGCCTACGACGCGCTGATCGGAGAGGTGGCCCTATGACAACGGAAATCGCCTTGAAGATGCTTTTGAAGTCGTTGCACCTGCCCTCTTTTGTCGACAACTACGAGGAGGTTGCCCGCAAGGCTGAACAGGAAGCCCTCACCTATGAACGTTATCTGCATGAGCTGGCCCAAAGGGAAATTTATGAACGGCAAAATCGCAAAATCGCGCAACTGCTCAAGAAGTCCAATTTACCGAGAGAAAAGACCCTGGAGACTTTTGAGCAGGTTCGGCTGTCACGAAAGATCCGTGCCTTGCTGCCAACTTTATGCGAAGGCAGTTTCCTTTCGCGCGCTGAAAATATTCTTGCCTTTGGAAATCCGGGGGCCGGGAAAACCCATCTTCTCTGCGGTATTGCCCATGAGTTGATCAAGCGGGGCCATGCCGTTTTGTTTACATCCGCGGCTATGTTGGTACAGAAGCTGCTCATTGCCAAAAGGGATCTGAAGCTAAGCCAGGAAATAAAGAGGCTGGATAAGTTTGCGGCGATCCTGATTGACGATATCGGGTATGTGCAGCAGAACCGGGAAGAGATGGAGGCCCTCTTTACCCTCCTGGCGGAGAGGTACGAGCGCCGCAGCGTTCTGATTACAACCAATTTGGTGTTTTCCCAATGGGAGAAAATCTTCAAAGATCCGATGACGACGGCGGCCGCCGTTGATCGCCTGGTCCATCATTCCGTGATCCTGGAGCTAAATATGAAGCATAGCTACCGGGCGGAAAAGGCTCGGGAGAATATGAAAATCGATTCGGCAGAAGAGGAGGTCAAATGAGCGACCGATCCCTTCCTCCACAAAATGAGCGGTTGAACCTGAAGCAAAATACTGGCTGGTTTCCGGCAGGAGAATCCTTTCGCAAGGCTCTGGATATACTATCTGACGGTGCATTCAGGCTTTTTGTCTATCTTTGTCTTGAGGCTGACCGGCGCAACGGGCGCTTTCAGGCAACTCATAAGGAACTGGCATTAGCTCTGAGAAAGTCCAAGCGAGCGGTGGGGGCTTACATAACGGAACTTGTAGCCAGAGGAATCTGCGACGTGAGTTCCGGAAAGAACCAGTTTTTCCCTACAATATTCCAGATCTCGGACAGTTACTGGCCCTATCATCGGTTAAACAATTGCCCCGAGTCATTGGAGCCTTACGTAGAATCGGTACGTACCTGCTTTTTATCCCTTGGTTGCGGAAGCGGTAAGTTCGGAGCCTCCGAAGCAGCGGATGCCAGGAAATTGCAACAACGCGGCATTCCCCTGGAGTTGCTTGAAGAGGCCATGCTCATAGGAGCGTGCCGGAAATACAACTCCTGGTTTGAAGGTCAGGCTGCAGAACCTATCCAAAGCCTGCGTTACTTCGACCAGATAATTGCCGAAATCCAGAAGGAACCTTTACCCTCAGGTTATTCGACGTACCTTCGAGAAAAGATCAAGCGCCTTGATGCCTTGTGGAATGAAGCCGTCAAATCAGGTACACCAACTCAAAGATAGCAGGAACAACTGCCTTTAAAGGAGACCATTCAATAACAGAAAGTGTGATTTTGAATGAGGCAACGGATTGCCGGATAGTGTGATTTTCCATGAGGCAACAGGGTAAGAATCGGCAACTTAGGGCCCGCGCAAAAATAAATGTACATAATCAGCTATGAGCGAAAGGCCTTTGCATAGTCATTAGGAGCAATAGTGTAGTTCCATTTTGGCAAAATGTCATGTGGAAGCAGGCGAAGCTGGCGGCGCTCTTCCTTTGTAGGTGAGATGCCCGTGTCATAGGCAGTTTGATCAAAATAAGCAGTTACCCGCAAGCCGGTTTGGGTGTTTGTGGTGCGAATAAATTTTAGTATTTTCTCGTAACTGGTCAAAGGCTCACCAGCCCAGTTCTTTGATATTTCCGAAAACAGCCGGTGTTCGACAGGATTCCACTTCGAAGTTCCCGTGGGATAGTGCGCAATGGTTACCGTGAGGCCAAAACGATTGCAGAGCTGCTTCTGGATTTCCGTTTTCCAGGCATACGTCCTGCACGAATTGCTCCCGCCGGGATCAGCCAAAATCAGGAGGCGGCTGATCTCGGGATAGCGCCGTAAGCCTTCTCGATACCACCATGTTGCAATGGAACGGACTGCGAAGCGGGCTGTATCGTGTGAGATTCCAACAAAAATTGAACCACGGTTGGCGAGGAGGTCGTAGATTCCGTAAGGAATAGCGACGCCGATTGAGTCCGTACGGAAGTCATGATCGTTGACGAGGATGGGCGATTGTCCCCAACGGCTTCCCGCATTTTTAAAGTTGCCGACCAGTTCACGCTTTTTCGTATCGACGCTGATGATAGGATGACGCCGACGGTGGAAACCGGTTCGAAGTTCAGAGATGTATTCAAATTGCCGATCGCGGTCTGGACTGGAGTCCGTAGGAAGCATCTTGTGGTTGACGCGAAGAGAGTAGCCCATTTGGTGAAGAAGGCGGGCGACGGTATTGGATGAAACAAAAATTTCGGCTGCTGCAAGAAAGGCAGCGATTTTATCAGTGGTTCTGCGACTCCATTTCAAGCCGGTCATTGGATCGCCGGCCGTATCGTGTTCCAGAAGCATTTCGATAGCGGCGACTATTTCAGGCGTTTTTTTTCCACTGGTTTTCGTCCGGCGCCAGCCCGCCGCATACGACCGATCTCGACATCCTTGTCCAACAGCTGTTGTCGTCCTCGAGCCACGGTGTGTGAACCGATGCCAAGAAAGTCGGCCAGTTGTGCATCACCGCCGCGGCCCAGCCGGAGAGATTCCAGTCCCGCATACAACCGGCGTTGTTGCTCATCGAGCAGGCTGTAGAAAAGGACGATCGCAGCTTTGAGTTCGTTTGGCGGAACCTCCAGCTTGGAGAAATCGGTCAGAACAGGAACGGATCCGGCGGTGCGGCGCTCCAGCAATTGAACGCGTCGCACATCAGAGCTGGCAGATGTATACAGGTACAAACCGAAAACCCGCTGCCGCGATATTCTGTCTTGACGGACAAGCTGCAGCAAGGCGTCATGAACCTCGACATGTAAGGACTCGGCCAATTCCTCGGCGAAATAGCCCGCCGCGGATTGGTTCACGAAGTTCTCGGCGGTATTTAACAAAGTGCCGTATCGAGAAAACCACACGGATTGATACGACCAAAGGCCGTCGTCATCGAATCGAGCGATCTCGCTCAGCGTATAGTAGCGGCCGCGGTGCGAATAACTGGTGAAGTGATCCAGTTCACGCAACTTCCGGAAAACGGTGACGTCGACGGTACAGCCCAGAGCTTCCTTGATATGGTTCAAATCGGCAATTTGATGACGCATTACAAACTGACGTACAGCGGCGGCGGAAAACGTATGCTGTCTCATAATGTTATAGTTCCGACTATGTCGGCCTCCTGATCGGAACTATAACATAATAAGACTTCGTGGTCTATTAAAAGCAACCATGAATAAATCGCTTGTCATTCCATGTTTTCAGAAGGATATGCGTCTTATGCAGCATCAAAGTCGCTAAAGAAATAATGATCTATGACCGACTGTAAATGAATAGTTAATTATGCGCGGGCCCTAAGTTTGGTACTTTCGCGGCTGGAGGATGATTGGGAATCTCGATACGGTATCC
>CAYQDB010000058.1:0-5166 GCA_964416195.1 uncultured Ignavibacteriales bacterium
ATCACCTCGCGTGGATCTCGTACCTTGTCGTTCATAGCAGGACCTCCATGGCGTCGATCATCGCCCGTATCTGTAAGTCCGTGTAACCCCTGACCTGCAGGGCGTTGTCGGGGCAGACAGGCACGCAACATCCGCACCCCTTGCACACCGCCGCGCTGATCTCGGCTATCTCCTTTTCTCCGAAGCTGACCTTCCCGATGGCGGAGTAGGGACAGGCTTCGGTACATTTGTCGCACCAAGTACAGGCTTCTTTGTCAACCATAGCGATCAGAGGCTCCAGCTCCACGTAGCCCTTTTTCAGCAGGGCGGCGCTCTTGGAGGTGGCGGCCAGCGCCGAGGCAACGCTCTCGGCGGAGTTGCGGGGAGCCTGGGCCGCGCCGGCGATGAAAACTCCATCGATAACTGTCTCCACCGGCCGCAGCTTGGGATGGATCTCCTTGAAGAAACCATCCCGCGAGACCGGCAGCTTGAGTACATCGTTCAGCCCGGCGTTCTCACGTGGCACCATGCCCGTTACCAGGATCACCAGGTCGGCGCCGATCTCGATCGGCTCCTGGTCGGCGAGCCAATCGGTCACCTGGACGATCAACTCGTCTCCCTTGCGGACCACGGAGGGAGGCGCATCTGGATCGTAGCGCACGAACACCGAGCCCAGGCGTGCCGCCTTCTCGTAGAGCAGCTCATACTTGCCGTATGTGCGGATGTCCCGGAAGATGTGGTACTGGTTTATTTCCGGGTCGAGGGCGGATACCTCAGCGGCGGCATGCACGGCAGCGTTGCAGCAATATCTCGAGCAGTATTCGTGTGCTTTTTCTCCAGGTTGCTCTCGGCTGCCCACGCAGTAGATGTAGGTAACGTCGTTTACAGACTTGCCCTGGTAGACGAGCTTGCCCTGGCAATTGTCGAGCAGCTCCTTGAACTCGGGCAGCGTCAGCACGCCACCGGTGCCGTACGCGTACTCGCCTTCGGCGGGCTGATACGAGGTAAAGCCCGTGGTCACGATGATTGAACCAACATTCAGAGAAACCTGCTCATTCTTGACCTTGACCTTCACATCGAAGTCACCGACGCTTCCGGACTTCTTTAATATCTCTGCCTCTGTGTAGATTTGAATATTTTCTCTCTTCTTGATTTCTTCACTAAGTTCCGCAATCAGCTCGCTGCCGAGCCGATCGTGGGGGTACATCCTGCCGAATCCAGCAACCCAGCCGCCAATGCGATCAGTCTTTTCAACTACGAAGGCACTTATACCCAGGTCAGAAAGCGCCAAGGCAGTTCGCAGCCCTGATATCCCCGCCCCGACTACCAGCGCTCTGGGAACTGTATCGATCCTGGTCTTCTCCAAAGGCTGGGTTAAACGCGCTTTGGCAATGCCAGCCTTGACCATATGAATTGCCTTCTCGGTAGCTTGCTTGGGGAGATCGGTGTGGGCCCAGGAGCATTGCTCCCTCAAGTTTACCTGAACGTACAAGTAGGGATTCAGCCCCGCCCGCTCGGCCACACCGCGGAAGGTGAACAGGTGGAGCGTCGGTGAACACGAGGCCACTACCATGCCATCCAGCTTCTGCTCCCGGATATCGTCTATTATTTCTTGCTGGGCCGCATCGGAGCATGCGAACATGGTAGTCTTGGCTACCACCACGCCCTCTTCGTTCTCGATTGCATCCCGGACGCGCTCGCAGTCCACGTAGTCGGAGATGTTGCCGCCGCAGTAGCAGATGTAAACGCCTATTCTCCTCTCACTCATGTCTTTACCCTTTCGACGTGGGCGGCAGCCAGCGCCGCGGCTGCCCCGGAATGCAAGATGGTGTCGGGGATGTCCATCACCGCGGAGGACGAACCCGCGACATACACCCCCTCAACGCTCGTTCGAGCCGGGCTGTGATCCTCGTCCACCTCTTTGACGTAGTGATGGCTGTCTTCCTCGAGCTCGCCGCTGGACAAGAGACTCAGGGCTTCTTGGTTGGGCAGCATTCCCACGGAGAGGACCACCAGATCGTGCTCCGTCTGCTCCACCTTTCCATCGCCGTCGATGTTTTCATGGTAGAGTATCAGGTTTCCATTCTCGGTCGGGTCCACCTTGGCCACCTTGCCCTTGACAAAGGAGATACCCATTTGCTTGGCCTGCTGATAGAACTCCTCAAATTCCTTGCCGAAAGCACGTATATCAATGTAGTAAATGGTCACGTCCGCCAAGGGTAGAGCTCCCATAATAAGCTGGGCTTGCTTTATGGAATACATGCAGCATACCCGCGAGCACAGCTCGTTGTCCACTTGATGGTCGCGCGAGCCCGTGCAGAGAACGTAGGCGATGTTGTCGGGGGTTTTCCCATCCGACGGCCTGAGGACGGTGTTGTACGGCCGTGTCGGTGAGAGGAGTCGGTCCATCTGCATGGCAGTAATCACGTTCGGGAAACGGCCGTATCCGTATTGGACCTTGCGGCTTGGGTCGAAAAGCTCGAAGCCGGTCGAGACCACTACCGATCCCACTTCCAGCTTCTGCTTCTCGTTGCGCATGCTCATGTCGATAGCATCGGCCGGGCAGGCGATGACGCACTGGCCACATTCCGAGCAACCGCCGCAGTCGAGGCACCTGCCCGCACTGTAGCGGGCCTCGTCTTCAGTCAACGGCAACTCCACCTCGCGGAAATTGTGCACCCGTTCCTCCAGAGGCAGCTTCTTCCTCTCAGACGGGGAGAGCTTTCGGTACTCCTTCTGCCTCTCGAGTACTTCTTTCTTGTCGATCACGAGTAGAGGTTGTTTGAGAGGCTTCCCAGGCAGTTGCTCCCCTCTCAAATAGCGCTTTATGTACTCGGCAGCGCGAGCTCCGGCGTGTGCTGCCTCCACCACGGTAGCCGGACCGGAGACTACATCACCGCCAGCAAATACGCCAGGTATGCTCGTCTCGAGCGTGGTCGAGTCGACCACCAACGTATTCCAACGCGTTAGCTTCGGATTATCATTTTCGGTGAAAGTAGCGAGATCCGGTCGCTGGCCAATTGCCATGATGGAGAGATCCACTTCCATACTGTTCTCAGAGCCTTCTACGGGTACGGGTCTCCTCCGGCCACTTTCATCCGGCTCTCCGAGCTTCATGTCGATGGACTCCACCTTAACCAGCTTGCCGTTTTCTCCGATGAATCGTACCGGTGTTTTGAGATACTGGAGCTCGATACCCTCCTCGATCATATCCTCGATCTCCTCCTCAAAGGCGGGCATCTCGGCCCGACTCCGTCGATATTGGACGAAGACCTTCTTCGCCCCTAAGCGGCGAGCCACCCTGGCAGAATCGATGGCAACATTGCCCCCCCCAACCACCATCACGGTTTTGCCAGTAAGATCGATCTTATCTCCCCTGTTTACGCCCTTGAGGAAATCAACGGCACCTACCACCCCCATCAAGTCTTCTCCCTTGACTTTCATCTTGGTATCCTGCATCGCCCCGCAAGCCACGAATACCGCATCGAACCCCTCTTCTTTGAGCCCGGCAAGACTCTCCACGCGATAGCCCGTTTTTATTTCCACACCGAGAGCAGTCACGTTCTTGATGTCGCGATCCACCACATCTTTTGGAAGTCGATACGATGGAATGGTGAGTCTCAACATGCCGCCTGGCTCTTCTTCAGCCTCGAAGATGGTTACCTGATAGCCGCTTTTGGCCAGATGGTATGCCACTGTCAGTCCAGCGGGGCCACTGCCCACCACCGCTACCTTCTTATCGAGTCTTTTCTCAGGGGGGCCGGACTTGGGCTGAGGATACTTATTGTAGTAGTAGTCTGCAGCGAATCGCTTGAGTTTCCTTATCGGAATAGTGCCTTCAAGTTCCCCCCGTACGCATTCCTTCTCGCACGGCGCGGGGCAAGTGCGGCCCAAGCTCCCCGGGATGGGAACGAATTTCAGGATGCGCTCCATTGCCTCTTCGAAGAGGCCGCTTCGGATGAGAGAGACATATCCATGAGGTTTCATACCCACCGGGCATGCGAAACTGCAGGGCGACGAGCCGTACTTCTCTATAACCGCTTTCTTGGGAACGGCTTGGGCAAACGGAATGTATGCCGCCCGTCGGGCCACCAAATCGAAGTTAAACTGGTCGGGTATTGCCACCGTACAGGCAAGCTCGCACTTTTGGCAGCCGGTGCACTTACTTAAGTCGACATAGGTGGATTTCTTGTTGACGCTTACCTGGAAGGTGCCCTGCGGGGTCTTGCGGATGTCGTCCACCTTGGCGTAGGCAAGGGTGGTCACCTGTGGATGATGGGCTGTGGCGGCCATTTTGGGGGTGGCGATGCAGCTGGCGCAGTCAAGGGTGGGAAACACCTTGCTCAACAAGATCATCTTGCCGCCAATGGTGGGCTCTTTCTCCACTAGAAGTACAGAGTAGCCCATGTCGCCGAGCGTGAGTGCAGACTCCATGCCAGCGATTCCACCACCCACAACGAGAATGTCATAGTCCACGTCAGTCTGCTCCTCGCGTTGGTCCCAGCTCCTTGAGGGATTCCTGGAAATTGTTCATGTGTTTTGCGAAAGGCTCTGCGCACACCGAGCAGATTGCAGCCATTTTGAGACGCTCTGGCTTGATATCGTGCTCTTTCAGCAACTTCTGCCCATCATCCATGATCTTTGCGGTCCTGTCCGTGCAGTTAGGGACGAACGGGCAGTCAGTCCCGTCGGCTGCAATAAACACTCCATCGAAACCGTGCTGGAGTGCGTACAGAATCCACTCCGGCTTGATGCTACTGGAGCAGGGAAGAGGAATAGCAATGCAGGACGGCGGATAGTGCATGTGCGAGCTGCCTGCCAGGTCGATGCCGATGTCGGAGATGAACACCGTCGAGAAGATGAGAATTCTCGGACGGAACTGCTCCCCGGCAGCGTCGCCGCCTTTCTCCATGGTTACTTACCTCTCTTGACAAATATGCGCCAGTAGCCGGCATCCTCGATTGTGCCAAGGTACTCGTGACCGATCTTATTAGCCCAGCGGGGGATGTCCTTATTGGTGCTTGCATCCGCGGAGAGCACCTCCATCACCCCACCTATCGGAACCGAGGTAATTGCCCGTTTTGCCTCCAACAATGGGCCTGGGCAGGGTGTGCCTCGTGCATCCACTTTTTTGTCGGGTGTAAGCTGATTAAGTTCTTCGGGAGTTGCCATTATATTACCTCCATT
>CAYQDB010000059.1:0-5081 GCA_964416195.1 uncultured Ignavibacteriales bacterium
GGTTGTTCTTTGAAATACACGATCCGACCCAGGTTGACCGGCAGGGGCCGGATGTTGGGGACCAATATCGATCAGCGATCTTCTATGTCGACGACGGGCAAAAGCAGACGGCAGTGATGCTCATCAAAATCCTTGAAGGCAAAGGCTATAACGTAGCGACCGAGCTTGTCAAGGTTGACACGTTCTGGGAGGCGGAAGAGTATCATCAGGATTACTACGAACACACCGGCAAACAGCCTTATTGCCACTTTTATCAGAAGAGGTTTTAGGATACATGACAGCACGTAGGGAAGGTCTCGCAGAGACCTGCCAAAAAGAACATCATTGCAGGTCAATAGATGGCAGGTCTGTTCCAGACCTTCCCTACAAAGACTATTCTACGTTACTGCGACATCGTCATTCCCGTGAAAACGGGAATCCAGTGTTCCTGGCGTTTCAGATCCACTTCCTGTTGGGTGGTTGTGTACTCATAACTGCTTCCTCTGGATTCCTGCTTCCGCAGGAATGACTTTCAGTACACGGGTCAATGGGGCAGATGAAAACATCTGCCGTCCACGTGAAGTATCGTCAATGATGGGGATTTCCCACAGCAGAGCTGTGGGCTACCCGGTGAAAGTGTGTATCCGGTCCGCCACGACCTCTCTGGAGATTAATAAGGATAGATTATCTCTTGTCTTTGTTGCCATTCCACTGAAATATAGCGAAAAATGCCTGCCTATCCACTGAAAAACCAACCCGGCGGTCCATTGCAGGACTCCTTGCCTCGGCAGCACAAATATGATAAGTTGGGCGCCATGAAGACGAACTACCTCCATTGGTACAATGACCTCCATTTAGAGCTTCAGGGAAGAACGGACGCGCATCTGCTTCTCTCCAGCTCCGTGAGCGAACCGACGGAGTTGCTCCGGCAACACGTGCAGCAATTTAGTAGCCAGAGAGCGGCTTCGTTTCAGCACCTGTCGCCCGCCTGGGAACATCCTGCGCTCGTAGCAAATATCGCGGAGCGTTATGGCATGGACGAGCGCAACATCGTTACGACCAACGGGGTCTCGAACGGCATTTACCTCATTTGTCGCGCTTTGCTGGACGAGCAGTCGCACGTGATAATCGAATCACCGGTTTATGAACCACTTGTGGCATCGCCAGAGTTCATCGGGTCCGAAATCAGTTACGTCAGAAGGCGGCCGCCTGCATACCAGATCGACCCTGAGGCCATCTCCCATGCCGTCAAACCACACACAAGACTGATCGTTGTCAGCAACCCGCACAACCCAAGCGGGGCATGTTTGGCTGATGATGCATTGATAGCAATCGCCGCCCAGGCCCGGGCGGTCAATCCCGCGGTCATGGTCGTTGTTGATGAAGTATACCACGACTTTGTTGCTGACCGTCAGCCTCCGGCGGCGGCTCTGGATAATTGCTTCGTTTCCCTGAACAGCTTGACTAAAGTATATGGACTTGGCTGTCTCCACTGTGGTTGGATTATCGCCCCAAAGGACGTCGTGGCCAAAGTGCGACAGCTGCAAATGCTCGTCGAAGGCTCCTACGCCCGCCTTCTGGAAGCTATCTCAGCTTACGTGCTGGCCCGACTCGACCAATACCTCCAGCACAGTAAAGCGGCAGTCGAGCGAAACCGGCCATTGATGCGGGAGTGCGCGGCAGTGCTCGTTGACAGGGGTATTCTGGCGGGCAGCGTGCCGGATCAGGGCTGTATTTACTTTCCGGAGGTAAGTGTCGGCTTGGAAGCCAACCAGTTCCCAAAGAGATTGGCCGGTGAGTATGGCGTCTACGTGGTGCCGGGACGGTTCTTTGGCGAACCGCGCCATGTGCGCATCGGCTTTGGTGGTCCCAGTGATAGCCTGGCCACCTCGCTTCAACACTTCACTGAAGCATGTTGTTCTCTGGTGAACAAATAGGCAACGGCGACGCAGGCAGATGGGCCGCGTCGACGGCTGTTGTCCGCACCTTCGAATATCAAGTGCCAACACGATGAGAGTGTGCAGCGGGGCTACCGGCCATGCCGAGACCATTGAGGTTGTTTTCGATCCCTCCAAAACGACGTTTGAGAAGTTGACCAGGCTGTTTTTTGAAATACACGATCTGACCCAGGTTGACCGATAGGGGCCGGACGTCGGGCACCAATATCGTTCAGTGATTTTCTATGTCGACGATGGGCAAAAGCAGACGGCAGAGAAGCTCATCAAAATCCTTGAAGGCAAAGGCTATAACGTAGCGACCGAGCTTGTCAAGGTTGACACGTTCTGGGAGGCGGAAGAGTATCATCAGGATTACTACGAACACACCGGCAAACAGCCTTATTGCCACTTTTATCAGAAGAGGTTTTAGAATCATTGGCGGAACCGATTCGGGTCCTGTTCTATGCTACTGCGACGCCGTCATTCCCGTGAAAACGGGAATCCAGTGTTCTTGCCGTTTTATACCTACTTCCTGTTGAGTGGTTGTGTAGTCATTTTTGCTTCCTCTGGATTCCTGCTTCCGCAGGAATGACTTTCAGTACACGGGTCAATGGGGCAGATGAGGACATCTGCCGCCCACAAAAACGTAGGGAAGGTCTCGCAGAGACCTGCCAAAAAGAATATCATTGCAGTCAGTAGATGGCAAGTCTGTTCCAGACCTTCCCTACAAAGACTCTTACCAGTGAGGCAAATAGAGTAGTATTCTTTTGTCCAGTTCTCGATGCCAAAGATATTCACTCTTTCTGTTTGGAGATGAGAGATTCAGCACCCTGTAGAGTAGCGATCTGCCTTTTCCACTGTCCAAGACAATTGCAAACCTTTTCAATGTGTGAACTTCTTGGTCTGCAAACCAATCGAGGATAGTTATTGCCTTCCGGGATAGACCTGTTGAAATTGGTACCATGAGTGGTCTTCTTGGGATTGCACTGTGAGAAGCCAGTTCTGTTAACGCACCAGCGATAAGATCCGGAATAGCCACCAAATCTTCTATGGAACGGGAACCGTCATCGCACCTCGTACTTCCAAACCTTAGATGTCTCAGTTCATGCCTCAAATAATGGTTCATGATGTGTCCAACGAGTTTTGTAGCGTCAACTACTCTCGCATCATTTGCTACAAAATCATCCTCGTCTGTAAAAATGAGGACATCTTGATTTACTGCTGACAGGCAAGACACCAGAAGCGCACAGAAGTTGACTACTCTGAGCAGTTTTTCACGTGTAACGGGTTTCCATTTTGCGAATTGAGGGAATAGGGAGTTTTGCCAGACTCGTTCACAATGGTCTTCAAAAAGACTATCGATTCTCTTGTCTACCAGAATAGACAATAGAAGCCCAGGAATCGTGTTTGCTGCTCTAAGAAAGGGGGTAAGTGCTTGTTGACGGTCTCTGTCATTGAGTGACTTGAATTCCATACGTCTGTTACCATGTAAGAACTCTTTCCTCAGATCTTTTCTCATCTCATCCCAAAGCCAGCAAAAGGCCAGATCGGCAACAAGAAAAGAGTAACACTCATGAGAGGCTGATTTATGTTGCCCACTGAAATCCGCAGCAACGATCAAAGTAGGTCCCAATCGTACAGAAGTAAGTAAGCCAGGAGAGCGTCCCTCTATTTCCGCTATCATGTTGCTAATTCGGTTGGTGGGACCAAGATCGGGGCGCCCCAGCGGCCTCCAAATTGTCTCGTTCAATTCCATTTTACACCGATTTTCCTACTGTGACATTCAAACCAACACGAATTAGAGATCATAATACACCGAGTTTAACGATTTGCGAACCATTAGATTTATGTTCAATAGCGAGCAAACAAGGCGCTATACCCTTGTGGCCACAGATTTTTGTTTCACAGCAAAAGTGCTGGGTCTCAAGTCTACATGACTGTTAACCGGTTTCAATCACTGATTTATCAACCCTTTGTATCACTAGGTTTTTTTGGATCTTACTATCGTCATCTTCCCAAATGCCGTTCCAGTCAATCCTGAAAAAACACATATCCTTGGCGTCAAAATTATCCGCCCTGATAGCGAGACCAATTATCATAGATTCCTTAGGCTCAAGGGTTGCTTTGGAGAGTTCCCTTACTCCGTAAAACGACATTGTAAATTTCTTTGAGTTCTTGGAAATATAGCCAAGATCCAGATCATCGTCTTTAGTGATATTTGGTGCCGTATCGTGCGCATATGCTGGTGCCCATGTTAACTGATTGTTATGGCTAGAATCTTGCTTAAACAAACCACTTGCGTCTTTTCTGAAAACCTGCCTTAAAACGACTCGAACATTTCTTGCAGTGGCCCATGTTCTTTTATTCTCAACAGTGAGGTGAAACCACCGATCCATCTCCCCGTTTGGATACTTGACGATTACTCCGCTGTTATTCCTCATTCTGATTGCCAATTTCGGGCCCGGTCTTAGCTTGTCTTGCCAAATCGCTATAGCAGCTAACAATAAAGTCCCTACTGCCTGATCAGACGAACGATAATAGAACCCCAGTTGTCTCCGGTTTCCATCTATATAATCCTCCTTAAAAGGTACCCACCCACAGATGTACTTGTTTTGCATCATGCTGAGGTCGATCCACAAAGGATGCCTTCTTATATACCCCCGTCGGGAATCGAACCCGAATGACCGGCTCCGGAGGCCGGTGCGTTATCCATTACACCACGGGGGCTGACAAGCCTGTCTTACAGACAAGTCTGTTCTTCTGTTTTATTGCCCAAGCAATAGGCATTTGTCATAAACCTCCCTTAATCTATGTTCAGTAAGTTGTCAAAAGCAATAGATATTTGCCAGACCTAAGTGGGCTTGACCTACTTTACTGGATTCCCGCCTTCGCGGGAATGACATTCTTAAGGGAGGTAGATGGCAATCTAGAAGTAGTTTTTTCGGTTGATATTAAACCGGGTCTCGCTATCTTAGTCATTTCGCATTGTGGCCGATAATAAATATAACAAATGTGAACGTCTGCCACATATAGAGTTGCTGTCGAAACCACAGGGATTTCGACCTACATCTGAGCTTAAAGGAAAAAACACGATGCGCTGGACGCAAACTTACATTCCGACTCTAAGAGAAAACCAGGCCGAAGCAGAGCTGGTCTCGCATCAAT
>CAYQDB010000060.1:0-4902 GCA_964416195.1 uncultured Ignavibacteriales bacterium
CTCCCAAGCCAGTCGCATCAAAAAAATACTTGACCTCATCGAACAGGTAGCCTCAGGTAGCCTGGAAATAACCGATATTCCTTCTGCACAAGGTGACGATCTAGACAAAATCGCTGCAGGACTCGGTAATCTCTCAGACAAGATTTCCGCCAACTACATTAGCTACGCTGACCTGGAACAGAGGCTGAATGAAATAGTAGCTCTTGTTGATGCTCTTGCATCCCTTGACTTCACGAAGAAAGTTAGCACAAGCGAAAAGTTTGATGTTATTGATGCGGTGGCAAATAGCATGAATATGATGGGTGAGGAGTTACATAAATTGGTGGTCTCTCGCTCCTTCCTGGATAGTATCATTAGGTCCATGAGCGATTTACTGATCGTTGCAAATCCAAATGGAAAAATAAAACTCATCAATCAAGCGGTGCTGGATCTGTTGAAGTATGAAGAAAGTGAATTACTGGGTAATCCGGTCAGTATGATATTCTCTGACCATAGCCAAACCCATGGCTCGATTTTGGCAGATATCCTCAAAGAAAATTCGTTTTCAAACAGGGAGTCGGTCTGTCTGGCCAAGGATGGCAGCCGGATACCCGTCCTGTTTTCAGGATCTGTTATGCAGGGTAGGGATGGCGCAACGGAAGGGATCGTGTGTCTGGCACACGACATCACCGAGCGCAAACAAGTCGAAGAGACGTTGCGGAAGAGCGAAGAGAGATTTCGCCAACTAGCGGAAAACATCGAAGATGTCTTTTGGTCGGGAGAGGCCGGCGAATCAAGGGGGATATCTTATTTGAGCCCCAGTTTCGAAAGGATATGGGGGCGCAAACCACAAGAAGTGTATGAAAACGATAGGGTCATGTGGGAATCAATACATGAAGAAGATAGAGGGAAAGTCATCCAAGTCTTCGAAGAATATATGCAGGGTAGAGGTGATTTCAATGTGGAGTTCAGGATAGTCCGTCCCGATGGTTCCGCACGTTGGTTATGGGCCAAGGGATTTCCCATTAAAGACGAGTCAGGCAAAGCCTACCGCACCGTCGGGATAATTCAGGATATCAGCGATCACAAGCAAACAGAGGAAGAGCTTGAGCAGCGTACACATGATCTTGGCGAGCGGATAAAGGAAGTGAATTGCCTCTACGAAGTGTCAAATCTTGTTGTTAAGCCCGGTCTAACTTCAGAGGAAATAATTCAGGGTACTATAAATCTCATTCCGCCTGCCTGGCAGTATCCAGAAATCACTTGCGCTCGAAGCATTCTGAATGGTCAGGTGTTTACTACAGATAACTTTAAAGAAACTGAATGGGGACAGGCCAGTGATATCATAGTAAATAATGAGCAAGCCGGCAGCTTGGAAGTCTATTATCTGAACGAGAAGCCGGAAAGGGATGAGGGTCCTTTTTTAAAAGAGGAACGAAACGTGATCAACGCCGTTACGAAGCTGCTCGGTGAAATTCTCGAGCGGCGGCGGGTGGAGAGAGAAATCGTAGAATCTGAAGCGCGTTACAGAGTGCTGTTTGAAGGGGCAGCCGAAGGAATACTTGTGGCGGACCTTGAGACAAAGGCCTTTCTATATGCGAATCCCGCCATTAGGAAGTTGCTGGGTTACACAGAAGAAGAGCTAAAGGAGCTGAGTGTTTCAGATATTCATCCCCAAGAAGCTTTGCCCCATGTGGTTTCAGAATTCGAAGCTCAGGCTAGAGGAGAGAAGACATTAGCGTCGAACATCCCCTGTCTGCGAAAAGACGGCACACTGATCTATACGGATATCAATTCAGCCCAGGTTTCAATAGATGGTAGAAAATGCAATGTAGGATTCTTCGTTGACATCACCGAGCGCAAATGGGCGGAAGATGCCCTGCATCAGGCCAAGGCAGCTGCCGAGGAAGCCGACAGGGCAAAGAGCGAGTTTCTGGCCAACATGAGCCATGAGATCCGCACACCGATGAACGGGATCATCGGCATGACCGGTCTTCTACTGGATACTGATCTGACTGCCGAGCAGCGCGATTTTGCGGAAACGGTAAGCCGCAGCGCAAGCTCCCTGCTGAACATTATCAACGACATCCTGGATTTCTCCAAGATCGAAGCGGGAAAGCTGGATCTTGAGTTAATAGACTTTGATCTAAGAGTCACCCTGGAAGAACTAAACGATATGCTGGCGGTAACACCCCAGGAGAAGGGATTGGAATATACCTGCCTGATCGATGCTGAAGTGCCCTCACTTCTCCGGGGCGATCCGGGACGGCTGCGTCAGATACTGACCAATCTGGTTGGAAATGCCACCAAGTTCACTTCAGAGGGAGAGGTGTCCCTGCGGGTGACCGTTCAGGAGGAACGAAACAGTCGAGTTGTTACGCATTTTGCCGTGTCGGACACAGGCATAGGCATTCCCCAGGATCGGATAGAATCCTTGTTTCAACCCTTCAAGCAGGCGGACACCTCTACGACCCGTAGATATGGGGGTACAGGGCTGGGCCTCACTATTTCCAAGGTAATGGTGGAGCTAATGGGTGGTCAGATAGGGGTGGAGAGTGAGGAGGGAAAAGGTTCCACCTTCTGGTTCACCGCCGTGTTTCAGAAGCAACTTAGAGCCAGGGAAACGGCTGTTGGAACCGTTGAGGCTATAAGAGGCAAACGGCTTCTGGTCGTGGATGATAATGAGACAAGTCGCCTTTTTCTCAAGAATTATCTTACCTCATGGCAGTGCCGGTACGATGAAGCGCTTGATGGGGAAACAGCCCTGATGAAACTGCGGGCCGCTGTAGAAGAAGGTGATCCGTTTGAGTTGGCCATCCTGGATATGCAGATGCCTGGAATGGACGGAGAAATGCTGGGCTGTAAAATAAAAGAAGACGAATCCCTGCATGACACTCTGCTGGTCTTGTTGACTTCGATGGGCAAACGGGGTGATGTTGCCCGGCTTCGAGAAATAGGGTTCTCCGCCTATCTGAATAAACCGCTGAAGCCGTCCCGGCTTTACGACTGCCTGATGACAGTCATAAGTGGAAGACGAGTTGATTCCAGTGCCAGGACCATAGTAACAAGGCATTCTATTGCAGAGGAACGGAAGCACAAGATTCGCATCCTTCTTGCAGAGGATAATCCCACCAACCAGAAGGTGGCCCTGGCAATTTTAGATAAGCTCGGCTACCGGGCCGATGCCGTGGCTAGCGGTCGGGAGGCACTCAAGGCGCTGGCGAAAGTGCCCTATGATCTGGTACTGATGGATGTACAGATGCCCGAGATGGATGGATTTGAGGCCACCCAAAGGATTCGAGATGTGGCGTCAAAGGTTCGAACCCACGATATTCCCATCATAGCCATGACCGCTCACGCCCTGAAAGGCGACCGGGAGAAGTGCCTGGAGGCAGGTATGGATGACTATGTGTCCAAGCCGGTCAAGCCGCAGGAACTGCTCAAGGCGATTGGGCGATGTCTATTGGAGCCGAGCTCTGCAGAGGGAAAACGATCTCATGTACAGATGCCTGATAAAAGGAGAGTATTCGACGATTCTGTTTTAAGAGATGTATTAAGCACTGATCAAGAGCTCCGTGTATCGATCCTTAAGGGTTATCTGAAGGATACACTGCTTCAAATCGAGGCTCTCAAAGAAGCCCAGAGAAGCGGTAATACTTTACAAATCGCCCGCCAGGCGCACTCTCTTAAGAGCGCCTCGGGCAGTGTAGGTGCGACTGTTATGCAGGATTTGGCTTTGCAGATAGAGACCGTAAGAGAGGTAGGCAACCTTGAAAAGACAGCCTCTCTTATCGATGCACTGGAACGGACATTTGAAGAGCTGAAGAGCGTCCTGAAAGATCAAGGACTAATCTGAAAGCAATCCATTCGGAGGGCAGCTCATGAGAGTGCGGATATGGACAAGCTCCAGGCGCACAGTACGGCGGAGCTGGTTGTCCACGCCTCCCGGATAGGCCTGGTCGAGTAAAAAAAACAGCAAAGTAAGGTTATTTTTCACTGGATATAGAGTATTTACCCGATCGAGATATCTCCCTTTTACCCCTATACTTAAAAACAGAGATGCTGTGACTTAAACAAACAATGGTCAGCGCGAAGGAAAAATCTTTTTTCGAGGGGTGAAAAGTGAAAAAAGTGTTTGCAGAGATCCTTTCGGCTGTGATTCTCTTGGCTTTGCTTGTCTCCTGCGCATCCTTTGGGTTTGCCAACGTGGAGCTTACAAACCAAGGCGCTGTCCCGATTACCGAGCTGTATCTGGGGAACGCGGAGGCTGTGGAGAAAACGGGAACCCAGCGTGTAGGTCCGGACTACTGGGGAACGAACCTCCTGGAGACAGCGCTCGAACAGGGGGATTCAATCATTTTCCAGACCTTGGCGGGGATGTTCGACATCAAAATTGTGGACAGAAAGGGAAACGAGAAAGTACTGGACGATGTGGCGGTATCCAAAGACCAGACCGTGGCCATCGAATGCGCCGGGATCTCCGCTTGTACGTTGAAATAATGAAGAACAGAGCGATGAAGAAAATAAGGCTTCTGATTGTTGATGATAACGCTGCCTTTCGGCAGAAGCTAATCGAGTTCCTGAACGAGCATCAGGATTTAGAAGTGATCGGAGAAGTCGGCAACGGAAGAGAAGCCGTCAGCAAGGCCGAGGTATTGCAGCCCGATCTGGTGCTCATGGATGTGAGAATGCCGGATATGGACGGACTGAGCGCCACCCGCGCTCTGAAGGCTCTGGCCTCACCGCCGAAGGTGATCATCCTTTCCGTGTTCGACTGTATCGAATACAGACAATCAGCCGAAGCTGTCGGTGCCGATGGCTACCTGGTGAAGGCTACCATTCCCGGTGAGCTCGTTCCCACGATTAGAACGCAGGTAGACTGCCCATGAGCCGGCTATCGTTAGCAAGCAACCACAAGAGTAG
>CAYQDB010000061.1:0-4652 GCA_964416195.1 uncultured Ignavibacteriales bacterium
TACCGGACCCATGCGACATAACATACTTAACCCGCTTGGCCAATCCCGAGCATTTTTTCTTGGCCTGTTCAACCTTGCGGTAGGACTCGACGATCGGCACCCGATATGGGTAGTTGCCTGCCGTGGGACGTCCCTGGAAGACATAGTACTGCTGCACGCCCATATACGACAACTCGTTCCAGAGTGTCGCCATCGCCTCCGGATCATCCGAAATACCACGACTAAGAGGATTCTGGTTAACACAGATAACACCAGCTTTAATCAGACGGTTGATGGCCTCGCGCGCCTCCGGTGTGAGTTCCCGGGGGTGGTCGAAATGACACATCATATAAATACGCCGGTCGGGCACAGAGTACTTGCTGAACACTTCCATGAGAGCATCATCGTTGATTAAGCGATATGGGTTGTAAGCCGGTATCTTGGACCCAATGCGGATTATCCTCACGTGGTCTATCTCACGCAGGGCCCTGATGATTCGCTCCAGCTTGGCAGTACTCAGAACCATCGGATCTCCGCCGGTGAGGAGCACATTGTCTGCCTCCGGGTGCTGGCGGATATACTCAATTCCAGGTCTTATGTCGTACGTCACCTCGTCACTGCCATTCATAAAGAGGCGTTTCCGGAAACAGTAACGGCAAAAACCTGCGCAAACCTCGTTTACTAACAAGAGCACAGTCGTGGCATACTTGTGCTGAACACCCTTGCGGACAGTAACCTTCCTTTCGCTTGAAGCATCCAGTTCCCCCCAAGCAAGTAACTCATCCTCCTGGGGTATAACCAGCTTCCTGATCGGATCATTAGGGTCGTCCCAGTCGATCAGGTCGAGGTAATAATCCGTAACCCGGAAAGCATATATCTGGGTGACTTCTTTGAGCTTGGCCTTTTCGGCATCCGTCAACTGAGCTATCTTGTCGAGGCTGTGGATGTACCTTGCTCTCGGCCGTTCCTGGCCCAATCCATGTTTGTATTTTGATCTCATAAGAACTCCCTCCTTCCAAGGCTGAGGGGTCATCTCCACTGAAACCACACCCCACCACGGCTTTCTCGCTCGTTGTTGCTCGAGGTCACAAACCCTTTGGGCCGATGCGTCAACCCATATTGATTATCGACTCAGGCTCAGCTGAGTGCCAGAGGCGGGAGTGGTTCTCGAACCACGCAAAGAAACTTATCTCTGCTATTATACCACATTAAACCTAATAAGTCAAGATTCACTATACATAATTAAACAATTGCCTTACCAGCTCACCGGACATTACCCACCACTCCGACTCATTAGCGTAATCTACTAGCCACTAGTGCGTTACAGTTACTCCTGGTTTTTATGTCGATATTGTTTTTATTGTGAAATAATTATGAAGTATAAGTCGTTTATTATCAACGCATTACAGCTCACCGCTGATAAGTTTTTGACAGACTTAAGATTAATCACCAGCCAAAAGCAATGTGCTTAGCCTCTACAACAAAGTATAAAAAAATATTTGACTGTATCTGAGTGCATCATATTATCCTAATATGACGAAAGGAGATATCTAATGGAATACTGCGAAGGGATCATCAAAAACACCGAGTTCTTCACTACTTCCGAGCTGGCTGAAAAACTCAAAATGAATGCTCAGGTCATTACCCGGAAAGTTCAGGCTGGTGAGATAAGTGCTTACAAAATTGGCAAGGACTGGCGGATACCTGAGCAGTCCGTCTACGAATGGCTGGAGCGAAACTCCAACAAGAATGCCAAGGCCTCCGTAAAACAGAAAGTGGTGGCCAACTTCGTCAAGGATGACCACATCGAAAAACTGCCCGCTCAGCGAAGCAAGCGCAAGTTCCTGCTTGAATATATCCTGGCGCAATTCGAGCCGAACCGTCTTTACAGCGAGGACGAAGTCAACAAGGTTATCGCCCGCCACCATGATGATTTCTGCACGGTGCGGAGGGAATTTGTGGCTGAAAAAATGATGGATCGCATCAACGGGAAGTACCGCCGTCGCACCGGCTACCGGCTGTCGGGCTGATGCCGATTTAGCAGAGCAAGCAGGGCAGGTCCGGTATGGGTCTGTCTACTGTCTGGCAAGTCTACTCTAGACTGTCGTACAATTTCGAGTCTTGACTCGGATGGTAAGAGACGTAAATATGCAATATTGTGATTGTCAATATAGAATTTTATGTTTACAATTATTTTAAGAAGCTTTGTCGATAAAATGGCAAAAAACAAAGCATGGTCATTTCCGTGCTATAATGGGGTTTTGAAACGATAGATAGAGTATTTTAGAATGGACAATAAAGACCTAATTCAGCCAGAGACAGCATCACATTCACAATCGTATAGTACCTACGAGACGCAAATGACACTTTGGGGTGAAAACGTTCACGAGAATCGGGATTACCTGTCAAAACAGTTGATTACTTACATCGGCAATAAGCGCGCACTGCTTGATCCTATAGGAAAAGCAGTAGCTAAGGTCAAACGACGTCTCGGGAAAGAACGTCTCCGCATCCTCGATGCTTTCTCCGGCTCCGGCATAGTTTCAAGATACTTCAAGCAGCACGCCAGCTACTTGGCAAGTAATGATATTGAAAATTATGCAGCAACTATTGGACGTTGCTATCTAAGAAATAGGAGCACCGCTGATTTTAGAGTGCTTGAGGAGATAGTCGAAGATTTTAATGCGCGTGTTGATTGTGAAAACTTTCCGATGGGATTCATCGAACAGATGTACTCACCTCGCCGTGAAGAAGAAATCAGCAAAGATGAGCGGGTGTTCTATACCCGACAGAACGCACGTCGCTTGGACAATTATCGGCGGCTGATAGATTCTGCCCCCCATGAGTATTTCGATTTTCTGCTTGGCCCGCTTCTAAGTGAAGCATCGATTCACGCAAATACCTCGGGCGTTTTCAAAGGGTTCTACAAGGACCGAAAAACAAAGATCGGAAAGTTTGGTGGGAGCAATGGTGATGCGCTAACCCGCATTCGAGGCGATATTGTTCTTGCACCTCCGATCTTGAGCCGTTTCGAGTGCGAAGTGGAGGTATTTCAAGAAGATGCAAAACATGCTGCACAGCACTTGAGGGGGTTAGACCTGGCGTACCTTGACCCCCCCTACAATCAACATCCTTACGGCTCTAACTACTTCATGCTTAACCTTCTAGTATCGTATGAACGGCCAAACCACGTTAGTAGGGTTTCAGGCATTCCGCTTGATTGGAGTCGATCTGACTATAATGTTCGTTCGCGCTCTTTGTTCAGATTCACGCAACTGGTAAGAGCACTGGATACAAAGTTTCTTCTCGTTTCGTTTAACAATGAAGGTTTCATTCGGCCAGCCGAAATGCGATCTCTGTTGAGTGAGCTCGGGACGCTGGAAGTCATTGAGCTCAAATACAATACTTTTAGAGGCAGCAGGAACCTTCGGAACAGGAATATGCATGTTACCGAACACTTGTTTCTGGTGGAGCGATTCTAACGTTCTCTTTTTCTGAACGGGTGTCGTGAAAGGGGTAATATCGTGGCACGTAAAGAGCAGTTGCGAAAACAGAGAACAGGCACTGTAATCAATGTCACATCAAAGAAGCAGGAAACCGAGGTCATCCAAGCACTTGAAAAGGTCGTTGTACGCTTGAGGTCTAAGTTTGGCAAAAAAATATCATTGGTTCATGAGAAGCAATGGTATTTAAAAGACATAGTTAGGGAACTTCGAAGTACTTATCCTGATCTTGAGTTCCACTACCATTTTGACACCAGTTCCATTCGACCGGACGGCGGAATCCTGTTAATACGTAGTAAGCCAGATGATCCGATGAGTTACCCAATACTAATTGCTGAGGTTAAAAACCAAGGTACAAATGTTTTAAGAGTCAAGGAGGGCTTGCCTAAACAGGCAAAGGGCAACGCAATTGAAAGGCTTGGTAAAAATGTTATCGGTCTACGGACAGCATTACTTCGAGAAAGTATTTTTCCATTCGTTTGTTTTGGATATGGGTGTGATTTCGAACATGACTCTTCCATATTAGATCGAGTAACCAGTATGGCAATGTTTGGAAGACTGAATAAGACATATCTTCATAATGAGGAGGGTGGAAAGTTCAACCGAGGCAGCTTCTATTTCCGACCAGAAATGTGGTCCGTAGAGGATATGGCCGAGATCATGATTGACATAGCTGCACGCTCAGTACTGTATTATTTTTCTAAGTACAAGGAAGATCGTTTTACATCAGTCACATAGGGCAGGTCCAGTACGGACTCGCCACTCTCGACCGTATATTCTGTAGGCAGGTCTCTGCGAGACCTTCCCTACGGTTCTGCAAAGATGATCAAGCGCTGGCGGCTTTCTTCTTATCCCCTCGCAAAAGCGAGTGCATAAGCACCGGGGGCGTCACGAGAGTGGTTATGATCACCATGATGACAACCGCAGAATAAGTGCCGGACGAGATCACAGGTTGCCCATCCAGAACCAACTTGGCACCGATGCCTGCAAAAATCAAACCAACCTCCCCACGGGGAATCATGCCCAGTCCGATAGCGATCCGATTGGTTGTCTTGTCAAAGATGGCCAGGGAACAAGCTTGCTTGCCTATGATGGCCGCCAGAGTCATGACGGCTGCGAAGCCGAGAATCTCAACCCTGCCAAATGTCGTTAGGTCTACCAGCATCCCCA
>CAYQDB010000062.1:0-4030 GCA_964416195.1 uncultured Ignavibacteriales bacterium
TCTTGGGCTACTGCCCAGCGACCTCGGCCGGAGCATTCGGTGAGGGCCGCTGGGATGTAATGTGGGGAATTGTGGGGATGCTCGTTGGCGCAGCCCTGTACGCCGAGGCATACCCTGGGTTGAAAAAGACTGTTTTGACGTGGGGAGATCTGGGGAAGATTACGCTGCCCCAGGTACTCGGGCTGAACCATTGGATTATCATTCCTATATTCATTATTGGAGGGTTGGCACTCTTTCGCTGGTTTGAGCGGAAAGGGCTTTAAGAAGAAAGGAAAATGAGATTGCTTCAGACTTTCTTGAATGTTAACAATATAATCGCTGTTGCTTCATCTTTTCGGAATAACGCCGAGAATCTAACGGGATCAAAATAATAATTATTATAGTAAAAACAACATAATAAAGGCTTTATAGCGACAACTGTATCTAACTGATATTACTATTAAACGGGAGGGAGAGATGCTGAAGAAAATACTTTACCCAACGGATTTTTCTGATGTCTCAAAAAAGGCTTTGAGCTATATTAAACAGCTCAAGGATGCAGGAACAGAAGAAGTCGTAATTCTGCATGTGATTGATGAAAAGGGAATCGAAGCGGTTTCCAGATATGGGGCTGGCGGTTCTGCTACCATTTTAGGATTGATAAATAAAGAGGCCATGGATGAAGGAATAAAGATAGAGAAGAAGCTCAGGGAGAGCGGTTTCAAGGTGAAGTTGAAGATAGAGACAGGTGTTCCCTTAAAGGAAATACTCAAGGCCGAGGAAGAGGAACAAGTATCCGCAATAGTCATCGGTTCCCATGGAAAAACCAATCTCGAACAGATGTTCTTAGGCTCTGTATCCGAAAAGGTTATACGGCTGTCTAAAAGCCCCGTTCTCATTGTCAAGAGATGAGCTATGTGCCATGAAATACAGTGGGATCCTTTTAATCACGCTGCTCTTGATTTGGGTTACCTTTAATTCATGATTATTCAGCCCAACAAGGCTCAGGAAAGTTAATAGACCGGTATGCCTGACGTAAGCACCATTCTCACACTCGCAGTCGTCGCCTTTTCCATGGCATTATTCGTAACCGGAAAACTTCCCGTTGATCTGGCAGCCCTTTGCATACTCGTCATCCTGATTGCGCTGGGCCTCATTGCACCAAATCAGGCACTGTACGGCTTTGCGAATCCAGCCACTGCAACTGTTGCAGCCATGTTCATTCTGAGCGCAGGCTTAGTGCGCACCGGCCTGGTTCAATGGTTATCGTACCACTTAAATAGACTGGCGGGAAAAGGCGAATTACGGTTGATTTTGGTCTTATGCGTTACCATAGCCGCGTTATCCGCCTTTATCGTCAACACCGCAACAGTGGCCATCTTCATTCCCGTTGCAACGGTGCTCGCCATGAACCGGAAAATTTCTGCTGCCCGCGTGCTGATGCCCCTATCCTTTGCAAGCCAGTTTGGCGGGGTATGCACCTTAATCGGTACCTCCACCAACATCCTGGTCAGCTCTATCGCTGTATCCCAAGGCATGAGACCTTTTGGCCTCTTTGAATTCGCCCCTCTGGGGTTTGTGATGTCCCTTGCCGGCATTATTTACCTCATTATGATTGGGCACCGGCTATTACCAAAGCGTAAGGTTGCAACGCAACAGGTGGACAAATATCGGCTTTCCGACTATCTGGCAGAATTGAGGGTGGCAGAAAAGTCTCCTATTATTGGTGTAACGTGGGACAAAAGGAAAGACTTCCGGGATGCAAAAGTGAATCTTATTAAAATCCTGCGTGGTGATAAGGCTGTGTCGCGACCCTCGAGAGCCAAGATCAGGGAGGGGGATACACTCTTACTGCACGGTAACGTGGACAAGCTTCTGAGCATGAAGGAATCCTTGGGCTTGGGCATTCAGACTCACGTTACCATGGATGATCAGGAGCTGAGTTCTGATAAGGTACACCTGATCGAGGTCCTGATACCGCCACAATCAAACCTGGTTGGACGCACCTTGCAAAAATCCAGCTTTCTCCGCCGGTTTAGATCCATAATTCTTGCGGTGCAGAGGCGTGGCAAAATTCTGAGAGATCCTTTAGCAAACATCCTTCTTGACAGTGGAGACACATTACTCTTGCAGGTAAATAAGGATGAGGTCCCGCGCCTTCTTGAATCAAGTGATGTTGTGGTAACGAACGAGTTGACCGAACTGTTCCTTCGCAAAGATCGAGCCATTGTTGCACTGCTCGTGTTTCTTGCGGTACTTATTCTGACTGCCTTAAAGGTAGTTCCCATATTCGTTGCAGCACTCATCGGAGCGGTTGGCATGGTGCTGGGCCGCTGCCTCACCATCGAAGAGGCTTACCACGCAGTTGATTGGAGGGTAGTTTTTCTGCTTGGCGGCATTATTCCCCTGGGGCTGGCTTTGGAACAGAGCGGGGCTGCCCGCTGGCTGGCACATTCGGTATTGGAACCATTTGCCGTCTTTGGTCCTCTCTCTATTCTGGCGGCCCTCTATTTGACCACTGCACTACTTACCGCGGTTATGTCAAATAACGCATCCGCTGTTATCCTTTCTCCCATTGCGCTGTCCCTTGCAGCATCCCTGGGTGTGAATCCTCGCCCATTTCTGGTGGCAATTACCTTTGCTGCATCAACAAGCTTTGCAACACCAATCGGATACCAGACAAATACCATGGTCTACGCCCCCGGCGGGTACCGTTTTTCTGATTACACTCGTGTAGGCGGGCCTCTGAATTTGGTATTCTGGGCACTGGCAGTGTTATTCATACCAATGATGTGGCCTTTCTAATGGCATAGCCACTCGTTGTGAGGGACTTCCGGGTTGCGGTTCGATCCGCTAAGAATCTTTCATTCTGCCTTCGTTCCACGCAGCCAGGCATTATACCCTATACCCTAACTATTGAAATTGTAATTCATTGGAGTAATATATCTCTTGACATATTGTGTGCTTTTGCCAGAATAAAAAGAGATGACCTTGTAAATCATTTAAATAGTATTATGTGGGTATGCACTTAACTCCAGTAGCTACTATATATTGTGGTCATAGTCTCCATCGATAGGATCGAGGTTAAGGTTTTCTGTTCCCTCAAGGAATGGCATGGCTGGTCCCTTGAGAGTATAGCCAGGTGCTGGGTCAACCATCATGGCTTGCTGTACCAGGCGGTAGAACAATTTACCACGTGATGCGGAAGTACGGCGATTGAAACGGAATGTAAACTCATCAAGGTAGTACACCAGATGCGATGGCCGTACAGCCCCCTGATAGGTGCCCAAGAGCCACCGTTTCAACAGCGCAGCAATAAGATGCGCAAGCTTTAATTCGTTCGAAGGTATCACAACATGTCCAAAACCGCTATCAGCCAAGGCACTATATCCCGCCCAGTCGTCAGTGCGGATTGTACTATCCGACTGAGCGATTCCCTGCACGAATGGCGTCAGGCTACTGCCCGACGCGTCCTCCAAGTGCCCCAAACGAATACGCCCAATCCCCTCCTCGCCCTTATCTTCGACAGCAATGCCAACCAGCGCTTTCCCGGCAGCGCCACGGCCGGGTTTACCAGTCTTCTTGCCGCCAACGTAAGTCTCATCGACTTCGACGAGCCCACTCAACCGATCCCGTCCAGGGCGTACCATCGCTCGGCGCAGTTTATGGAGCCACTGCCAAGCCGTATGATAGCTACCAAGGTTCAGAACCCGTTTAAGCCCAAGAGCATTGGCTCCATACTTCTGCCCTGTGATATGCCACATAGCCCGAAACCAGAGACGCAACGGTTTGCGAATTCGATGAAGGAGTGTTCCGGCGGTCACCGAGGTCTGCACCCCGCATTGGGAGCAATTAAACAGACCGCGAGCCGTTCGCCAGGCGTCTCCAGCTGCGCAATGGGGACAAATAAAGCCTTCGGGCCACCGCAGTTCCTGCAGATAGTCGACACATCCAGCCTCAGTACTGAACCGTTCCTCGAATTCCAGCAATGTCCGTGGGTAATCTTCCTCCATGACGAGAAATACTACATCTTGTGGCTACTGGAGTCAAG